>NZ_JBJKJI010000001.1:0-939169 GCF_056175685.1 Bdellovibrio sp. MYbb2
CTTGGCATGAAGAGCCCAGTCGAGTACAAGGAGTCCGTGAACTTTTAACTGTGTCCAAAAAATCGGGGTTCACTCCAATCGACATGGCTATTTCCTAGAGCCACACCGGTCAGATGGAAGAAGAAAGCCACCTAATAACTGACCAATTCAGGTAATTTGATTCTTTATGTTAAATGTCGACTGTTGACTATTAAGTTAAACAGCTTTGGAATATTTGGACTCAACTGAGTATTAACAGCTTAAGGAGCTCCAAATGTTTTCTAAAGTAATCGCAGCAGCCATCGTATTGGCTTCCGTATCTGCAAATGCAGCAGACAATGAATTCTTCTTCCAATCCAAAGCGGGTCAGTCTGATGTGACGGCACGTTTGGGCCTTCTTTCCACGTCCATCAAAGCAGACAGTGCTTCTGATGAGACCAAATACACTGGTCTTATCAACACTGGTGCTTCTTACGAATACGGTATCAACGATCAGTTCTCTATCGAAGGCGCTTTGGCGTTCACTTCCGTAGAAGACGATTCCACTCCAAAAAACAAAACAACCGGCCTTCAGGATCCAACAGTAACTTTGAAAGGTACTTCCAACATGGGAGCTTCCACTCTTCGTTACGGTTTGGGTGTGTCTTTGGGTCTTCAAAAAGCAAAAATTGATGGCAACGAAACTTCTGCAGCAACTGGCGGCTACTCTTTCAATCCATATGTAGGTATGGACACTGAAGCAGCTGGCGGCGTTATCGGCGGTCGTTTGAACTATGTGATCAAAACTGAGCGCACGACTGATGTTGAAGGCTTCGGCGACGTTAAAACCAAAGGTGGCAACGTAATGGGTCTGTCTGCATTCTACGAAACAAAAGTTACTGACATCACTTTCGGTGGTGCTTTGAACTACGTAAGCTTCGCAGAAACTGAAAATGAAAATGGCACCACGGCTACTGACTCTTACAACAAATTGGGTCTTTCTGCATACTCTGTAATGCCAATGGGTACTTTCGCGTTGATTCCTCGTTTGGACTACGATTTCTCTCACAGCGATGCTGATAAATACAATGTTATCGTTCTGTCTGTAGCAGGTCGTTTCAACTTCTAGTTTTTAGTTGTTGTTCATTCCGAATACAAAAAAGCCGACTGCAAAGTCGGCTTTTTTATTGTTCAAATTCTGCGACAACATCCCCTTTCCAGGAATCCGTCTTTTAAGTCAGAA
Organism: Bdellovibrio sp. MYbb2; assembly: GCF_056175685.1. Taxonomy (NCBI): domain Bacteria; kingdom Pseudomonadati; phylum Bdellovibrionota; class Bdellovibrionia; order Bdellovibrionales; family Pseudobdellovibrionaceae; genus Bdellovibrio; species Bdellovibrio sp. MYbb2. The sequence continues at coordinate 1,202 of NZ_JBJKJI010000001.1, forward strand.
TCTCGGAAATCGGCTGATAGAATCTTCCTTTCAAAACATGATTGGCCGGGAATTCCCCATAATAGCCAAAGCCCTGTCCGTTTGGCGTCGCAAAGGCGTATTCAGACGGCGGCACACCCATCAACTGCAATAGGGTGATGAGGAAACAATTGTATGGCAAACCCGCAGACGGCATCGTCACATAACGACCCGAGCGCAAAGCCCCGCCCATATTACCAATCAATACCTGCTGGGAATCATAGCCTTGGTGGCCGTTGTCATCACCGAGGTCGCCCATGCCACCGGCACACAGCATCCCCGTCACCATGTTTTCCAAATAGGTCCGCCCCGTAACACCCTCTTCGACATTCAAAGGCGCCAAGAAGCGGTCGGCAATCATATTGGCAAAGTATTTCCACCAAACCTCAAACGCGGTTCTTTGAATAGCGCTGCCACGACTGCCGTGCATGGCATCGTGCACGTTGGTACCCAGTCCGCTTAAACCCGGAATCCACTGTGGGTCCTGCGCCTCCAAAGCCATGACGCCCACTTTGGTAAGACCACACTTAAAGGCCACAGCCAACAGGTCCATATAAATTCGATTGCACAAAGCCGGATCGGAAACCGAACCCGGGTCCGCAGGCTTCGAACAAGTCGGCGTCGGCGCCACCTGCACCAGGGATTTCTGCAAATCCGAGATATATCCCATGTGTTGCTCAAGACGGGCTTTGTCTTCGGCTGAAATTTTACGGCTGTTTTTAAAACCCGTGTAAGCCCCGAAAACCCGATTCAAAATATTGGATTTCAATTCATTCGTGTTATCCGCCGGAGCCGTCGTTCCCGCGGTCAAACTGCCAAAGACTTCGTTATAGAAGTTGCGGATCGTCCAGTCTTCATAGTGCGGGATGACCTGCACATTGCTGCCGACCTTCTGATAGAACAAGGGCCCAGCCCCCATCAGACTGACCCGGATGGATTTACGCACATAGGCCGGTGTTGAATCCGGATAAAGAGTCTTTGAAGCTTCCAAAACAGATTCAATCGAAGGGAATCCCCCTTCTGAATTTCGATCCTGCGCAGAAGCCACCACGAAATTCCCGTGAGCCGAACCCCAGCGAACTGAAGCATCCAGACCGCGAACAATCGTCATCTGGTCGTTGTTTTTCAAAGTTTCATACAACGGGTTGTTCAGCACCGGACTGATGGTGCTGGCCGTACCCAGATTTCGCAGCAGCACTTCTTTCATTCCACTGGAACCCACCGCGGTCGTTGCCGCACTTTTTGCGGGCCAAAGGACGTTCACATTACCGTGGTCAAACCAGAACATCATCATACGCTTCGGCGGAGTCGCAGCTTGTGCGAAAGCTTCCACCGGCATCAGACTTGGCAACAGTGGCAGGGCCAGAAGTGTTTTTCCGGATCCGACCAAAAACTGACGACGGGTTTTCTTGCAATAGTACATCGACATAACGTCCCCTTAGTATTTCCAGCGTCTGAATTCAGGTGAAAGAACAAGGCTTTTAATAGCGCCCTTGATAGAGCCCTGAGTGCCGTCTTTCCCGTACAATGTTGTTAAACTGCGATTCATCTGGCAGTTCGCGTTGGCATCCGCCGGCACGCGAGCCTCAAACCGCTTCAGATGTTTTGTAAAGCACATCATCGCGCGATCACTGACGCCCAGTTGTTCTGACATCTGACGGGCGCCGGTTCCGGAAACTGATTTTCCGGTGATTTCTTTGCTCGAATAGGATGTGTCCACCGGAAGTGATCCAATGGCCTGATTGTTCTTATAGATTGTCTCGGAAGTACGGGAACGGCCGAAGCTGTCGAAGCCTTCAAAGGCATAACCCAGAGTATTAAATCTGGAATGGCAACCCACGCAGGTTGTTCCCGATGCTTCGGTGGAATGAGCCGTGCGATAACGGGTGGTAATCATGTCTTCAGTCAGAACAGGCAATGAGGTCGGAGCACTTGGTGGCGGCAGGCCAATATCCTGACAAAGCACGTGTTCAACAATGCTCAAACCACGCTTGATCGGTGACGCCGTGAAGCCGGATCGTTTGGTCAACATCGCTGCGCGACTCAGGAATCCGGATCGGTCTTCAGCCAGTGTGTCAGTCACGGCATTGACGTTGTAAATCACACCCATGCGCCCGTCCGTGGCGTTGGTGAATCTGGAAGTCATGATATCCAGGAAAGTCCCCGAGCGATTCAGCACAACTTCTTCAAAGTATCCGTCAAGCTCTGAGGCCATCACTTCGCCCAGGCCACTGGTATTGACACCGCCGATAAAGCCAGAATCGTACTGCAAACGATCAAAGACATCGTAACCGTAAGATTCACGGAACAAACGGCGGATCATGTCTTTCGCGCCCGGAGTCGCCATCAGTCGATCGATCTGCTGACCAAGAACCGTGTCATCCAGGATCTGCCCGTTGTCAGCCAGACCTTTCAATGTGCTGTCCGGCGGAGACCCCGTCAGGAAGAAGGCCATCTTCGTCGCCAGCTCATGCGCAGAAAGACTCAGCACTGTGGTGCTGCCAACAACGGCGCTGCCGCGGTCATAGATTTTGTAAAGGAAGTCCGGCATGGTCGCAACACCGGTGAAGGTCACCTGCAACAGTTCTGACTTGGTCAAAGAGGCATCCCAGAAACGGGCCGCCACTTCGTTGGCTTCGGTTGTGCTTAGAGGACGGCGGAAAGCACGGCTGCCCAGCTCTTTCACAAACAACTGATGACAGGACTGGGTGATGCTGCCCGCATTCAGACACTGATTGGTGTTCGGATAGTTTCGTAAACCCGTCGTTGCCCCGACCACCAGTTCTGATGCACGGAAGGCTGATTCAAACAAGGCGTTGGAAATAGGCGCAGTCATCAACAAAGACTGCTCTTTCAATGTGTCACGGTTTTCCGTGGCAACATCCGTTGGAATGGCGCCGATCTTTGAAACCAATGTGGTATCACTTTTTAAAGTGGGCGCAAAATCATCCAACAAAGCAAACAAAGCTGTTTTGTATTCACGGTTGGTCAGCCTGACCATCGGGGTATTTTGCAACTGTCCTGGTGTGCAGGCAAATTCCTGACGATTGTCTTCATTCACCACTGGTGGTGGATTGTAGGCATCAGGGGACAGGGCTTTGGCAATCAACTCCAGCTCGCCCTGACTTAAAGAAATCATACGCATCTGGGATTCTGTTTTAATGGCGATAGAGATCTGTTCGGCCGTGCGTGAACGCTTTGCTGTCGACTTCACCGAACCATGGCAGCTGGCGCAGTTTTCAACATACAGCTTTTGCCCCTGCTGCACTTCTTCCGTGACAACAGGTGTACCCGTTCTTAACTCGGCAGGCCCCATGTCCAAGGCGCTACAGTTCTGAAAGGCCACCATCATCGGCAGCGTGACGACCAAAAAGGCTCCAAGTCTGTAAGCAGCTTTAACGTCCATAGTTAGAGTTTACCTCGTGATATCTGCTTTTCGGCAGATAACTGACGGAGTGGATCCTAAATTACGAGTTATTCATGGCATTTACACTTTCTTCGTCTTTTGTCCGGAGCAAAGTGAACAAGCACTGAGCATTACCAATTTTGCTTGGGAAAAATGCCGCTTTTCCCAGTCTCATTCTGTATCAGTTCCTGCATCGGCCCGGAGTTTATTATTCTTTCAAAGCATATATTCTTTCAGTGTATGCAATTTACTTCGCTTCTCTGCGGGACTACAACAGGCCCATCAAACGAACTGGAGTCCCCATGAAAATCCTATTGGCACTAATGCTTTCTGTTTTCTCTGTAAATGCCGTTGCTTCTTCCAAAGCGGAACAAGCCTTCCTTAAAAAGCTGTATGCGGTGGTCGAATCCGGCACCGAGACTTTTGAAGAAATTGAACTGGACAGCCTGAGTGCCCAGGACCAAGCCGCTCTTTTGAAAGCCGCTGAATATGAATCCAACATCTGGTACGACACCATTCTGGAAGGCGACTATCAGCTGAAAGCCGACGCCAGCGTGGAATATGGTTCCCTGACCAAGATGTATTCTGCAAAAGGTGAATTCATTGCCTACAAGGGCCTTATCCAGCATGAAGCCTACGACACTGGCAGCTGTGACATTCCTTACGAAGAAGACGACAGCGTGATCCAGGACTACATGAAAGAAAACTGCACCCCGGGCTATATCTCCAGCGGGATCTATGTCAGCCCGGATTTCAAATTCCACCTGCGTGACGAAAACGCGATCGAAGACTTCCAAGAATAGTAATAAATTCGCAGTTATAGTCTGAAAGCCACCTCCGGGTGGCTTTTTTTATTCCCGGAAAAGACCGGAACACTTCCCGGCGTCTTAACGGGATCCAAACACTCAAAGCCCCCCTTTTAGGTTACAAGGTCCGTGCAAAACACACTTTAACCAAGAGGATTTATCATGAAACACCTGATCGCACTTTCCGCTCTTTTGATCTCTGGCCCGGCATTCGCTGATTCTATCAAATGCGAAGGCCCCCTGAACTCTGGCACTTATGCAGAATTTGAAATGCCTGCGACTGGCAAGGCGACTTTGGCTTTTGACTATCGTGAGTTCGTGATCGACATGAACTGCCAAGGTTATGCAGCTGACATTCCGGTTTATGAGTGTGTGGAAATCATCCCTGGCGGCAACAAGTATGTTGTTCAGTTTGCAATGGGTGCTGACAAAGCTTACGTATCCCAGGAAAGCAACACTCCAGGTTTCAACACTGAAAAAGGCATTTTGACCTGCAAATAGGTCTGAACTTCTGACCTGTTAAAAAAGGCCGCGAATCCCGCGGCCTTTTTTTTATTTACGGCAAAGATGGATAAGTGCAGACCAATGAATCTGCCTGCCCCACACTCAAGACCTCGTTGGCCTGTTTGGCGATAATGCGGGTCACATGATCAAACTCGATATCAAAGATCTGTCCTTCAAAACGAGTCGCTCCCTCAAGCAAACCGCCGCGGTCTTGCGTTTTAACCTGTCCGGCCACCATCACCACGACATCCACATCAGCAGTGATCTCATCTGCCACTCCCATCACTGTTAATGCCGAATCCACAGTGGGAAGACTTTCACAATGGAACAGCACCTGCCCATCAGACGCCTGAGCCACAGAAGCCGCCACCACCATCACACCTGCCAAGATCATCGTTTTCATTTTAATTCCTTTCGTTTGTTGATTCCTGGCCTCGTTATTAAAAAGACTGTCTGAAAAAGCCAAGTTACTTTGACACAAAGTGTGTCAAATGCCGACACACCCCTGATTCATTACATGTGTCAAAAGCTGACACGGATTGTGTCAATAAATCTGGCTTTTACCTTGCCATCAATGCTAAGACCTTGCTCGCCATGGAACTGACCCGACTTAAAAGCAAAAGAATCCAAGCCCGCAGCTTTAAACAGCTCTTACAAGATGAGCTGGTGGCCCGCTGCCGGACCAATCCCAACTATTCGCTTCGATCTTTCGCGCGTTCGCTGCAAGTAGAACCTTCCGCCCTTTCCCAGATGATCAATGGCAAGCGCCCGATCACCGAAAAAATGAAAATGCGTCTGGGAATGGCGCTGGGTCTTTCGACGGATCAGCTGCGCCAGCTGCCAACAACGCCCGAGGCGGCTTCGGAAAATAGCCATGCGAAAGCTAAATTCCAGCAATTGACCCTGGACACCTTTGCTGTCATTTCGGACTGGTACCACTATGCAATTCTGGAACTGACTTATGTGGATGATTTCAAATCTGACAGTGCCTGGATCAGTCAGCGTTTGGGAATTACCAAGTCTGAAGTGAATATTGCCGTCGAACGCCTGATGCGCCTGGGACTTTTAAAGAAGAATACCAAAGGCAAGTGGATCGATGCCTCTGAAAATGGCGAACTGACCCATCTGAGCCCGACCGAAACCTCGGATGCCGCCAGAAAATATCAGATCCAACTGCTGGAGCTGTCCCAAAAAGCCGTGCAGGAAGTGCCACTGACCCGACGCAATCACACCTCGGCCACTTTGTGTTTTGATCCCGAGGATCTGGCCCCGGCGATTGAGCGCATTGCCGAGTTTCGCCGCTCCTTTGCGCGGGACTTTCAACCGCGCAAGGCCAAAGAAGTTTATCAACTGCAAGTCAGCTTTTTCCCAATGACCAAACAAAAGGACAATGTATGAAAAATGTTTTCACCGCTTGTTTTCTGATCCTGACCGCTCTTTCAACGAATGCCTTTGCCCGCGGCGTGAAGGAAGGTGGCGGCGACTCTTCGGGATTTGAATCGTGCCTGGAAAATCACATGGAAAAAATCCAGAATGAACTGCACAGAGACGACTTGGTATTTGAGCTCTCCTCAGATGCGAAAGTGTTACTTGCGTGGACAAACACCGGTGAGCTTGTGGCCAGCGAGGACATTTCTGACTGTCATCAATAGCATTCAATGGATTGCCAAAGTGTGTGACAAAAGCGGTGAAAAAATTTTGACAACAGTGGGGCAAACTCACTAACTAGTGGCATGAACTTTCGCCGCCTTATCCTGATTCTTGTATCTGCTGCTGTCTATCAGGTGGCCTCTGCCGAGGCTTCGGGCGCTATCAAATTTGGTTTCATTGCCAGCAATGCCCCACCACTTCTGTTCCAGTTTGAAAATCAGAACAATCCAATTCCCACCGGTGGATTGATTTACGAAATGGCGGTCGCCATCGGTGATGAACTGGGCGGTGACTACACCATCGGACGAATTCCGCGAAAACGTGTCGCCACCAATATCATTAACAATAAAATTGATCTGGTCTGCCATAACAGCAAACGCTGGCGCCTGCCCTTTGCCGACGGGGCCCTGTGGAGCAAAACACTTTACACCCACGCCAACGTTCTGGTCGGACTGGGCGATGTCCCATTTGCAACCCCAGATCAGATCAAAGGGGCCATTGGAACTGTTGAAAACTATTTCTATGCTGATTTAGACGACCGCTTCCGCACCAACGAACTGACCCGAAACGACAGCCCGACCATCGAAGTCAGCATTAAGAAGCTGCTGACTGGCCGGGTTCCTTATATCATTCTTGGTGAAATCGAATACAGCTATTACAAAAGCATTTACCCGTCCCTGCATCGCAGTTCTTTTGCACTGGATAAAACAGAAATCCAGTGTTCGCTATCAAAAAAATCCACCCTGCCCCTGGCAAAACTCAACCGTGCCATCGACAAACTTCAAGACCGCCAGGTGATCAGCAAAATATACAAGCGCTACGCAGATCCAAACACCATTCCCAAACCTGTGACCTATGGTCTGAACAGTAATGACTCGCCTCCGTTCATTCACTTCGACAAATCTTCAGACAACGACGGCATCGTGCGTGGCGGGGTCTTTTTCGATATAGCTCTGGAAATCGGTAAAAAGATCCAACGCCCCATCACCTTCGTGCTGCTGCCACGAGGCCGTCTGGATGCGCGCCTTGCTTCCGGGCAGATTGAGCTGGTCTGCTATGACACCGAAGCCTGGGCCGGTCAGTACGCAAAACAGTACCACTGGAGTTCCCCTATCTTCCGCCAAAGTGATTTGATCGTGGGCCACGCTGGTGATCCTGAAGTCGCCAAGATTCGGACGACAGACGACCTGAAAGGCAAACGCATTGGTGCAGTGCTGAACTTTGTCTATCCGGCCCTGACGCCCTACTTTAACGACAAGAGCCTTGAACGCGAAGACGCCGGTTCGGGCGCTGCCAACGTGGAAAAACTCAGTGTGAAGCGGGTGCCGTTGATTCTGCTGAACAGCCTTGAATACAGCTATTACAAAAGCAACGATTCCCGCCTGCAAAAAGCCCCGCTGGAAATTGATTCTGTGGATGTGAAATGTGCGGTCTCGAAAAAATCCACCTTGAAAATCGAGGAAATAAATTCGGCCATTCAGGAACTTTCAAAATCCGGCCGACTGCAAAAGATCTTTGCACCTTCTTATCTGCACTGACAGGAGGATCCATGTTCAAAGTTCTGCCCCTGCTTGCGCTGACAATGGCACTGGCACTGTCCCCGGACGCGTTTTCTCAAGAGGCCGCAAAGTCGCAGAACTTCAGCTGGCTGCAGTTCAATCTGTACAAGGGCTTTGACAACAAAAATCCTTTTGACCAGCAAGACGACACCTACATCGAGATGGAGTTCGGGGGCCGTTCGGGCTTTTTGGACTTTTACGGATTCTTTGACGTCTTTGATATTTTTGATTCCAAAGACAGTGACTTTCATGACAGCGACAATCTGTTTCTGAAAACCTTCCCGCGCTTTTCCATCAATCACATTGCGCAGAAAAACCTTTCGTGGGGGCCGGTTAAGGAATGGTATCTGGCGACGCTGTTGATTGTTGGTGACCGGGCGCTGTTTGAAGAATGCGTCGGTCTGGGTGTGGATTTCAAAGTGCCTTGGAATGGAAAACTGGGCGCGAATCTGATGGCCCGCTATGTCCGTGAAAACTATGGCGCCGTGAATGAACACACTTGGGATGGATACTTTCTGGCGGTGAACTGGTTTGCTCCGTTTTATCACTTCGCCAATCAAAGTTTCATTTCTTATCAGGGATATCTGGATTTCATTTTCTCTGCCGACGAGATCGGTCAAGAGCCCGGCCGAACCACCAGTTCGGTGGCTTGGTACAACGGCTTTTACTGGCATCAAACCGATTATTCATTGGGCTATGGATTGAAGTACTACAAAGACTATGGACAGTTTGTCGACGGCGGTATTGCCGGAGAAACCTCCGGCCTCGGACACTATATGGTTTTGGGATACAAGTTCTGAATCAGACGCCCGCGGCTTTCGACTGCCCCTGATCGGCAGCGATCCAAGCCTGCAGGTATTCCGGCATAAGGGGCGCTGTCAGGTTTTCGCCCACGGCCTTCATCAGCTCCGCGGGTGATACCGTCCCGCCCTTTTTACTTAAGAAGCGCGCGCGAATCATACCGATAGCCACAAGGTCCCCGCGGCTGGTGAACTTGTGTTCAAGATAAAGATACTTATCATCCCAGGTGATCAGTCGTGTGTGCAGATGGAATTTCTGAAAGACCTTCAAAGACCTGCGAAAGCGGATGGTTTCAGAGGCCACCACCGGATACCAGCCTTCAGCGGCAATCGCCCCCGCGGCCTGAGCACGGATCATGTAATCGGTGCGCGCCAGATCCTGCAAAGACAGATAGACCCCATTGTTCATGTGACGAAGAACATCCAGATCTGTCGGCCACACTCTAAACGGTGTCGCGCATTCATCCATAATGCCCACGCGGGAACGGAAACGGGAAAAAATCAGAACATGCAAAAGACGGAAAAACAAATTCATAAAAACCTCGAAAGCCCCAGGGCCGATATAAAGCCTAACAAGCAGGGCTTTACGAAGTCAAAACGGACTTAATTCTGAGCCTTCAAAGAACCTTCGGCATCAGGTCTTAGGAAGCGAAACACCGGCGTGGTTTTGAATTTCGCAGTGATATCCCCGATCAGGTCATAGTTCTTGACCAGGGTGATCTTCTTCACCGTAGCCCCTTTTTTGAAATCCAATTTAGGTAATTCAACCCAAACCAGATAGGGGCTCAAAGTACTTTCATAAAAGTAAAGACCACGGGTCAGATCCGCAACCGTGCGCCAGCGCGTGGTGGAAATATACGGACGCGCGGGATCCGGGACGCCAAAAGGCTGCGACACGTTTCGCATCACACTCAACACCCCGGCCACCGCTTCACGATAGTCCTTGGGTTCAGGCAGACGCTCCGTATAGAAGGCCGCACGCACAAAACGATCCGCCGCCTCGGTGGTGCCCGGCAGTTTTTTACTGCCGCCAAACCCCTGATACTGCTTCATGGATTTCAGCTGCTGATCAAAGGGCGGAGAATTCGTCATAAAGCGATATTCTTTGCCGTGATAGATCTTGGTTTTGCCATCAATGTATTCCATCACCACGGAATCCCCGGTCTTGTCTGATAAGGCCAAATGCACCGTACCCTGGCGCACTCCGTGAGCCGTAGGCACACTGGCCATCAGCACCTGAATTGGTGATTTTTCCAACGACGCCATGGCTTCAGACACCGTGGCAAAGTTATCCAGAAAATACTGCGCCCACTGACTTACGGACAAACCCGGCAGTCGTTCATCGCGGATGCCGAAGTGACTTTCAGACAAGTACAGCAAATTGGCCGTCAGCCCTTTTTCATTCAGCCCATCGGCCGTGCCCACATCGTACATGGACAAAATCACACTGCCGTATTTTGAGGTCCACTTTGCCGGATTGGTGGCGGCCATCCCCTCACGTTCCATCCCCCGCGGGAAAAGCCACAGATTAGATCCGGTGTCTTCGGACCAGTCCATATTACGCCCGACGATCACATCCTGATTTTTCCCGTCCCACAAAATCCGCGTGCACGGATACGCAGGAACAACCAAGAGCAGACATAAAAGCACTGTCAGTGTTTTCATAGATAATCACTCCCTGTTTACAACCATTGCACACCAATGCCTGTGAACGAGCCATCTGTATGAAAACAAAAAGGCCTCTGACTTTCGTCAAAGGCCCCAGGTCGGTACACTTGTTTTAGAAAAATCAGAATCCGTCGGTCGTGCCGACTTTGGCGCGCGGGTCTTCATCGGAATCAAACGGAATGACTGCGGCCGCGGCCGGAGCCGCCGCTTTCTTTGGTGGAGGAGTGAACTTCATCACCTTCGCCGATTTAGCTTCTGGTTTCTTCGGAGCTTTGGCAGAGGACACACGGGACGGCGCTGGCGTTTCCGCCGCAGCTTCAACATCAGCCGAGCCGGTGACGAAGCTGCTCAGTTCACGCACCATGATCTGCATTTGATCAGACTGGGATGAAATCTCTTCCGATGTCGCTGCGATTTCTTCAGAAGAAGCCGCATTGGACTGGGAGCTTTGATCCAATTGATTCATCGCCTTGTTAATCTGCTGAATACCGGTCGTCTGTTCGGCACTGGCCGCAGAGATTTCGTTATTCAGATCCGCCACCTTTTTGATGGAATTGACGATGTTATTCAGAACATCCCCGGACTTATCCGCAATGTGAGTTCCATTTTCAATTTTTTCCACCGAGTCTTTAATCAAAGACGTGATGTCTTTTGCCGCTGACGCGGATCTTTGGGCCAAGGCGCGAACCGCTTCCGCCACAACCGCAAAGCCTTTCCCCTGCTCTCCGGCACGGGCTGCTTCCACGGCCGCATTCAGTGCCAGCAAATTCGTCTGAAAGGCGATATCGTCGATGACATTGATGATCTCTTCGATCTTTTTGGATGATTGAGAGATATCACGCATGGACTCGAGCAGATTCTTGATCTCGCGTTCGCCATCTTCAGCCGCTGAACGCGACGTCTGCGATAAAGATGCAGCCTGTTTCGCATTGTCGGAATTCATTTTCACCATGGAAGTCATTTCTTCCAGGGACGCCACGGTTTCTTCCAAAGAAGCCGCCGCGGATGTCGAGGACTGAGACAAACCCTGACCCGCCAATGTCAGCTGGGTGATGGCTTCATTCACCTGGTGTCCGGCACCCGCCAGACGGGAAACGGTGCTGTTTACCGTGCGGCTTAGCGCCATACCGATAAACATCAGCAAACCAAACACCAGCACTGCGGAAACACCGCCAATGGCCGCCAGCATGATCATGCCTTTTTTGGTTTCGGATTTTTGCAGCAGATTATTGTCAGCGGCCATCTTTTCATACATGGCCACCACATCACCGGCGGTTTTTTTGATGACCGTGGAATGCTTCAGATAAGAACCTTCCGTCATCACCTCGCGCAACTTGTCAAAGTCAGCATCCGGCTTGTCCAAAGATGCAATCAACTGCTCGACTTCCTGAATGTATTCGGCATTGACTTTTTTTGCCGGCTCGTACAATTCAGCCTCACCCGGCTGGAAAGAAGCCGCTTCATAAACCTTTATCGCTTCTTTATATTCAGTGATGGCTGTTTTGGCTTTACCAACATAGCTGTCACGATGTTTTGGCACGTCCTTGTTGGCCAAAGCACCCCACAGGTACTGACCAATACGTGCACGACTGCCTTCAACCTCGCCCATGGCTTTCATGTTCGGAATGACGTCGACATAAGCTTCATTCAGCATACTGCCGACGATGCTCATATCTTTGTACGCCACCCACCCCAGAGCCGCGAAGCCCGCCATCGGAATCAAAGCACACACAAAAAGCTTGCCTTTAATACCCTTGAACCAAGAACTGATTGCCATAATTTTTTTGAAACCTCTGAGAATTGTTAAAAGAGACTTCCTATTTTCGGAGAAAATCAGGACCGCCTGAAGGGCTTAGACTAAATAGTAAATTTGAGACAATTCTGTGAATATACTCACAAAACTCAGACTGAAAAACACATTCAAATTTCACTCAAGCCACTGCCGCCTTTACTAGTTGTTTTTGTTTATGTCGAAACTGAGACGATTTCTTCAAGTGAAGGAATCTTTGAACAATTCAACAAAATCAAGGGTGTGGCTTTTCTATCCGTGTAGCAAAGCGGGACTATTGCATTGCTGAAATTTCCTAAATAGCCCTTAGTGATTTTCAAGAACCTCCCGATCAATAAGGGGTCCCCTGATTGGGGTAGTTATTAAACCATAAGGAAACTCAAATGAAATTATTCTCAAACGGTACGTTGAATCATAAAGCAGTAATCGCAATCACTCTGACCGCCCTGTTCTTCGGATGCGCTAAAAAGGAAGAAGAAACACCCAGCATCGGCACAGGCGGCCTGACAGCAGCTGAAGTGGCTGGCAATCGCTGGTCAAGCTGCACAGCCGTCAGCAGCGCCGCCACCTTTGGCGCAGCGGTGAACGGGCTTTCCTATATGCGTGGTATGAGCTTAATGGCTGATGGCACCTACAGTATCTCGACTCTGTTCTTCACCGGGGCAAGTTGTGCTATGGGGGGTGACCACCTGTTTACAGTCAGCCAGGCAGGAACATTCCAGACGGGCGGACTTCTTGATTCCGGCGCAACTCAGATTGTCTATACGGCCATTGGCACGGTACTGACTAATTATGGTGGTGCAGGAGCGAACGAAACCACTTGGGCAGGTTACTTTGATACCGCAACATGTGTGGGCGGCAGTGATCTGGTCGTAGATACAAATGCGACAGACACCAACGAAGTCACTGGCCTGACTTGCTCCAAAGTGTCGAATCCTGACTTTGCTTTCCCAGAGTTTGCTCCGCTTGGAACTGTCTTCTATGACTCCATCGCCCTGACGGACTCCACACCAGGAAGCACGGTAATCACCGTGGGTGATATGGTTCAGCTATGGAACTTGGGTCAGGCAGGATCTTATCCATCTTCTGCCACTCAGACGTTCAGCGAATAATACTTTCCAACATTCCATTTTCTTCCGTTAAAGCGGGGCCCCCAAGGTCCCGCTTCTTTTTTCGATTCCCCGAACATCGTGGACGAAACACCAAGGCCCCTTTGCGCCCCACACAGTGAAACTTCAACAATATTAATGAACCAATCTTAATAGGCTGCTTCTTGACCCGGCACTGGCTTCGCAATAGTAAGGCGATACAAAGATTTGCCCCACGAAAGAAGGATCCCATGAGATATCTGGTCTTAACCCTGATGGTACTGGTGTCTGCCTGTGCAGAGCAATCCCAGCATGAACTTCAGAATCTGCTTCAAGACACCGCCATTGCCGGGGGCCACGATGTGGCCCCGAACGATGCTCTGGCCAAACTGGTGGTCAGAATCAAAATACAACCCAAACGGTTTGCTCTGCTGCGCCCGTACCAAATCTGCACTGGCGCCTTCGTTTCTGAAAACGTCATCCTGACAGCCGCTCACTGTGTAAAAGACCCTTCAATGGAATTTAAGATCAGTTATGCCCTTGAATCTGCGAAATCCGCCAAACATTCCGTGGAAAAAGTTGTTCTGCACAGGGACTATATCGCGCCGGAAAAATTCGTGGGCCGTCACGACATGGCTTTGATCCGTATCGACGGCAGCAAACCCAAAGAAATGAAAATCCTAAAATGGAGCCAGGATCATCAGCCCCTGATTCTGCCAAAAAGCCTTCTGGCTATCGGCTATGGTGCTTACTCCAACACCGGCAACCCTGCGGGTCTTGGAATTCTGCGCACTGCGGGGGTTCTGATTCAGGAAGAAAAAGACACGTACCTTGTGGCCAATCAAAAAACCAGTGGAATCTGCCACGGTGATTCCGGTGGTCCCCTTCTGGACATCACGGGATCTGAACCTCTGATTGTCGGTGTAAATCATGCTTATATGAACGTGGTGGGAGAACAACCTGAAGACAAGTGCCGCCGTAGAGGGGCTTATATGAAAGTCTCCAGGTACAGTGACTGGATTGAGGAGCAACTGGCCATCCTCAATCCCAAGAAAAACTAGCGGATAGGAAGAATACGGATCTGACCCGGCATGCGCACAATGCGAACCAGGGACAGGTCCTTCTTCAAAACACTTGGAGTTCCGTTTTGCTGATTCATTTCAGCGTTCACTTCCTCTTGAATCACAACCATGTAGGTCGCTTCAAAGATATGGCCGGTCCCCGCATGGCGGAAGCCCACAAAGTAAGTGTACTGAGCGCCGGCACTCATCCACCCACCACGAGCAAATGAAGTTTGCACAGGATCGGTGAATTCAACAGAACCACAATCCTCGATCCAGCTGTCAAAGCGTGGAGCTGCCGGATCACAGTTTTCTTTTTCCAGTTCATCGCGCAGACTTGCCAAACGCGTATTGGAATCATCCAAAAGCATCTTCATGAACTTTTCGTTTTCTTCACCATCGACAAACACGGCGGCCTGAATTCCCTGCCCTTCATCGGTGACGATTTTGACCACAGCCCGTTCCGTATCAACTTTGGTAAATTGGCGGCTTTCTGCGGCAAAAGCGGCGGAAGAAAAGACAAAAGAACCCAGAATGGATAGAACAATCCATGTTTTCATTAAACGAACTCCTTATTGTGAGGAACATAAGGGATAGTGCAGAACTTTTCTTGAGACAAATTAACATGCCTTCATTAAGGGACTGTCATGTGGTAGCTTCGTTTCATGACCGAACTTAAAGAGCGCCTGTTAAAATTCTATGAAGAAAACGAAATCAAGGTCGACATCGGCTTTTTCCTGGGGGGTTTCTTCTTTGATATCCTGACCCTTTCGGCCATTGATGATCTGTTGGGTATTTCCCAACAAATCATCTATCTGCTGATTCTGGGATCCGTGCTTTATTATGACTTCCTGTTCACTCATGGGCTGTTTCAGCCTTCCCGTCGTCTGGAAAAAGTCTGGGATTACCGCCAACTGATCGTGCACTTCCTGCTGGGAAGCCTGCTTAGCGTGTATTCGCTGTTCTTCCTGAAAAGTGCGTCGCTGTTTTCGTCGGTGGTCTTTGTCGCCCTGCTGATGGGTCTGATGGTCGCCAATGAAATGAAGCGGGCTCAGCGCAGCGAGATCAACATCAAGATCGGCTTGTATGTGATCTGCGTGTTTTCATTCTTTTCCATGACGATCCCGGTAATTCTGGGGTTTGTCGGGCTGTTCCCGTTCCTGCTGGCGATTGCCTTCACGGGGGTTGCGATCTATGGGGCGTTCCTGCTGCTGAAAAGAAAAATCCAGGACCAGCGTATGCTGCAGAAGTATCTGCTGCTTCCGGGCGCTACAATTTTAACGCTGTTTCTGGCTTTCTATCTGGTGGGCTGGATTCCACCGGTGCCGCTGTCGATTCAGAACATGGGCATCTATCACAGCGTGGAAAAATCCGAAGGCAAATACATCCTGTCCCACGAACAGGCTTCATGGAGATTCTGGCGCCGCGGGGATCAGGAATTCTATGCTGAACCCGGTGACACAGTTTACTTCTTTGCCGAGATCTTTTCCCCGGCAAGATTCAGTGATTCCGTGATCCTGCACTGGTATTACAAAGATCCCGTTCGCGGCTGGCAAACCACCGACAAGATCCCCATGAACATCACCGGAGGCCGTAAAAACGGCTATCGCGGTTTTGCCTCAAAGCAAAACTATTCTGCCGGTGACTGGCGCATCAGCGTGGAAACCACCGACGGCCGCGAAATCGGACGCATCTATTTCAAAGTAATTAAATTAGAATCAAACAACCCAGAACGGGTCTTCTACAAAGACATCTACTAAAAAGATCACCTATCAGAACTGTGGCCTTGTCAAAAGGGCTCAAGTCCGAGGCGGAAGCCTGCCCTCGCAGCGCAGGCGTGCTCCAAGCACGTCGGAGCGAGAAGGCGGGCCGACAACGAAGGAGATGGACCTTTTTCACAAGGCCAAAAAAAAGACCGCCGGGGGATGGCGGTCTTTCGGGGGATAACTTATTGATTCACTCGCACCAGTTTCACTTCAAAATCCTGGGAGGGGCTTTTTTGAAGCTGTTCCTGGGCTTGTTCGTTGGCGGCAATCGCCACTTCCGAGCTATTCAGAATTCTGAGCAACCTTTTGCGCAGAATCTTTTCGCTGACTGAGGCTTCCTTGATCATTTCGTTGAATCCCTGAACCTCAGCTTGGGATAACGAAGCAGACATTAAAATCAGTGAAATTATTAAGAAGCGCATCCGTGCCCTCCTGTTCCTATTAATAGGAACCAAGCAGGGCTTCGGTCGGTTAAATAATTATTTAGAGGCCTCTGGCGGGTGCTGAGGATCAATATATGTCTTTTCCGCGTCCTCTTTAAGGACCTGAGCCAGCTGCTGGGTCGCCTGGCGGGAAACGTCGATAAAGGACTTCTGATCGTGACGAACCTTGAATTGTTCTTGCAACATCAGTTCATCGTGCAGACGGAAGCGCTCGATGATCTCATGCGCGCGTTTGGCTGGGGTTCCCATCGCCACCAGCAACTGTTCAGAAAGCGCCACGCTGGAATCAATCGTTTCACGGCGAACATGGGTCACGCCAGCTTCCATCAGATCAAACGTGTGCTGACGGTTGCGGGACCGGGCAAAGACTTTCACATGCGGGTAATCGGTGCGCAGAATCTGCGCGATGTTGTTCGAGGTCTCAACATCGTCCACCGCCAGTACAAAGTACTTCGCATTTTTAATACCTGCCGCCTCCAGAATCTCGGGGCGGGAAGCATCTCCGTAATAAACCTTGTTGCCAAAGCGGCGAAGCATGTCGATTTGTTCAGTGTCATGTTCAATCGCGGTGAATTTCACATTCTGCGTGCGCAGAATACGGCCAAAGATCTGACCGACCCGGCCAAAACCTGCGATGATCACCGTATTGCCATTGTCCGCTTCATCAATCTTGTCGTACTGCGGCCCCCCCGCCGGAGTCTTGCAGGCAATCATGGCCTGAATCTTTTCATTCAGCACAATGATGATCGGGCTTGCGATCATGGAAAGAGTCACCACCAAGGTGAACCGTTGAGTCCATTCCGGCGAAAGCACCTGCGCACTTTGACCAACCCCGAAGATCACAAAGGCGAACTCCCCGCCTTGCACCAGATAGACGGCCAGATTATTGGAAGCCGGACGGTGAAGCTTCATCACACGGCCCACGCCGTAAATCAGGAAGCCTTTCAGCACCATGTAACCCACGGTGATCCCCAGAATCAGCCCTGGATTCTGGATCAGCAGTGACAGCTTCACGGACATGCCCACGGAAACAAAGAAAAGACCCATCAGCAAACCTTTGAAAGGTTCAAGATCGGCTTCCAGTTCGTGACGATATTCAGATTCAGACAACAGCACCCCGGCCAGGAAGGCCCCCAAAGCCATGGACAGGCCCACGCTTTCCATCAAGAAGGCCACGCCGATCACCGTCAACAACGTCACCCCAGTGAACAGCTCACGGCTGCGGGTTTCGGCCACCACTTGCAGGAATCGGCCCATCAAAATACGGCTGCCCAAGGCCAAACCGATAAAGATCGCCAGGGCCCCGCCCCAGTTCACTTCACGGGTGGAAGCTGTCACCAGCCCCAGACTTGGAATCACTGCCAAGGCCGGAATGGCCACCACGTCCTGCATCAGCAGGATCGCAAAAGAAGCGCGACCAAATTCGGTGTTTAAAACTTTTCGTTCAGACAGGCTTTGCAATGCAAACGCCGTGGAAGACAGTGACAGGGCAAAACCCACCACGGCAGCGCTGGCCCAGGAAATCCCCAGCTGATGTCCCGCCAGGGTGAAAACCACGGTACAGAACAGGATCTGCAAGCCACCGAAACCCAACAGGGTTTTTCGCAAGCCCCATAGTTTTTTAGGCTGAAGCTCCAAACCAATAATAAAGAGCAGGAAGACCACGCCAAATTCCGCAATGGTTTGCACAAAATGGAAGTCCGAAATCAATCCCCATCCCAAAGGACCAATCAAAATCCCGGCTGCCAGATAACCCAGAATGGTTCCCAAGCCCAGCTTTTGAAACAATGAAACAAGAACGACGGAAAAACCAAGGAACGCAAGAATCTGCAGAAGCTGCTCATGTAAAATCATGTTAACGAAGGTATCAAGCTGTTTTGATCCCGGCAAGATTCCTGTGACAAGCCGGGAACGATCTTTTAGGCTGGGGCCTATGACAAAGAAAACTGCAGGCATCTGGTTTATTTTTATCACCGTGACTTTGGACATGATCGGACTGGGTTTGGTGATCCCGTCCCTTCCGGACATCATGCGCCGTTTTGTATCCAGTGAAACCTCGGTCACGGAATACTTTGGCTATTTCATTTCGATTTATGCGTTGATGCAGTTTTTGGCCTCGCCACTCTTGGGGGCCTTGTCGGACCGCTTCGGTCGCCGATCCGTATTGTTGATTTCACTTTTGGTGGCGGGCTTTGACTATATCCTGATGGCTTATGCTCCCACGCTTGAGATCCTTTTTGCCGGACGAATCATCGCCGGCCTGACCGGAGCCAACATCACCGTGGCGATGGCTTACATTGCCGACGTCAGTAATGATGAAAATCGTTCGGCCAACTTCGGGATGGTGGGCGCCGCCTTTGGATTGGGTTTTATTATCGGCCCGGCTATCGGGGGACTTTTGGGGCACCTGGGGCCTGAGTATCCGTTCCTGGTGGCAGCAGGCTTGAATCTGCTGAATTTCTTCTTTGGTTTGTTCGTTCTGCCGGAATCACTTCCAAAAAACATGCGACGCAAAATCGACTTGCGTCGTACCAATCCGCTTTATTCGCTGGTGGGAATTCTGCGCTCTAAACATCTGTTAGCTCTGTTGCTGGTTTACTTCTTCTTCCAGCTGGCAGGTCAGACACATCCTTCCATCTGGACCTTGTACACGGAAACCCGGTACGGCTGGACAACGGCACAAGTCGGTTTGTCTTTGGCCGTCGTGGGAATTTTATCCGCCATTGCCCAGGGCTGGCTGACCCGACTGGTGATCCCCAAGTTCGGTGAACACCGCACGGTGGTGATCGGTTCGTTTGGTTATGCGATTTCATTTGTCTTCTTTGGCTTGGCCACCGAGGGATGGATGATGTATGCGATTCTGATTTTGTCAGCGGTCTTCTGGACATCCCCTCCTGCATTGCAGTCTTTGATCAGTCAAAAAACACCACCGCAGGAACAAGGCGAGCTGCAAGGGTCTTTGGTCAGTCTTTCCAGTCTGGCCGCGATCATCACTCCACTGGTGACAACAAAACTGTTCGCACATTTCTCTTCGAATCGGGAAGGTGCTCTCTACCTCCCCGGCGCACCATATTATTTTGGCGCGCTGATCTGTTTGATTTCATGGGCGATCATGTACCACCGCAAAGCTTAAACAGAGTTTCCCTAACTTTCTCGTTCGGCTTTCATCAAATCTTGACCTCTCGTTTTTCCAGCATCCATGTTATGCTGGAAAAATCGGGAGGTCCTTATCTATCACGGCGAACGCTTTAACAGCATCACCCACTTGATTGGCGCCGCTCTGTCGGTGGCAGGCACCTCTGTCCTGATCACCCTGGCTACCATCACTGGTGATATCTGGAAAATCGTGGCCACCAGTGTTTATGGTGGCATGCTGGTTTTGCTCTATACCATCTCGACGCTGTATCACAGTTTCCAAGGACGCTCGAAACAGATCTTCCAGAAACTGGATCATATCGCCATCTATCTTTTGATCGCCGGAACTTACACTCCCTTCACTCTGATCACTTTGCGCGGTCCATGGGGCTGGTGGCTGTTTGGTATCAACTGGGCACTGGCACTTCTGGGCATCACCTACGAACTGACGCTGTCACATCGCACGCGCATCCCTTCGATGATTATTTATGTATTGATGGGATGGCTTGTCGTGGTCGCAATGAAACCCCTGACGGCGGCATTGCCGGCGACAGGAATTTTCTGGCTGGCACTGGGCGGGTTGCTGTATACGGGTGGCATCGGATTCTTTTTGTATGATGAAAAGGTCAAACACTTCCATGGTATTTGGCATCTGTTTGTCCTGGGTGGAAGTGCGTGTCAGTACTTCTGCATCTTGTTCTATCTGATATAAGTAAGTGTCACATTGACCCTGACCGGGCTGGCACCATCTTTGAAATATTTCCCTTCGTACCTATTCAAGGAGGGAAAATGAAACCACTAATGACTTTTGCAATGATCTGTTTGTTCACGATGAACGCGTTTGCCGCGGATATTTTGGGTTGGATCAAACCCGACCGCCCTGGGGATCGGCCCGGCTCTGGTCGTCCGCAAGTCACTTGCTCAGCTTCTGATGATGGCTGGGAAGAACACTGGTCTGGACACGGTGATTGTCGAGAGTGTCTGAAAAAACATGGCAACTGTATCGAAACCTGTTCTGCCAAATACTATTCCTGCACCGCTGAAGGTGTCGATTACCGCGGATACCGCATGACCATCGAATCCACCAGCCCATCCCAGTACCAGGCTGAACGTGAAGCCATTGACCGTTGCCACTATCGCTATTCCAACTGCCGTATCACTTCCTGCAATCAAAAGAACGAGACCGTGTCGCGCAGATCTTGCCGCTAGTTCGTATTTCCGGTTATCTTTGAGGGAGTCATGAGCTCTCTCAAAGAATCTCTTTATTCCACCATCAACGTGACCATGCCCGTGGACCTTTCCACGCAGCTGGGTCGCCATGCCTGCGTGGCCTTGATCCTGCGCGGGGATTCTTTCGAAAATCTGCAGCTGGGATTTATCCAGAGGGCCTTCAGCGAATCTGACCGCTGGTCAGGACAGCTGGCTTTTCCCGGCGGCAAACGCGAAGACACCGACAAAACCGATTTGGATGCCGCCCTACGCGAAACGCAGGAAGAAGTCGGCATTGCTCTGACCAATCCGGAACTGCTGGGTCGCCTGAACGACATCCAGGCGCGCAAGGCCGGAACGATGCTGGATTTTTATATCCGCCCATTCGTGTTTTTCACCGAGCGTGATTTCAATATTGTGCTGGATCCGACTGAAGTGGCTGATTTTTTCTGGATTCCGCTGAAAGAAATCCAGAATCCACAAAGAAAGACCACCTACCGTCTGCAGCGGGATAATATCGGCCTTGAGCTTCCTGCCGTGTATCTGGATCGTGAGCCGCCACTGTGGGGATTGTCGTACATGATGACCCTGAATCTGCTCGAAGTTCTGGCAGCCGCGAACAAATAACCATCAAATTGTCTCACCCCTGATCGTCAAAAAGAACGACACCCCTTTTTTCGCTCGTACAGCGGCGCTTTTCACGTCTCACGATTGGACGACGTTCGTTTTTTTCCAGAATTTAAAAAAAGTCGCTCAACTATCCAAAGGTCTGGCCGATAAGTTTTATGAACCTCAGGTTAGGTTCTGCGAAAGGAGCCTTGAATGGCTAAAAAGCATGTCGTACGTAAGGAATATATCTGGAACCGGGAGATTCGTGAATTGGCTCTCCTGACAGAGACGGGTCCGCCTTAAGTGACAAGATCAGATTTTTGATTGGTGATTAAATAAAAAAACCAGAGCGATTAAGGCGCCCTGGTTTTTTTGTTTTTTAAAATGCCGTCTGAAACTACAGGATCGAGAAGATCGTGGAGAAGCTCAGAGTCGTGGACTCGGTACGAGCATCCTTAGGGTAGTAATTCAGGTAAGGTGCAAAGTAGATGTCACGAGAGAACGCATAACCCATACCCACGCGGCCGCTCAGGGTTTTGTTCAGCAATTCCATCTCGCCGTCACGGTAACGTGGATTCCAGAAGTTCATCGCCACAGAAGTGTACACGTTCAATTTATCAGAGAAGTTGTATTTCACTTGTGGGTAGAAACCCAGGTGGTAACGGGAAGCCTTACCGTCTTTTGGCTCATAACCGCGCTCATACAAGAACACGCTCAAGCCTGTATCCAGACCCACGGCCACACCGGAAGAACCGATGTTGTAAACCAGAGAGTTGTCATAAGAAAGAGAAGAGTACTGACCCACGTCACGGAAGTTTGGAACTGTCGTCAGGGAAGCACCGTAAGAGTTACGAACCTGAACATCGCCCAAACGCGCATTGCGGTCATAGCTGATGAATGGAGTTTTAACATCCGTGCGCTCAGCACCCTGGAACGGAGTCAAAACGTTGATACCCGTGCCCGCGCTGATCGCCGCTTTGGAATCCAAACGGTAACGACCGCTGATGGAACCGCTCAGGGAAACCTGATTCACACCGATGGAACCATCCGGATTTGGCTGCAACTTGCTGTCAAGATCGCCGATTGGAGGACCGAAGTAAGACAAAGAGAACTTCAAAGAGTAACGGGACAATGAACCGGATTCCGCTTTCAATTTGGAATCAGTGATGTCTTTGTCGTCTTCGAATTTTTTGTTTTTCAGAACGTCGCCCACAGAAGTGGTTGTTTTCTGAGTTCCGGATTCCACAGATGGAGTGGAAAGAGTTGTAGAAGAAGTCTGTGCGTTGGCTGCCAACGAAAGACCCAGCACCGCTGCGAACAAAAGCCCTTTAGTCATTAAATCCCCCAAAGTTTCGGCAGGTTGTACCCGCCCAAGAGGGAAAAGGAAAGTCATGCTTTTGTTATGGAACGGGGCAGGTAGTTTTTTCTAAAATTCCTCACGTAATTTATAGAGCACCTGAGGCAGATATTCGACCACGTCGGACGCCGTCATGCTTAAAAGATCCCGCTTTTGCGACTTCCACAGATTCGCGGTGGCGCCGTGCACGTAAGCTCCCAGCAGGGCTGCCCTTAAAGCGGGCACCTTTTGCGCCCTCAAAGCCGTTATAACCCCCGCCAGCACATCCCCGGTTCCGGATTTCGCCAAGGCAGCGTTTCCGGTGGAAATTCCAAAGACCCGGTTGGGACCGGCCACCAAAGTTTGTGGGCCTTTCAGCAAAACCACGCAGCCCATCAGCTCCTGAGCAATGCGAATAAATCCATAGCGGTTGCCGGCGATTTCTTCGGCCTCCACCCCCAGGCAGCGCGCAAGCTCTCCGGTATGAGGTGTGACGATCCAGGTTGCAGGCAATGGAAACAGATCCTGTTCCGCACACACGGTCAGGGCATCGGCATCCAGCACCACCCGCTCGACATTACGGGCTTTCAGATCACGAATCACCTCAGCGGTGAATTCATTGACGCCAAAACCGGGACCGCACAAAAGCGCATCGAACTTTTGCTGCTGCCAGTGGTTTTTCTTAAGATCCAAAACCAAAAAATCCGGATTTTCCAAAGACGAAATCATCACCCCTTGCGGGGCCAGCATCACATAACCACTGCCCATGCGCAAAGCCCCGCGGGCGGCCAGAATCCCGGCTCCGGGGTACTGGGCACTGCCCGCCAGCAAAAGGCTGCGGCCCCTGGTGGCTTTATTATCATGGGTGCCAACGGCGGGTAAAAGTTTCCGCGCGGTTGATTTCTTCAGGATGCGAACGGGATCATTGGCTTTTTCCATAAACCTTAGTGTATAAACCAAATCCATGATCGTAAAGACAGAAGCCGACCTGGAAGGTCTTAAAAAAATCGGGAAAATCGTCGCCAACTGCCTGCAGTACATGGCCCGCAAAATGGAACCCGGCATGAGCACCAAAGAACTGGACAATCTCGGTGGCCAGTATCTGGAGCTTCATGGCGCCAAGTCCGGTCCCATGGCAACGTACAACTTCCCAGGCTACAACTGCATCAGCCTGAATCACGAAGTCGCCCACGGGGTGCCCTCTGACAAGAAGATCATCAAAGCCGGCGCCCTGATCAACATCGACGTGTCGGCTGAATTCGGCGGCTACTTTGCCGACAACGGCGGATCCTTCATCGTGCCTCCGGCAAAAAAAACTGATGAAGAGCTTTTGAAAGTCACCCGTCTGGCACTCGACACGGCTATCAAGGCCGTGAAAGCTGGCGAGCTGATCAATGTGATCGGCTACAACATCGAAAAAGTCGCCAAGTCCCACGGTTACACCGTTATTGAAAATCTGGGCAGTCATGGTGTGGGCCGCGGCCTGCACGAAGAACCGAAATTCATCGCGGGTTACTTTGACAAAAACGACAAACGAAAGCTGAAGGAAGGCCATGTCATCACCATTGAGCCTTTCGTTTCCACCGGCGCAAGATTCGTCGATGAAGAACCCGACAACTGGACACTGGTGGCCGGCAAAGAACATCGCACCGCTCAATTCGAGCACACGATGGTGGTTCTGAAGGACCGCGCCCTGATCGTGACCATTCCTGATTCTGTTTAAATACACGAGGGCTTTCTTTGCAGAGGGCCTTTTAAAAGTTCTAAGATTTTCTCCTCACCCTTAGGAGACCTTATGAACAAACGCATCGCCGCTCTGTCTGTGGCTTTGGTGGTGGCAAGTCCTCTGGCTTATGCTGCCTCGCCGTCTGCAGGCTTTAAAATCGAATCCAATATCACTCTGGCTTTGGCTGAAGAAGCGGCCAAAGAAGCTGTCGCCAACTGCGCAACCAAGGGCTATCAGGTGGCCGCTACCGTCGTCGATAAGGCAGGCGACGTTAAAGCCATGTTTCGCGCCGATGGCGCGGGCCCTCATACCGTCGATGCCAGCCGCCGCAAAGCCTACACGTCCGCTTCAGCAAAGAACGGAACCTCCGCAATGCTTGCAGCATCTCAAAGCAATCCTGCCGCTCAAAATCTTGGCGCCATTGACGGATTCCTATTGCTCGGCGGGGGCCTTCCCATTCGAGCTGGCAGTATCGTCATTGGTGCTATTGGCGTGGGTGGTGCTCCAGGCGGTCCTTTGGACGACCAGTGCGCTCAAGCTGGAATCGACAAAATCAAGGATCGACTAGGAAATTGAAACACTAGATTCCCCGACACGCTGCCTAAAGGCTTTAAACCGGAAGAAAACGGTGAAAGGCTGTTTACGTTCCTAAAATAACCGGAGGATTTATGAAACTGTTTTTTGCTATCGCTTCTTTGCTAGTGGCTTTCTCTGCACAAGCTTCTGACCGTAAAGTCGGAAACATCATCGCTGTTGAAAGAGAAATCTCCAACCTTTACAACACGTGCTTGAAAAATGTTTCTGGGGCTACGGACAAACCTCAAAGCTTCTTTTCTTGCGCTATCAAGTTCACAACTGACGGAGAGCTTCCTGTAACCAAAGGCCGCGTTCTGAAACTGATGGACGACCGTTGTCAGGTGGTGGGCGAAGCGATGAACGGCGTTGTGCTGATCACTTTCTCCGGTACAAAATCCCCATCCACTTTTGAAACTTCCCGCGCATGTCTGGAAAGATCTTTGAGCGATAAAGATTTCGTGAAAGTGATCGTTTACACTCTGGAATAATTGCTCCACACAATTCTCAGTTCACTTGCAGGAAGAAGTGCTTCAACACTTCTTCCTTTTTTTTTATTTTCGTCAGGAAAATCTTATCTCGAAATGAGCGCATAATGAGCACAAAAAGGTGAGCAAACTAATAGTTTTTTTGCGTCCTTTTACTTGCCACCTATTAGCCCCCTAATTAAAATAGTAAGGTAGCTTAAATATGCTTGCTGACAGTTCTAGGAGGTTCTATGGCAAAGCTGTTCCTTACCGAAATCCCCTCCCGTGAAGCCATTCAAGAAGAGGCTGGTGTTCTTTATCCTCAGGTAAATCCCGAGGCTTGGTACTCGCATATTCTTTTGCGCAAAATCACCACGGAGTTTGAAATCAATCTGGACAAATTTTTCTCGCAGTACAGTTTGTCCTCAGGTCGTTTCACGCTGATGATTTTGCTGAACAAATATGTGGACGGTCTGATGCCTTCTGAGTTGGCGCAGATGGTGGGTGTGACTCAAGCCACTATTTCAGGTCTGATCAACAGCCTTGAAAAGGCCGAAATCGTACAAAGAACTACGCACGAAAAAGACGGCCGTTCTTACGTGATCAAGCTGACTGAAAAGGGCAAGAAACAAACCGGCGAGATCCTGCCGGAGTATCAAACCCGCATCAATAAATTCTGGAGTGAATTCCCATCCCAGGAAAAAGATCAGATCAACGGCTACTTCGAAAGACTGATCAAACAAATGAAAGAAATCGGCCACAAACCTGCTGCCGAATAAATAAAAAAGCCCGCTTACAACAGCGGGCTTTTTCTTTTTCACACTACCAATTTCTAAATTTTTACTACTCACCGGCCATTGTACAGCTGATGATGTTGTCCAGAGTGAAACCAGATGTGTTCTGGAACGGACCGAAGTGGTTGTAAGATCTGCCCACGGACATGTGCGGGCTTACGCAACGCTCTGCCGGTGCTTTCAAAGAACCGCTGGAAGTCACGTTGTACGGGTGCGTGTTCTTGGAGCTTGTTGCATTCACCTGAACCGCGAAACTGCCAGTCACTTTCGCTGCCGCACAGAAGGCATTGAAGGTTTGCAAAGAGCTTCCCAATACACGGATCAGTTCAGACTGGGATGCATTCGTTTTGATACCGCACTTAGGATACAACTGATTCCATTCACGGATACAAGCCTGGATATTACCACCAGCATCCGGAGTGAACTGGAACAGACCGATGTTCAAGCGGGATTCCGCCGGCTGATTTGGATCTTCATAGAAGTTCACACCTGCTGGGCGGCGATAGCCGGATGGACCATACTTATCCGCCACTTTCTGAGCTTTCGCGGTGTCTGCTGTCGTCAAAGACTCCATGTAAGACAGACACATCATGAACTTGGACCACAACTTGGAAGCTTTCACGTAACCTTCGCGGTTGCCGGACAAAGCTTCACGGCGATAGCCGTTCATCAGATTTGTGAAATCATTGATCTTTTTGATTGTCGCTGCACCTGGAACATTTTTACCCGCAAAGGTCGTGTTCAAAGTCGAGGACGTCACGTTACACAGTGGATGTGAAATCAAACTGTTTGGCAGATATGTGTTCACGTCTTTATTCAGGTTGAAATAAGAAGCCACATAACCCAGCTGCGCTTTGCTTGGCTGCATTTTCAGTTCAACCGCGTAAGCGATACGATCTGCAAAACGGTCGTTTGTATCCAGATTTGTGTCACATTTATCTGTGGCATGAGCTTCCTGAGCGTTACGCACTGGCAGAAGTTCGCGGTAGTTACTGTATTTTGTATCGACCACACCACCGACCGGGTAAGCAACTTCGGTAAAGACGTTGAAACCTTCCGGAGTGATGGAATCAGTCACCGCCGCTGGTTCACGAACCGGAGGGGTTGTCGTTGGTGGAGTTGTTGTCGGAGGCGTCGTAGCAGGAGGAGTTGTGCCTGCGTTACTGCCACCGCCAGAGTTCACCGGCTTCTTCGCCATGGCGAAGGTCGTGGAGGAAACGGTTGTTGTTACTAGAAGAGCCATCAGGATGTTGGTTGTGCTTTTTTGTGTTTTCATACCTCCTAGATCGGAGTTAGGTCGCGCGACTAAAGGCGTTCTGGACCATTTTAAGGTCCAGTTTTCAGGATCTTGGTAAAGTCCGGGAAAACTGAAAAATTAATAAACAGAAACGCTCTGGACCTAGGACCGTACTTTGGGTTTAAGAACTGCCAAGGGTCCTCCGATAATAAAGGGGTAGGTAAACAACAAAAAGGGAGTCTCAATATGAGTCAAAAATATGATGTACCGAACCTCTTTAATTTCCTTCTGCATACTCCAGAGGGCGGTCTCAGAAAAATGCTCGTGGACAACAAGCCGTTCACTGAAGCGCACTTTAATCTGATGATGAAAGTGGTTCGCGCGTGCAACGAATCCCAGTTCACTGAACACTTTGAAAAACAGGATTTCCCAAAAGTGAAAATGGGTCCTTCTGATGTAAAACTAAAAGAGAAGTTCTGGGCAGACTGCATGGTTGTTTGGGATAACCGTGGACTTCTGACTCCGGCTGTGGCAACTAAGGCGGCATGATCGCTTATCTTGCCCCGGAAAAATTTCTGCCTGATCTTCTGGAAGAACTTAAATACGTAAAATCAGTTCACGGAAATCTGGTACTTACTGATGGGCCCCTGCAGAATCCTGTATGGGCCCAAAATATTTGGCTTGATGCCGAAATCATTCCTTTTGAATCCATCACCCAGGCCGCCAAGGCTTTAAAAGCTTTAGGCAAACTGTGGGCCCCCTACACTATCGAAAATCACCGCCGAGCCCAATTGATCCAGGATCAGCTGCCGAAGCTGCGCCCGCGTTTGATCAACTTCCTGGATCCACTTCCAGAAAACAATCTGGGTGCGTGGATGCTGCTGGATAAAAACACGCTGCTGGCTTCGCCAACGACGAACTCTCCATTTCCGTTGGGGGACATTCAGTTCAATGAAGACAAAAAGAATCCTCCGTCTCGCGCCTACCTGAAACTGTGGGAGCTATTCACCGTCCATGGCATCAAGCCCAAAAAAGGGCAACGAGTCGTGGACTTCGGAAGCTGCCCCGGGGGCTGGACGTGGGTGCTGCAAACCGTGGGTTGTGAGGTCGTCAGTATCGACCGCGCCCCGCTGGAACCCCATATCGCCGCATTGCCCGGCGTGAAGTTCATGAAGACCAATGCCTTCAACGTAAAGCCCGAGGACATTGGGGCCATTGATTGGTTCTTCTCGGACATCATCTGCTATCCCGAGAAATTGCTCGAGTTAGTTCAAAATTGGCAAGCTTCAGGACTTTGCTCAAACTTCGTTTGCACGATAAAATTCCAAGGTAAGACCGACTACGAGACTTTGAAAAAGTTTCTGGCGCTCGATAATGTACGTATACAGCACTTGCACCACAACAAGCACGAGGTCACGGTATGGATCAAAGCACCTTCAAGCTCATAGCCCGCGCTGATGAAAAAGCAAAACTTTGGGATGATATGGCCAAAGCCCGCGGCGAATTCCTGTGCAAGGGCACGGAAGATTCCATCTGCAAGTTGAAGGTCGTTCTGTTCAATTCCAAACATCAGGCTTTGGAATGCACTTTTGAATCCCCGACACTGATGAAAGATCAGGAAGAGTATCTGGGCCACTTCTTTTTGGGTGGTGAAAAGTACTACTTCCAAAGCAAAGCGCAAGTCGTAAACGGCAAGGTGCTGATCCCGGTTCCGCAGGAGCTGTATCACCTGCAGCGTCGCCAGAACTATCGCGTGCACATCCCTGACGGCTATCAGGCTTTCTATAATATTATTCTGGTGAACGATAAACCACAGAAGATCACCGGCCAATTGGCCGACCTGAGCGGTCAGGGTTGCCGAGTCGTCTATAAACTGGATGCTCCGCTATTAAAGATGGGCGACAAGGTCACAGGTCACCTCCTGATCGGCAAACGCAGTCCCATCGAAGTGCAGGGCGAAGTCCGCCACATTAAAGTCGACGACGGCAACAAGGTCATCCAAACCTTCGGCATCGAGTTCACTCCATTGTCAGCAATCCTGGAAAACAAACTCTTCGCCATCACCCTGGAAATCCACAAAGAAGTCTTCCGCCGCTAAAAAAGGTTCCCGGTTCTTTTTCGGGTCTACAGCGCGTCGATAAAAGGTGCCTGGTTGTTTTTTCTGGCTACAGCGCTTCATCAAGTGTTCAATGGCCCGATATGAACGCTGGTCTTATCGCAATCAATCTTGCAGCAATCATCTTTGGCTCCGCCGCTCTTTTCGGAGAGCTTCATGCTTCGCCATTTTGGATTGTGGGGGCACGGGGATTGTTCGCGGCTATCACTTTGTTTTTCTATGCATTCACTGTTGGCGGCCTGAATCTGACGTCGGCAAAAAATCATCTAAAGCCTTTGGTGATCACCGGTGTTCTGCTGAGCTATCACTGGGTCAGCTTTTTTGCTTCGGTTCAAATGGCTGATATCGCCGTCGGAATGCTTGTGGATGTGAAAGCCGAAGGTGCAAAACTGTTTGGCACCGTCATCGGTCTTACTTCGGCCCTGGCCTTTGCCTTTTTCGGAGTATTCGCCAAAAGCCTGACCTTGTACATGAGACCAATCACCATTTCATTTGTTCAAAATATTGTGGTCGTGGTCAGCATGCTGCCCTTTTTGGGATTCATGGGACCTGCGCCGGAACGAGGCTCTGACTGGATGTGGTTGGTAGTTTTAGGAGTGGTCACAACCGCATTGATGCATCAGTTGTATCTGTTTGCCCTGAGCCACCTGTCAGCCAAAACCTGCAGCGGCTTCATCGCCCTGGAACCCGTTTACGCAATCGCCTTCGCCGCAATTCTTTTCGGCCAGCCGATCACCCTGTGGGTCGTTGTCAGCGGCCTGATGATCATCGGTGCCTCGCTGGCACTTCTTTTTACCGACAGACAATAAGGTTCCCGGTTCTTTTTTAGGCCCACCCTGCGTTAGATGCTGCGTAGCCAGAAAAAACAACCAGGCACCTTTTATTCGCCGGTAGGTCCGAGGATCGTTGGATCTTGTTTGCGGATGGCTTCGTATTCTTTATCCAGATCCTGCTGCTGCTGTTTCTTTTTTAGCTCGGCTTGTTTCTTCTGATCAGCCACGGCTTTTTTGTTTTCATCAAAGCGCTTGGTGTAATCGCGGTGAAGCTGATTGAATTCGTCCGTCTTTGAACGGATGTAGTCATCGAAGTTTTTGCGTTTGTCGCGCATGTCGGCCTCGAACTGGTCACGTTTTTCCTTCTGATTTTCGTAGAAGTCTTTGCGCTTGGATTCGTGTTCGTCATAGAACTCTTTGCGTTCGTCAGAGGTCGATTTCGTTTTGGCGAAGGCCTTGCGTTTGTCCGCCAGATCTTTGGTGAATTCGTCGCGCTCTTTTTTCTGGATCTTGCCGAACTGTTCGCGCGCCTTGGTCATGTCTTTATTAAACAAATCACGCTTCTTGTTCACGATAGAACTGAACTTGCCACGAACCTCGGAAGGTGTGCGGGACAAGTCTGAAACCAGACCATCCATGAAGGCCTTTTCATCATTGTCCTTTTTTACGTTGGCCGGGATGTTTTTACGTAGTTCTTCAAACGCCTCGCGGTCGGCTTTCAAAGAATAATTTTCATCCACCAGAGTGGTTGATTCAGGACCTTCGTTCTGAGCGCGGGACTCGATCGCGGAAAGAAGGACGACCAAGGTAAGAAATAGAACGTATATTAAAGACCTTAGTCTTTCCCCATGAGACCTAGGTCTCAATGTATCTTGCAGCTTGGACCCCGCAGTTGCGAAAGCCGGTGATAAACTCATGCTGTCCTCCGTGATTTTGCTTCTTTTTGAGAATAATTGGACTCTACACAAAACACAACCCGCCGATAAGTGGGACATATGTTGTATGGAAGAAGAGTGATCGAACCTCAACGCGTGCCTCAGGGACAGGGTCCCCGCCGCTTCATATTGAACAAAGCCTTCCAGTACAAGTATTGCTGGTACATGATCACAGCCGTTGCTGGCGGCGCTATCTTGTTCCTGCTTCCGGCTTTTTACTTCATCAATCAGAATTACGAACTGTTCAAAAGTCTTGCTTACGACACGCATCCGACGCTGGTTCAGCATCTGGAGCGCGAGATCACGTGGTTGCAGGTGTTCTTGGCGGCAAGCTTTGTTTTCCTGACCGGGGTTACACTGTTCCTGGTGATCCGCATGACCAAAAATCTGCTATCGCCGCTTGTTGCGATGGAAAAGCACATGCACCAATTGATGCTGGGTCAGTGGCATATCCCCGACTATCACCTGCCGGAAGAAGATGACTTCCGCGATCTGTCCATGACTTATGATTATTTCTATCGCGCTTTGAAAGCGAACACAGAGACCGAACTGAAGCTTTTGGAAAAGCTCAGCATCGATCCGCAGAACCGCGAGGCCTATGCCGCGTGGAAACACCTGTTGTCTGAAAAACGGGCCCGCCTGGGCATCAAAGAAGAGTTTATCCTTAACGAGAACGTCGTAGAGATGAACGAATTTGATCAGAAACGTCGCGTTTCTTGATCGCCTCGCGCTTGTCGTGGGTCTTTTTACCCTTCACCAAAGCGATCTGCAATTTCGCGCGGCCGTTTTTGAAGTAGATCTTCAACGGCACGCAGGAATAACCCTTTTCACGTAAAGCATCGAAGATTTCGTCCAGCTCATTTCTGTGCATCAGAAGCTTACGATGTCTTTCCGGAACGTGATTGTTGTAACTGGAAGCTTTGTATTCCGCGATATGCGCATTTTGCAGGTATGCCTCATCCCCTTTGAAAGAGATGTAGGAATCCTTCAACTGAACATCCTTGTTGCGCAGGGATTTCACCTCGCTGCCCATAAGCTGCAGACCCGCCTCGTAGGTTTCCACGATCGTGTAGTCAAAGCGTGCTTTTTTGTTCTCATGAACAATCAGGATGTTTTCGCTCATTTACTCAAATCCAAAATGCTTATACAGGGCCACAAACTGCTTCGGAGAAAGCTCTTCCGCGCGGGCCGTTTCTTTAAAGCCCAGCTCGGCCAACCAGCCGACCATTTGCTCTTCAGTTAGCTTCTTTTGACTTAAAAGACCAGACAAATTTTTCTTCAAAAGCTTGCGTCTTTGCGCGAAGGCGCACTTCACGAATGTTAAGAAAGCCTTGCGGTTTTTGACCTCAGACTCAATACGTTCGAAAGAAAGCACCCGGCTGGCCACCTTCGGAGGCGGCTGGAAGTCTCTTGGCCCCGCATCCGTCACAGTTTCAATTTTCCAGAAAGCTTGTGCATAGACACTTAAAAGACCGTACAGGTCGCTGTCCACCGTGCCGCGGATTTTCTGGGCGACTTCCTTTTGGAACATCAGCACCATTGCCGCAACACCTTCGTTTTCCAAAGAACGTTCAATCACGATGCTGGAAGAAATCTGATACGGCAGATTGCTGACAAAGACCACGCGCTTGCCGGTATAGAACTGCTTCCAGTCCAAACGAAGCGCATCTTTTTCGATAACCGTCAGACCTTTTTCGCGCCAGTAAGCCGCGATCGCAGTATCAAGTTCAATCACCTGCATTGACAGATTCAGCTCTAATAACAGATCCGTCAAAGCGCCCGGGCCGGGGCCCACTTCGACCAGTTCTTCCGGCGCAAAAGCTTTCACCTGATCGATGATGCGATTGATGACCGTGTCGCTGACCAGAAAGTTCTGGCCCAAAGATTTTTTCGCGGCAATGCCCATGGCCTCTTGCGCGCGCTGCAAACGTTCACGTGAATAACTCATTTAAAATCCGATGCAAGAGCTTGAGGTGACGGTCCCAGATCCAGTTCAGAAACTTCACCACGAGCCATGCGCAAAGCGCCGACATAACCAATCATCGCGGCATTATCAGTGCAGTAACGCAGAGGTGGAATCACCAAAGTATAACCTTTTTTATCAGCCCATTCCTGAGCCCGCTGACGAAGGCGCGAATTCGCACTGACCCCGCCAGTCAGAATCACACGCTTGGAACGGAAGACTTTCGCCGCACGATCCAGCTTTGCGATCAGGACATCCACGATGGCTTCCTGGAAAGAGGCACACAGATCCGGCAGACGTTCCTGCACAAGTTCTGGTCCCAATTGTTCAAGCATGCGCTGGCCGGAACTTTTCAGCCCCGAGAAGCTCATGTCGAAAGTGTCATCATGGATCATGCTGCGGGGGAATTCGAACGCCTGCGGATTACCCGCCTTGGCCATTTGATCGACGCGCACACCACCCGGGAAACCCAAGCCTGCCATCTTTGCAAATTTATCGAAACACTCCCCGGCCGCATCATCCTTGGTAGCACCCAAGATACGATAATCGCCCAGTCCTTTAATTTGATACAAGCTTGTGTGTCCACCGCTGATGGCCAAACCCACATACGGGTAACCGAAATCTTCCGGTGGAGCATATTTATCATCGCGCAGGAACGGCGCCAGCAAATGTCCTTCAAGGTGGTTCACACCCAGGAACGGTAAATGCTTGGCCTGAGACAGGGATTTTGCTGTTACCAGTCCCACAATCAAAGCGCCAATCAAACCCGGACGGTTGGTGACGGCAATACCCTGCACGTCAGACCACTTCATATTGGCTTTCTTAAAGGCTTCTTCGATCAATGGAATTAAAGCGATGGAATGGTTGCGGGCGGCAATTTCAGGAACGATGCCGCCATAGATTTCGTGATCCAGATCCTGAGAGGCCGCCACCACAGAGTGAACCCAGCCGGTACGATCGACGATCGCGACAGAGGTGTCATCACAGCTGGTTTCAATGGCGAGAACTCTTTCAATCACAGTATTACTTTTTTAAACCCTTCAAACGGATCTTAGCACGACGAGCCTCTTCTGACTTCGGAAACTTGCTGACCACCTCGTCATAGAAGGTTTTTGCCTCGTCTTTCATGCCCAATTCCTGGAAGGACACCCCGATTTTATAGGTCGCATCCGCAAACTTAGGACCTTTCGGATTTTCATCACGGTATTTTTGGAAGTTCAGGATGGACTGTTTCCAGTCTTTTTTGCTGAAAAACTCCTGAGCTGCCTCTAAAGAGTCCCTTTTGGCCTGTTTCGCCGACTTTTCAGCCTGAGCCGCGGCTTTTTCAGCACGCAGGGCATTTACTTCGGCATTCAACGCATAGATTTGTTTTTCCATGGTTGTGAGGGCTTCTTGCATTATGGCCACTTTGCCATTCAGATCCTGATTCTGCTGCTGGGAATTTTTCAGAGCATTTTCCACACCCGAGTGACTGGAACCCAGCTTGTTTTCAACCACATCCACGCGGCCGTTCAACTCGCGCATTTGTTCTTCCAGATCTGCGACACGACCGGAAGCATCGGCATTGGTCCTTTGCAGAGTGACCACCTGCTGCTGCATCACCTGACGCTGTTCATTTTCACGAACATCGGTACGGGTTTTCAAACAGCCCGTCAGCAAGGTCGCGGCTGCGACAACAAGAATGATCAACTTCATAGGACATCTCCAGTTTTTTGACGAATCAGACGGGCCGAGTTCTCAGCTTTTTCAGCTGCCATGCGGGCGCGGATGAATTGTTCTTTGGCTTTGCCGTAATCACGGTCTTCGAAATAGATGCGGCCTTTACGATAGGCTTCTTCCGCCTGATGCCAGTATCCGGGGGAATGGCGGGCCGCTTGAACAGAACGAGCCGCATCCAGTGCGGCTCGAGCTAAGGAATAGTCATCCAGGGGAACAGGCGCAGTTTGACAGCTGACGATCACCGTGAAAAGCAAAACTCCGATGAAAAGTCTCTGTAGGTTCACTCTGCGCCCTTCTGCTTAGATGCTACTGAGCAGGTACGAAGTTAGCACGGCGGTTTTTCGCCCATGCAGCTTCAGTGTCGCCTGTCTCAAGTGGTTTTTCTTTACCGTAGCTGATAGTGCTCAAACGGTCAGCACCGATACCCAAAGATACCATGTAAGCTTTAACCGCGTTGGCACGTCTTTCACCCAAAGCCACGTTGTATTCGATAGTACCACGAGAATCGCAGTGACCTTCGATTTGTACGCGAACAGAAGGATTTGCTTTCATCCACTCGACGTTAGTCGCGATGTCTTTTTTGGAAGAAGCATCCAGGCTGGATTTGTCATAACCGAAATGAACAGTTACCAAACCAGAAATCTTGCCGGAATCAGAACCCATTGGGTCGAAGCTCAATGGAGCAGAGTCAATTGCTGTGGACTGACCGCCAGTAGGCAAAGTCTCGATAGACTGATCAGACTGAGTTTGTTTTCCTTTACAACCTGCTACGAATGCGATGGCAACAAGACCAAGAGCCAATTTACGAACCATGATGTCCTCCTATGAACTTCGAGTCGTTATTATAACACTAAAAACTTTAATTTATAGCAGCTCATTGTCAAACCTTAGATTTCCTAAATTGATGTTGCGTTGCTGTACAGCCGGACCACTAGCAAAGATTTATGCAAAAATACTCCGCAGTTTACAGCTTGGCGTCTCTATTTCTGACAATTTTACTTTCAGTGTCCCAAGCCAAGGCACAACTTGAAGTGCCTCCGCAGTTAAAATGGAAAACCCTCAAGACCGCCCACTTCGAAGTTATTTTTAATGCCGAGCAGCAGGACCTTGGCTATCTGTATGCGGAAAAATTAGAGAAAGCCTATTCAGAACTTCGCTCTTACTTTCATTCCCGCCCTGACAAAACAATCGTCATTATCAACGACAAAACCGATGTCACAAATGGATACGCCACAAGAGTCCCATATCCGCACATCATGGCTTACCCCGTGCTCCCCGGCCCTGAAGAAAGTCTTTCTGATACAGGCGACTGGGCGTTCGAGCTTCTGGCCCATGAATACACCCACATCCTGACTTTTGAACCGGCCAACGGAATCATGAAACCCCTGCGTGCGGTTTTTGGAACCATCATCGCCCCGAACATCCTGATGCCCCAGTGGTGGAAGGAAGGCGTGGCGGTTGAAATGGAAACCCGCCTTTCCGATCACGGCCGCCTGCGTTCGCACTATCAGGACGCCACCGTTCGAGCGATGGTCGACACCAAAACCCTGCGTGATTTTGATATCGCCGAAGCCAATGAAAACATCTACACCTGGCCTCAAGGCGCCAGACCTTATCTGTTTGGGTCTTTGATGTGGAGTCAGATGATCGCGGACAAAGGCACCAAAGTTGTCGGCGAACTGCATGAACGCCAGGGCGGCCGGGTTCCGTATTTTATTGAAACCCCGGCGCGGGACTATTTGGGTGCCAGCTACAGCACTGAATACGACAGCATGATGAAGGAAACCGAACTGCGCGCCCTGGAGCAGCTAAAAACCCTGCGCGAAGTTGCACCGACCGCCACGATCACCCCGCAAAACAACTTCCAATCAGTCAGCGCCCCGGCGATTTCACCTGACGGCAAACATCTGGCCCTGATCACCGAAGATGACGGCAATTCCCGCGCGGTAAAAATCCTGACCAAAGAAAAAGAAGGTCAAAGTTTCCTGGATTCGCGCATGACCGACACCATTGAACGGTTTAGTGAAAGCTTTATCCCGGCCACCCAAAAAGACGGGCCGCCCACCGGAAGCATTCAGCGCATCAGCTGGTTCCCGGATTCCAAACGTTTGATTTACGACAAGATCGACTACACCAATCGCATCCAAAGATATTCCGACCTGTTCGTGTATGAGCTTGGCGAAAGAAAGGCGAAGGCTCTGACCAAGGGGCTTCGCGGTCGTGAACCCGCCGTATCCCCCTCTGGCAACCAGGTGGCGTTCGTTAAATTGGATGGCAACCGCACTCACCTGGGGTTGATTCGCCTGACTGGCGAAAAGAATCCCCCGTCGGAATTGCTTTTCTCGCCACCGATGCAGCAGCGAGTGTCCTATCCGACGTTCCTGAATGAAGACACGATTGTATTTTCACTGCGCAGCGAAGACGGCCGCGAAAATCTGCACCGCTATTCCATCTCAGGCAAAACTTCCGAAGCGGTGCTGACGGATTATCCCAACGCCCGCTTTGCACGAAAGACGGCGGACGGCGTGATCTTTGCCTCGGCCAAAAA
Source organism: Bdellovibrio sp. MYbb2 (assembly GCF_056175685.1). NCBI lineage: Bacteria > Pseudomonadati > Bdellovibrionota > Bdellovibrionia > Bdellovibrionales > Pseudobdellovibrionaceae > Bdellovibrio > Bdellovibrio sp. MYbb2. The sequence continues at coordinate 38,900 of NZ_JBJKJI010000001.1, forward strand.
CGGCGTGCCGAATCTTTATTTGTCAGACGTGGAATTTAAAGACGTCCGCCCGATTTCGCACACCCTGACCGCCCTTTTCACCGCCGACATGGATCCCTTGAACAAGGAAATCTTTGTCACCGAGATGACCTCCCAGGGTTTGCGTGTTTCGGCAATCAAACCCGATGAATGGCAAAAAACACCGAACACTCTGCCTCAGGTCAGCTCTTTGATGGGGGATCGCTACAGCAAGGCCGAGCGCAATCCCCAGGCTGAAGAGGAAGCCAAAAGTGCCGTGAAAGCTTCCGAGCTAGATGATTATTCTCCGTACGGGTATCTGCTGCCGCGCTATTGGATGCCGTTTATTTCAGGATCTTCCAGTGAAACGGGCCTGGTGATTGAAGCTCAGACTTCCGGCTTTGATCCACTAAAAAAACACATGTATGAAATTGCCGCTTCCTGGGACACCGGGATCAACAAAGGCAGCATTCTGGGAAGCTACATCAACCAGACAACCCCGTGGCCGTTTGCAGTTTTAAGTTACAAACGCAGCTACTATCTGGGAACCGTGTCGAACGAGATTGAAGACTTTGGCGCACAACTGTCCGTGCTTCCTGACACCCACTGGGCTTCGATTTATTCCAACCTGCAAGTGGGCTGGCAGTATCTGGAAAGATCCACCCTGACAACCGAAGTGAAACGCACGGGGCCTTATGCTTATTTAAGTTACGCGAATTATTCCCAGTCCGGCGCCCAGATTTCCCCTGAATCCGGGGGCGGAGCGTACTTGGGGGCTTACAATTATATCGCGCAGGAAGGTTATCTGAACCACTCGCAGTTCCTGGCTGGTGGTGAAATCTATCTTTCCCGCTTCTTGCCGAAACACCATGCGATCATGCTAAGACTGAATGGCGTGTATACTCCGGAAAAGGTGTCACCGATTTACGGTGTCTCCACCGAATCCATGGTCTTTATCCCGAACAGCCCGTTGCCTCAGTATATTTTGCGTGGCTACAAACGGGGGCAACTGTTTGGCCGAAATCTGGTGACCGTCAATGCCGAATACCGCCTGCCGCTGAAGGATCTTTACCGTGGTTCAGGCACTGATGCCCTGTTCTTCCGCCGCCTTTCTGCGGCGGTGGTGGGTGATGCCGCTGCTGCCGACGGCCGTTTCGTGAACGACGTGGACCTGGTGTATGAAGTCACCAGCATGAACAAGCCTTATTACAGCGCCGGAGTCGAAGCCAAACTGGAAACCACTTTGGGTTACGTGATCCCGGTGAATGTGGTCCTTGGTTACTATGTCGCTTTCCAAGCGCCGAAGGGTGCCGAGGGTGTTCTGGCGACCGCATTGCAAATAACGGGGTTCTAGACCCTGTTATTGCGGCGAGCCAAACCGCTCCATCTTGACAAAGACACAGCCCCTCGAAATTATTGAGAATATCGACAACTAGCGGCGAGGATGCTGCGCTGTCAATTTTGGGGGGATTCATGGAGAAAATCAGCTGGATTAAAGAACTTGTGAAAGCTGAACAACAGATGGAAGAGTCCGGTCTTGTGGACATGAGTTTCGGCTTTGACGCCGATAAAATTCTGATCAACGAGACGATTCAGTTCCTGCTGGCTATGAAAACTGAGTTCGTGGATGCATCCACATCCTTCAACGAACTGAAACCATCAGCTTTGGGTCGCATCAAAATCTACGGGATTGCAAAAACCCACGCTGACTTCATGCTTTTCCGTAACGGCTTCAAGATGATCTTCTCTTTGAAAGCTCCGGGCCAGATCAGCATTCGTTTTAACTTTATCGGAACCAACTACATCCCTACTCCTGGCGCGGAAGCTTCTCAATCCGCAACCAACGTGATGGACGAACACATCATCGAGGCCAAGTGGGGCGCCTTCGGCGAAGTCATCTGGACATACCAGAACCAGCCGGCAAAGCTGGAATACATGGTTCGCCACTATCTGACTCTCTTCATCAAAGAGAGCTCCAAATAAGAAAGGCCCCGGAAGGGGCCTTTTGCTTTTTTTGCCTTAGCGGGACAGTTCCGCTACAGCATCTTGAATGAATGTCTGGTGAGCATCCACGCGAGTGAATACCGAGAACAGCATGCACTTCGGCGTCAACAGACCCGGCAAAGAGTCCCCGCGACTTGCCACGCCCCACACATGCAGGCGGCCGTTGATTTCAAGGTACGCCGGACCACCGGAATCACCACTGCAGATACCTTTGCGCAGGGACTGACCCAGCATCACTTCAGTTCTGGAAAAGTTAATATCGTCGATAGACAACTTTGTCGTGCGCAGAGTGCCCGCGCCTTTGCTCATCACAATTGTCCAGTTCAAGCCATAGCCGGCAACGATTGTTTTTACGTCGTTGTTCAGGTGACCTTGTTCAAACAAGATTGGCGCCACCGTGTAACCCGCCGGGGCTTCGCCTTCAAAGCGCAGAACCGCGATGTCGTTGGTGTCTTTGGTTTGAACCGCACCCGTGTAACCGTCATGCACAACCTGACCGGTCACGCGGCGGATTTGCTCTTTGCTGGCTTTCTTCATTTCTGAAGTAAAGTAGATCGCCAGGTCTTTGGCGTTAGGATCCACGCAGTGAGCCGCTGTCAGAACCAGATTTTTTGCAATCAAAGTTCCAGAGCAGATGTAACCGATTTTGGATTCATAGATGCCCACGGTGCTGCGACCGATGCTGCTGGTGGTTTCAACCTTGTCACCACCGACGATAGCTGCGTTATCCGCTACGGTCAGATTCGGGGAATTCTGTGGCGCACACGCAGCCATCAGGAAAAGGGAAGAAACCAATAGTAATGCTTTGTTCATAAAGCCTCCGTTTGTATGGGCGGAGGTTTATTACACAGGGACTGGATACTCCAGCGTATTGGTTGACACTTTTGTGGGGTTTTTGTCTGAAAGGGCGGATTTACCTAATTACACAACCCGCTGAAACTTGGGGCTGGAGGGTGAAAACACCTGAAATCTCAGGGGATTGATACTGAGGACCTGCAAAGATATAGGGTCGTTCTTTTTAAAACCGCTACCCGTGTGATTAAAGATAAGAAGCAGCTCGCCTTGAAAGTTGCACAGAACTTCGGTGGGCGCGGTGACCTCTTCCACCTGGGCGTGCAGGATCTGGCCTTTCTCCAAAGATTTAAGAAAGGCCCGGGATGCCATTTAGTCCAAGTCCTTCGCCAGATCAATACGACGGAACTGAACCGGACGGATCTCTGGCTCGCCGATGTGCAGGACCGGTCTTTTCTTTTCCACCTGGGCCGCGGTTGGTGCAGCCGGCGTCGGCTTCTCGCTTAGGAAATTTTGCGCGATATTCTGGGTCACGTTGAACAAAGCAGATACGTTGTTCGCCGTCTGCTGAGCAGCTTCTTCTTCAGCTTTCACTTCATTGCAGGCGGCTTTAAAGGCATCACCCAATTTTTTCAAAGCTTCCTGGTCGGTTTTTGGAACCTCGAAAGCGGTGCTGATTTCAATCGGGATTTCTCTTTGCAGCGGAGTCATGAAGCTGATGTTGTCCACGTCGCTCAAGTCGGATTGAGCGGATTCTTCCATTTCTTCATTCGCCCATTCTGGCAGACTGTCTTCACAGAACATCAACTGATCGCGATTCACTTTGGCGATGAATTCAATTTCACCGCGGGACAAGTCCACTTCACGGGCGATTTCATCCACAGATGAACCCTGATGGGCCATGCGCGCGGCCTTTACGTATTTAACTGTGTTCTGGCGTTCAATGATTTCCGTGTGAGGAATACGATCCTGGAAGATCTTGGCCACTTCCATGCTCTTTTGCATGTTCTGGTCGATCTTGCCGATTTGTTTGTCGGCAGCCTGAATCTTGGCCTGAATGTCTTTTACTTTTTGTTCCAGCAGCGCGGTCAGCTGGTTGACTTGAGTTTCCGTGCGGTCGGAAAGGTCTTCCAAAACGGCGATCTTGGATTGCAGCAACTGCAAACCTTTGCTCAGTCTTGGATCGTCTTTAGGAGGTCGGTTCAAGCGCACCCACAAACCCACAACGCCCGCCAACAAAATCAAATTCACAAGTACTTGAAGCAAGACCCAAAAGCTCACCCATGGCCTCCCCGGCTATTCTGTTATTTATTTTAGACTGGCTAAGGTCCGTCTCACAATGAGACCAAGGTCCTAAATGTATCAAAGCAGGACCTAGACCCTAACTCGCTTTGGGACACAAAAATCAGTGTGTTATTATGCAACAAAGGGGAGTGTGGATTATGTCGTTGAAAAAATGGCAAGGGGTGCGTTGGGCCTCTGTGTTGCTGGTGTTGGCTTTGAGTGCCTGTGGACCTGTAAAATTTTCTGCCCCTTCCAACGACGATGTCGGTACGGATGGAAAAACTCCCGATCCGGTTCCAACTCCAGGCACCACTCTTCGCGACGTTCACTACAACAACACCGTTCAAGCCTCTGACAACAAGCTTGATATCATTCTGGTGATCGACGATTCCAACTCGATGCTTCCGGACAACCGCAAACTGGCGGCGAATCTTTCATCTTTCATCACTAAGCTGCAAAACTCCAATATCGACTGGCAGATGTGTGCCACCGTCACCCGCGCCCTTCCGGTGACTGACACCACAAATGCCTGGGGTGCTTCCATTTACTGGCAGAAAAACGCCACCGCCTCAACTTCCCTGGGCATGGTGCTTAAAAAATCCAGCAACGTGGATCTGAGTGCCGTATTCGCCCACACTATTGAATATATTGGTGCCGGCTATAAAAACTCGGATGACGAACGCGCGATCAAAGCCGCTTATCACCACGTTTATAACGGTGACTATCACTACAATCCCAACAACGGCTGCTATCGTGCGGATGCCGGTATCGCTTATATCATTATCTCTGACGAAGACGAGCGCAGCATCGGTGGCGATGCTTCCCAGCAGGTTTACGCGGGTGAATTGAAAGCCCTTGAAAACGAAGACAAGCCACAAGTGTTTGTCGACTATGTTCGCTCTACTTTCGGGGCCACTCAACGTTTCACGGTGAATTCCATCATCGTAAAGCCGGGTGATTCTTCCTGTAAGGCGTCCCAGGACGCTGGCGGCGCAAAAAGCCATTACGGCTTTAAGTACGCGGAACTGTCCCAGCTGACTGGCGGTGGCGTCGGCAGTATCTGTGACAGCGACTATTCCACGAACTTGAATCTGTTCATTGATAAGATCAAAGACTCTTTAAGCTCTGTGCCTTTAGAGTGTACTCCGGTAGGTACGGTGAACGTGACCATCACACCAAGCATTGGGACGGTTGAATCCCGCGTGGAAGGCCAAAGCATCGTCTTTAGCACAGCCGTTCCAGCAGGCCGCACTGTCGACATTACTTACCAGTGTGCCGATGACAGCCGCAGCCCAAGCTCTGTCGGCGGCAAAGTGACCCCGCTGAAAGAAGAAGGCTTCTTCAGCCGAATGCTGAGCTTCTTCAGAAATCTGTTCTAACCGGAATAATAAATGAAAATAAAAAAGGCCTTGAGTGATCAAGGCCTTTTGCTTTTTTACACAAGCTGACTGACAAGATCCTTCATGCGGGCTACCCCCCGCTTCATGGTCTCTTCTGAAACCGCAAAGCTTAAACGCATGAACCCTTCGGTTCCGCATTCAGCCCCAGGCACGGTCGCCACAAAGAATTTTTCCAGCAGCACATCACAGAAATCTTTTGAGGTTCTGATCACGCGGTCTTGATAGGACTTCCCGAGATGTGCACGGATGTCGACCCAGAAATAGAAAGCCCCTTGCGGTTCGGCGGTTTTAAAACCCGGCACTGTTTCAAGCTCTTTCAAACCTGAATTCTTGCGGGCCACAAGCTTAGCCACCACGTCCTTGATATCCGCTTCCGAGGTCTTAATCGCCGAAAGCAGCGCATGCTGGGAAATACTGGAAGGTGAACCCGTGCTTTGGCTTTGATAGTCCGCCATCGCCGTGATCAGGCGCTCTGGGCCCGAAGCCCAGCCAATGCGCCAGCCGGTCATGGAATAGGCCTTAGAACCGCCATTGACCAGCACCGTGCGATCTTTCAGATCCGGCGCGACGGTTAGAATGTGCGGAGCGACCGTGCTGCCATCAAAGACCAGGCGGTTGTAAATGTCGTCAGAAATAATCACCACTTGCGGGTGTTTGCGCAGAACTTCGGCCAGGGCTTTTAGTTCATCCGCCGAGTACTGCAAACCCGTCGGGTTGCTGGGTGAACAGAACAAGAAGCCTTTGGTTTTGGCATTGATCGCCGCTTCCAATTTTTCAGGCGTGATTTTGAAGTTTTCCATTTCGCCGCATTCAACGATGTGAGGCACACCGTCCGCCAGCTCCACCATCGCGGGATAGCTGACCCAGTACGGAGTCGCAATCACGACCTCATCCCCTGGCGAGCAGATCATCTGCAGCACTGAAAAGATGATGTACTTCGCACCGGAAGCCACGGTGATTTCTTTCGGGGAATATTCAAACCCCAGTTCAGATTTCAACTTTTCAGAAATGGATTTTCTAAGCTCCACCGTGCCATTGGCCGGAGTGTACTTGGTAATGCCTTTTTGGATGGCCTCAATGCCAGCGTCGGAAGCGCCCTTGAAAGTGGGCCAATCCGGCTCTCCAACGGTCAGGGAGATCACATCGTGCCCCTGGGCAGCCAGCTCTTTGGCCTTTGCTACCAGAAACAGGGTCGGAGAAGGCTTCAGATTTTGCGCTCGTTTGGAAAGCTGAATCAAGATTCGCTCCTTACTTTCTGATTTTTTTCTCCATCGCTTCGACCACCACGTCCGGCACCAGGCCTTTCAAGGCGCCACCGTTGATGGCCACCTCTTTCACCCCGCGCGAAGAAATATAATAGAACTCGGGGCTGGCAAAGACCAAAAGGGTTTCAAAGTCCGGCGCCAACTTGCGATTCATGTTCGCCATGGTCATCTCGTACTCAAAATCCGACACCGCACGCAAGCCCCGCACGATCACCTGGGCTTTGGCTTTTTTCATGTATTCCACTGTCAGGCCGCCAAAGATATCGACTTTGACGTTTTTCAGATGGGACAAGGATTTTTCGATCAAAGTCTTTCTTTCTTCAACAGAAAACATGCTCTGTTTCTGTGAAGATTGTGCAACCAACACGATGACTTCTTCATACAAAGGGGAAATACGGTTGATAATATCAACATGCCCCATTGTGATGGGGTCAAAGCTTCCTGGGTAAACGGCAATTTTACTCATGGTGTTCCTCTTCGGCTGCCGGTTCTTCATCCTGTTCCAAGGCACTTTCGTGACAGAACATACTTAGGATTTTATCGCCATATTCTTTTTTGCTGTAACGAACCACAGAGCCATAGCGGTCTTCCATGCGTTCTTTGGCCTGGGACTCAATCGCCAGCAGGGTCGTTTTGCCAAAGGCTGCACTGGTACTGGCTGCTTCCATTACGAAGTGAGCCATCTTTTCAGTGAACGGCGGATCGGCAAAGATAATATTGAACGGTTCACCCTCGTAGGATTTCAAATAAGCGATCACGTCCATATTGACGATCTTGTAATCCGCAGCCGGCACACGCAGTTTTTCAAAATTCTTGCGCGTGATGACCAGCGACTTGGGGTTCTTTTCAACGAAAGTGCAGAACTCCGCCCCGCGCGACAAAGCCTCAATGCCCAGATTGCCGGTGCCGCAGAACAAGTCCACTACGCGAGCGCCGTCGATATCAAACTGCAATTTATTGAACAGGGTTTCTTTCACCCGATCCGTTGTGGGGCGGATGTGGTCGGCATCAAATGCCACCAGCTGATGTCCACGATATTTCCCCGCAATAATTCTCATGACTACAAATCCTCTGCCATTTTCACAACGGCAAAAATATCTTCAAAAGGCTTCGGCACAAAAAGATTCGCACCCATCTGCTGGGCGGTTTCCATATTGTGTTCACCAGCGAACGCTGACATCAGAATCACTTTGGCTTTGGATTGATCGCGCATTTCCTTCAAAACTTCAGGACCGGTGCGACCCGGCATCAGCACATCCAAAAACACCAGATCCGGATTGGAAGTCTGCCACAGTTGCAGGCCTTCATTGCCATCACCGGCCTCCAGCACGTCATGACCCTTGCCTTTCAAGGCACGACTCAAAGAGCGGCGGACCAGAGCTTCATCATCAACAATTAAAATCTTCAAGGCGCATTCCTTTGCGGAAGCACGATCGTGAAACAAGTCCCGTGGGGATCCACGTCTCGGAATTCGATGGTGCCTCCGAATTTTTCAATGACTGACTTAGACATACTTAACCCAAGACCGGTACCAAGTCCCTCTTTTTTTGTCGTAAAGAAGGGTTCAAAGATGCGTCGACGGATGTCTTCCGGAATGCCCGGCCCGGTGTCTTCAATCTCCAGCACCACAGATCCATTGACCAAACTAGTGCGCAGGCTCAAGCGGCCCGGATCTTTCATGGCCTGACAGGCATTGTTTATCAGATTAAAGACCACCTGCTGCAACAAATGCGGCTCCACATAAACCGTGGAGCCCAAAGTTTGTAAATCCACCTCCAGGCGGTGGGTGCGCAACGCCGACTTCAACATCGGCAAAGTGCGCTCAACGACCTCATCCACGCTGATGAATTCCGAAGGCTGGTCTTCCCCTTTCGAAAAATCGAGCAGGTTTTTAATAATGCGCTGAGACCGTGCTGTGGCCTTTTCAATCTCGACCAGATCTGAATGCAGATTGCTGCCCTCTTCGGCTTCCTGCAGCAGCACCTGCGACAACGAGCGAAGACCGGTCAATGGATTATTCAGTTCATGGGCGATGTTTCCGGCCAGCAAACCAATGGCTCCCATTTTTTCACTTTGCAGCATGCGCAGGTAAAGTTCGCGGGACTGGGTGATATCCACATACTGGTTCACAACGTTTGTTGGACGACTGCCCTGATCCAAAAGCACCGGATAGCTGTGCACCTGATAGATGCGCCCATCCACCTGAATCTGGCCCGCGGCCGGTGCGCCTTCCTTCAAAGCCTGCGGCACCGGACACCCTTCACACGTGGCTTTGCGATGAGCAAAGCTTTCATAACACTTGTGGTGCATGAAGCGGTCACTGAATTTGCGATTGGCGCGAACCACGTTGTAGTCGATGTCCACAATCGCAATAGGGTCGCGCATACCATCGAAGGTCTTTTCCCAACGATACGAAAAAATGGAAAGCTGGTTTTCCAGCAGAACACGGTCCAAAGCCATACTTAACGGACGAACCCGGTCGTTCATGAAATCCATGAACGGCCCCATCTCTTTGTCGTTCAGCGAGTTCTCAATACACAGAATCGCTTCGCCTTCACCGCTGGTCAGGTGACTGGTCATACGCAGTTCAAAAGGCACAACATACGCTTTAACAAACGGACGGCCAAAGTGATTGGCAAACGAGCGAATCAGCTCGGCACTGGGCACTTGCGCTGTCTTGGGAAATTCAAAATAGCTGGTGGATTCGGTCTGAGTGAAATGCCCGGACTGAAAACTTAAGAAGAAGGTTTTTGATCCACCCAAGCGGAAGGCCAAGATCGGATCTCCCATCTTGTGGAACTTGCGAAGTTCCTTGCGCAGGATCGCCAGGATGTCTTCAAATGACGTCTGCGTCGCAAGATCCTTGATGAAACGAATCAACTGGCGTTCCCGGGTCAACTTTTCGCTTTCCTCATGGTGGGACATTTCAATGTACTGGGTGCGCTCTTCAACCATGCCCTCCAGGGAATGGGTCAGGGCTTCCAGCTGTTTGTTCTGGTGGGAAGATTCTTTCAGCAGCAAAGAGCGAGATAAAAACATCGCGTGCTTTTGCAAAGCGTTTTCGAGCTGTTCCCAGATCTCATGCTCCGTCAAAGGCCAGCGCATGAAGCGGTACACCTGGGCTTTGTTGATGCCCTCGCGGACCTCTTGTTCGTTAAGTTCTTCTGCGATCAAAATACGCGGAGCCATCGGCTGCAACAGGCGGGCTTGGTACAAAAATTCCAACGCATCAGAGTTGCCGACTTCCTGGACTAAGATCGAGGAAAAACGCTGACTCTGCAAAAGCAAAAGGGCCTCAGCAATAGAGGCCCTGAAAATGATCTCCACTTCCCGCTTTTGAAACGGGAAAAAGTGGGGAAGTCTAATTGGCGATACGTTTCCGACCCATAGAATGGGATCGAGCTTGTTCGGAATCGAACTGATTTCCTGTGTATTCGCCATTAAGTGATTTCTCCAACACCTTCAGGTGGTCCAGCCACATCTGAAGAACATTGTTTAAATCATACTCCAGGACATCCGCTAAAAGAACAAAATCCTTATTTTCCAGAGCGCGCAAGGCCTCAAGAACTGTTCTTTTGCTTTCAGCTTCGGTTTTATCCCAGTCCAGTGGCGTGGCGCCAAAGAACTGATCACCCATGGTTTCTTTGATCGTCATCGCACTGTCGATCAGGAACTCACAATTGTGAACCAGATCGTGAATGGATTTTAAAAGACCGCTCAGGCCCTGAGCACGCATGCGCTTGGCCAGGTTTTCAGTTTGTTGAATCAATTCCGGCATCGCCTCAATCCAGCCGCGCAAAACAATGCCCGTCAGATCACGGCTGTTTTCAGTCAGATACTCCAAGGTTTCAATCTGCTCCAGCGTCACTGTTGAAAAACGCGCCTCATCGGCTTCAGCCACTTCCAGACCGTTGACGATATAACGGCAAACAACCTGGTTGGTATGGCGCAGGTCCGATTCAATATCACTGAACACGCGCGCCAAAGGAATATTCTCGTTATAGAAATTGCGAAGATCGTCTCCGCTGACTTTAAACCGCTCCATTGCCTGCCTCTTCCTTGAGTGCCTCATGTGGAATGTATACATGAAGGTAGCGTTTGAATCGCTCATGCACATTCAATGTTGCGGTACGGATTTCCTCGAGCGAGCCGGGTGCAATGCAGATTCTTTCCGCTTGATACCAGCTTACTAGAGGACTCAATTCCGGAACCATTCGGCTAATGTTGTTGATAACTTCTTCGGCGCTATCCAGGAAAGGAGCGACCTTGGCCACCCCCAGCTCTGGAATCAACGCCAGCTGTTCCATCGCAAAAGTATTGATATCATTCAGTTTCATGGCCCCTTGCAGGATCTCCATGCGGTCGGCCACCGGGAAACTGCCGCCCATATAAAGAGCTTCTACCAGCTGCCACTGGAAGGATTCTGAAGGCGCCTCTTCGCGAGCATAGCTCACAAGGCCGCCCGTTCTAACGATCAGTCCTTCGCGGACCTCACCATCCAAAAGATCCCCCAGCACCGCACCCAGGTCCTCGGCCACCACTTCGGATTCACTTTCGCGGCGATAGATAAAGGACAGACTTGCTTTCGGGCCCGTCTCCCAGAAATTCACGGGGCCCACACTGACGTTCAAAGTCGGTGTGTCCGTCAAAGAGGCAATATGAACAGGCGCACTGTCGCAACCCACCAGCACTTCAGCTTTCTTGATGATCGCTGGCAGTTCGGACACCTGCGTGCGGCCCGCCAGATTCACAAAAGTCATATCCGGCACCTGGGTTTCAATCTGCAGCGCCAATGGCGCTTCGGCAGCTGAACCGATCAGCACCACTGGAAGATGCGCATATCTTTGCGAAGTCACCTTCAAGGCGCGCACCCATGCATCGGGGCTTAAAGCCTTCTGTGGATCGCTGGCACCGACATGCAAAACCATGTATCGTTCAGGCAAAGTCACTGAAGCTTCCTGATACGTGGAAATGCCCCAGTCCTCTTCGGTGTACTGTACATCGACCATGGATGCCAGAATGTCCGCCACGTGAACGCGGTTGGGCTTATCAAGTCCCACTTGGGCATAGAAATAGGCACTGACGTCATCAGCAAAACACAAACTGCCGTCGGCGTTACGGGTGTAACCGCTCACCACCGTGTTTGGCTCTGACAAAGCATGAGTCAGATAGCTTGAAAATGGGGAAAACGTAAAATTAATGATGCGGTCGAATTGTTCGGACTTCAAAGTCGTCACAAATTCGTCCATATGACTCAAAGACGCTTCCAGATCCGGTTCCGTCTGAATCAGCGGCGTCAGAATCTGACTTGAAGGCAATGACCAATGACGATCCACCGCCTGCAACCCTTCAAGGGCGCTTTCAAAGCGCGGACGAGTCAGAATATGAATCTCTGCCGTGGGATAAGTACGACGCAGGCCCTGCAAAACAGGCCAGGTCATATAGATGTCCCCGAGCCTAGCGAGTTGCAGGATGAGTATTTTCATTTTTAATCTGTTCCTTAACGAGTTCTTTCAACAACTGAACTTTTTCAGCTTCCTTGCTATAGCTTTGCGTCTTCAAGATCTCGCTGTAGGCTTTTTCCAGTCTCTTCAAAGCCACTGATAGATAGTTGTCCAATTCCTTTTGCATAGTACGCTCCTTCCATGGAGAGAGATTGCAAATGACGAGTCAATGTTTCACGAATTGCCAAAAGCTCGGCCTGATCTTCCAGATCCACTTTCACGCGATCCAGAACCTGGGTCGCCTGAGAATAGCGGGCCAGCAGGGATTCCACGAACCCCTGGAAATAACCGGCGTCATCTTTTTTACTTTTAATAATATCCTGAGCCACCAAGATCAGTTCAGCCACATCCGTTGCTGAAACCGTTTTGCGGCTGGCCAGCATTTCCCGTGACGGTAACGCCGCGATAATGCGTTTTTGCCAAGCCAGGTAAATCTGCGTTTTTTCCTGATAGCTGTTCAAAGCCAGCACCAGGTTCTTTTCCGGATGGGAATCCAACAGCTGCTGCAAAGCCGCTACATACGCAGGCTCAGCATCGCGCGAAGCTTTATCCAAATAAAGCTTCCAGGTCGCCCGCTCCAAAGATCCCGCGGTGTTTTCGATATTCCGGGATTCACCACTAAGTTCATCCCACACCTCACCGAACACACGTTCCACGGTGATATCTTCAGTCAGTATTCTTGCGTTTTCGGAAAACGCCCCGGTTTTCACAGCATCGCTTGTGCCCATAACCAGTTCCACCAAAGGGACGCCCATTTGCGCTGCCAGATGTTTGATGCTGGTGTCGCCGGTAACCAGCAACGCACAGTCTTGCAGATGCTTGCGGGCTTCGGACAGATCACAGATCAAAAGATCTTTTTCCGAAAATGCGCTTAACAAGGTTTCGCGTTCAAACGGAGCCCCCAGAATCTGAACCTTGTAATCCACAAGGGCCATTTCAATGGTTCTTTTCAGTTGAACGAAATTATCCAGGCCCCAGTTTTTAGCTGTCTGACTGGTCAGACACTGGAACAGAATGGATTTGCTTTTCTTGCGAACCCCGGCGGCCTGAGGCCGAACCGGAAGGTTGAAGGAATTCCCCAAAAGCTCGACATAATGAAACAGCGACTTTTGGGTCCCCGAAAAGCGATCATTAAAATACTTAAGCCAGCGGTTGTCCATCCCACGGAAGCGACCGTCTTCTTGATGAAGACCACGCTTTTCCGGGATTTCCAAAGCGCCCAGCAAATAGGCGCTGAGCCTGTTATGAGTAAAATTATAAGCCAGATCGTACTTCTCGCCATTCAGCGACTGTACAAGCTCTTCCAGCACGGAATAGGAATATAGAATATTAAAGCCGCTCTCGCCCAGGCCCCGCTGCAAAGTTTCCCGGTCAAAATGGATGTACTTATCCACCACACCGTGAAGGATGCGTTCGACATTTGCGAACTGACGGTTCATCAGCAGATGAATCTCGGCCGTGGGATGTTTTTCCCGCAGACCGCGCAGCAGAGGTTCCTGCTGGATGATGTCACCAAGCCTCAGAAGAGAGACAACCAGAATCTTCATTTATTTCACCAATTCACCGAGCACGCGGAAAATCTGTTTATTAGTTTCAGGCATCGCAGAAGCCTCAATCACCGGAATCACATCGTTGATGGACAACAACTGATTTGGCTGCAGATAAAGGGCTTTCATGTTGATACCGAATTCTTCGAAATGATAACGAACGGATTCCACCGAACGACCCGTCAGGTGCGCGAACGCTTCAGTGAAGAACTGAGCCTGCGCCCCCCAGCATTCCTGGAAAGAAAGAACGAAAGAGCGATGATTCAGCACTTCCTGGAACAGTTCAGACTTGAAAAGATCCTGAGCGGTTTGCACCACACGAATCTCTACACGGTCTTCCAGATCCGGGAACTGGGAACGGAACACTGGAATCAGGGATTCACGGGATTCAATCACCGTGATACGTACATCCGGATCCACGTCCGCCAAAGCCGCCACATGGAAGCCGGCGCCAAGACCCACCACCACGACATGCTCTGCCGGCAAAACACCCAAAGAATAAGCCCACTTCAAGCCCTCACCGCGCGGATCGCGCAGAGAAGCCAGTGCCTGACCCTCTTCAAAAGCAATCAGGGATGATTCGTGATTTTCAGAGAATGTGATCATAGGCATTTTAAGCAACCTTCTGTGATGCGGTGATTTTCTTTTTAAGATTTCTGACTTCTTTGTGATCAGGATTCCAAAGAAGAACGCGCTCGATTTCAAGCATCGCCTGCTCGACCTGACCGGCACTGCACAGCAGATTGATCAGAACCAGGGACATGTCTTCATCTTCTTCCACACTTGCAAGATAACCCTGAAGAGCTTCGATGGCTTTTTGTAACTTACCATCACGCAGACCCCAGTTCGCAGCCAGATGAACGGCTGTACGGTTTTGTGGATTGATATCGATAGCCGTTTCAATATTGGCCCAAGCCAGTTCCATATCACCGAATTGGCTGTGTACCATGGCAAGGCCAACCCAGGCTTTGTCATTTTCCGGATTTATTTCAACGGCTTTACGGAAGCAGTACAGGGACTTGTCATAATCGCCACGCTGAACTTCCAACGTACCGAAGTTCACCAGCAGCACATCAGACTGCGGGCTCATTGTGTAAGCTTTATTATAGTATTCTTCCGCGCCGTCGAAGTCGCCCTGACGCACGAAAATATTGCCCATGTTTTTGTAGGTCTCAAACAAAGTGTCGGACTCATCTGTCAGAACAGCCAAAGCTTCAAAGTATTTGTCCAAAGCTTCCTGATCGCGACCGGATTTATATAAAGACGTGGCGTAGCCATGCAGGCTTTCAAAGCCATAGTCAACTTGCGCCAGGGTCTTTCTGACGATCAAGGCTTCAGAATTGCGGGACATCTTGTCCAGACAGTTCGCCAGCATGTTCAATGTTGCAGGATTTTTGGAATCTTTATTGCTGGCTTCGCGTAACAGATTCATCGCCAGAGGGTATTCACGATGTTTCATCAATACTTGCGCGTGACGAATAAAGTTGGCTACACGAGGGTCCGTGATTCTTTCTTCTTTGACTTCCGGCAGTTCCGCATCGAAATCGGCAATGGCCTGTTGCGGATCAAAATAAATTTTAGTGGATTCCTGAACGAACTCAGGACCTGATTGGTCACCGGAAATTTCACTGGACTTTTGAACGATCTGATTTTCCAACATCTGTTGTGCTCTCCTCGCGAAGACTTGATGGAGCAACACAGATGCCAATGGGTCGTTTGTGATTTAATTGAATCTGAGGCAAGTTCAGCCAGTTGTTTGACTCTTTGGCCAAACTCGCCGTCATGTTTTTGTCAGGAAAATTTTTCCTAGACCTCTTCATCCAGACGCTGATTGAAGGTCTTGGTCTTGTAACCACCCACAGCCTTACGGTTGCGGCGAACCTCCTGCAGTTCACGGATAATCGAGTTCTTGGCCATTTCAATGCAAGCCAACACTTGAATATCCTGCTCGATAATGCGGGCAACATATTCATCCTTGATGGACAAAGCCTCTTTCACCTCGCGGCGTTCGTTGTCAGCGATCACGCTGTCTGCACCGATCTCGGAGTGAGCCTTTTCAATCTGGGCGTCCACATACTTAAGCACATCCAGAATGCGGTCACGGGTCTGATAGAAGTGCTCCAGATTGTCAAACTGCCCTTGGGCGAAGTTTGCCAATTCCACTTCATTCAGTGCATAGAATTTTTCGAGGTAATGATTCTTTTCGTTCAACAAGGTGATAATTCTGGTCATGTCCCCTCCACAGTGACTCATTCTTAGCCTGCTTTTTTGTCTGGTGAATTGTTGGTTTCCTGCTTCAACTTTTCCACTGCCTGAACCCAGCCGTCATACAGCGTGTTCAGAAGCTTCAAGTTTTCTTTCAATGGCTCAGGACTGCCTGTGATATTGGCTTTGGTGTATTGCTCCATCATGAACATATAAAGCTGTTCAAGCTGGTTCGCGACATCGCCACCGACTTTGTGATCCAGAGTGTTGTTCAGTTCCATAATGATATCGAAGGCGCGCCCAATGTTCGTGCCGCGATCTGCGATTTTCTTTTCTTCGGCTGCCTTGATAGCCAGCTTCGTGAATTTAATGGCACCTTCGTAAAGCATCAGCAGGATTTTTTCGCGGCTGGCGCTTTGTACTGAAGTCGTTTTGTACTTCTGATATGCATTTTTGTTCATAGACCCCTCACTCCATTCTTACTTATTCAACGTTCTTATGCCTTGGGTGCCATCGCTGCGAAGCGTGCCTGCTGCGCATTGAGGTCCGACATCTTTGACTCCAGATCCGCGAATTTGCGTCGCAGACTGTCTTCTTTTCTTTCCAACTGGCGTTCTTTCGTTTCAATACGGTTGTTCACCTGCTTGATACGATCCTCCAAACCACGTTTACGGTTGGAGATGGTGCCGAACTGCCCGTTCACCAGATTCCCGATCTCACGCTTCACGGTCGCCACAAAACCTGTGTTAAAACCGTCACCGCGCAGAAACGCCGCCACCGCCTGTGGGTTGGCCTGCAGTACTTTGTTGAACTTGTCTTGCGAGAAGTTCAGGGTACCGTTTCTGTTGAACTCAATCCCCAGCTCACCCACACGGCGAATCGGAGATTCCACACCCATTTGCGGATTCAAAATCACCCGGCGCAGGCTGTTCTCAATCGAGCGCAGCATGCCGTCACCACCCAAAGGGCCCAGGGACGGGTTCTTGCCGTTACCAGCCTGGAGCTTGCTCTGCTTCTGGATGAAATCCAGAGCCGCATTGTAAGCGTCCACGAAGCTTTTGATCTTGCCGCTGATGACCTCAAGATTTTCTTTCACTGAAAGACGAATCTCGCGTCCCGGCGCCGCAGATTTAAAATCCAAAGTCACGCCCGGCACCAAATCCGTGGATTTGTTGTCGGGAAGTTCAATCTCAAAGCCATCGACTTTGACCTTCGCGTTCTGCGCTTTGCGCGACTCTTCGAAGTACATGTCCTGATCCCCGTCCAAAAGATAAATTTTTGGAAAGGTCACCTGGCTGTCGTTACCCGTGGAAAGACCCGACACAAGAAGCTTGAACGGATTTTCCTGGTCCTTGCGGTCTTCCAGCACCTGGGCTTTCAAGCCCACGTTGGCAGCGTTGATTTGTTTCATCACGCCATCCAAAGTGGAGTTGGATCCGTTGATGTACACCTCTTTCGTCCCCTCGGGGGTTTGGAATTTGATGTAACCAACACCGATCTGAGTCTGATCCTTGTCCGGGAAACCGTTGGACATGGCCGCTGGCTTTTGCGCCAACTGCACCACTTCCAGCGAGTATTCCCCGGGAATGGCCATTTGCGGGTCGACTTGGCCTTCCACTACATTGGGATCGCCACTAAGAAACTTTTTGTCGACAAAACCGCTGGTGGAAGTCATCTCACCCAGATTCTTGGTGATATCATTCACCTTGGATTCCAGATCCTGCACCAGCTTGAGCTTGTCTTCCTGCTTGGCGCGACCGACTTCCATTTGTTTCACGGGAATTCGCTCAGCTTCCATCAGCTGCTCAACGATATTTGGTGGTAGCCCAGAGGCCATGCCGGTTATACGAATCCCTGCCATGAATTCATTGTGTCAAAATGATTCAATGACCGTGAGTCAATTAAATGTCTCTAGGAAAGGCCAGTGGAGAGGCTTTCAGGGCTCTAATGAAAATAAACCCACAGGGATTTTGACAGGGTCCTGATTTGCTGGACCTCCTGCCGGGAATCTTATGCACTTTTGAAATTAAAACTTATGCGGAACGCTTAAGCAGCTGTCCTCGAGGAGAGTTATCAGATGGCAAAGTCCATAATTCCAGTTCAGGAATTCGGCGGATAATCGTGCCCAGATTGTCTTTCACGACAACAAAGCGTCCATCGCCTTCGTCTTCAAGCTCTACGGTCCACTTGTGTTCTTTCATTGCTGGCAGACTGCGCAGGTGATCCATGGCTTTTTCAAGCTGCTCTTCAGTCATCGGCTCGCGCTGTTGCTGCTGATTCTGATATTGCTCTTGCCCGTTGGCATCACGATCGTGTGCAGAATCGGACTGAATCGTCTTTCCGATCGAATCAACATGGCGAACTTCATTGTTCGGTAGAATGTTGGAAATCAGTCCCTTGATATTCATGCCCAACATATCGGCACATTCCCCCCTCCCCAAAAGGTGCCTGGTTGTTTTTTCTGGCAATAGCGCATCATTCCCAGACAGAAGTCGTCCCAATATACGACTTCCCTCGACGAAGGAAAGAGGCCTAAACTATCCCTACGGACAGGAGTGGCCATGCAAAAACAGCTTGCGAAGGAACTGACATCACTTGTGAACTGGGCCGTAACAGAACTTGGGCACGTCATCGAGGCCGAGCTGGGGACCCGTGCCTTTCAGCGCATTGAAAACATCCGCCTCCATGTAAAATCCAAAGCCACGCGCGATATCAACGGACTGCTGAAACTTAAAACTGACATGGAGAAGCTTTCCAATCAGGAGCGCTTCGAGATCGCCCATTCCTTTGCTCTGATGCTGGAGCTTATCAATGCCTGCGAATCGGCGTACCGCACCCACCGGCTTCGTGAGGAAAGCAGCCTTGTTGTCAGTGAAGAAAAACATTCCTATGGACGCGTGATCCATGTCCTGACCGCGCACCCGACTGAATCGCGCAACAGCGACATGCTGGTTTATCTGCGCATGATTCACGAACTGCTTTTACAGCGCCTGCAATCCAGCCACAGCACACAAACGGCCCGGCTGCATTCCCTGATTCGCATGGCCTGGCACCTGCCCATGTCAAAGCAGCGAAAACCCACAGTGATGGACGAGGCTGAATATATCTATTCCCTGGTTTTGCAGGACAACGTCATTGATATTTATCTGCAGCAGCGGCAGGAGAAAAATCCGTTCTATATCCGCACGTGGGTTGGTGGCGACAAGGACGGACACCCGGGGGTGGATGAAAAGACCATGCTGGGAAGTCTGAACATGTCCTGTCAGCGTCTGCATCACTGGGTGGCGCGACAGTTTTCCGAATACATGACAGAGCTTGCCCCATTGGTGCGCTCGGGGCTTGACCAAAGAAAACCAACACAGAAGCTGCAGCAGCACGCCCGCGCCGTGAAAGCAAACCTGATCAAAATTCGCCGCATTTCTGCCGGTGATGCCGCCCGGGTGGATCGCCTGACCAAATCCCTGCAGAATCTTTCCCACGAACAGGGGCGGATCTTCGGGACCGAATCCGAAAAACTGAACCGCATCCGCTTTCTGCTGAAGATCTTCCCCGGTCTGGTGGTCCCACTGGAGCTTCGTGAAGATAGCACGTTGGTGCATGAGGCTTTGGCAAATCCTTCCAAGCCTCCGAACATCACACGCATGCTGATGGCTTTGTCACGCCTCTGCCCTGATCACAATCCCCGCGATTACGTCCGGGGATTTGTCCTAAGTCAGTGCGAGTCGGCGAAAGATATCACTGCTGGAGTTCGACTAAGTTCACTACACTTGAAGGGGCCCCGTCTGCCCGTGGTGCCGCTATTTGAAAGTTCACATTCCCTTAAGAGCTCTAAACAGATCATCTCTGAATTCCTTGGCACCCAGAAACATGTGCAATTGATAAAAAAGCACTGGTCCGGGCAACTGGAGGTCATGCTGGGGTATTCGGATTCCGCCAAAGAAAACGGATCCTTCCCATCGCGCTATATGATCCAATCCGCCATTGGCACTCTGGAAAAAGCCATTGAAGGCCGAGGCCTGACCCCGATCTTCTTCCATGGGTCCGGCGGCAGCATAGAACGCGGTGGAGGCTCCATCCAGGAACAGACCGAGTGGTGGCCTCTTTCTGCTTTGAAGACCGTCAAGATGACCGTGCAGGGCGAAATGATTTATCGCAACTACAATTCACCGGACATTCTGCAAAGACAGCTGAATCTGCTGGTGGAAAACCGTGATGTCCGAAAACAGAAACCCGCCTCGCGCGGCTCTGTCACCACGGAAAAAACCTTGAGCACTCTGGCCGGGGCCATTCAATCCAGCTATCAAAACATTCTGAAGCAGGAAGATTTCCTGGAGCTGA
Organism: Bdellovibrio sp. MYbb2; assembly: GCF_056175685.1. Taxonomy (NCBI): domain Bacteria; kingdom Pseudomonadati; phylum Bdellovibrionota; class Bdellovibrionia; order Bdellovibrionales; family Pseudobdellovibrionaceae; genus Bdellovibrio; species Bdellovibrio sp. MYbb2. The sequence goes on from NZ_JBJKJI010000001.1 coordinate 59,236, forward strand.
TTGAAAAAGCCACGCCTTATTCTTTTATGAAAGACCTGCGCATGGGGTCCCGGCCGTCGAAACGCCAGGGACCTGTGCAGCTAAAAAGTCTGCGCGCAATACCCTGGGTGTTGTGCTGGACTCAGACCCGTGCGCTGTTCCCGACATGGTGGGGGCTGGGTTCTTTCTGGACAGGCCTGTCGGCGGCAGACAAAAACAAATACCGTCGGGCATTTAAGGAATCCTCGATGTTTAGAACCTACATCAAGGCCGTGGGCTTTACTTTGGAAAAGATCGAACTGGATGTGTTCTTTATGTATCTGCGATCCTCGAAGCTTTCACAAAGCACTGTCGCCAAATACGAAAAAAGCTTCCGCACGGAATATGCGAAAGCCGTCAAATGCATTCGGGAAATCACAGGTGAAAAAAGCCTGCTGTGGTACCGCCCGTGGCTTGAAACCAGCATCGGCCTGCGCTCGCCGCTGATTCATCCTTTGAATGTCCTGCAGCTTGTGGCCCTTGAAACCAAGGACATCAAGCTGCTCAGGGAAACAGTCACCGGCGTTGCCAGTGGAATGCTGACTACCGGTTAGTAATGGTGTCGCGAAGCCTGGTGACGTCGACCGCCTTCATAGCAAGGTCCATGGCTTCGGCATCAAGCTTGGCGGAGTTTTCCATCAAACCTTCTTTGACGACAACAAGCTCTTCAGGGGTCAGACCGAGCTGGTCGAATTTCCCTGCGGCAAGGGCTTCTTTGGCAAGCTTCTGGAAGAATTCAGGATCGGTGGCCGTAGGACTCAAGGTTTTCAGGTATGCCGTCAAGCCACCCATTTCCTTCAACTGCTCGTTGATTTCGGCGTCCCCGGTCGTGCTGCCATTGTTAAAGTCCTTCCCACTGTAACCCCAACGCATGTACGGAGAAATAAAGTCCTCCACCACATCGGCAATTGTCAGAAGAGGATTTTTCTTGTCGCTCTTATACAGGGACTCGGCAATTTCCAAAGACGGGCTGAAGGTGACTTGCACAAAGGCTTTGTGCTCGATCTTGTACCCGGCTTTTTTCATGTACTCCAGGGAATAGATAGTGCTGTTCAACGCATCTTTTGCGGCCCTTAGAACCTTTTCGCGTTCTGCAAAGAAGACATTGCGGTACATATCCTGACGATCACAGCCAATGATATTTCTTCCACCGGATCCTGCCTCCAGAATATGTTCATCCGAGCAATACATGCTTTTGCTTTTCGCGGACTCGATGCCTTTATAGGCCCAGTCGATGGCTTTCTGGTCATAAGGCATCACCTTGTCTTTAATGAAGGCGCCCGAAGCCAAGGAAGCAGCATTGTCCGTATAATCCATCACGGTGGTAACAACAGCCTTTTCAACGGCAAGATTTCCCCTCGCTCGCTGTTCGATCGTTTCTTTAATCTCTTTATCCGTGTATTCGGTGGAAGAACTGCCCGCAAAGTTATGACGAAGTCCCAGAACGTGACCCATTTCATGAGCGATCACAGCGCGCACATTGTCTTCCTGGTCCGGCTGGTTCATGTCGACTCTCATCCCGCACAGATCACCGTGCTTGAACGAAAACACATCGTTCTGTCCACCGGATGTCATGTCTTCCTTCTTGATGAAAGAGGACGTCATATAGACGAAGCCTCGGAAGGCTTCGCCCGTCAGGGGGTCCACCTGGGCATTGGCGTAAGCACCAAACCCGTTGTCCCAGTGAATCCAGCGAATCACAATTGACCGGTCCGTTTGCGGATCCGAATCCTTGTAACCAGTTTCAATTTTCAGAACGTCACGGCCCAGAACGCGGTTCCAGTAAGTCACACCCTCTTTCACTGCCGCTTCCATTTTTGCCGGAACATTGGCATCGATCAACACGCGAATGTCACCGGCTTTTTCGTCGGTGTTCCAGCGGATGATCTGGGTTTTCATGTTGTCTTCACCTTTTTTAAAGGTGTTGTTGATGAAGAATCCAAAACGGCTCTGCGCATCCATGGGTTTGGACTTGAATTCATCGTTCTGCACGTAAGGTTTGATTTCAAAAAACAGAGTTTTGCTGGTTTCAAACTTTTCAGGCTTTTTCATCCCGATCTGCTTCAGCTTTTCTTCAGCTTCTTTGTTGGCCTCGCCGGTTTCACGGGCTTTTTCCACGACACGGATCACCTGCTTCATGAAGATCGAGTTGTTACGCAGGGACAAAGAGCTGACATAGGAATCCTTGATATCCAGATGGGATTCCAACTTTCGTTCGCCCCGCTCAATCACGTCGGAATACGTATAGGGCAAAACGATATCCATGGAGTCCTGCAGATTCATAGACAGGAAGCCCTGGCCCATGTCGAACACCACCTGATCGGCGGTCTCATCGACGATGGCAAAACTTTGAATCAACTGATCGGCGGTGACCGTCTCGACCACGTCTTTGACAGTCTGATTGAAGATCGCGATGCGATCCCCGTTTCTTTCAAAAGACACCAACTGCGGGCGGAAGAAACTGGGCGCAGCTGAACGGGACGACTCGATAACGGTCGGCACCAGCATGAACAGCTTTCCTAATGAGGACTTTTCGAAGGTCACATGATTTTTACTGACCTTGGCGGAAGCTTCGATTTTTTCAGGAGGCAGAGAGTCTTTGACGATGACTTTTTCGGTCTCTTTACTACAGGCAACCAGCAGGGACGAGCAAAGAAGCATGGCAAATGTAGAACGGCTCCAGGACAGCATACGTACTCCCAAATCGATTTAAACCCCTTGCCGCCGTCTAAAAACGAGACAGCGAACCCAAAATTGGGTCTAAGCCGGACACCATATCCAACTTAACAGGCTTAAACTTTCAGGAATTACAGCAAAGCAAGAACTGCTCCACTGACAGGGATAATCAAACCAAACGCAAAAAACCCCGTGAACCGAGGCAACCGTATGATCCTAATTATGTTGCGAGGAATCCCAACCCCTTAAGTACCCCAGGAAGACCCATGTCTTCCTGGGTAGGTTGGTACCGAGAGGAAACGGAGGTATCCTCTCAGGTCAAATCCTTATAAAAAAATTCTAATATTAACCAATCAGTCTTAGTGCAGAGTTTGGCATTGCGTTGGCTTGAGACAACACAGATGTATTCGCCTGCAAAAGTACCTGGTTACGAGTCGTCTCTGCAGTTGCTGCTGCTACGTCTGTATCGCGGATACGAGAGTTAGCTGCGGAGATGTTCTCATGTTGCACACCCAAGTTATCAACTGTGGACTGCAATCTGTTCTGAAGGGCACCCAGATTTGCGCGGTAACCATTCACTTGAGATTGTGCAGAGTCCACTGCTGCCAGTGCCTCTTGTGCACCTTCTTTGGAAGAGAAGTCAAAGCTGTCAATTCCCAAAGAGGACGTGGATGCATTTGTTTCACCGGCGTTGAAGGAGATTCTATCTGCTTCAGGGTCATTGTTGATACCTACCTGGAAGTCGAACTTGTCGCCGGAACCATCCAGAAGTTTTGTTGTACCGAATCTGGTAGTCTGAGTGATACGTTGTGCCTCAGATTTAAGTTGCTGAACCTCTTTATCAAGGAAGCCGCGCTCTGTATCACCGATAGTGTCAGAAGAGGCTTGTACACCCAGTTCTCTCATACGAGTCAGGATGTTGGAGATCTCTGACAAACCACCCTCTGCAGTTTGAACCATGGAGATACCATCGTTCGCATTTCGGGAAGCCTGGCCCAGAGAGCGAATTTGCGATTTCAAGTTTTCACTGATCGCCAAACCTGCTGCGTCGTCCGCCGCTTTATTGATGCGGGAGCCGGATGCAAGTTGTGACATTGATTTACCGATTTCACGCTGAGAGTTAACCATTGTTCTCTGTGCGTTGATTGCGGATACGTTCGTAGAAATTCTCATTCCCATTTGGGACCTCCATTAAATCGGCCGCCTTATACCTACTTAGGCTAGCCAGTTTGTACACGTTGTTGACCCAAACTTTTGTCTGGCTCTCTCAAGCGAATCTTCGTAAGGCAATCACTCCTTGCGGGTTCCTCGAGAGCTTCGACTTGGTTTGCGTCGTTGCTTCTGACATACCTTTCGGCGAGGTCTTGAAAGGCTTTAGTCGCGTCCAGCACTTCTGGACCATGATCCAGTAAAAGCTGGACTAAGATCCTGAAAAACAGACCAAAACCCTGCACTTTTCAATACCAAGGTCCAGTCCCACCCAACGTCTACCCCGACTAAGAAAAGGTGCCTGGTTGTTTTTTCTGGCTACAAAGCAGTAAAATTCGACTGCCGGACCTAAGAACTAATAAGAAGAAGCGCAAACAGGGCGAAGATCTTGCTCTTCACTCTCTGATCTGCGCATTCATAACTTCGTATTGATGAGCAATCACTTTCACATGATAGTCCGATCACCACAGGCAAACTTAAGTGAAGCCATGCAGTACTTCATGCGCGCAACGGGTGATGATCTGCGGGAAATCAGCGGAAGAATAAATCAGACTTATGGCGGTCGCTTTCACCGTAGTTTGATCGCTCATCCACGGCATTACGATCACGCCTATAAATATGTATATAGAAATCCGGTGGAAGCAGGGCTCTGCGAAAGAGTTCAGGACTATCCGTATTCAACGATACAAGCATTGTTGGGAAGAAAGATGGTAGAGGTTCCCGTACTGGAAGACCCTCGTTGGAGCACCTGGGACAGCCGGGTGCAGACATTACGGTGGCTGAACGCCAAACCTAATGAGGAAAGTTGGGACTTGGTAAGAAGAGCACTTCGCAAGGGAGTGTTTGCCTTACCCAAATTAGACAGTCGTCTTTCTCCCCTCGAAAATTGTGCGTTGTAGCCAGAAAAAACAACCAGGCACCTTTTCGAAAATCCCCGGGGACGGGTGTCCCCGGGGTGGGCTTAAGACGAGGAGTATATGTGGGCGACCCCTCTTCCCGAGAGAAGCCTTATCCCAGAACAGGCTTCTCCCGACATTCCGTAATCGCGAATGTGAATCTTAAATATTTTACGCTGATATAATTAGACCAACTTCATTGCAACTTGAGGCAACTGGTTGGCTTGAGCCAGAACCGACACCGCTGTATTTTGCAGAATACTTGCAGATGTCATTTCGGCCGTTTCTTTCGCCACGTCGGTGTCGCGGATTCGAGAATTCGCCGCTGACAAGTTCTCATAGGACACGTCAAGGTTACTCACCGCGGACTCCATTCGCGATTGCATCGCACCGAAGTTCGCTCGCATACCCGAGACTTTTTCAATCGCCTGATCGACCTGCTCCAGAGACGCTCGCGCATCCCCTCTTTCCGCCATGGCAATCGAATCGATTCCCAGAGCCGAGGCCGTCGAGTCGGCATCAAATTCAAATTTAATAACGTTGTTCTCATCCGAGTAAGCACCCACCTGGAACTCCATGGCTCCGGCAGTACCATCCAGCATTTTCTTCGTACCGAAGACCGTGGTCTTGGCAATACGATCCGCCTCTTGGATAAGTTGTTGGGTTTCTTTATTTAGGAACTCCCTCTCTGTGTCACTCACAGTATCGGAAGCGGCCTGTACGCCCAGCTCTCGCAGACGCACCAGAATGTTGGAGACCTCATTCAAGCCCCCCTCACTGACCTGAACAAATGAGATGGCATTGTTGGCGTTGTTTCGCGCCTGACCGATACCTTTCAATTGTCCTTTGAAGTTCTCAGAAATCGCCAAGCCTGCGGCGTCGTCGGCCGCATTTACGATACGGCTACCAGAAGCCAGTGCCTGAGCGGCATGCTCTGCGCGTTTCTGTTGTTTGGATAGCACACGTTGTGCTGCGATAGATGCGGTGTTTGTTGCGATTCTTAAGCCCATAGAACCCCCCTTGGGATTAGAGATCCGGAGCCGCTGGTTTTTGATGGAATCTAAAATGAACTAAGGTAGCACCACTTACCTTTTGAACACCCGAAATCCGCCTACGTCCCGTGATCTGATTTTGTTTTTAGTAACTCTTAACTTTTAAAAAATTTATTTAAGGTTGGAGCCGCCCCTCTGAAGAAACGGTGATTGGACGTTTCTTGAGAGGAGCTTGAGCTTCGAGAGGAGGTATCCTGATTTGATCTGGAGATCCTTTTTAGCTTGCCCAACGTGTACAACAAACTCTTCGGACCTAGGTCCAGAAAACTTTAGCCCAAGGTCTAGGATTTTTTTTGGCGGATTTGCTAGTGCTTGATTTTACTGGATATTAAGGACTCAAAAATTTTTGACCAAGGTCCAGGCAAGGCTCGACCAAGGGCTAAAAAACGATGTTTTATCGAAGACTTATGTTACACGCAAAAAACTCTACGGTGTTTTACGAACTGCCAGGATGTTGATTCCAGCCGTCGTCGGCGAAGCCATCATCACGCGCTCCACATAGCCGTACAGAGACTCTTTCTTCACACGTTTATCGTCGTCACTGCCGTCACGAGATGCCCCGTTGCTGGCGTGAACCATGTAAAGCACACCCTTTTCACGAATCAAAAAGCCCATGTGTGAAACATCCAGGCGAGTCCCGATGGCTTTGCGCAAGTCCCAGTTCGGGCGCACCACATGGAAGATAGTCCCCGAGGGAATTTTATCCATCAGCTCGGGGTTTTTCAGCAAGTCCTCTTTGGCAATGTAAGGCAGCTGACCCAGTTCCGGTTTGAAATCACGGCTCATGCCCACGAAGGCCTCGCCCTTTTTTGCAAACCACAGATCTTTTTCAATCCATGTCTGGGACCACTTCGTTTTAGACCCGGCGATAGAACCGGTAATGTCTTTCACAAATCCGTTTGCAATATTATTGGGAATCCAATCCACACTGGGGAAATGATTGCGCGTCTCGTATGACACCACCGCTTTTTCATAGCGGATCTGATTCATGCGCTCACGGAACTGTTCCGGAGTCGACGACAGCGACAACGCCAGCACTGTTTCCACAAACGTTGTGCAGTCAAAACCATCAAAGCGATAAAGCGGTCCATGACTGATGTCACCTTGAGGGCCTTCACCCAGCGGATCCACAATGTACGGGCTTTTTTCAGAAAGAAACTGCAAAGCAAACATCGACACACGGTCTTTGCCCTGCCCCTGCTTCAATTGCGCTGTTGAGGTGTAAAGGTTTTGCAGGCGCTGGTCGGCCCCCGTTACTTCAGCCAACGCATAAACCGGCGCCATCCCCATAATCATGGAGGAAACAAGCAGTGATTGGAGCAAAGAACGTTTCATAGTCACCTCATGAAAATCCAGCATTCCCATACAAAGCAAAACGGGGGCTCAAAGAGCCCCCGTTTTATTCATTCTCACTGTAAAAAACTGTGTATCACTTTGACACAGCGACATTTAAAGCCGCTATTTCACAGCCTCGGTCATCCAGGCCTCCAGCGCCGAAGCCCCCTGCCATTGGGCCTTGCGCACATCCTGAGCCTTGCGCACCACCATGAAAGACACCGTCGCAGACACAGGCTCCTGCGCCAGCAACCCAATCGCCGCCGCATACACTGACGGAGATTCCGACGGCAGCACATGCCCTGCATTCGCCACCACAATCACACGGACCGGCTTGCCTGAGCGCAAATAATTTTTCAAAGCCTGAATCTGATTCTTCAGACGTTCGGAATTTTCTTCCCCCGCCAGAATAAAATCGCGAGTCACAGCGTCTGCTTTGTAATCCACCTTGGTCAGATCAAAGTCCTCGGCCGCGCGGGCGATCGTCACGTATCCGGTCTTGATATCTGCCGTGCGCGGCTTTGCGCCGTAGAATTCAGGATCACTGGCAAGATTCGCATCAACAGTCACCCCCCAGTGCTTGGTGTAAGCCTGATCACGGAACTGACGAATCCAGTACGGCGCCATTAGCGGATTCATGCCCAGCCAGCCTTCCCACAGCTCGGCGTTCTTGGCCGCTTCAGGATTTGTTTCGGTGGGGATACCCAGCGGAACTGTTTCAATCACATGCGGGAAAATTTTAGGATTTAAGAAAGCCCCTACGGTCGACGTGTAAGACAACGTCACCGGAACAGCGTCTTTGATTTTCAAAGCCGCAACCAGCTTTTCAATGTCAGAAGAAAAGTCCGCAGAACGAATTGTCGAGTCATACAGAAAGTACGGCGTTTCAGTGGCAGAAAGACCTTCAATGGAAAGAGGATGCGCCGGCAAGGAAGGCAGCAAAAGATTCCACCCTTGTTCTGCCAGCAGTTGCACGGAGCGATCCTCGGCGCCGAGGGCGCGATTCACCCCGGGAAGTAAAATCAATGTCGAAGAGGCTTTGTTGGTCTGGATGTATTCATAGGCAATCACTTTGCCGGATCCCAAACGAAGATACTGAACCTTTGCCGCGGCTGTCAGTGATACCAGAAGAACTGAAATGAACAGAGCGATTGTTTTCATGCAGCTGGAAGTAACAAAGGCTCTGGGCCTTGGCAACAGCTAAAAAATAGAGCTTTTATGCTAGTCTTGCTGTTCTTCCAGAATGGATTTTTTAAGTCCCGGGAATCCCCGGCGGTCTCGCGCACTGGCGGCTTCTTCGCCGCGGACCACACGATATTCAATGCGATTCTTGGGATCCCCAAAACCGAGGCGCGCCATGGTGTTTTTCTTATTACGATGATCCATGTAGCCTGTGAAGAAATCAAAACGACCAGCACCCTTGACTCCGCCGCCCGCATCGCGAATGACGATGTACCCATCATGAACTTCGCCATTTGGCATCTTCGCGCCCACCAAGCGTGGAATGTAAAGCACATCACCCAGCTTATAGATTTTCAAATCTGCGGCTGCCGAGAAATAAGGATCCAGACATGCGTTGCTGACACCATAACCGAAAGGGCAAACCTTGGTGTCCGTCACAATAAAACGAGCCACGCCGTCTTTGGTAGAATGATAATTGTAAGAGGTCGACACGCCGTCGTCCTCAATCAGGCAGGACCCCTGAAGCAAGCACTGAGCATAATCCGAATCACAAAGTGTCGTCAGCACGCGGCCCTCGGGCGAAAGCAGATCACGCAGTGATGCGGAAGAACACTTGTTCTTATCCAGTTGAATTGTGGGCTTAAAATAGATGGTGGGAATTAATCCGGAACCATCGCTGGACTTGGAAGCCGCGCAGGCGTTCAGCAACACCACCGCCGCAAGAAGAGCCAGAGTCTGACTGAAGATTTTCATAGTTTGGCCCTCCTTTGTTACTGCTATTTATAGCAAATTTCAGAGGGATTTTGCGGCCTTGCTGGAAAAATACAGACAGCGCGTGTAAGGCTTACACTGATGACCAAAGTTTAATCAAGGCGCAGAAGGTACTTCAGCAAATAGTCATCCACGATGCGCTGATAGTTGACCTTCTCCAGGGCTTTTTTAAGCTTAGCCGCCTTATCACGATTATGGGTGTTAAAGGCGAAATACAGCTCTTTATCTTCCAGGATCCTCTGATTGACAGAAACCTTGCCGGCATATTCGGGATGAGTTTTTGAAATCAGATACCGGGCGTTGTTGATATCCATCAGAGCACCATCAATCTGCCCCTGGGCCACCCGTCGCACGTTGGTGTCGTCGCTTATCACTGCTTCGACCGTCAGCACTCTATCCTTAACCAGGCGATTGAATTCAGTGGTGTTACTGTAGCCCTCGGTGATGCCCAGCTTTTTTCCTTTCAGATCCGGCAGTTTGGCCCAGACCAGAGGCTTGCTTCGTTGCTGAATAAAACCCAGTGGAGACTTAAACAATGATTCGGAACGTGTAAAACCGGGCAACACATCTTTCCATGAAGGAAAATAACCAACCACATCAGGCTGTTCAGCCTTTTTCTGAGTTTGAGTCCAAGGGTAAAACACAAATTCGACACTGATGCCGGCTTTGTTGAGAGTGTCTTTCAACGCCTTTGCCGCTGCTCCGTTTTCAGGACAGCGCGAACAGGTGAATGGAGGCCACTCCAGTGTCATCACCACCCAGCGTTCCGCATAGGACCGCGAGCTTGTGAGCAGCAGCACTGCCGTCAGAAAGAACGCCTTGATTACATTCATTTAACTCTACTCCCAAGCCTAGTTTCGCACTTGTATTTCACTCGCTGATTGAACTAGGAACACGTATACGATATCACTAAAAATGCATAGGCTAATCAATAAGCATGACATTACGTTTAAGAATTTTCTTATTCAATTTAATCTCCGTCTTTCTTGCGACGTTTGTCGTCGCGCTTATTGGCCTCAAGATTGTTGAATCCACCGTTATCGACAGCACCTATGAACGTCTGACTCAAATCCGTATCAGCAAGACCAGCTCCATCGAAAATTATTTCCGTGATCTGCAAACGGCGATCAATCTGATCTCTTCTCACGAACTGACGGACGATCTGCTGCATGAAAAGAAAGTCGACAGCCTGCCCGAGTTCCGCCGCCTGCTGGATAACTATGTCCTGGACTTCAATATCTACGACATGGCGCTGATCAACAATCAGGGCGTTGTGGTCTACACGACCCGCAAAGACATCGAAGACGGTTCATCCGTCTCTGTAGGTTCGATTCCGGGATCAAAGCTCAAGGACATCTACACTTGGGGCGTGAAGGCCCAAGAAGGCTCGACTCTGTTTCTGGACTTTGACAAGGACAGTTTGAATCCCAATTCAGCCACCGGCTTTGTTGCCTCCCCGATTTATCGCAACCTGCGCCCGGTCGGCGTTCTGGTTCTGAAAATTTCCATCTCGGAAATTGATCGCATCACCAGTGATAACTTTGCATGGCCGACCCACGGCATGGGCCAAACGGGCGAGACGCTGATTTACGGCGAAGACTGGAGTCTGCGTAACACCGGAAGATTCCGCGTTGAAGCCAGCCAAGCTGCTCAGGGAAGCCTTGAAGCCGAAGTCCTTTCATCCAACCGCGGCGATGAAGACATCAAAAAAATTGAGAACCTGAGCGAAGTGCGCGAGCTGGGCACTGACTATCGCGGGCAGAAAGTCATCCGCTCGATCGGAAAAATCTATCTGCCCAACGGTGAGCTTTGGTACATCCAGACCAAGATTGACGAAAGCGAAGCCTTTGCCGTCCTGGACCGTATCGCGATTGCCTCCAGTGCCGCGGCGGTTTTGATCTTTATCCTGTTCTTCTTTGCGACCTTTGCCGCCACCGGAAAAGTCGTGGAACCCATCCAGCTTCTGACCGACCGCCTGGAAAAACTGGGTACCAGCAACCTGACCCAGAAGATCAACTATAATTCCAAGGACGAAATCGGTTTGCTGGTGAGCAAGTACAATCAGCTGGCCGACCGTTTGGAAACCACCACCGTTTCCAAAGAGTTCCTGGACAGTGTCATTCAATCTATCAAGGCCTTCCTGTTCATCGTCAAAGTGAGCCATCACGACGACTGGAGACAGGCATCGTACATGATCTCACAGGCCAATGAATCCGCGCTGAAGTTCCTGGGTTATTCCACGAATCAGATTTCCCATGTGGACCTGAAACAACTGATCAGCACGCAGGAAGAATTCAACAACTACACCTGGCTGCTACAAACCCGTCACAGCATCGAGGCCGAGATCACAGCCCAGGACGGACGTCGTCTGCCGGTGCTGATGAACTGGGCGGCCCTTCCAAACCGCACCAGCAAAGACCTGACCTTCGTATTCGTCTGCACCGACATCACCGACCGTATCACCGCTGAAACCGCCCTGATCGAAGCGCGTGAACAGGCCGTAAAAGCATCCCAGGCGAAATCCGAATTCCTGGCTCGTATGAGCCACGAGATCCGCACCCCGTTAAATGCCATCATCGGTATCACCGACATTCTGGCGGAATCTGATCTGAAACCGGAACAATCCCAGCTGGTGCGCGTGTGCGCCAATGCCGGTGAAAATCTGCTGGCGCTGATCAATGATATTCTGGATATTTCCAAAATCGAAGCCCGCGAAGTGCGTCTGGAAAAAATCGCGTTTGATCTGGAATCCACGACCACGAATATCTGCGATATCCTGAAACAAAAAGCGTCTGAAAAAGATCTGAAGTTCTCGTTAAGTGTGAATTTACCAAAGAACCGTGCGCCGTTGGTCATCGGGGACCCGACCCGTCTGCGCCAGATCCTGTTCAACCTGATCGGAAACGCCATCAAATTCACTCAAGAAGGCGAAATCGCCGTGTCCCTGGACTTTGACGGGACTTCGCAAAAGTTTGTACGTTTCACAATCCGTGACACCGGTACCGGGATCCCTAAAGACAAACAGCACCTGCTGTTCCAGAGCTTTGTTCAGGCCGACAGTTCCATCACCCGCAAATTCGGCGGCAGTGGTTTGGGTCTGACGATTTCAAAAAATCTGGTTGAGCTGATGGGTGGACGCATCTGGTTCCAGAGCGAAGAAGGCACCGGAAGCTCGTTCTATTTTACAGTTCCTTACATTCCGACGGAAGCTCCGCGCGAACTGGTGGCACCTGAAAAAGCCCCGGTTGCCAATGCGACTCCACGTCCGCCAATGAATGAACTGACGGTCACCCGTTCGGCACGCATTCTGGTGGTGGATGACACTGAAGACAATCGCTTCCTGCTTTTGACTTATCTGAAAAAACTGCCATTTGAAGTTGTGCAGGCCGAAAACGGCAAAGAGGCCGTTGAAAAAGTTCTGGCTGAACCATTTGATTTGATTCTGATGGACATTCAGATGCCGGTGATGGATGGCTATGCGGCCACCCGCAAGATCCGTCAGTGGGAAAAAGATCAAGGCACCGAACCAATTCCAATCATCGCTGTCAGCGCCAACGCCATGGCTGAAGACATGCAAAAATCACTGGATGTCGGCTGCACTGAACACGTCACCAAGCCCATCAAAAAGTCAGCCCTGCTAGAAATGATTCAAAGATATCTAGGCTGAAAACCCCGCCAGAACTACAAAACTTCCTTCTAACGAGTTTAAAGGCTGGTCAAAAAGGGTCAGCCGCAAGGCGGAGTAGGCCCTCGCAGCGCAGGCGTGCTCCAAGCACGTCGAAGCGAGAAGGCCGCCCGACACAAAAATAGCAGGATGCTATTTTTGCGCGTCAGCCCGAAGGGTGGAGGGCAGGAGCCCTCCACACGCAGTCGGATGGCCCTTTTTCACCAGCCGACTAAGCAAGGCGGCCGTTGCGGATGGTGGTGACCTTGTTCCCAAGGATCTCCACGTCGCGCTGGTCGTGGGTTACAAGCAGGGTTGGAATTTTCTCGGTCTCAATCACACTTTTCACCAGTTTACGGCTTTCATCGCGCAGTTCCTGATCCAAAGCGGAAAAAGGTTCATCCAGCAAAAGCAAACGAGGCTCGCCCATCAAGGCGCGCGCAATGGCGACACGCTGCTTTTCCCCGCCCGACAGCACCGCCGCTGGCCTTTGCAGGAAAGACTCCATTTTCAGGATTGAAGAAAGTTCTTTCAAACGCGCACTGGATTTCGCTGGATTCACTTTGCGGGCGCGGGCTGCGAACATCATGTTTTCTTCAGCACTCAGGTGCGGGAAAAGATCCAAAGTCTGAAACACCACGCCCAAGTTTCGGTCCGGAGTTTTCAGCTTAGCCAGATCGGTCCCCTGATAAGTCCACTTGAATCCCGGGCAGCTTTCAAGGCCCAGCAAAATGCGAAACACCGATGTTTTCCCAGAGCCCGACGGGCCCCACAATACAGTGACGCCTTCATCGAGGATTTCCCAGGAATCGATATCTAATTTGAAGTCTCCGTAATCACGGTGCAAATTTTCGACCAAGGACACGGCTGCCTCCCACACACAAAGCAAAACAAATCAAACCGGCGACAATAATCAAACTGCTAAGAACAATGGCCTGATTCAAGCGATAACCCGACATCAAGGTTTCCGTCATCATCGCGATGCTCAGATCCCGGTGCGCCAGAATCCGCGATACGGCAAAGTCACCCGCTGCCCAGATCGACGCTATCCCCGCCAGTAATCCCGCACGACCAGAAAGCTGCGGGAACAGAATTTCTTTAAAAATCTGCGCTTTGGAAGCCCCCATGGAGTAAGCCACGGTCATCTGATTTTGCAAAGCGTGCAGTTCGCTGTCCCAACCCATACGGAACAGGCTGTTCAGACTGAGCAGCGTCAGCGCCACCGGAATTTTGATAAACGGATAAAAGCCTTCGTTCGGGCTTAAGATCAAAAGGCAAAAGCACGCCAGTGAAGTGGACGGCGCCACATAACCATTCAGGAATTTTTCAAACCACGTCTTCGGCCAACAGTAGGCAATCAGCATCAGCCCGGCATAGGACAAAATACCAACACTCATTCCCAAAGTCAGACTGCCAATAAAGTTCCAGATTAGCGCTGACTGCAATTCATAAAACGTGGAAATCTGCGAAAGCCCGGACAGGAACCCCTGCACGTACCCAAACAGATACAAGAAGGACAATCCTGCGATAACGAAAATGCCCGTCGGCGTTTTCAGCAGGCTCAAATTTGCAGAGCGGGTGCTGTGCACAGCTTTTCCGCGGCTGGCGACAAAGGACAGCGCAAAGATAAACACTGATTGCAGGAATGCCAGTAAAACTGCGTCCCCCCAGTTACTTGAAAGACGGATCTTTTCATAAATCAACACTTCCACCGTGGTGCCACGCCCGCCGCCGACAATCAGCGGAACCGCGAAGCTGCCAAAACAGATCACAAAGATGAATAACCCCAGCAGCCAGAAATCTTTTTTCAGCATCGGGAACAACCCGCGCATCAGGAACTGCCAGCGGCCCGCCCCTTCCACATAAGCAAGCTCGATCATGCCACCCAGTTTGTTTTCAATGGTCGACGCCAAAAGAACCGCCACCAGGCCAAAGTTCATCAAAGTGTGCACGATCACAATCCCGGGAATTCCCATCGGAAACGGATCAATGACGTTGAGTGTGGAAAGCAGGATAAAGATCGGCGGCATAAAATTGGGAAGCAGGCACAGAATCTCAAGGCCCCAGCGCACCTTGCGCCCGCGGGCCGAGTGCAGGGTCAACAAACCCAGCGCCACCCAAAAACCCATGATCAATGAAAAGACAGAAGAAAAGAAAGCCTGCAGGAAACTGTTCTTAAAGGCCCAGACCAGCTCGCCCATGTCGGGCCAGCCGGAAAAACCAAACTGAGTCAGCAGAAACAGAAATGGAAAAATCAGAAACAGCACCAGGCCAATTCTGAGGCACTGGCGCAGGTTCAATTGAGATCGCCCCGGCGGATCTCAGTCCAACGGCGAAGCAGGCGATCCACTTCGGTGGAAGAAAGGATCTCAACCTGTTGCATGGTTTTGACATTCATCAAAGGAGCAAAGGAAGTGTTTTCCATCACGCCCTTCATCACGGGGAACATATAGTTCTTTTCCATGATGATCTTCTGGCCTTCGTTGGAAAGCATCAGATTCACGAATTGCTCAGCCAGATCACAGTGGCGGCAGAATTCCGGGATGCCCACAAATTCAAACTGCACTGGCAGGGCTTCGTTGAACGGCAAAGCCACATAGTCTTTCTTTTTTTCTTCGATTTCATGATACAGCGGTGACGTCACATAGGAATAAACCAGCTTCGTCTGCTTGTTGGTGAAAAGACCATAAGCCGTGGACCATGTCGGGGAAAAGCTGTGAACCTGAGTCATCAGTTTTTGCAGATAACGGAAGCCCTCTTCCTCGCCCTTGGAACGAATCACCCAGTACAGGAACTGCATCCCCGGGGAACTGGTGCGCGGGTCTTGCAAGGCGATTTTCTTGACCAGCTCTGGCGCCAGTAAATCATCCAAAGACGATGGCATGCGCATCAATTCATTTTTGCGGGCCACGAAAGTCAAAGCCCCCCAGTCGTAAGGAACAAAGAAGCTGTTGGCCAAGGCTGGTTTCACGGCATCATAGACATCCAGCTGACCCAGGCTTAGTTTTCTCCAGCTTTGCTCAGACACCGCTTTGGAAAGATCAAACTGATCCAGGCCCACCACAACATCTGCACCCAGGCTTTCACCTTCGATTTTCAGACGTTGCAGCAAAATTCCAGAATCACTGCCTTCGATGAACTCCACTTTACACTTGCAGCTTTTTTCAAACAGGTCTTTCAATGCCGGTCCCGGTCCCCAGCGACCAGTGAAAGACGCATAACCAAAAACACGCACCGTGGGAAGTGAGCTGTTCGGTGCCGCCGTGTCCGTGCGGTTTAGGACCGCCAAGAACAGACCCAAAAATACAACAGTCAGGAAAAGAACAAAGTGCTTCACGCTCTACCACCAAAGTCCGCGACGGCGCTTGAAGAAATAATAGTCAAAGCCCAGACAGCGTCCCGCACCCACCCAAGCCAGGATCAGGTGAATCGCCAGGAAGGTTTTATACAAATCCTCCATCGCCGGACCCGAGATAAAGAGCATGGTCACGCACAACAGCACCCCAAGGAATGCCACAGGACGAACCACGTATCCGATGATGTAGGAAATAGCGACGGCAAATTCCAGGCCCAGAATAATAAAGGCCACGGTCTGCCAGTTGGGAATCATCGTGGAGCTGGCGAAGATTTTAAACCAGTTCGGAGCATGACTGGCCGGAAGCCATTCAGCCATTTGATCCGCAATGCGCGGACGGGTCAGGAAATCGCCACGATATTTCATCAGGGCATGTTCCAGATAATAGTAACCCAGGAAGATTCTTAAAAAAGAGATCGGAAGAAGATGACCTACGTATTTAACGCTCTCAAAGAATGAAACTAACATGAAGCCATTGTGAACTAGACACCCTTCTTAGGGCAAGTCTCCTCGAGAAAGCAATGACTGCACGCAGGTTTTCTCGCCTTACAGACAGCTCGACCATGAGAAATCAGCCAATGCGGCAACATGATCCAATCTTCAACGGGGACGAACTTTGACAGTTGACGCTCAATCATCACCGCGTTGTCGGTTTTCACCCATCCAAAACGGTTGGACAAGCGGGTCACGTGGGTGTCCACGACGATCCCACTGGGAATATTGAAGGCATTTCCCAGCACCACATTGGCGGTCTTGCGCCCCACGCCTCCCAGCTCGACCAAAGCCTCGAGATTTTGCGGGACTTCGCCACCGTGTTTTTCCACCAAAGTGGTCGCACAGGCTTTCAGATTTTTGGCTTTGTTTTTATAGAACCCGGTCGAACGGATCAGTTCTTCCAAGGATTCGACCGGAGCTTTCGCCATGGCCTTCGGAGTTGGGTATTTCTTAAACAACGCCGGGGTCACCATGTTGACTCTTTCATCCGTACACTGGGCTGAAAGAACGGTGGCCACCAGAAGCTCAAAAGGATTGGTGTAATTCAGGGCGCAATAAGCGTCAGGATAATATCTCTTGAGAAGTTCAATAGTTGCGAGAGCCGCCGCCTGTTTGGCAGTGGGCTTTTTACTGGTCGCCATCGTTTCCGATAGCTTCAACCGGGCAGCCTTCCATCGCCTCTTTGCACAGAGCTTCCTCTTCCGGAGTTTCCGGCTGTCTGGCTACGAACGCGTGACCGTCTTCCTCGTGCATGGAGAAGTTCTTAGGCGCCGTCAGCACACAGGCATCACAAGCAATGCAAGATTGATCCACGAACATCTTGCCGGGCTTATTATCTTTCCAAGACTGACTTTTCTCTGCCATTACGAATCTCCTTAGGGGGGCCAAGCCGCCTTAATATAAGGCTTTTGCCCTTGATGTCAAACCCCCTTCCCGACTTGGGTCGCATTTTTCAAGACCTCTCCTGTCCCCACTGGGTCCTCCCCCCGTCCCTCGTATAGTATCTATATATGAGCCCCAGAGGGCCTTTAGGAACAAACCGCAAGTTCCGCAGCAGTAGGTCCCGAAAGGGACCACGTCCGCGAGGATGTGTCCGAAGCGGTTTGGTCCTAAAGACCCTCTGGGGCGCTCTATGTAGATATAAGGAGAGTTCATGGAAGGACCTCGTTCCCCCCTGGAAGCTGAGCTTCCTCAGGTTTTGGATTTCCTCAATAAAAAGCTTCGCAATGATGCCGCTTGGTCCATTGCTGCGGAATATCCAACGGCCTTTTCCTCTAACAACTTGCATAATATGCGTATCATCGCCGATGAGGGTTCCGTACTATCGCACGCGGTTATGAAACCTCTTATCATTAAAAGCCCCCATGTGATCTTTAAGGTGGGAGCGATTGGTTCTGTCGTCACCGACGATCAGCACCAGGGTCAGGGTTACAGCACCCAGATCATCAACGACTGCCTGAAATCCGCGACCGAGCAATCCTGTGACATCGCGATTCTTTGGACGGACCTATTTGATTTCTACCGCCGCATGGGCTTTGAACTGGCGGGATCTGAAGTCAGCTTTGTGATCGAGGAAAACTTTGATGTTCCGCCGATCAACCTGCGCTTCTCTACCGACAACAAAGTGTCACCGGATGCGATTTACCGCCTTTATGCGGCTCATTCAGTAAATTCTGTGCGCACGATTGAGGAAACCAGAAAGTTCCTCTCAATCCCGCAAACAAAAGTATACACCGCCTGGGAACCGAACGGTCAGCTGGCAGCTTATGCGATCGAAGGCAAGGGTGCGGATCTGGGTGGCTATATCCATGAATGGGGCGGCTCGGTTTCAAAACTGATGGCGCTGTTTGCATTCATCCGTGCGCAAAAAGATCAGCCTTACACAATCATCTGCCCGCGCCACGCAACGAACCTGATCCAGGCTTTGCAAACCAAAGACGTGACAATGAATCACGGCTATCTGGGCATGATCAAGCTGGTGAACTTTGACCAGCTGGCCGCCAAGATCAAACGTGCGTTCCGCGCTGAAGGCATTGCCGACATCGTTCTGGAAAAACATCCGAATCACTTTGTCTTTGGAGTGGGTCAGGATCTTTACACGATCAACAACGAAACAGACATGGTGCGCCTGCTGTTTGGCCCGGTGGACTTCCGTGGCTTGGGCATCTTTAAAGAAGAAACCGCGATCAAACTTGAAAAAATTCTGCCACTGAATCTGTGGATCTGGGGATGGGACTCTATATGAACCGATTTTTAAAACCCCTGTTGCCGCTGCTTCTGGCGGCGACGGCCGTGTCATGTATTAAAACCCCGGAACTGGAAGAAGAAGAAAACCCGTCATCATTGGCGCAGGTTCAGGACTCTTTGTCTGAAGCCTGGGGTTCTGCGGACCCGATGACCATGACTCCGAACGATTTCCTGCTGCAGCAGACCTTCCGAAAAATTGAAACTGGCGAAGACCGCATGCTTTTGCAGGAAGGCATCACCATTTCCAAAAAAGAAGAGCGCACCAATGACTGGCTGTACACGTATCTGTACCAGACCGAGTCTTTGACCTCTGACGGCAACACCCAGCAGTCCACCCGCGAAGACCACCGCTCAGTCACCAAAGCTGAACCGGCGATGGAAGTCTTCGCCCGTGGTCCGAAACTGAAAGGTGAAATCTCTGCCAAAGCCGACGACCTGCAAATGTCCCTGGGTTTTGAGCGCCTGATTGGCTTGGCTTATGCCTGCCAGCTGACAAGTGACCAGATGAAAATCTGCACGGAAACTCTTGGCTATGACAGCTGCGAGGTGAAGTGTTCCAACCTGCAGGTGACGGAAGAAATGCGTCCGGCTCCGGATCTGATGAAAACTCAGGCCAACTGCGGTGGACTTGCCAACTGCACCATGAAAGTGAAAACCGTTTCATTTGACTGGGCTGCTTACTATAAAAAAGGTGAAACCACAGAGAAGCAGAAGGTCAATTACAGCATCTCCATTACTCCGGACCTGCCATTCTTTTCCCGTGTGACTGACTACTGCTATCGTGCGCTGGCGCAAGCCGGATCACAAAAAGCTCTCGTGACCGTCTGCACTCGATTGAAAAATTATAAACCGGGCGGCACCTAGTCCGCCCCGCGATTCGTTGCCAACACCTGGTGAATCTTGTAGGCTAAAACCTCCTGTGGAGGTTTTATGAAAAAAATTGCCGTTGTACTTTCCGGCTGCGGTCACCGCGACGGAAGTGAAATCACTGAATCCGTCAGTTTGTTGATCGGCCTTCACCAGGCTGGTGCCGAAGTTCACTGCTTCGCACCTGACATTCAGATTCCCATCACCAATCACATCAATGGCGAAGCCCAAAACGAAAAACGCAGTCTGCTGACTGAAGCGGCCCGCATCGCTCGCGGTGACATCCAAAGCCTGGATAAACTTCACGCCAAAGACTTTGATGCGGTTGTGTTCCCCGGTGGCTATGGCGCTGCGAAGAATCTGAGCAACTGGGCTGAAAAAGGCGCTCAGTGTGACGTGAATCCGGATGTAAAACGTGTGATTCTGGAGTTCCATTCGGCCAGCAAACCAATCGGAGCTCTTTGTATTGCTCCGGTTCTGGTGGCCAAAGTTCTGGGCGACAAAAAGGTCACTGTGACCATTGGTGATGACGCTGCCACCGCGGCAGAAATTCAGAAAACCGGTGCCATTCACGAAGAATGCCCGGTGAATGATTATATCACCGACCGCGAAAGCAAAGTTGTAACGACTCCGGCTTATATGTACGGAGATGCAAAACCAAATGAAGTCTTTGCCGGCATCTTTGGTTTGGCCCACGAAATCGTGGAATGGGCTTAGTGGATATTAGATATTGGGAATTGGCGTAGGAAACAGGTCGTAGGACGTTAGAGGATTTTGAGTATGAAAAAAATTGTGGCTTTGATTTTTGGTGGTAAATCTGCGGAGCATGAAGTTTCTTTGCGTTCAGCGAAGAATGTGGCTGATGCTTTGGATAAGGATCAGTTTACGCCCGTATTGATTGGCATCAGCAAAGAAGGCAGCTGGTATCGTTTCCCGGATATGGGTGTTTTCACTGAGGCGACCAAGATTGTTGACAGTGCCCTTCCATCCAAAGCAGAATCGGTGGCTTTGATGTCCTTGCAAGGCAAGCCGGTTCTTTATTCTTTGAAAGATCAGTCTAAAACGGCAGTGGATGTGGCGTTCCCTATTCTGCATGGAACCATGGGCGAAGACGGCACGATCCAGGGTCTGTTTAAGATGGTTCAGCTTCCATTTGTGGGTTGTGGCGTGTGGTCTTCAGCGGCCGGCATGGACAAAGAGATCATGAAGCGTCTTTTGGCGGTGGCAAAAATCCCGAATGCCCGCTATCTGCTGCTGACTCCGCATCAGAAAAATGATTACAACGAAATCGTGAAACAGCTGGGCTCCCCGTTCTTTATCAAACCGGCCAATGCGGGCTCTTCTGTCGGTGTTCATAAGATCAAAACGGCTGAAGACTTTGTGGTGAAACTGAAAGACGCCTTCCAGTTCGACACCAAAGTTCTGGCTGAAGAATTCATCCAGGGCCGCGAAGTGGAATGTTCCGTCATGGGTCACAACCATGCGCCGAAAGCCTCTTTGCCGGGTGAGGTGATCCCGCAGCACGAATTCTATTCTTATGAAGCCAAGTACATCGATGACAACGGAGCCCTGCTGAAAATCCCGGCCGAGCTTTCACCGGAAACCACCAAAGCCGTGCAGAAAATGGCAGAACAAACCTATCAGGCCATGGGCTGTGATGGTTTGACCCGTGTGGACTTCTTCATTCGCCCGAATGGGGATTTGTACATCAACGAAATCAACACCATTCCTGGTTTTACCAAGATTTCAATGTATCCAAAAATGTGGGAAGCGACGGGTTTGAGTTATAAAGATTTGATCTCTCAGCTAATCCAATTGGGCTTTGAAAAGTTCGAAGGCGAGCAAAGCCTCAAAACCAGCTACTTGGATTAACTTTCTGCAATGATCACGTTAAAGACCCTGAAATTTATCGGGGTCTTCCTTCTTATGTCCTGAAGCGCCGTCAAAAATTATTTTTGTTTATTTCATCGCCCATTTAGTCGATACACTACTCGCATGGGTATCAGACGTTTCTGGAAATATCTTTCGGTCGCAAAAAAGCTGTATATCGTTATCGGCGTCATGGCACTTCTTATTGCCCTGGAGCTTTTCACTTTGTATTTCGCCATGAATTCTTTGTCTTCCGTGCGCGCCTTCGTGGCCGGCGAAAGCATGTGGTCGAAGGGTCAAAAAGACGCCGTCATCACTTTACACAAATATGCGCGCACGCGTGATCCGAATTTCTACACCATCTTCCAGGAAAATGTGCGCGTGCCTTTGGGTGACAGCAAAGCCCGCAACGCTTTGGAACAAGTTCCACCCGACACCGCAAAAGCCAAAGAGGGTCTGCTGGAAGGAAAAGTCCATCCCGATGACATCCCCGGCGTCATTTCCCTGGTTTTAAGATTCCATAATTTCAAACACGTGAAAAAAGCCCTAGAGATCTGGCGCGAAGGTGACCAGATGACTCAAGAGCTGATTGTCATGGGTAAAAATCTGCACACCCTGATTCAAAGAAACGCGCCCGAATCTGAAATCTTCAAGGCTCTGAACAGTGTGGATGATCTGAATGATCGTCTCACAATTCTGGAAGCGTCCTTTTCTTACACTCTGGGGGAAGGCTCGCGCTGGCTGGAAAACATGCTGATGGTCACGCTGATCTTTGCCGTGCTGATTGTGGAAGGCACCGGTCTTTTCCTGACGATCAGCTTCAGCCGCAATCTTTCCAAAGGCCTTTCCGAACTGAACAATGCGGCCCACGAAGTCGGTGAAGGACGCTTTGATGTTCATGTACCGGTTCGTTCCGGTGATGAGCTGGGACAACTGGCCGAGTCCATCAATCTGATGGCCCACCATCTGAGCAGCAGTATCGGCGAACGACAGCAAGCCGAACAAGCCAGTCAGCTGAAAAGTCTGTTCCTGGCCAACATGTCCCACGAGATCCGCACACCTCTGGCGGCGATCATTGGTTTTTCAGATCTGCTGAAAGAATCCCACCTGGATGAAAGCGAACGCCTGCAGTACGTGAACATCATTCACCGCACCGGGGAACACCTGACCCGCATCATCAACGACATTCTGGATCTTTCGAAAGTGGAAGCCGGACATCTGGAAATGCAAAGCCACCCGGTGAATCTGAATTCCCTGCTGGAAGACCTGCATATTCTGATGGTGGCCCGCGTGGGCGACAAGCCTGTGCACGTTGAATTCAACCGCCGTGGGATCGTGCCGGACATGATCCGCACCGACCCTTTGCGCCTGCGCCAGATTCTGACTAACATCATCGGCAACGCCATCAAGTTCACCGAGCAGGGTTATGTGCGCATGACCTATGAAATCTCTGGCAGCAACCTGCTTTTCACCATCAAAGACACCGGTGTGGGGATTTCGCCGTCGCAAAGATCCAATCTGTTCCAGGCTTTTTCGCAGATCGACAACTCGGTTTCGCGCAAATACGAAGGCACCGGACTGGGGCTGGTGCTATCGCGCCGTCTGGCGCAGATGATGGGTGGCGATGTGGTTCTGGAAGAATCTGAGCCCGGCAAGGGCTGCACCTTCAGTGTTAAGATCGCTCTGGATATTCCAAAGATTCACACGGTGAAAGTCGCTCCACCCCCGCCCAAAGAAATTCACCTTGGAAAGCAGCTGTCTGCCACCTCGATCCTTTTGGTGGATGACGTTGAAGACAACCGTTTGTTAATTCAAAGAATGCTGGCGAAACGTGGAGCGAATCTGACCTTGGCCACCAACGGTCAGGAAGGTCTGACCAAAGCGCTTGAGAAAGAATTTGATATCATCCTGATGGACATTCAGATGCCCGTGATGGATGGCTATACGGCCACCCGAAAACTGCGTCAGGCCGGTTACTCCAAACCAATTATCGCCCTGACGGCGCATGCGATGAAAGACGATCGTGACCGCTGCCTTGAGGCGGGCTGCACGGACTATCTGACGAAACCCGTGCAGGTTGAGGCACTGATTCAGACCATTTTAAATTATTCAATGGAAACCATTTAGATACATTCGATGACCTGCTGACGGGTGATGCAGAGGGATTGCTCAGCGCCAGGATTGCCCGGCAGCCCGCTCGCACCCACACTGCCATCCAGGCCTTGCTTTCCTTCGCGAGCTTTGAATGCACAGGGCATAAATGTACCATCCGCCCCTCTCACCATGCCCATCGCCTTGCCGCCAGCGCCGCCAAGACCGCCTTTGCCCCCTGCCCCACCAGTACCACCAAGGCCTGCGCTGCGAAAGTGATTCAATTGAAACTCTTTGCCCGATTGAATCGTCACTTCCAAAGTGCCACTGTCACCACCTGAAGAACCATTACTGCCGGATTTCCCCTGATGGCCTTTACTGCCATCTTTTCCGCTAGCCCTTTCAAAGTGTTCGCCGGAATTCGCGCACAGACTGAATTTTCCATTTTCTCCAGCAAGTCCGCGCATGGATTCATCAGGTGCTGCGCCGGCTTTACCGGCGCCACCGTCCTGACCCAGCATTTGAATTCGCAAAGATCCCTTGGCCGTTCCCACATCCAAAAGAATATGTCCGCCGTGGCGTCCGGCTTGTCCAACACCAGCTTTGAACTCGGGCGATAGTGTTTGGATTCTTGCCCCGTCGGATTCAAGGCGATCGATATGCCAGCGCACGCGATGACCCATGGTATAGATGACGGCGTTCTTTTTCAGAATGACTTCTTTATAGTGAAACTCCAGTTCCTCCACCGGCCAGATTTTGGGGGCTTTTCGCAATTCAAGCTCCAGCTCCGGTCGGGTCAGGAAAGCGCCGTTAAACAAGTACATCTCGCCGTCCACGACCATGCGGCTGACTTTGTTAACCTGAACCATGGGCTTTACAGGGGTGGCATCTTCTTTGTCCCGCACTTCCACACAACCCGCAGTTAAAGCCAAGGCAGCCACTAAAATTCCATTCATTCCGTACTTCATATCGAACCCTTTCGAAGTTTGTAGATCGCAAAGGGGCCTTACAAGTTACGGCCCGGGGCCTGTTGGATATAACGGGTTGTCGTGAGCGGATTCCGGACCTTGGCCTGTGAACGGGTTTTGCAGTGGCACAGAGATGCTCTGGGAAAGAGACTTCGTCAGGATGACGATGAACTGCCAAGGATTAGAGGCGCATGAATTACAACAAGATCAACTACTTTGAAAAAGCGGACTCTCCACAACACCGTGAGTTCATCATTTCCCAAAACAATTGCATACTTTGCGGCACTGTACTGGAGCTAAAACACATTGCCGACCGTGAAGTTTCTGAAGTGAAGGAAGAGGCTTTCTGCCCTCATTGCGAAGTCAAAACCCGCAACCGCACCCATATTCTGAACTAGGGTCCGGTCAACTTTTCGACGGGGATTTCGTCACCTCTTTGACGTTACAGTGTCCCCGTCAAGATCTTAACATCCGAATAGAAGGTGCCTGACCAGGCCCGGTCTGGATTTCCGAAGCTGGATTGTTTGAATCCAAACACATTGCTTTCGGAATTGGGCTGCCATTGATTCAGCCACACTTGCGCGCAATCCAATTGCGAAACCACCTTAGCCAGTTTTTCCTGAGGACCCCAGACCACCGCGGACTGAGCCAGGTAAGACGTGTTCGCCCATTTCAGAATTTCATGCTGATATTTGACCGGAGTCATCAGGAACAAAGGCCCCTGCAATTCATCCTGTTGCAGAACCGAACAGTTTGGCAAATCCAGCATCATCACCGGCTTCATGTGAAAGCCCGTGCCCGGACCGCTGTCGCCACCGGAAAGAACTTTGCCGTGTTCGACTTTGCCTTCCTGAACTTTCTTCTGCAATTCTTCGCGCCGAGCTGACGTGATCAGTGGCGTCCATGGGGAATTGCCTTTCGGGTCCATCAAAGGTTCCAGCTTATCAAGATAAGCCTTCATCGCTTCAATAAATTCAGTCGACATGGATTCCAAAAGGAACAAACGAGAACTGTTCCAGCAAAGCTGTCCTTGCCCCAACAGGAAGGATTTCATGATCTCAGGCATTTGCGCCTGATAATCCGTCCCGGCCAACACCACGGAAGAATTCTTCACACTGCCGGCCAGTTGCATTTTCTTAAACTGCGAAAGACCCGCTTTGGCAATTTGTTCCATGGTGGAGGTCTTTCCCACCGCCGTCACCGCGTGAATGCTGGGGTGCCCTGCCACGATTTTTCCGACTTCGGCATCGCCTTGAAGCAAAGACACCGCACCTGCCGGAACCTCCGCTTTTTGCAAAGCCTCGCCCAGAATTTGTGCTGTGACCGGCGAAAGATCCGAGATCTTCACCACGCACACATTTCCCGCAGCCAAAGCCGGGGCCATTCGTTCAATAACCAAAAGCAAAGACAGATTCCACGAAGCGATGATGCCCACAAGGCCCACGGGCTGAGGCAGCACCTGAGCTGACAAAGGCTGATTCAAACTTGCCGCCACGTCTTTAAGAACTTTGACAGCCGGAAGCAGACTGTGCTGCAGAACAAAACTTTGCGGTAAGCCCTGATGAAGAGCTTCCTGATAGGCATAATCAGAGGATTTTTCTTCCAGCGCTGAAGCCAGCTTCAACAACAAAGAAGCACGGTCCGACAAAGAAAGTTCCTTCATCACGGGTGCGGCTTTTTTTGCGGACTGGATGGCTTTGATCACATCCATGGCGTCGGACGCAGTCACACGCGCCAGTTCCGTGCCATCAAAAGGAGAAATTTTTGCGAAGGTTTTCTGACTGTCGGAAGGGACAAACGCCCCTCCGATAAAGTTTTGCAGTTCCAACGAAGATCCTAGTATAAGTTTTGGTTTCGATACTGCATCAGATGATGCGCCAACATGTCGGCTTTAAGTATCTCATCCGCCACTCCCAGTTCAATCGCTTTTTGCGGAGCATAGGGAAATTGCGCTTCTTCCGGGTGCTGCACCACGCTGGCGCCACCGCGTTTTTGAACTTCGACAAGTCCATCAACCCCATCAGTGCCAAATCCACCCAGCAGCAAAGCGTAAACACCCTGAGCATAGGACTGCGCTGCAGACTGGAACAACACGTTGGCCGACGGCAATTGCGACGCCACCGGAGCCCCTTTGGTCAGATTCAGTACGGGACCCTGAGGACCTGTCACAATCTTTCCGTGATGTTCAGCCGGAACAAAATAAACATGTCCCATTCTTAGGAAATCACCGTCTTTACCAACCACCGGAGTCACTTTCGATCCGGCTTTGAGCTTGCTGATAAAAGCCGTCACAAAGTTCGCCACCGTACTGCACGCCACCACCACCGGAGGCGTGTCGGCCGCAAGGCCTTTGACAAACTTTTCCAGAGCATCTGCGCTGCCGGCATTTCCACCCAGCACCACCACTTTCAACTCGGCCGCACGACGGCGGGTTGGAGTCGCAAAGGTTGTGGTTTTGACTTCCTGAAGGGCCGGAGCCTCTTTGAGTTTTCTCAGAATATTCACAGAAGCAGCGGCGCGAACTTTTTCAACCAGCATGCCCGCCAGGTCTTTTAACACCGCCGGATCAAACTGCGAGGGTTTGTGCACAAACTCCACAGCTCCCAGCTCCAGAGCTTTCATCGCCGCTTCCCCGGTGCTGGCCAAAGAAGAAACCATCACCACCGGAATCGGATGATGCTTCATCAGCTTTTCCAAAAACATCACGCCGGACATTTTCGGCATCTCGATGTCCAATGTCAGAACATCCGGCTTTTTACTTAAAATCATTTCGCGGGCCTGATAAGCATCGGCGGCAGAGCCCACCACTTCCAGTCCGCTTTTGGTGAAAATATTCGTGAATAATGTGCGTACGGTTGCGGAATCATCCACCACCAGAACCTTCACGGTTTTAGCCACCGTCAAGGGTTTGAAGCCCGAGACATCCACAGGTTTATCAACACTGCCGCCCGAGGAGTTGTGTAATACATCAAAGGTCGCAGTGTTCATCTTGATCGTTCTGGCTGCTTCGCCAGCAACGTTTCTTTCGATGATGGGGATACCACAATCACGCAGCATCTTTTCTGCAAATTCAATATTGCGTTTGCCGATACCTTCACCGATCTGGGAAACACTGATGACGTTACCGCCACCATAGATTTTCGCCTGCAGTTTGCTGCGGTTTGCGCCCAGACGCACACATTCGTCTATCAGCAAAGGAATGGCGTGGGCCCCATAGCGGGTGTTTTCACGCTCATCAGGCATCCCGTCAGCCAGCAGATAGTGATTCAGGCCGCCAATGCGGGTTGTGGGATCATGCAAAGCCACCGCCACGCAGGAACCCAACAAAGTGGAAATCACGGTCTCTTCTTTAAAGGCCGCAAGTTTACCGGGAAATAGATAGTGAGTGTTCATCAAGCCACCAGTTTTTCAAGATCCAGAACCATAATACTGCGGCGGTCTTTGATGAAAAACTGGTGAACAAAGTTCGCAGACATCATAGTGGATTGGTTTTCAAAATTTTGCAGATCGGCTTCTTTGACGCTGATCATGTCTTCGGTGTCTGTGACCTGCAGACAAAAGCGAACCCCCTGCTCTTCACAGATCACATAGAAGAAATTATCAGCATCCATTCGGGCAAAGCCATGATCCTGAAGGTTCACCACCGGCACGGCCTCGCCGCGGAACGGAATGACCCCCAAGAGCCCCTCTTTTCTTTCAGGCAGATCAAACAACGGCAGCTTGCCGCTGATTTCGATCACACTTAAAATCGGCACCGCAAACTCCTGCGCGCCGGACCGGCAGTGCAGAAGCAGAATTTCACGCAGGTTCTGCGCATTCAGCGCAAAACGTGTCGCCAGATCGGCGGTGTCGGTCTTATCAACCCCCAGAGCTTCAATATAGCCCTTCAAAGTTTTCAAAGCTTTGATCAACTCCGCAGCCCCTTCCAGGTTGCGGCTTTTTTCATCAAAGCCTTCCAGCCATGCAGCCAGATGTAAAAACTCATTCGTCTTGGCATCCACAGCCCAGGCACGCGTTTGCTCGCTGACCTCAGACAGAATACGGCGCCACAGTTTTTCGTCGGTCAGATCGATGAACTTGTCGATCTCCTTGATCACGCTGTCCAGGAAGTACGCTTTGAGTTCCGCTGTAAAGTCATCACCGAAGAAATCACTCATGCGGCCTCCTCGTGTTTTTGCTGGTCATACATCATCAACGTCATCATTTTTTCCGGATCCACAATATAGGTCACTTTTTCATCCGCCAGGATGGAAATGCCCTTGAAGCCTTTTTGCTGGCCGATCATGTTACCAAAGGATTTCACAACCAGATCCGTCTGGGCCTCGATACGGTCCACCAGCAATGCAAACACCGCCTCTTTCTGACGAATAAAGACGGCCGAAGACTTGCGCACCATTTCTTCCGACACGGACGTGCGCATATTCAGAATCTCATGATAATTCAAAATTGGAACGGTCATCCCGCTGAACTGACAATAGCGCAGATGATCCACCGTGGTGATTTGCAACTCATCACAGGACGTGATGTGCGCCACCGACGTCAGCGGCACCGCCAGCTGGTAAGAGTTCCATGCGCACAACAGGGCACTTTCCACCATGATGTGCTGAGGAATTGGAATTTCCAGATGGAAGGTCGCCCCGGCACCCGGATTATTTTCTATGTGAATGCGGCCTTTGTATCTTTCCACAGTGGAAAGAACAATATCCATCCCAACGCCACGACCTGAAATCGTGGTGACTTTTTCTTTCGTCGAAAAACCGGCGCTGAAGATGAATTTATAGATCTGCTCATCACTCAAAGCCCTGGCGTCAGATTCAGTCACCAGGGCATTTTTAACCGCGCGCTGAAGAATGCGCTCACGGTCCAGTCCTTTTCCGTCATCTTTAAAGACCACGTGAACGGCGCCATTTTTTTCGTGCACATCGAGGTTTAACAAACCGATGGTGGGCTTCCCCTGCACAGCTCGTTCAAATTGGTCCTCGATCCCGTGATCGATGGAATTTCGCACCAGATGCACAAGACACTCGTAAAGGTCTTTTCCAAGTCCCTTGTCGATCGGAAGCTCGGCGCCAGTGAATTCCAAGTGGACACTTTTGTTAAGTTCGGTCGAAGCCTGGCGCACCAACAAAGGCAGTCCGGACAGACTTTCCCCGGCTTTTTCCTTGCGCACACTTTGCACCTGGCTTTGGAACTGGTCGCTGATTTTACCCAGGTTCTGGGCAAAGTCATTTTGGCGACGTTCAAAGACCTCGGGTTGAACCCGGAAGTTCACGGTCTGATTCATCATCTGGAAGAAGTTTTTCAACACCAGCAGTTCGCCGGACAGACGCAGGAATTCATTCAGTTGTTTTACTGACAGCCACACGCCTTCATCATCTGCAGTGGAAACCGCGCGGCCCGTATGGGGGCGCGGACTGCGAACAGCAGATTCCTCTCCGAAATCAAAGACTCCGTAGGCGGAAATAACCTCAATGGCTTCACTGAGCTCTTCCGGATAAACTTCACGCTTGTCGCGCAGGCTTTGCGCCAGAACTTTCAAGATGCGTGAGCTTTTCAGAAACAGATCAATGCAGTCTTTGGTGACCGGACGGGATTCGCGTTTGATTCGAGTTAGCAGAGCTTCAAATTCATGCGACAAAGAGCCCAGCAGCTGACCGCCGGGAACGGCGCCGACACTGCCTTTGATGGTGTGAATTTTCCGGAAAAGCACATTCACCTGATCCTGATCTTCCGGATTGTTTTCCAGTTTCAAGATCAGTGTGTCGAGGTCTTCCAGAATTTCTTTGGACTCTTCGAAAAACGCACGGGACACCTCTTCGACCTGTTCAAAGTCGATAAAGGCAGATAGATCCACCTCTTGGTTATCCTGGGGTTTGTTTTCGTCCGACATATAAGGGAATTTATCGGTATTTCAGGGATTTAAGTTAGAACGGAGGGCGGTTTATTTAGGCCAGATTTGAATTACAAGTGCTGCAAATAAGAAGAGCGACCTTACGGTCGCTCTTAGGTTTATGATTCTTTCGAACCCTAGGCGAAGGTCTTGGCGTCCTAAGAGGACGTCACCTCCGCCTTGGTTATGTCTACGTTTTTAACCATAAGCATCACCTCCTTACCAGCCCCAATAGAAGCTTAGATTAGATGATACTATGTTCGAACTGTGTTTTGCCACAATTCTGTGGTCCAGTTTTCACGCGACCAGTTCAGACTGAATCAAGTTATTACAACGACTTGATGAACTGAATCAAAGCGGAACGATCTGCTTTGGGAAGTCGTACGAATTTGTTTTTGGAGTGCTCAGCTTCACCACCATGCCACAGGATCGCTTCTTCCAGATTGCGTGCACGACCGTCATGCAGGAATCCCGCACGCGGATTGATGGTTTGAGTGTGACCCATCCCCCACAGAGGACGAGTTTTCCACTCGCGCCCGTCAGCATCGAAATCCTGACGACCGTCGGCCAGACCATCACCCATGTCATGCAATAGCATGTCGGTGTAGGGATAGATCTTCTGATTGGCAAACGCCTGGATCGGATGATCACCGGTTGTGAAGCTTGGCTGGTGGCAAGTTGTGCAGCTGACCTGATGGAAGATCCCCGCACCGCGGATCACCTCGGCTTCAGTCGCCCCACGACGAGCGGGTACCGCCAGTGTCTGGGAATAGAAAACGATATCGTTGGCCACCTGATCAGTTGCTTCCAAACCGGCGTGAGGTTCACGGCCCGCACGGTAAGCATCATACAGCGGAGTTCCCGCGATGCTTTCATCCGGGAAGGCATAGTTCGTCACGCCGATATCACCGCGCAAAGCACCCAAAGACTGGTGCAATACCGATGGTGTGTTGTTCTTCAAACCAAAACGACCCATGGAAACCGGATACGGATCACCCGCCATGCTTTTTTCGATATCAAACACCCAGTTGGCTTTTCCGGAAACACCTTCCGCAGAAAGATCACGCTGAGCCAATGCCAGAATGTCGGATTCTTTGATCGCCTCAAGCAAACCAAGACCAATCATCGGCGTTCCGATACGCGCGCCCATGCGAACGTCTTTTTCGTAAAGACGGCTTTTCATTTCGCCAGTCACAGAGTCGAAATATTCATCATAAGCGCCCATGACTTTAAAGACCGGCTTACGCAGCTCCACCACATCACCGTCAGGGTAAGTGAACTGAGTCTTGTCGTATTTCATCCAGACTTGCGCCTGACCTGTCCCTGGAAGATCCTCACGAACCCCCAAAGAACCCAGGTGGAACAATTGATCCGAGAAACCCGGAACCGGCACTGGAGCACCGAATTTATTTTCTTTTGTTTTTGGCTTCTTCACGCCGTCTTCGATGCTGATACGCAGGAAGACTGCTTCATTCTGGCGCAAAGGCACCCATTCTTTATTGAACGGAACTACCGGCAAAGCACCGCGGCCGTCTTTGGCGTGGCAGGCATTGCAGCTGGTATTGTTGTGGACCGGACCCAAACCGTATTCAAAGCGGTTCGGATCGTCAGAGAAATTTCTCTCAAAAAGAGCATCGCCCGTCAGGTGACGAGCGATCTCTTCTTCAGACAAATTTGCAGCCGGGTTTCGGAAGGCCCAGATGGACTGGCCTTTGAAAAACACTGTGGTCTCGCCACCGGATTTCTCCGTGTGAACATAGTCCATGTCAATTTGAGGAGCAGCCAAAGCCGCTCCTGCCATCAAATTCAAAACAGTCAGTACAATCCAAGCCTTCATATATTTCCCGATTACATGTCCAGAGTCGGAAGAACTTCAGACTCTAGTGTTGCGTGAAGGGCATTCAGAGCATCAATCGCAGTCTGAGTGCGAGCACGGCCGTCTTTTGTGAAGATAGCCTGACCGAAGTCACCACCGTTTGCCGGGCGGATTGCTTCAATCAAAGCCATGCAGTTCAGGATGTCAGCTTCAACACGAGCAGCCAAAGACGCGTCAACTTTTTCAACCAAAGCTTTTACGCCTGGGCCTTTGGAGTTTTTGTAATGGCCAGTGTAGATGCTGTAAACGGAACGGATGTTGTGCTGGAAGTCTTTCAAAGAGTTCCATGCAAATGGAGATTCAACCAACGCCATGTTAGCAGAACCGATGTCCGCGCCCATTGGGTCAGACATTTTACCGTTGGCAACTTCGTCAACGATACCCATCATGCCTTGAACGAATTCTTCCATTACGGCTCTTTCAGAAGAATAGAATTCATTATTCAAGCCCGGAGTGCTGATCACTTTTACGTAACCTGGAGCAGCTGGGTTTTCTGGGTCATAGTTTGTAGTCCAGGCGTGAGCCAGTTCAGCAGTGTGTTCTGCCAGCAATTGAGCAGATGCTTTCAAGTACTCAAGCTGTTTCGCAGTCAAAGAAGCTGCTGGTTTTGTGTTGGAAACTTTGCCGTCACCGAACAACAGATATTCCAAAGTGTGGAAACCCTGAAGGTTGGTACCCAATGCACGAACCAGATCAACTGTGATCTTGCGGTTGGAGGACATAACAGAGTCCAAGTCCAGCTTGTTCAAAGGCCAAGTGTCCAGCAAGGGGTCAATACCCAAAGAATCAACTGGACCGAACAGGAAAGATTCAGAGCTTTCCCAAGGGATACGAGCTGCACGCCAAGCGGCTTGAGCTTTATCCAGATTTTCCTGATTGGTGTTAGCTGCCAAAGCGTCAACTGCTGCAGATAATTCCGCAGTTTTAGCCGCCAGGTCGTTGTAAGTCGCAAGAATCACATTGTAAGAAACGTGATTGATGATTTCTTTGTTTGTTGCAGCTTGAGCCGTCGCACCTGCGAACGCTACTGCTGCCAACATCATTTTAAGAGCTTTCATTTTAAGTCTCCTTGGTTGTTAATAAAAAATTAAATTACTTTTCAAAAGCGGACAGATCGAAACCGAAGGCCACGTTGGCCTGGTAGGTTTCAGGCAAACCTTCCAGTTCGGTTTTGTCGCGGGCATACTGCACCTTCATGAAGGCCGCTGTATCCCACATCCACATGAAACCACCAGAACGGCGACTGACATCGTAACGTGGATTTTTAACGATGCTGCCCTGAACATCAGCAAAAGTGTTCACGTGCTCTGCTTTCAGGAAGAACACCAGGCCCGGAGTTTCCCAATCATAGGAAAGCTGCACGGATTCAAGTTTTGCCTTGTGACCCAATGGCGCAAACGCCTTTGGTTTCGCCAGACCGCCCAAAGTGGCGTTGGCCGCAGAAACTTTGTCTGAATTGTCCAAAGAACCTTCGATGTACTCAGCCGCGATACCGATGCCTTTCCATTTGTAGTTACCCATCACCGTGGTGATACGAACTTCAGCCGGAACTTTCAGTTTGTCGACCTTGTAGCGGTTGTCAGTGCTGTCACCCGCGTACTGGGCATAGGCGATGCCTGTGCCCTTGGAGATATTGCCCCACTCAAGACTGAAAACAGTCGCCAGATTGTCGGCGTTCATGCTTTCGAAGTGACGCTGGTAACCGCCCCCAACCCAGGAATAGGTACGGAAGAACTCAGAGTTCAAACCGTTCACCAATGCCGCGCGTGCCGTGAATCCGTATTTGATTTTCTGTTCAAGACCCACACCGGTTTCCGTCCAGCCCAGTGGCATCATGCGACCTTCAAGATCAGAAGCCAGGATGGTTGGATACTTGTGTGGTTTGGTCAGAACAGAACCCAAAGAGATGAACAAGGGGAACTTACCGATGCGAACTGCCGTGTCTGTTTTTTTGAAATCCTTTTTGTAGTAGATTTCATGAAGAACAACTTCACCGCCCTTTTCGATTTCCTGTTCGAATTCACCGAACTCTTCGAAGGGGTCGAATTCGATCGTCGTACCGACACCACCGTGTTCGATTTCAACTTCGAATTCAATTTTGGAGCTGTCAGTCAGTTTATATTCACCTTCAAACGCGAACTCTGCCAAATCCATGGAACGACGAACGATCGGATCAAGGTTCTGAACAGTTTTGAATGTCTCTGCTTGGCTGAAAGAGATATAACCGTAAGAAGTGAATTCAAATTGCGGGTATTCTTTTTTGACTTCAGTGACAGTCGCCACTTGAGTCAGTACCGGAGCTTCTTCCGCCTTGGTTTCAATCTTTGGCGTGTTCTCGGTGGTCGACGTGCTTTGAATCACAGTCGTGGTTGTGGTCGTGGTTTTCTCCTGTGCCTGGGCAGCAGAAGACATGGCAAAAATAAGTGCAAGGGCCCATTTCATTTATCAAGATCTCCAGTGAGGCCCGTTTGTAGGCCTGCCCCCGGAAACTGTAAAGACCCCCCACCTTATTTAGGGATAAGTGAGAAGGCCTTGAACGCCAACTGAAAACTTAATGATAAGACCACCCTAGGTGGCGGAAACTCCTGAATAATTTGAAAATTCTACCGGGTTAATGTGGCCATATATTCGGCCACAGCACAGGCCCGCAAAGCCCCCAAACCCTGACCCGCCCACAGGGACTGAAGTTCGGTATGACCACTTTCCTGAGCTTTCTTTCTAAGTGCCGCCGTCAACCAGTGTTGAATCGGATAATCGGGCGTGTCAGCTTCGTGAACCTTCATCTCGCTTGAGAATCGATTGCTCAATCCCCGGGCCCACCGTCCGCTGAAAACTTTAATCAGTTCTGTGTCCTCGGGTTTTCCTTTTAACAGAAGCTCGCGGTATTCCCGGGAAGCTCCACTTTCCTGACAAACCAGAAAAGCCGTTCCGATCTGGACCGCATTTGCTCCGCTGGAAAGCATGGTATGCATATCGGCCCTGGTCACGATGCCCCCGGCAGCGATGACCGGGATGTTCAACTTTGGCGCCATTTCCAGTACCAGTTGTTTTGCCGGCAACAACGGGAACTTTCCCTCCAGGAAAGAGCCGCGGTGTCCTCCGGCTTCAAGCCCCTGGGCAACAATGGCATCACACCCCTGCTCTTGCAGATACAAAGCTTCTTCCATACTGGTGGCAGTGCCCATGACAAAAACATTTTGCGCTTTCAGGGCCGCCATTTCAGCAGGCTTCAGGCATCCGAACGTAAAGCTGAATGCGGGGACTTTTTCTTCCAGCACAACGGAAAATTGCTTTTGAAAAAGATCCGGGTCATAGGAAAGTTCCGGCACTGAATCCATTCCCACCAGTCGGTAGTATGGTAACAGATGCTTTTTCATTCTTTCCAGCTGC
The DNA here is from genome assembly GCF_056175685.1 of Bdellovibrio sp. MYbb2. NCBI lineage: Bacteria > Pseudomonadati > Bdellovibrionota > Bdellovibrionia > Bdellovibrionales > Pseudobdellovibrionaceae > Bdellovibrio > Bdellovibrio sp. MYbb2. Next base: position 95,087 of record NZ_JBJKJI010000001.1, read on the forward strand.
GCTTGATCCATAACCGGCGATGTCGGAATAAACAGGTTTACTGCGAATGGATTTGCCGTCAGTGATTTTACTTTTTTAATAAGTGACCGCAAAGAATCCGGCGACATGTATCCGGCCCCGATAGAACCCAAGCCCCCGATATTGCTGACGGCTGAAACCAGTTCGGCTGTCGTGTACCCACCCGCCATCGGGCCTTGAATCACAGGGATACTTGTTAGCTTCCAGTGGGCTTCAGACATGATCAACCTCGTTACTTGAACAGGAATTTAAAGCGCGGCACCTTCTGCCCGTCGACTTCAACGGTTTCATTCCACATCGGTAAAGGCCGGCACCACAGACGTCCGACCGAGTTGTTGTACAAAGATTCGTAAAACACCATCTCATCCAGGCTTTCGCTGTGCCGACCCACGCCGATCACACGATACTGCTTTCCGGAATAATGCTGGTAGATGCCACCAGCAACGATGTCATGGGCGGTTTCTTTAATCATGATGACTTTCGGATTGTTTCAACAAATTGGTGCGCTCTTGTTTGTACAGATCAAAAGCCTCGTTAATGATCTTCAGGGTTTCCGGCAGATCGTGGAAGCCTTCGACTTCGACCTTTTTGTTTTCAAGACCCTTGTAGATTTCAAAGAAGTTGCGGATTTCTTTCAACTGGTGCGGAGCCAGGTCCTTGATGGAATGGATGTGCGCCATCTCGGGATCATCTTCGTGAACCGCAATGACCTTGTCGTCCATCTCGCCCTGATCCAGCATGCGCATGCAACCCACCGGACGGGCCCGCATGATACTGAGCGGATAAACTTGCGCCTGACCCAACACCAGAATGTCCAGCGGGTCATGGTCGCCACAATAAGTGCGCGGAATAAAGCCGTAGTTGGCGGGATAGTGAACCGAGCTGTAAAGCACACGGTCCACTTTCAGAAGGCCTGAAACCTTATCCAGCTCAAACTTGGTTTTGGATCCCGCGGGAATTTCAATCAGCGCGGTCACCACTTCCGGAGCTTTTTTTCCGGGACTCAAATCATGCCAGGGATTCATAGGGCCTCCGTTTTTATTTCATCGCTTCCAGGTGTTTGATGATTTCTGCCTGGATCTGCTTCATCTCAGCATCGGAACGGCGCTGAGCGCGTTTGAAATCCAGATCCGGAATAGACCATGCCGGGATCAGGTGCAGGTGATAGTGCGGAACTTCAAAGCCCGCGACAATCTGACCCACCCGCGGAGAACCAGACGCCTTCAAAATAGCTTTACCGATTTTCTGGGATACTTTGTGAAGATGAGCGTAGGTTTCTGGCGGCACTTCTGTCCAATGATTGATTTCTTCTTTGCTGATCACCAGCGTATGTCCCAAATTGACCTGATCCAGCGCCAGGAAGGACAGGATGCTGTCGTCCTCATAGATTTTGTAGCAGGGAAATTCGCCGTTGATAATTTTGGTGAAAACTGAAGCCATGAGGTCTCCTTACATTTACTGAAAAACTCTGGGAAATCATGCCTGAACCCAAAGGCTTTGACCAGCTTCAACACCCCGGGTCCCCGTTCCAAACCGGGACATTGGCCCAGCTTCCACAATTGCTCAATACTCGCCAGTAAGAATAAGACCTGAGATAACCACGTAGCCTATGGTAGGCTGGAGACTATATGAGCACTATTTTTCTGCTTGAAGATGACCCAGTAATTGGCAAAGCCGTCCAACTGCAGTTGGAACTTGAAAACTATAAAGTAGAGTGGGTGCAAACCCTTGCTGATGCCAAACGCCAAAGCGCGGAATGCAAAGCCGATTTGTTTCTGCTGGATATCAACCTTCCTGATGGCAGCGGGATGGAGTTCTGCAACTGGCTGCGCACCCAAGACCAGAAAAATCCCGTGATTTTCCTGACCGCACGCACTGACGAAGAAAGTGTTGTTCAGGGCTTTGACCAGGGTGCCAACGATTATGTTCGCAAACCTTTTAGCCAACGCGAACTGATCGCCCGCATCCGCAACCAGCTGGCTGACAACAAGGCCACTTTGGATCTGGTTCGCTTTGCCGGCCTGACTCTGATCAAAAATCAGCAGGTGCTTAAAAACGGCGAAGCTCTGATTAATCTGAACCGCCGTGAGTTTGAAATCCTCACGACATTCTTTGAACATCCCGAAACCATCGTGACTCGCGAACAACTGATTGAACGCCTGGCTTCAGGTGAGGAAATCTATGATCGCACCGTGGATTCCCATATCAGTCACATCCGTTCCAAGCTGACCAAAAACGGTGTCACCATGGTGAAAATCAATTCCGTTTATGGCCAGGGTTATCGCCTGGAAAAAGCCGTCTAATCCCCGCCCCTCCACAGGATCTCACTTTAAACCGTGAGGTCCTAACTCCACAATCGCTCAATACTTGCCCGCTATCCTGAATGTGTAAATAAGGCGGGACCATGTTACAAAAAATTCTTCTGACAATTTTACTTCTCGGACCGGTGATGGCCACGGCACAAACTTCAATGTGGGGCACTGGAATGTACGGCGGTATGCAAAGCTGCTCAACCGGAATGCGCGCCGGCAACGGTGCCACCAGCATCGACGACGGCACCAAAGAAATTCAGGCGGAACTGCAAGAAGCCCAGCAACAGCTGAAAACCAAAAAAGCGGAAAAGAAAAAGATCGACCGCACCCTGCAACGGACCCGCACCGATGTGGAAAAATCCATTTCCAGCGACTATGCCGATTTCATCTTTGAACACATGGAAAATTCACGCCGCTGCGAAGAATACAAAGGCCTGCAGGAGCAATCCGGGGAATTTGTTGCCCAGGGTGAAGAAGGTGGCGAAGCCGCAGCACCCAACGCCGACATGATTCCAGTGTATGGTTTTTCCACCGCAGAATGGAAACAGTACTGTGACCGTGGCAAAGCGGGTTCTGTCAGCGGTTCAGTTTGCTCTAATTCAAAGTACCGTGAAACTGACGGCGGCCGTGGCAGTGATGCCACCACTTGCAAAAAAGGGCTGTCTGATTATCGCAAGCAGTATTCCCAGTCCGAAAAACTGCAACGTGAAATCGAACGCATGGAAGGCCAGATCACCAACCTGAAACAAGATCTGAAAGACGCCAAAGCCGACGCGTTGGAAGACCGCCGCAACGGCCTTGCTTCCTCGGACACCGAGGGTGGCGTTTGTGTCGAGTGTATTGCTCAAGGAAATGGATCCCAGGCCTCCGCTCCGAAAACAGATTGGGCCAATGTGATCGCCAACGTGGGCACAGGATTGTTCGCTTCGTATATGGGTTACAAACAAAACCAGATGGTGGCAGAGTACAACTCCAACGCCGGCTGGCCGACGCAGTCTTACCCGGCTTTAAGTTATGGATACCCCTATCTGATGGCGGGTCTTTACGGCGCCGTCAGCGGGGGCACCGGTCAGGGCAGCTTCGGCTGCGGCAGTGGTATGAACGGCACGGGCAACATGAATGGTGCCATGGGCATGACGGGCGCCTATGGCATGGGTGGCATGTACGGAAATGCCGGCATGGGTGGAGCTTTCGGATACCCCGCAGGCATGATGGGCAACATGATGGGTGGCGGAATGTACGCCTCGGGCATGGGCCCGTGGGGCATGAATGGGATGAATATGGGCGGCATGATGGGTGGTTATGGCAACATGATGGGCTCCATGGCCGGTTACGGCTCGATGATGGGCGCTTATCCGGGATCGATGATGAGCAGTATGGTTGGTGGCCTTGCCGGCTACGGCGGTATGATGGGTTCTATGATGGGCAACTATGGTTCCATGATGGGGTCGACGGCCGGTTACGGCGGTTTGATGAGTGGGATGATGGGTTCCATGACCGGAAGTATGATGGGCTATGGTGGACTGATGGGAACATACACCGGAAGCATGATGGGCTCGATGACCGGATATGATTCTTCGTCGATGGCTTTGCAGCAGCAGATGATGCAAATGCAGATGCAACAATACCAAACAGCGATGCAGTATCAGCAGCAGTACCAGCAACAGATGGTGCAGAAATATCAGACTGTTTCTTCCCTGCAGCAAGAGATGTACAATCTAATGTACCGAATTCAGCAAGTCCAGTACGGCGGCACAAGTTATCTGGGTGGCACACTCAGCTCCAGCACTTCACTGGGCCCGACTCCGATTTACTCTACCGGCACCAGTTCCCTGGCACCGGTGCCGATCATCAATTCAACTACCACCACAACGATTCCTGCCGGGCGCTAGGTTTTCAGCCAACTACCAGGCACCCAGTCTTAACAAACGGGTGCCTTGTCTGTAAGAGTCCTCGGCAAAGCGCAGAATTCCATCAGAACTCAGCTGCGATGTCAGGAACACCATATAGACCGGTATCTGCTGTTTCAGTTGAACCTTGGTGTCTTTATCCAGCACTTCCCCCGGTTTTGCCATATAGCGTTCGATCGCGGCACGGTCCCACTCGGTTCCCTTCATCAGGTATTCTGCCAGATCCACGGGTTTTTCCACCCGCACACAACCGGAACTAAGCAGTCGATGAGGCTCGGCAAACAATTCCCGCTGATTCGTATCATGCAGATAGATCGCATAGGAATTGGTCATCATGAATTTCAGTGAACCCAGCGCATTCATGCGGTGCGGGCTTTGACGGATATAAATATTGGCATCCTGAGTGGGATCCATATTGTACCAGTCAATAGTGGCCGGATCGATTCTTTGAGTGAATGACTTGTTCCAGACCTGATAATGGCGGGAATCAAAGTATTGACGAATTTCCCATGGCCACAGGTTCTTGATCTCTTCAACCTTGTCTTCGCGGAAGATCGTCGGTGGCACCACCCAGAATGGGTTGATCACAATGTAAACGATTTTGTCTTTCATGGTCGGTGATTTTCTTTCAGGCCGGCCATTAATGGTGCGGAAGCTCATCGAATAGAAACCTCCGCCGCTTTTATCGACCAGACTGAAATAGGACATCGCCAGGTTCACAAAGATATAGCGTTCTTCCACGTATTGAGGGAACCAGCGCAGCTTTTCCATATCCAGGCGGATCTGTCGCATACGGTCCTGACAGGACACATTCAGATATTTCCAGGTTTTTCCTCCCGGAGAAATCTTGCTGTCGGGTTTAAACCGCAGGTTCCACTGAATATCATTCACCGCAGCCACCATCTGCTCATCATAAACGTTGTCAAAGCTGGCCATAGGATAGCCCAGTTGAGCGATACGGATCTTTATTGGAATCACAATCGGGTCTTTGCCACCCAGCTTCAAAGTTTTTTTAACTTTGGGCAGTGCGGGCCAAAGATTATTCACGCAGGCATTGTTCATTTTGCGAAGGCTGTCACGCAATGCCAGATACTGGGGCATTTGTGAAGACATGGACTCCAACAGGACGTTGGGGTTTTGCCCGGCGGCAGCCAAAGCTGTCTGCAGCTCAACAGGTGTCGGGAATTTTTTCTTGGTCAGTTTCACATCCACGCCCACCAGTGCCGGATCGACGATGCCGGTGGAAACATTCTGCAACAGGCGCAAATAATTAATACTCGCCTGATTTCGCAAAGCGGGATTTAACGGATCCACCAAAAAAGTTTGCTCCATTGAATCCGACCAGTAGCTCTTCGCATTGACTCCGTGATCCCCTGACTGTGTCATCACCCAGCGCAGTTCACTTACCGGAATTCTGTCCACAACGACCAAGTAGTCCTTTGAATTCTGCGCGTTCGCACTCAAAGCAAGGCTCAGAACAGTCAAGAAACCCATGAGACGCACCAACTCCATAACCCCTCCTCATGTCTTCTTTTAAATTAATTTTGTCTCCGTTCTTGCGGCATTGTTAGGCTGGGTCTGGTCGACGGACTTGAAGATTTCCAAAACAAAACAAACTGGATGTTTTGCCACAAAAAACTGGCTCCGACTTTGCTCCTTATCATTCTCAGTAACAACATCGTTCCCCGGCTGCAATCCAATGCGAGTTCATCGCATAAAAGATCTACAGCTGTTGAACTTTTTTGGGAGGTCTCAAAATGAGATGGTCAAAATCACTTCTGACTCTGGGTTTGGTTGCCGTCAGCGTAAATCTGGCTGCATGTAAAAAGCAGTCCAACAATCCCGTGCGCACTGCCAAGGCCACCAAAACCGCAGTTCCCCTGACTGAAAAACAAAAGGCGGAAAGAGCCGCAATGACCTCAGAACAACTGTGTTATCAGGATCTGTGCGCCTCTCAGTCGACAGAGATCTCCTACGCAAATTTGATGGCGAAGGCAGCCCAACCAAGTGACACTCAGAAGGCTTATTACCAGCAACATCTGGACGGCCGCTTAAAAGAAGTGATCAATGCCAAGGTGCAACTGCACACCACCACCCTGAATCAACTGCAGGCGAAAGAATCTGAATTTGCCAATGCAGAACTGAACGAAACGCAAATGCGTTTGATCAAAGTCATCTATATCCTGAGCGGAAAAGACATTTCAGAATCTGACCGAAAAGCGATCTTTGCCAAGATTGGCGAATATGACTTTGCAAAGGCCAACGGCCGGGCGCACCTGCAGGGACCTCAGGCCTATCTGTTGGCAATGCATCCGGAAAAAACTGTGATGGATGCAGCCCGTGCCGAAATCAACCTTGTCCTTGAAATGCAGGAGACTTTAAATAAGGCCATCGGCTTCCGATTTATCGACCTGGACCACGGGGTCATCGCCCGCTTGAAAGCCGGTGGCACTGCCGACGCAACTGAACTGAAGGATCTGATTCAAAGTTCTTACAGCGTGCGCTTGGTGCACACACTGACCTTGAAAGAGACGGCTATTGCCGATGCTCTGCCCCTGCAGGCCGAAACCATCCGCACCAATCTGGCGAAGTCCGATTTGAAAACCCGCCTGCAAAAGCGTCTTGCTGAAGCTCCCGGTCTGAAATCAGCCTGCGAAGTGCGCATGTACCAAGGGCTCAATCTGTATCCGGAAGTCAAAGACGTGACTGCCTTCCAGGAAAAAGTGGAAGTGGTGCGCGAACAGGTTTTGAAAAACCTGAACTCTCAGGATCCCGCATATGAAATCGTGAAAAAGATCAGCGTCTATATGCCTGAGTCCATCAATGATCTGTCCAAATCCCTGGCTCAATCACTGACCGACAGAGCCCGCACCGACAAATTGCAAGTGGAGATGCTTCTAAAAATGGACGCATCCACAACACTGATGCTGGGTGCTTTGCTGTCGCAGACCCTGGGTGAAAACGACATGCTTTGTGATGATCTGGTAAACCTGGGTATTTCTGATTTTGCCAGCCCGGGACTTATCGGTATCAAGGTCAGCTGGATGTCTGTGAAACTGCCGACTTATGGAATTTCCATTCTGGCGCACGAGTTCGCCCACCACGTGTTTGCGCATGCAAAACAGTTTGAAACCGCGAAAGCCTGCCTGACAGACAAGCAGGGATCCACCCAGTTCCTGAATGAAGATTTCTCGGACGTGCTGGCAGCTAAGGTTGTGTCACAACTGCAAAACGTTCTGCCTAAAAAACAATCGAACTATGGATGCTTCTTCGCTTCTGAAGAAAAAGATCCGTCTTTGAAAGTTCAAATTGTTGAAGGTGTCGAAGCTGTGCATTCCTCAGGTCTGTACCGCGCCTTGCAAATTGCGCAAGTTCGTAAAGAAACAATCCCAGACACTTGCAAAAAACTGGTGTCTGCGCAAAACTCCAAAGCCCTTAATTCCTGCGAGATATAATTTGTGAAGAAGTGCTTCCTGAGTTTTCTATTTTTACTGAGTGCCTGCGCGCCATCTGCACAAGAGACCGCGTTCGAGCACTCGTTGCCTGACGATGATGACTCTGCCATCGTCGGTGGCCGTCGTGTCACCAACACCGATCCCCGCGCCAACTGGGTCGTCATGATACGCGGGAGCAAAGGATCTTTTCTTTTCAAAAGCTCGGGCATCTGCACCGGCGCTTTCATTGCTGAAGATGTGATTCTGACTGCCGCCCACTGTGTGGATGAAAAAGGCGCCACTTATGATATTGCCTATGGCTTGAATCCCCTGGAGGAAAAAAGAAAAGTCCTTCGCATAGACAAAATCATCCCACACGAAAACTTTGTTCGGGACACATCGAAACTGGGAGCTGATGACATCGCCCTGATCAAGATCCGCGATCCCAAACCAACACGCCTGAAAATCCTGGGACTGCAGCCTGTAACAACTCTGGAACAACCAACCAACTATCTGGCCATCGGCTATGGCAAAACGTCTGACGGCGCCCGGGTCAAAGAACGGGGCATCCTGCATTCAACCCCGACCATCATTTCTGAGATCAATGAAACCCATCTGATCGGAAACCAGAAAAATGGCATCGGCATCTGCCAGGGTGATTCCGGCGGACCCTTGCTGAAGGCGGATGAAAACGGTGAGCCCGTGATCATCGGCATCACCCACGCCACTTTCAAATACAAAGCGGACCCGATCCCTTCGAATGACTGTTATGGCCGGGCGGCCTATGTCAACGTGGCCAATCAAATGGACTGGATCCATAAAAATCTGAAAATTCTGTCTGATCATTCCGACAAATAAAAAAAGGGAGCTTTGCAGCTCCCTTTTTCATTCGATCTTAAACCGAAATTCCTAGCGTTGGTTGGCCGGAGTCCATTTCAGACCCTCTTTGCCTGCCCATTTGCCACGAGGACGGTAGATACGGTTGTTTGCGTACTGCTCGAAAGCGTGTGCGCACCAGCCGGAAATACGGGAAGCCGCGAAGATCGGAGTGAACAAATCTGTCGGGATGCCCATAGAGAAGTATACAGTTGCAGAGTAGAAGTCCACGTTCGGCATCAAACCTTTTTCGTTGAACATGGTATCGTCGATCAAAGTGGACATTTCGTACATGTGGTGAATACCAGCATCTTTAGTCAACTTGTCGGACATGCTGCGCAGGATACGAGCGCGAGGGTCGCCGTTTTTGTAAACGCGGTGACCGATACCCATAACTTTTTCTTTTGCAGCCAAAGCGTCTTTAACGAACTGTTGGGCTTTTTCCATGTTGCCGATTTTTTGCAGCATCAGGATCACTTGTTCGTTCGCACCACCGTGCAAAGGACCTTTCAACGCGCCAATCGCAGACACGATCGCAGAGTGAAGGTCAGACAACGAAGAAGCCGTTACGCGAGTTGCGAACGCAGAGCAGTTCAGCTCGTGGTCAGCGTGAAGGATCAAGCAAGTGTCCATCACTTTTACGTGCTCAGCTTTTGGCTCAGCTCCGCCGCCCAGCATGTACATCATGTTCCAAGCCATGGATTTGTCAGTTTTAGGAGCCACAGGCTCTTTACCCTTGCGGATTGCATCGAATGCGCAAAGAAGAGTGCCCATTTTCGCTGTCAAACGAACAGACTTGCGCAAGTTTGCTTCAGCGCCGTTGTCGTTAGCATCAGAATCCCAGTGAGCCATCAAAGAAACAGCCGTACGCAACCAACCCATTGGGTGAACATTGGTAGGGATTGCTTTCAAAACTTTGATGAAATCAGGGCTCAAAGCCATTTCATTGCGAAGTTGAGTGGAGAATGCCGCCAGCTCTTGAGCATTTGGAAGTTTGTCGTTCCAAAGAAGATAAGTTACTTCCTCAAAAGTTGAATTCGCAGCAAGATCATCGATCGTGTAACCACGGAAATTTAGAGAATCACCGACGATAAAAGATACTTTCGTCGTACATGCAACAACGCCTTCCAAACCCTTGTCCAAGGCGCCTTCATAGATATTTACTTCAGCCATCGTAGTTTCCTTTCTGACTTATCAAATACTTCTTTTTTAAACATTGTAGACTTAACAGGAGTTTTCACAAGTTGTCACGCGGTTCCCGATCCTAGGTCTTACAAACCCCGCGACTGAAAACATAGTAACAATCAGTTTCTCGGAACCACCGGCATTCGGTCCAACGACCCTGCTTTACCGGCTGGCGAGCTTGATGACTCTGTCTTTAACTTCGGTGACGATCAGTGTCTGGTCCCGGACGGGATCCTGTTTACCTGAGTATCGCTCATTCGAGAGCAGAATCTCGTTGCGCAGTTCATGCACACCCTGCTTCGGGGCCCGAGAAATCGCCTCGGAAATCCCGTGTCCACCCCAGTTCACCCCCAGGGAATTTTGGGACAGCTTCAAACCTTCGGTCGCCATAATCAGACGATCCCGCGGATTGAGCTGGATCACCCGGCTTTGTGGCTCCGTGTTAAAGTCCTTGCCCAGACTTGGACCGGTCGGCAGAAGCTCCACCAGACTGTCCTGACCATAGACCTGCATGAAGCCGTCGATGTTCCCGACAGAGCAGTACTGCATTTCAAAATTGCGGCGATCCACGATCCCGTAGAACACGCTGGCTTTGTCTTCATTCTGGATGGACGGCACAACTTCCTTGGCCAGCAACGCCAGCACTTTGTGGGCCTCCAAGCCGCGACGGGCCTCGATCTGCGAAGAGATTTTAATGATCACGGACAACAACACCGAAGACAGCGAGTAACCGCTGGCACTGGAAATCAGAATGCCGAACTTGAGTTTGTCTTCGTGTTCAAAGATGTCGAAGTAGTCACCCCCCGAACGAGTGCCGGGAAGGAATTTGGTGCTGAACTCAAAACCCTGGACATTGGGAAGTTCAGTGGGCGAAAGAAACTTTTGCATGACCTGCGCCAGCTTCAGCTCCTGGCTGATCTGGGCAATCATCTTTTCCAGGGCGCCATTGGCCTTGGAAAGCTCAAGGCGGTAACGGTGAAGCTCTGCCTCTTTCACCGCCAGTTCATGTTCCAGTTCTGAAATTCGCTCTTTGAGTTCGTCTTGTTCTTTTGCCATGACGGCTTATATTAAATTCTTTTTCACGCCCAGTCGTGAAGGAACATATTGAGCTGTTCTTCTTCGGCCTTTAGTCGGGCTTGAATGTGCTCGGGCACCTGCCCTTCTTTCAAACTGCCCAGACCCTGCAGGTGATAGCGGATCTCGCTGTGTCGCTTGTGGACTTTTTCACGGGCCCAGGACATCACGGTGGCGGACAGAAGCTCCCAGCGTTTCCAGGTCGGACCAAAATAGCGGGACGCCTGCATTTCATCAACCTTCACGTTGCCGCCGAAATGACCCCAGATCATCTGCGCCACCCACTGCACACCCAAAATCAAAGCAAACAACAGAACAAACTGCAGGGTTTTATCCTGTGCCGCGGCCGTCCCGCTGGTGAAACCCAGATTCAGCAAAGTGCGGACTTCACCGGCGATCATCATACCCAGGAACGCCCCGCTGGCCGACACCATCGCAAACTGAGTCCCAATGCGACGGCATTCCTGATTCAACGAGCGGCTTTGCCACCAGAAGAAAAGCATGCGGCCCACACGCTCCCCCGCAACCAAGCCCAGGGCCGCGTTGAAAGAAATGGTGTTGGTCAACAGCAACCCCAAAGCCAATGCCAGGGACCAGAATTCCAGCTGCACAATCAAACTGATCAAAGACGCCAGACAGAACAATGCAATCACCGTCGGAAAACGGCCATCCGCCAGGAAGTAAGCCAGATCACTCTGCCCCAGGGTCGTCATCAACACACTGGCATTACGAAGCATGGTTTCACCACCCACCAGGAAAAGCCCCGTTCCCAGAACCCAGCCCAGAATGTTTTTAATCTGCACGGACAAAAAAACCGTCAGCAGACCCACGCCAGCAAGCCCCAGCAGGAAGTAACCGTTAAAGCTCATGAACAACAAACCCAGAATCAACACCCACCACGCACCCAGGGTGCTAAGACACATCAGCAAAGCACTGGGACGAGTTCCCAGAACACGCAAATTTAAAAGCGCCATTCCCGAGTACAAAGACTTTTGCGGGGATGCTTCCAGCACCACCACATCCAAAGCGCGGATGAACATTTTCCCCAGAGTTGTGTCCAACCCCTTTTCCAGAAAACTTTTTTGCAGGCCAGAGAAAACCACCGCCACGTACTTTTGTGACAGATAAAGCCCCAGCATCATCATGACAAAACTACCCAACCACATAAGTATCATAGCGAACCACCTTTCCCTCGTAAGAATGACGAACACCCGGAAGCAGCTCTTCAGCCTGCATCGGACGTTTCACCACCACGCGCTTCACCGGCCACGTCAGGGCCTCTTGCAGAACCAGACTGGCGTCATCGTCGTGACCAACCAGATCACGGAAGACCACCATTTCCTGCTTGGGAAGTGCGGATTTCTTTTTGTGCGGATACATCGGATCAAAATAAATGGCGTCCACTTCAAGCTGACCCTTGTTCTGTTTTAGAAACTGCAGGCTGTCGGCAAAGTGCAGTTCATAGGATTTCAGATAGTCCTTTTTGGTGCTGGCAAAGGCTTCCTTCAAAAGAGCGTACAACACCGGAGAACGCTCCACCCCGATCACCGAGAATCCCAGCTGGGTCAAAAACACACTGTCGATACCCATACCGACAGACAGATCCAGAATTCGGCGTGCGCCTTTGGCCACGCCCAGTGCCTTGGCGATCAGTTCATTTTTGCCGCGATGACCTTTGCGCTCGTAATCCAGATGGTTTTTATCAAAATCGATTTCAAGCAGGCGCTTTTCCTGATCGCGCACATACACGCCCTCGGGCTCGACAAAGAAATGAAAGAAGTATTGTTCAGGACTTTCAGGATTCAGTGGCGCCTTTAGAAAAGACGCCCACTCGACAGCCTTGTCATGGACTTCCTGAGCGGAAGCCCGAACACAAATGCGAAGGCCGCCGTCTAGCGAAGCAGATACCAAAGACACTCAAAAACCCACATGCCAATGGCGATCAGGAACAGATAGAAACCGGCGCGGAACACCTTGCGCATCTCGCTGCCCACAGGGCTTGAGATATTTTTCAGTTTATAGATGAAGCCCACGGATGCAAATGCCAGAACCACCGTCAGATAAACGCCCCAGTAAAAACCGGCGTAATTCAGATGGTAAGTCAGATTGAAAATCAGGAACAAAATCCACCAGCCGGCAATCAGGCGACGGGCCTTATCAAAACCCAGCCAGTTCACGGTATTGGTGAAACCCGCCTGACTGCTTGGGAAGATGTTCATGAAGTTTCTAAGGTGCACTACGAACAGCACCAACCAACCCCACACACAACCCAGCCAGAAAGCTTCGATATCCCCGGGAACACCCATCGCGATCTGAAAGCCCACCGTCAAAAGCGGCCCCAGCATCACAAACAGAGCAAACTCGCCCCCGATACGGTACTTGAAGGAATTTTGTTTTTTAAACTGAGCCCACAATCCCACCGTCAGACTGACAGCAAAGATCCCGGCCAGCTGCGGGAATGCAAACACCAATGGCACCGCACATACCAGTGCCATGAACAGGAAGAACGATGACAGATGCTTCACCTGGGCTGCCGTGATCCAGCCATTTTGAATGGCGCGACTGCCGGAACGTTCCAGCACGCGGTCGACACCCTTCATGTGGTCCATATAGTCGTTGCGCAGATTGATGGAAATAAACGCCAGCAACACTCCGATGGTCGCGATCGCGGTGGTCACCGGATCCTGCATGGTGTGATCGTCAATGTTCTTGGTCAAAATCAAAAACAGCGGCAGGAAAATCAGAAGGAACGTGCGCACCTTGTACACTTGAGCCAATTTGGCCCACAATGAAGGCTTCGCGATTTCACTCAAAGGAAGAACACGAAACGTCACCAGCTCGGAGGCAGAATTGACATTCAGGGTCTGCTGCGGCAAAGCCCGGTGAGTTTTGGAGAACGTCCCCAGCAAATAGGATTCGAACTGGGCGTCTTTTTTGGAAAGCGTGATCAGTTCACTCACGAAGGTTTCCTTCTCCAGTACAAAATCTCGGTTAGCGGGCGCAGTTGATCAATCAGCTTTTCTTCGCCCGGTTTCAACAGGGACTTCAGACGCTCCAGATGGTGATCATACATTTTGATCAGGCCGCGGTTGATTTCATCGAATTCCGCCAGCTTCTGGTCAAAGCGTGCCTTGCCGCCGACGTTTTCGTAGTATTGCTCCAAAGTTTTGGATTTCACGATATGGTCGATTTCATGGCGAGTTGCTCCGGCACACATGAACGCCCCGAAGGAATTCAAATAGCCGGATTTCAAATCACCCAGGATAGCTTTGCCTTCATCGTTGCGGATGTCGTAATCCAGAAGGTCATCACTGCGCTGGAACAACTGACCCAGCAGCGTGCCCATTTCAGAAAGAATGTTGTGCAGTTCCTCGTCGTAGCGTTCCTGCGCGATGAACGGCGCACGGATGCACCACTTGAACAGACTTGCGGTCTTCAGATTGTGAATACGATCCAGCTGTTCCATAGTGACGAAGAAATCACCCACCACAGAGTCCTGCAGCCATTCACCTTCCAGCAAATCAGAAATCACTTCCGCCGTGTATTGCACCAGCTTGATATTGCCGTGACCGGAAAGGTTCACCATCACACGCGCCAGCAGATAGTCGCCGGCCAGCACCGCGTATTCGGGCGTGTATTTCAGCCACGCAGCTGTTTTGCCACGGCGAAGGTGAGAACGATCGATCAGATCATCATGAAGCAAAGAAGCGTTGTGAATGAATTCAATTGTCTGGGACAAAAGCAGCTCTGTTTTGGGTTCAATACCCAGGTGAGCGGACATCATGCGAATCAATTTTGCGCGGAAGCCTTTGCCGCCGGAAAACAGGTCGTCGTAAAGCTTGTTCAGCTTTGGCAGGTACGCCGGAAAATCCTTTGGATCATAGACTTTAAGATCAATGACGCTGCGTTGCAATTTTAACTCCTGAAGAGGTCGAATAGTCCCGCTAACTTCGCGATTTATCTGCTTGCTGTCAAGGGCTTCAAGGCCGTAAAGTCCGAGACATTATGAATAAAGTCTTTCGCACGAAAAAGACCATCACCTTCAGGGATGCAGACCCTGCGGGAATCATGTTTTTCGGAAATATTTTTGGCTTTGCCCACGATGCATTTGAAGAATTCATCGTCGACGCCGGCTACACCTGGAACGAGTGGTTTGGCAGCCGGGATCTGTTGATTCCCCTGCGCCATACAGAATCCAACTTTCTGGCGCCGTTCATCCCGGGTGAAACCTATGAAGTGAGTGTCGCGGTCGCCAGCTTTGGCGAGACCTCATTTAAAATGAAGTACGTCTTCACCCAAAAAGATAAAACTCACGCTGTCGTCACCATGGTTCATGCATTGGTTGATGGAAAGACAAAACAAAAGGCGGCCCTGCCGTCCCTGATGAAATCCCGCCTGGAGCCTTATCTGGAATCCACCGGTCAAGGCTGCTAAAGGAGCGCACATGGAAGAATTTAAATTCACAGGAAAAGAATGGTGGCGCGAAGGCGTTCGTTTTGAATGCACGGGTTCCGGCAAATGTTGTACTTCCCACGGGGAATACGGTTTTGTGTACCTGAGCCTTGAAGACCGCCAGCGCTTTGCCAAACACCTGAAAATGCGCACCGGGGATTTCACCCGCAAATACTGCGATATGACCGGCGGCATCTGGCATCTGAAGGAAGACCCGAAAAACACCGACTGCATGTTCCTGAAAGGCAAAGGCTGCAGCGTCTATGAGGCCCGCCCGACCCAATGCCGTACCTGGCCGTTCTGGCCCGAGGTTATGAACGCCAAATCCTGGGCCAAGGACGTCAAAGCCTTCTGCCCGGGCGTGGGTAAAGGTGCTGTGATCCCTGCCGAACGTATCGAGCAGCAAATCCGCGAACAAATCAAAAGCGAACAGGGCTGGGGGCGCTAGCCGGCAGAGCTGGAGGCCCGGCAGGGCCGCAAGCTGAAGCAGCGACTGTCTAACCATTAGACGGTCAGGCATTTCTTACCGTTATACAGCAAATTCCATCATTGCAATTCTTAGAAATGAGGCCCCTTGTGTTACAAAGGACCTCATGAAAAAACTCATCTTCCCCCTTATTGCTTTGACGCTTGTTTCCCTGCAGTCTTTCGCCGGTTCCAAAGCCTCGGACCGTTCTTACAAGTACTGCGATGACATGACCCAAATCGACAAGTTGCTGGATCGCAGCCGCGAATCGGTTGAGCGTATTCAACGTGAAGGTCTGAAGATCGAACGTATTGTGGTTTCCAAAGACAAACGCCAGCTGTATCTGGTTTCCGGCGACACTTTGCTAAGAACCTACACGGTGGCATTCGGCTGGAACTTCATCGGCCACAAGCAGTTCCAGGGTGACGGCAAAACTCCCGAAGGCATCTATTCCATCGATTATAAAAACCCAAAGAGCCAGTTCACCAAGTCCCTGCATGTGGACTATCCGAACAAAGCGGATATCGCTTATGCAAAGTCCCAGGGTAAAGACCCAGGTGGCGACATCATGATTCACGGTCTGCCATCCAACCCGCAGAAATACGAGCGCATCAGCAAAATCCACCCGTATGACTGGACACTGGGTTGCATCGCCGTGACCAACGCCGAGATCGAAGAAATTTATTCCCTGGTAAAAGAAAGAACCCTGGTCGAAGTCTGTAAAATCAGCCCAACCAAATAGGACCAAGCAACTGAAGGCCGTTCAAAAAGGCACAGCTGCAAGGCGGAGGGGTCCCTTTGAAGCACAGGCGTGCTCCTAGCACGTCGGAGCGAAAAAGGTCCCCCGACAACGCAGTCAGGTGGGCCTTTTTCAACGGCCGCCCGGGCGCAACTGATACTTGCGCTGCACTCCTTGAAGACACGACAGCTTCCCGCCATCATCAAAGACCCGGTCACACATCAGCACTTCCTCGCGCACAATAAACTTGTTACGAAGTCTTCCCAGACACTGAATCTTTTCATCATCACTAAAACGATCCGCACAAAAAACCACCGCTTCCGCCGTGAACAATTCCGCGGCTGACATTTCGTTCAGACAACGGCGTTTGTCTTCATCATGAAAGAAGGACTGGCACAAACGGCTTGCCGTCTGCAAGCCCGGGCGAGGGTCCACCTTCAGGCGGGTGCGGTACGGGAAAGGTCTTTGAATGTCGGCCAGACAGCGGGCCTTTTCATCATCAAATGTCAGGGACTCGCACACGGCCACTTCTTCCGGACGGATGTCGCGATTCACGATGCCTGCCAGACAACTTACCCGGTCGGAATCAAAGTTCTGATTGCGGCAGATATGCAGAGCTTCTTTGGTCACCCAGTTTGCGCCACTTTCCAGACGCACGCATTGTGAAATTTCATTTTCATCTTCAATGGTCGTACAAAACTGCACCGCCGCCTGCAGTCCCGGGACTGGATCAGGAATCGGGATCGAATAGGCTGGAGCCGAAACCAATATCAGAGCGAAAAGTACCAAATGTTTCATAGCGAGACCTCGTCTCTACTATGTCCGTTTATACGAGGGGACTCAAGGATTGTAAGCTCAGAATGATGCGGCAATCTTACATCCGACAAAAGTTGGTTAAGATTCTCAGTTTGAATCTTTAGGGGGCCACTGGACCTGTCGATGAGTAAGGTCATGATGTACGTAACTGGCAAGAATCTCATAGTTTTTATCCTGACAGTGTTTGCGCTGACTGGGTGTAAAGAGCCCGAGATGCAGCTTTCAACCCTGGGCAAGAAGCTTCCAGCTCCTTCCCTGAAAGGCGGAAGTCCTTTTGATCAGGACTTCGATGCCCAGAACTATGCGCGTGTGCAGGGAAGCTGCGACACCCGCGTGGGCACAATCCTGGTCAGCTTTGATAAAAGCGTGTGGCATCAGCCGCCGTCCTCACCAGATTTGACCGACACCGCCTTGTCAGCAGGCCTTGCCAATGATTCAGACTGTTCTGATGGCAGCTTTGATATTTATCTGACCAAAAATGACCTGCAAAATATCTGGGGCATCACCACCGGTTCTTCCGGCACCAACGTGGACTATATCTATATCAAAGGTTCTTCCATGATCGGTGACACCGAAACACTGACCCTGGTGGATGGCGATGCCAGCAGCCCTGGAAACGGATCAGGCTCGGGTGCCGCTGCCATTGTGGTTCTTGAAAAAAACTGGCCACGGGGCTTTGCTGGTTCAAACCAGTGCGGATCTTTCTCGGCTTTCTTTAACACGGCAAACGGGCAGCGTGCGTCCCACACTGCAGACGTGACCTTCCAGCTTAGCAAAACAGCAGCGGGCGCCACCTACCGCGGAATCACCGGCTACAAAACCTGGAACGACTGCCAAAGCGACACAAACACCACCGACACATTCACCATCCCGGCAGCAGCGGGCTATACGGAAATCTATTATCGTTTCCCAGCCACGCCGATTGGCGCGATGCTGAGCTTTAAAGTCATCAACACCTCTGCCCTGAGTGCCAGCACCACGGCGGCAGATGTGACGCTTAGAAATTCAGAGGCCTCATCGAACTATCGCTGGTTGTCACTGGATGAACACAGTTCCCAGATCTATAAGAACATCTGCTATCCGTTCCGCTTAAGATCCCACAACTATAACAACAGCAGCGCCTACGATCAGTTCGGCGGCACGCTGGATGTGACGGCCAGCGATGCGCGACTGAAGTTTTATTCGGATGCCTCTTGCGGCACGGTGGCTTCCAGCTATACCTTCAGCAGTTATGATCCGGTCGTTGTGGGCTATATTAAGTTTTCTGAAGCCACGGCCTCTGACACGCCTGTCTTGGTTGACTTGAATGTAACCGGGGCCACTGGCAACAGCTATATCTATGACACCCTTCCTTTGAATTTCCGGGTGGATATCAGCAGCAAGTCGATCGCGGCGAAGCTGGACTTGTGGGGACCGCGAGATATCGCCAACGGCTATTGCAATGCCTATAACGTCGTGACCATGAACGCCAACGGCACCATGCTGCCGGTCAACGGAAACCTAACGGTGAATCTTGCCACCAAGGAAAGCAACCTGGGGTCTTTCTTTGAAGATGAAGCCTGCGCGACACCAATCACAACGGCGGTCGTGGCTAAAAACACGGCGCTTAAGAAAGTGTACTTCCGTGCGGCTGTCGCCAATGCCGGGTCTTATCACTTCAATGTGAATGCGGCGGGACTGACGAACCATACTCCGATTGTGAATATCAGTACTCCGATCACGCAATTTAAAATTGTACCTATAGATATGATCGCCGGAGCATGTAAAGCGATCTCTATTGGAGTAGCTGATGGAGCCGGGATCTTCCGTATCGCCGCCCAGACCTACAGTGCACCACTTTCAGTTTCCATCACACCCGCGCCAGGCACCAACGTGATCTTTGCTGATCCGGACTGTAGCGTGGCGGCTTCGTCAAACTACATCACAGTGGGATCAGGCATGGGAGCGGCTGTTCTGTATATACAAACTGCCGGCCTGAATGGCAAGATGCTGGACCTCACCGTTTCCTCAGTCGCCGGAGTGTCAGGCTCAGCCTTCAACGGCACTTTCCAATAATAGTTACTTAATCTTTTCATGCAGGTGCTTCAGAAGCTTTTCGCGGTCCTTTTCAGGATGGATCGCAAAAGTTTCTGTTTCACCTTTGGTCGAAGCAAACGTCACGGCCTGAGTGTCGTCGATACAAAGATCCAGACAGCTGGTTGTCACCACGCGGATCTTGGAACCATCACCGCTTTCTTTAAATGACTTTTTCAGGAACATTTTCAGATTGTCGGCACTGTTGCCATCTTCTTCCAGCAACTTGGGGCTGATGGACTTGTGGCATTTCGTGCAGATCAGAACGATGCCTTTGGACCAGGGATTTTCTTCGTGCTTCATAATTTTCTCCTCAGCTCTGCCCACAGGATCTTTCCCAGATCGCTGCGCGGGATCTCGTTCATGTAATAAATTTTACGTGCTTTTTCAAAGGGAAGCACTTTTTCTGAATACAGCTTCAGGACTTTGTCCGTGTCGGCTTCCGATAAAAGACTGACCAGATGAATTTCAGCGCCCAGTCTGTCAGAAGGCACGTCCAACAATGTCACTTGCGTGGGCCAATGTGGATTCAAGTGCAAGGCACAGGATTCAAGCACCGAACGAAGTCTTGCCACATTGGTCGCTTCGCCACCGATCTTGACGTAGTCTTTGCTGCGGCCTTCAATCAGCAGACTGTCATTCACGACCGAGCCCTTGTCTTCCGTCGTAAACCATCCGTCCGCCGTTTTTGGATCCCATAGGCGCGAACCCGTTTCGGTATTCTGTGCATAACAAGTGAATAAAGATTCCGCCCATACTTCAAGATAACCGCCATCATTCTGGCGGGCCTTCGCATGAGTCAACAAACCCACGGGTGGAAACTCATCTTGTTTCAGACTGTCCAAAGACGCCGTGGCGATCTGGGAGGCGGTTTCGCTCATGCCATAACTAGGCAGCACCGGCCACCCCAGTGCGCGCGCTTTTTTGTATAGGTCCGCTTCAAAGGCTCCGCCACCAACGACGATCGCTCGCAAAGTCGCTGGCGCCTTCAAACCATGGGAAACCAGATCATAAACTTGCGTCGGCACCAAAGCCGACAAAGTGCAGCCTTCAGAAACCAGCACATCGTAAAAGTGCTGAACGTCCCAGCGCCCGTCCTTCAGGGCGTTGACAACCTTAGCCCCGCTTAGGTGCGCGCGGATTTCAATACCCAACCCACCCACATGAAAATGCGGCAGTACCTGAGTCCACACATCTTTGGCAGAACTTTGCAAATGAAGATTCACTGCCCGCGCCGACGCCATCAGGGCCGGTTTCGACAAGGCCACAAGCTTGGTCGCCGAAATAGAATTGGCGGTGGAACCGGATGTTGCGATCCACACATGACTTTTCAGATTTTTCTCGCTCTGACTTTTTTCCGCAAGACGGTACAAAGCCTGATAGTCCGTTTCAGGCCAGCGTGGATTCAGCAGGATTTCGTTGGATTCAGAATGAAGATCTATCGGACTTTGAGCTGATACCACGTCAGGTCCTTTAGCAATTTATCAAAGCCCACACCAGTGCCTTTGTTTTTCAAAAGATACGGTCCCTGGGTGGAAAGCTCGGCCGCAAAAGAATCCATCTGATACAGACGATGAGTCAGACAGCCGGACTCAAGAATCATGTCCCCGTACTTGTCTTTAAGTTCCATCGCCACACCCACAGCATGCACCACCCCAACCGGATGATCCATATAACTGGTCACTGCCAGTTTCAAATTCCATTTCTGGCATTGGGCCACGGCTTTGTCGACGTCGGTCTTGGCGGGCTTCACCACGATCACATCAAAAGGCGCGGAAGCAATCTTACCCCAAGGCACTTTGTCGTACTGATTGTCCAAAGCGATTTTCGCCAGCTTGCGGGCTTCGCCCCACGCGTGGAAATCAAACGGGAATGGGTCTTCCACGTATTCGATCAGCGGGCGCACAGTCAGCGGCAGATTCACCATGAACTTTTCAAAAGTCTGCCAGCTTCCCAGCGCATTGAAATCCAGGCGCATGCGCATGCCGGAAGCTGCGATATGGGTCAGCATGTCTGCTTCTTTTTGCAGATCACGTCCCATTTTGACTTTGATGGTGGTATAGCCCTCGTTTTTCAATCCATCCAGAAATCCGGGTTTCAGATCCTGATAGTGCGAAAGCAGATAGTTGTTTTTGATTTTTTCGCCGTCATCAAAGACGTGCTTCTTGTCTTTGCGAAGAAGCGCGTCCCGACGGGCCAACCAGATGCTTTGCTCAATTTGCGTGGTCATGCGACCCATGCGCAGATCAGAAAGCTGCTCTTCCAGGGACAGATCCCCCAGCTCAGGCCACGGATGCAGATCCGCAAAGCCATACAGCCCGTCATTCCACTCGACCTTCAGCAAAATCCCTTCACGCGCGGTGGCCACTGTTGTGGCATTCAGGGACTGAACAGGTTTCAGAGTGTAGGGGCTGTAGCTGATCTTGATCAAAAGGCAAATCCAATCGCAATAAGAAGTCCAAAGAGCAGATGCAGTCCCGCTGCCTGCCCCAGGAATTTATTGTATGCCGGACTTGGTTCAGTGGCGAAAACATTTTTTGTGATCTTCACTGCCAATGGCAATGCAAACATCGAAACAATCGCCGCGATCTTGTAACCTTCAAACCACCAGTAAAGGTTGAGAACAAACGGCAGGAAGCTTAAGACCGCAATTTCCCAGCGAGAGAACTTCACCCCAAAGCGAACTGCCAGGGTTTTTTTGTTCACCAGACGATCCCCAGCGTGATCGCGCAAGTTGTTGATCGCAATCAGCACGGTGGCATGCAAACCGATCTGCAGACCCAATACAAACGCTTCAGACAGCCATTCACCGGTATTCAGGAACACAATCCCCGTCACCGCCAACAAACCAAAGAAGATGATCACAAACAGATCGCCCAATCCAAGGTAAGCCAACGGAAATGGGCCCGCCGTATAGGAATAACCCATCAGCACCGACGCCACCCCAATGGCCACGATCACCCAGCCGCCTTTCAGCACCAACGGGATCCCGCACATCACGGCCAAGGCGAAACACAGCGAGCCCAGAAGCATCACTTGGTTCGCCGTCAAAATGCCGGCTTGGGTGATACGCTGAGGACCGATGCGTTTTTCGGTATCCGCGCCTTTTTTAAAGTCCACGGCGTCGTTCACCAGATTGGTCCCGATCTGAATCAGGAAAGAAGCCATCAATGCGTAAAACAAAACCCAGCCATCCCAGGAAAGACCAATGGCCTTTACCAGAGCCGTCCCCGCCACACAGGGCACCAGGGCAGCGGTCAAAGTTTTAGGGCGAAAAGCGAGAAGAATACTTTTAATCTGGGTCGCAGAGGTCATTTTGCATCGCATTGTTAAGGGTTAAAATCCAACCTCTTTGTATCAGATTCTTTTCGCGTGACCAAAAGAATTTCTAAGGGCAAAAGAAGGAGGTTTTCCGAATGAAGGGGGTTTTTATGAATGGCATGACTTTGATGGCTTTTGCTGCCGGCGCGGTGATTTCCGGACTGCTGGTGTATTTCAAGCTGAAAGCGCAGTTTGCCTCTGAAAAATCCCAACTGGAAGCCGACCTGTCCACGGCCCAGATGAAAACTGATCTTCTTTCACAAAGCCTGTCAGAACAAAAAAGCCTGATGGTGGACGCCCGTAAACAACAGGAAGAGCTTTCCCAGCGCATGAACACCCAGTTTGAGGTG
The DNA here is from genome assembly GCF_056175685.1 of Bdellovibrio sp. MYbb2. Taxonomy (NCBI): domain Bacteria; kingdom Pseudomonadati; phylum Bdellovibrionota; class Bdellovibrionia; order Bdellovibrionales; family Pseudobdellovibrionaceae; genus Bdellovibrio; species Bdellovibrio sp. MYbb2. The sequence goes on from NZ_JBJKJI010000001.1 coordinate 118,113, forward strand.
ATGGCGCAAAAGATCTTTGAAGAAAAGTCCGCCAAATTCACCGACCAGAATCACAAAAACATCTCTTCTGTGCTGGAGCCGCTGAAAGAACGCATCAAGGACTTCGAAAAGAAAGTGGAAGAAACTTATTCCACCGAACGTTCCGAGCGCGGCGTTTTGCGTGGCGAGCTGACGAAGCTGATGGAACTGAACAAAGTCATGTCCGCTGAAACCCAGAATCTGACAAAAGCCCTTAAGGGCGAAGTGAAAACCCAGGGCAACTGGGGCGAGCTGATTCTGGAAAACATTCTGGAAAGATCCGGCCTGCGCAAAGGCGAAGAATACGTGATCCAGGGCACTGACATGGATCTGCGTGGCGAAGACGGTCAGATCCTGCGCCCGGATGTGATCGTGAACCTGCCGGATGAAAAACATCTGATCGTCGATTCCAAAATGACGTTGATCGCTTACGAGCAGTATTCTTCCGCCGAAACCGCTGAAGAACAGGAACGTCTGGGAAAACTGCACATTGAATCCCTGAAAAAACACATCGACGGTCTTTCTGAAAAGAAATACCACGCGGCTGACAAACTGATTTCCCCGGACTTTGTGATTCTGTTCATGCCTTTGGAGCCGGCATTTGCTTTGGCCTTCAAGCTGAAGCCTGAAATCTTCCAGTACGCGTGGGAAAGAAACATCGCCATCGTCAGCCCGACGACTTTGCTGGCAACCCTAAGAACTGTGGCAGCTTTGTGGAAACAGGATCGTCAGGAAAAGAACGCTTTGGAAATCGCCAAACGCGGTGGACTGCTTTATGAAAAATTCGCAGGTCTGCTGAAGGACCTTCAGCACCTGGGCGAAAAACTGGGCGCCGCCCAGAAAGCCCATGAAGATGTTTTGAAGAAAGTTTCTGAAGGACGCGGCAATCTGATCGATCAGGTCGAAGACCTGAAACGTCTGGGGGCCAAGACTGAAAAATCCCTGCCCCAGCTGGAACAGGCCTAAAGGCCGCGGGCTCTGTGTTCGCGCAAAGCCCCCACTTGTTCCACCGCAAATATCACTGCATTTGATTGAGCCTGATCCCCTGGAAACTTAGCCTGTTCAAGGGGCCTCATGACACGAAAGAACTTTTTCCTGCTGGGTCTGGCCGTGATTATCGGCGCATCCATCTGGCTCTATTTTTCCTATAAGGGAATTAAAACCACCCAAGATGCCTTGGTTGAACAAGCCGAGCTGACCCGGGCACGTCGTCCCGCCTCGATCCCCGTTGTTGTGTCCCCCCCGCCTGAAAATCGCACTGTCACCGCAACCAAGGCCCGTCTGCAGCAAGAAGCTCTGACCCTGCAGCAGCAGCTGATAGAAGCCAACGCAAGCCTGCAGCAATCCCAGCAGTCGCTGGAAAGCCTGCGGGCACGACAGCAGGAAGAAAGCCAGGCCCCGACTGCTGACACCTTTTCCTCGGAGCTTCAAAGCAGCAGTCTGGAACTGCAAAACTTCGTCAGCGAGTTAAATTCCTATGACCGCCTGGCCGAAGACATCAACCGCCGAGCCGATGAAGCCCTGCGCCTGCAAAGCAGTCAGGCCCAGGTGGCGCGCAATCAGATTGATGAAAACATTCGCTCGCAAGAAAACTACATTCGCCAGACTCAGGATGAAATCATCTATTGGCAGCAGAACACCAACGACCTGACAGCACGACAGGCGCGTCTGGATGATCTGAATAACCTGCTGTTGCAACAACAACAGCAATTGGAACTTATGCAAAACGAAAAGCTGCTGCTTTCCTCGCAAGCTCTGCAAGGCCCACAAAGCGTGCAGCAAGCCCGCGAACAGGCCCTGTCGGATCTGAATCAGGACCGCAGCAACCTGCAGGAGGAAATCGCCATCCGCCGTTCCCAGATCCAGTCCCTGCAAGAGAACATCTATGAAACCACCACCAACGACTTTTCCCTGCGCCGCCAGTTGCTGCAAACCCAACGTGCCGTCGAACAACAGCGACAGCAGATCCGTCGCCTGGAATCCTCTTTGATTGAAAAAAACGCCGAACTCAGCGCTTTGGAATAGATGACTTGCGCACAAATAAAAAAAGGAGCCCTTGGGGCTCCTTTTCATTTTCTGAATCTTTAAAGATTAAAGTTCAGCGTCGCGAACAACATGCAGCTTGGTCGCCACATCAATCCCGGTGGATTGATTTTTGATTGCGACAGCCGGATTCTGCACCACACGCTGTTGCAGCTTGGTGAAGATAGGCTCGCGGATAGCCAGGTTGTTATCCTGAAGAACACACTGACGAGCCGTACGGGCTTCAATGTTCACAACGACTGGAGCTTTCAGGTTCGCAGTCATCAAAGTAGGATCATCCGGAATAGTCACGATAGAGAAGTAGCGAGCTTTGTCCTGAGCCGTCAGTTTCAAAGCTTCCATATCACCTTTGGTCAGGGTTGCTTTGTACTGAGGAGCAAACAATTCAGGCTCAAGTACCGGAAATGCAATTGCAGGGGCTTCACAGCTTTGCAACCACGCGAAGATTTCATCATTCGGATCGTCAAGAAGGACGAACTTGCGCAAATCAGCGAAGCCCAACAGGCCTTCGGTGAAAGTCAGAACATCTTCTTGTTTCAGCTCAACTTGGCCGAATCTCGATGTTGAAATGATCATTCATCCTCCCAAAAGGTACTCAGGATTCACCCTTATTTTAGACACACCAAGGCGCTATGATGGTGAATACATCTATAAATCTGGACCTAAATCTAGGGAGACTCAATTAAAATCTAGTAGACGTGACTGGGCGCTTCAGGCTGACAGCGGCCACTGCAAAGAGAAAGACGTCCCTACCGAGGACAACACACCCACGTCGTTAGAAACGAAAAAAGGCCCGGCATCTCTGCCACAGGCCTTTTTGCTCACAAGTATTCAAAACCTACTATGGTTTCAACAACTTAGCGATATTGCGTGTTTTATCGGCATCTGTGGTAGCAGATTGCTGATTCTGGTCCTGGATCGCAACGTAAACTTCTTCACGGTGGATTTTGGTATCTTTGGGCGCTTCGATGCCTAGACGGACCTGTTTACCTTTAATTTGAACTACTCTGATTTTGATGTGGTCATCGATAGCGATGCTTTCACCCAACTTCCGTGTGAGAACCAGCATGACAACTCCTTTTGCTGCAGTCGTTATCGGTAGTTTTAAGCGGAACTGTAGGTATTATTTTTATCTTAGAAAGTCAAGAAGGCTTGGCTGAATAAGCTTACCGGACGTTTCGAGAGTCGCTTTGAGGGTGCTATCGGTCTTATTGATGTCGGAAATAACCTGGAAAGCATCAGCATCTTCCAGCTGGGAAGCCGTTACTTTATTGTCCACCACGGCCTTTTGCAGGGAATCGTTGGTGCTATTGACGGCCATAATTCTGGACCCAACTTCGGAACGAGCCAAAACCACCTGGGAAATAGCCTGATCCAGGGTATCCAAAGCCTCCTGAACCCCCGATTTATCGTTGGTTTTCAGGGAAATCTCCAGATTCTTAAGCGTCGAGAACAAATTCACGCCCACAGAGCCCGTCACCGGATCCTGCCTGTCAGCGCGGCTTTGGCGGCCCGACTCTGACGCAGGACCACGTGTTGTCAGGAAGTTGGAGTCCACTTCCTCATTGATCTGTTGACGCTCGATTTCCTGATTTTGGAAGTCCTTCAGGGACTCTACATCCGTAGGAGTCTCGTACTGGGCACGAACGATCCCGTCCCCGCCCAAACCACGGCCCAAGAACACTTTGCTGCCCGGAAGGTTCATCGCCACGAAGGAATCCTTCTGGGTCTGAATCTTCATGTCCGAGTCGTTACCAAAGTACTCGCCGGTCTGATTGAATGGCGTATTCTGGGTCTTCTGACCCCCGAAGATATATCTTTCACCCAGCTTGCGGTTACCGATCTGGATGGACTGATTGTAGATCTGCTCGATCTCGCTGGCAGTGACCATTCGGCTTTCTTCGTTACCGCTGGCATCATTCGACTGGCTGACTGCCAGTTCTTTTGCGCGCACCAGGATCTCGGTCAGTTCGCTCAGGGACTGATCCGAAAACTCCAGGAAACTTCGGGCGTTATTGATGTTTTTAATGAACTGAGTGTTGCCGCGTTCTTCGGTTCGCGCCGTCAGAACACGCGCCGAAGCCAAAGGGTCATCCGACGGCTTGTTGATACGCTTTTGAGTCGCAGCCTGATTCTGCAAATCAGCCATCTCTGACCGGTTCTTGGTCAGATTCTGGTTTACCTGATTGAAAGACATCTTATCCGCGATTCTCATCTATTACATTCTCTTCAAGTTAAGGACTGTATCAAACATTTCGTCGGCGGTTTTGATCAAACGCGCAGACGCATCGTAAGTCTTTTGGAATTCGATCATCTTCGTGGTTTCTTCATCAAGGCTGACGCCACTGATGCTTTCACGAATATTGGTCAGCTGGGAAATCACATTCTTCTGTGACTCCTGAGCTTTCACCGCACGCTGGGCCACCGCACCGATCTGCCCCACCTGCGTGCTGTAGTAATCATCCAATGTGGAGGTGCCACCATCCATCACCTGACGATATTGCAAAGCCGAGATCACATTGGCCACGGTGTTGTCACCAGCAGCACCCGGCTGGGCTCCGGTCGCGATTCTTCCCACATCGTTAAAGACAGTCTTATTCAGACCGATAACCGATGCGGCGCCTTTTACCTGATCAGGCATATCAAAGAACAAAACACCATTACGGCCGCTTTTATCAAACCCCTCGATATGAGCGGTGTTGACCTCTTTAGCCAAAGTGTAGGCCATGTTATCAACATGCCCCAAAAGATCCTCGATCACCTTGTCACGCACATCCAGGGCACCACCAATGCGGCCCCCGGTGATTTGTTCGGTGATGTTCGCAGATGTGGAACTGCTGCCTTCAAAGAAGACTTCCACACGGTCACGGGCATCCGTCTGACGGGCTTTCAATTCAGAAGAACCGATACCGGAAACCAGAATCGCCGTGCGACCCGCAGTCACCGTCACCATGCCGTCTCTGCCTTCAGCCCAGGAAATGTCGATTTTTTCACCCAGTTTTTTCAACAAAAGATCACGGCGGTCACGCTCGTCATTGGCAGGGGTTCCCTGCACCTCAACCATCTGAACCTTTTCATTCAGGGAGGCGATCTCTTTGGACAACTGGTTGACCTCTTCGACGGTCGTTTTGATCTGACCATCAAGGTCTTCCTGAACCGCCTTCAACTGACCCACCACGCGACCGAAATCTTTGGTCAGCGCCACAGAGGATTCACGCACCATCGTACGGGAAGCCAAACTTTCAGGGTTGTTGGAAAGTTCACGGAAAGAGTTGAAGAAATCAGTCATGTACTGATTCAAACCCTTGTTGTTTTGTTCATTGTAAATCTGTTCAACACGGCCCAGAGCATCCGCACGGGAATCCTGGAAGCCCATGCTCATGCCTTCGCGCTGGATTTGCTTTTCAAGCCATGGATTGTTAACGCGGGTAACGACACCTGCCCGGGCACCCATACCAATCTGAAGATTGCCTTCAGTGATAGGCGTGTTCGTCTGAAGCTCCACTCTTTGACGAGAGAAACCTTCAGTCGATTTGTTGGCGATGTTATGACCGACCGTTTGCAAGGCTGTCTGAGAGTTCATCAGAGAGCGTTTGCCCGTATCCATCATAGCCGAGATTTTAGACATCCTATCCTCATCTCCGGTGGTTTCCGTTTATCCGCCTTCGGGGCTCCGCCCCTTCGGCGGACTACGCTTCTTTCGAAACGAAGTTGCCTGCGACTTGTGGGCCTTGTTTTACCTGGCCTTTGCCTCCGTAAGTTTTCTTGCCGGAAAGCGTGTCTTTGATATTATTCAAAGCGCCGTTCAATGTCGACAGAGCGGACTTTGTGTATTCTTCGTTGTCTTTGTTAATTTCAGTGATGCGTTTGATCAGAATATCCAGCGCCGCGTGCTGCGTGCGCAGACGGTCGGCAGCCGGAGTGCCTGCAAGTTTTTGTGCAAGCTCCAGCAAACGTGGATTTTCAACATCTGCACCCACCAGGGTCGCCAGTTCCATCGCATAGCGGGAACGCAGGGAATCCTGAGCGCGCAGCTTGAACAGCAACTCTTCTTTCAGTTTGTTGCTTTCATCCAATGCTTCACGATCCGCCTTCAAAAGAATTTCTTTTTCTTTGCGAACGATATCCAGCAGTGAACGGTAGATTTTGGTAAGTTCTTCGAGATTTGATTCTAACTTGTGAAACGCTCTTTCGATTGTTGCATCCATCATCTTCATCATCCTTGATGCCGCCGTGGGCGGTTAAGATTTATGTTCTGGCAGCTTTTTTACTCCGGCTTTGCCGGAGCGGAGCTGCTTCAGCTTCAGGCCCTACCGGGCCTTCAGCTCTGCCCGCTGGGGCGGCGACTAAAATTCCAAATGTTCGTCGACCATTTTGTCGGCGATGGCTTTGGCGTCAACTTTGTATTTGCCTTCGTCGATCAGTGCACGGAATTTTGCAACTTTAGCTTCATCAACATCCGGAGTTGCCAAGGCAAGTTCCTTGATGCGTTTTGCTTCTTGTGCACGAGGAGAAAGTTCCACACGTGAAGATTCGCCAAGATTGGAGGAAGTCAGAACGTCAGCTTTCGCCGCGCCGATATTATCCGCTTTGCCTTTGATACCAGCGGCGTTGTCAGCTCTGGAAGAATCAGTAAGATTCAAATTTTGACCGACTTTATTGTGCGTGATCTTCATCGAGATCCTCCTCCGTCGAAAGAGTGTAAAAACACACTCTTCTGTTCATTCAATAGTATCACAATGGGACAATTACACCAAATCATTCTGAGACAGTTTCTGGTCTAGGTTCGCTCTGTGCTTCGATGGTCCAGTAGAGCGATTTCGCCTCTGGACTTAAAAAGCCAAGGGTGTCGCCAGCTTGCAGTTTTTCCCCTGTCGAAACTTTTGACAGTCCGCCTTTGAAAACCATCTGGCTCTTTAGACCATTGTCGTGACCGATCTCGACCAGGGTCTGGTCATCAGCCAGACTGCGTTTGCCAAGAAGCACTCCATCCCAAGGGGCCTTCACCTCGGAAGCCGCTCCAGGGGCTGATTCAGTGTCGATACGGTAAGACAGGGCCTGCTTCTTTCCTGGATGCTGGAATGGCTTCAAAGCCAGGTTGCTTTTTTCATCCATAGCCAAAGGTCCTACAGGCTTTGTGACAGGTGCACGGACACCCATGGCCACACCGAATTTATTCATCAGCTGATCATAGATCATGTTGGACAAACCGATACCACCGCGTTCGCCCCACTTTTCAACATACTGATCATCAAGTTGCTCTTTGAAAATTTTTTCAGCCTGATTGGACTGAATGAAGCCGCCTTCTTTGACGGTGGAACGCATGGCTTTCATCATCTCCCGCAGGAAATGTTTTTCGTACATGTCAGAAACTTCGCGCAGCTTCTGCTCAGGCGCCTTTTGTTCAGGCCGCCCCATCATACGATTGCCAATGGGTTTAAAACCGCCGGATCCCACATCGCTCATTGCGAGACTCCTAGATCAAAAAAGAAAAAGGTACGGATGTACCTTTTTTGAAAGAGAAAAAAAGGGGAGTTAGAGTCGGAGAATCATGTGCATCCTGCACTCGATTCTGAGAGTGTAGCTTCGGCTCGTGTTGATCACTCCGTGATCTCTGCTGACCTATTGCTCCTGTTTCCTGCGAGAAACTTTTGACTCTTGACCTTCCATGGTTCGCGATCTCTTTCTCACCCTCCCCGCGTTTCAAACACGTCCATGTGTCTGAAACTATAACTTTGATTGTATTAAATGCTGTGTCATTCTGAAACAGAAATCTCATAAAACTTCGAGTTCCCCGTGCAAAGCTCCAGCTGATTTTATGGACTGAAGTATTGTAATCAGGTCCTTAGGCGAGACTCCCAGCTTGTTAAGTGCCTGGACCAGTTCACCGACGCTGACACCACTGTCGAGAACCGCCACTTTTTCTTCCGCACCTTTTTTGCCATCGCCCACTTTCACTGACAGTGCTCCGTGTGAGATAGCAACGCGTGAGATCTTCACTTTGTCACCGATAACAATCGTTCCTGTTTTTTCATTCACAACAACACGGGCTTTCATGTCGGGATTGATCTCAATGGATTCAATCGTCGCCAGCAACTCCACACCGCGATTTTCATAAGCAAACGGTGTGATGATATCAATCGTGCCGGAATCCTTTGCCGAAGCATAGTGACCACCCAGCTCTTTATTGATCGTCAGAATAGAGCGCGCCGCTGTGGTGAAATCCGGATTGATCAACGTCAGACGGTACATTTTTCTGGAGGAAAAATCCGCTGTCATATCACGCTCAATCGTTGCACCATTCGGGATACGGCCCGCAGTGGTGTGCGAATCTTTGCCATCGCCACCGATCACGATACTTCCCTGAGCCACCGCAAACACCTGTTCATTGGCAGCACGCAGAGGCGTCTGCAACAATGTGCCCCCCTGCAAGGAAGACGCCTCACCGATCGCACTGACTGTGATGTCGATCGGGTTGCCCGCTTTGCCGAACGCCGGCATGGTCGCTGTCACGATCACCGCCGCCACGTTTTTGCTGGAGAAATCCACGTTGTCCAGTTTCATTCCCAGCTTGTCCAGCATGCGCACCATGCTCTTGCTCATAAATTCATTCTTACCGTCGCCGGTGCCTTTTAGGCCGACCACGATACCGTAACCAATCAACTGATTTTCGCGCACGCCACGAATGCTGGCGATGTCCTTCAGGCGAGCGGCATTGGCTGACTCGATCAAAGAGAAAAACAAGACAGCGGAAAGAATCAGAAAGTTTGTGATTTTATTCATTGCTCTTTGTCTTTCTTAAAGAAACCACATCGTACTGTGGATCCAGAAGTTTATCCGAGTTGATGCCCGCATCATTAAAGTCTTCCGGACGGATCAAACCCGTCACGATGACTTTGTATTCACGCTTGCCGATCATGAACGGCTGCTGACCTTTGATGCGATAGTTGCCATCGGCCATTTTTTCAACGATACGAGTTGGGATGTTCGCCACATCGGCGGCCCCGTCATCCTTTTCTTCCACCTTCGCAGGTTCCGGCTTTTTGGCTTCAACTGACGCCGGAGCACGGGATGCCTCATCCCCATTTTGCGCCAAAGAGTTATTCAGCTGCTGTTGCTGCTGCTCTTCAAGCTGCTTCAAAAGTTTTTTGATCACAGACACCTTGGTGTCGACCTGTTTTTTGGCCGGGCCATCCAAAGTCACATTCAACAGGTCACCTTCTTTGCGCATTTTATTTTGCGCAAACAGATAAGCCCCCTGGCCTTCCATCACCCATGTGGAACCGGCATTGGCCCCCAGGTCGGATTCTTCTTCCATGCGGTTTTTCGTCATGCGCTTGTACTGACGGTCGGTCGGCACACCCATGTTCTGGTTGTCAGAGTATCTTGGCGCCGTGTTGATATCCTTCAGCGCCGGTGCTTCTTTCGGGCCGTCCAGGGATGCCATGAAATCCTGCATGGTTGCGCAACCTGCAGTGAACACCATCAAAACCAAAACTGAGAAAGAAGAAATCATCTTCATCATTGCAACTTCACCACACCTTTTTCAGTGACCAGACCAGACAGAACTTTTTGGGTTTCCAGATTTTTTACTTTGATAAGATCCCCAACAAAGCCACTGTCCTCCGCCATCATGTTGACGGAGATCTCGAAACTGTCATCGCCAAGCAAAGCTTTAACGATCTGTCCCTTCTTAGCTGCCGGTTCACGTTTGAGATCAGAAGCCCATACGGTGCTTCCAACGGGAAGTGAGCGAGCTGCCATCTGACCCTGGATATCCTCCATGCGCAAACTGCCATCCTTGGCAAAAGTCACGTCCGTCATGGACATGCGCAGGTCATCTGCTTGAACTCTCTCTCCTTGTAAGATCAAACGGGTCGTTACAGGGGTTAATTTTGAAACGCGAATTGTGCCGGAAATCCATTTGATCTGGCGCTGATCCCCGTCGCGCAGTGGCAGCAGGAAGCCGCCTTTGGCTGAAAACTGAGTGAAATCAAGATCCCAAAGCTTTGACGCCGGACGTGGCGTGCTCTGAATGCTGATCTGATATTCACACTCATTGCAGCGTGCTTTTAGAATATTATGAACTTTTCTCTCAACTTCCTGGCGTGACACCGGGGTGGCAGCAAAGCTCACCTGCACCTGGGAAGGAACTTTGAATTGAGGATTCAAACGACGCAGATTTTCCTGGCTGTTCAAAGCCGCACGCATCTTCACCAGAATTTCGCTGGAATTCAGATGCTGGCTTAACAACAATTCCCGGCAGTCTTCGCGCAGAACCACGGCATCCAGAGCATTCACCAGCTCTTCGGTGCCGCCAGTGACCGTAGCGATATCACCCAGGCGCAAAAGCTCACGCTGGGAAATCTCCACACTGGAAGGAATGGAGATCTCAGGCCTTGCGAAGGCCTGCAGACTTACCAGAAATGCAAACACGAAAATCTTCTTCATCAATTATCTCAGATTGTTAATGGCTTGAAGCATCTGATCGGAAGCCTGCATCACTTTGGAGTTGGTTTCCATCGCACGCTGGGCGGTGATCATATTGACCATTTCATCCACGATGTTCACGTTGCTGGATTCCAGCTGACCCTGCGCCAGATAACCAGTGCCGTTCAGACCCGGACGGGAGGCAATCGCCTGACCGCTGGACGGAGTCTGCGTGAACAGATTTTTACCCATGGCCTTCAAGCCCGCCGGATTCACAAAGTTCACCACATCAATTTGACCAATTGTCTGAGGCACATCATTCAGGCCCGTGATCACACGCACTTCACCAGTGGGTGCGACTTCGATACCGGAAACGTTGCCAGGCACGGTGATTTCCGGCTGCAAAGCATTTCCGTTTTTGTCGACCAGACGGCCGTTAGGATCTTTTTTGAAGGCGCCATCACGGGTATAGGCTGTTTCACCATCCGCCGTCAGCACCTGGAAGAAACCGGAACCTTCAATTTGAAGATCCAGAGGATTCTTAGTGACCTGCGCCTGACCACCGGCAAAATCCTTTTGCACGCCCGCCGTACGCACACCCAAACCGACCTGAACCCCATTCGGGGAATAAGCATTCAGACCCGAAGCCGTCCCTGGCTCCTTTTGGGTCTGGTACATGAGGTCTTCAAACTCAGCGCGGGATCTTTTAAAGCCAGCCGTCGAAACGTTGGCGATATTATTGGCGATAACATCCATGTTGGTCTGTTGTGCCGCCATCCCTGTAGCTGCTGTGTTCAAACTCTTAAGCATTCACGAATCCTTCCGTTGGCTTAATAAAAAATTTCAAAAACCGGCTGCAAATCCTAAGCAGCTAATTTGTTTTTCCCACCACATTGATCATTTTGTCGGCCATCTGATCGTAAGCACTGATGGCCTTCTGCGTGCTTTCAAAGACACGATTGGTGGAAATCATGTCCGTCATCTCCTGAACGATATTCACGTTCGAGGTTTCCAGGAAACCCTGTTTCAAACTTGGGTTTGCAATGTTCTGCATGTCGGGAGCGATATTTGGTTTGAATGTATAAAGAGAGCTGCCGGTCTTTTGCAGTGAATCGGGATTATTCACGTTCACCAAAGACAGTTTGCCCAGGTTTTCAGTGCCTTCGTACACATCGCCATTGTCGGCAATAGCCACGGCACCAGTCCCCGTGAAACGAATCACGCGGCCCGCAGGATCAGAACCCGCTTCACCCTGACGAAGAACAGGATAACCTTCTTTGGTTACCAGCTGTCCGTTGCCATCCAATGTAAAATTACCGGAACGGGTCAGCTTCACGCCGCCCGGAGTGGCGATTTCAAAAAAACCTTTGCCATCAATGGCCACATCCAGACTGTTGCCAGTCGGTTTCAAACCACCTTGGGAAAAGTCAGTGAAGGTGCCTTTGGTGTCGACGTAGGATTTGTCGCCACCTTGCATGTTATAGAAGCTTTCAATCGCCGCCACATCGCGCGGGATCTGTGTGGTCTCTGGCATCTTTTCGTTGGCGGTCAGATATTCCTGGAAGAGCTGCTGGTCACGTTTGAACGCAGGTGTGTTCACGTTCGCCAAATTATTGGCGATTGTATCCAGCTTTGTACTTTGAGCCATCGCCCCACTGAGTGCTGTATAGACCCCTTTTATCGCCATGAAAACCCCTCCACAGTGTTGAGCAGCAAGGCGTGTGCCATCTTTTGACAGGACGGATCTTGGTCTGGGAAAAAGGTTCCAAGCCGGACTTTTGTTCAGGAAAAAAAATCTGGGCTCAAGTTTTTTTCGATTTGGCCGCTGCATTGACCTTCGTCGATGGTGCCAGGGAATTGTCAGATCTTTGTCGACAGTGTCAAAGAATCGGCTTCATAATTGATTCTATGAGTACGTGGGTTGCATTCATTTTTATTGGCATCATTCAACTGAGCACCGGAGCTGGCGCGGCTTCCGTGGTATCAGCAACCCCGGCCAAAGCAGCGACTGCCGTCACCCCGCCGGTGAATCAGGCCCTCAGCCTGAAAGAAAAGCTGAAAGCCCTCACCGCCAAGTCCACACACGTTCAATCCGACAATCTGATCTTTGATCTTCCCGTCACCTACAACAAAAAAGTCAGTCAGTGGGTGGCTTACTTCCAGGGAGGCGGCAACAAGTGGTTCCGGACCTGGATGCAGCGCTCATACAAGTACATGCCGTTCATTCAGGAAGAACTAAAGCGTGCGGGTCTGCCTTCGGATCTGGCCTATATGGTGATGATCGAAAGTGGTTTTGCACCGAACGCCATCAGTACGGCTGATGCCGTGGGCCCCTGGCAGTTTATCGAATCCACGGGAACCCGATATGGCCTGAGCAAAAGCTGGTGGTTGGATGAGCGCCGTGATTTGAAGAAATCCACCCTGGCAGCCATTCGCTATCTGAAGGATCTGCATTCAGAATTTGGTTCCTGGTATCTGGTGGCGGCAAGCTACAACATGGGTGAAAATGGTCTGCGCCGTCGCATCAAAAAATACGGCACCAAAGATTACTGGGCACTCATCAAATTGGATGCTCTTCCTCAAGAAACCCAGGACTACGTTCCCAAGATCCTGGCCGCCATGCTGATTGCCAAAGCGCCGAACCTATATGGTTTCCGCGATCTGGAAAAAATGGACCCATTGGAATATGACGTCGTTCTTGTGCCTGGTGGCACCGACCTGGAGCCTTTGGCGGATCATTTGGGAGTCACCAGAAAAGCATTAAAAGATTTGAACGCCGAGCTGTATCTGGGATACATTCCTCGTCAGATTGAGAAACACTTCATTCGCGTTCCGAAAGGAGCTGGAAGAATGGTTTCCACTTACGTCTATCAGCACTCTCGGAAAGTTGCTTTGGAATGAAACCTCTGATTGTTCAGAAATACGGCGGCGCCACTTTAGCGGATCCTGAAAAGATCAAATCTGTTTCTTCCCGCATTGCCGCCCAGTCGAAAGAAAACTCTCTGATCGTGGTGGTCAGTGCCATGGGCAAAACCACCAATTCCCTGATCGATCTTGCCAACCAGGTATCTGGTCATCCTCAACGCCGCGAAATGGACATGCTGCTGACCGTAGGAGAGCGCATCAGTATGTCCCTTGTCAGCATGGCCTTGAATGATCTGGGTTGTCCCGCGATCAGCTTCACCGGAAGCCAGGCAGGAATTTTCACGGATGATTCTCACGTCAATGCTTTCATCAAAGACGTCAAACCCATGCGCCTGGATGAGGCCTTGAAAAACAACCGCGTGGTGATTCTGGCAGGTTTCCAGGGCGTGTCCCCGGTCACCAAAGAAATCACCACCCTGGGACGTGGCGGTTCTGACACCTCGGCTGTTGCCATGGCGGCGGCCTTCAATGCCGAACGCTGCGAGATTTTGAAAGACGTTCCGGCGGTCTTCACTGCCGATCCGAACATCGTGAAATCCGCACGCCCTTTAAGTGAACTTAATTACGACCAATTGATGGAGATGACGTTCTGGGGCGCCAAAGTTCTGCACTATCGCTCGGTGGAACTTGCGAAAATGCGTGATGTGACCCTTTACATCGGCCCGGCCTCCAGCAAAACCTCTGACGGAACCATCGTCAAAAAAGGATTGAATATGTTTGAATCCTGCAAAGCTCTTTCTTTGAACTCTCACGAACTGGTTCTGGGCATTCACTGCCGCGAAAAGAATCCAGCCAAAGCCCTTCAGGGTCTGCAAAACTTGTTGGATAAAAACCAGATTGCCTTCCCACAACTGCTCAGCTGCGAAACCAGTCTGGATAAAACCGAAATCTTTTTGACTGGCCCGCAAGAGATCATGTTTGCCGTGAAAAAAGAGCTGGAAAAGCATACAGACTTCACCCTGCTGCCAACAGATTATTCCACAGTCACTCTGACTTGCACGGGTGCGACTTCTCCGGAAATGACCCAGAAGGTTCTGGACACTTTGACCGGCAAGAATCTGGAAACACAAAAGATTCTGATCAGCGCCATGAGCCTGACCGTTCTTGTTGAGGCACCCCTGCGCAAGCAGGTTATCGAGTGCCTTCATCCATTGATTTAATTATTTGCTGATTTACGGCAGAAGAGTCGGACTCATCACGCGATAGCGGTTTTGAATCTTCTGCCAGATATTGGAATGCGGTCCGGTGATTCCATCCGGGCCTCCACTGCCAGCCAGCCCACGCAACTTCGGATCATACTGTCCACCGGGAAGGAACTTGCTTAAGTCAGGTCCGCCTTTAGCTTTTGTTCCAGCCATACCTGCCATGCCCGCAGCGCCGCGGTCTCCGCCGCCACCACTGCCACCAGAACCACCAAAGGATCCGCCACCGCCATAGAACCCGGCATTCACCTGAACACCGTCTTCAAGGCCTTCTTCGCCTGCGCCACCACCGGCAGCACCTCCGCCGCCTCCGCCACCCGAACTGGAAATACCCGCGCCGCCGCCCTGTTTTCCGTCCACGGCTTCACCAGCACCACCAGAACCTGGTTTGCCCGGAAGGATGGAAGGAAGACTTGGCAGATCACCGCCGGAAAGTTCTGCACCTGATGTCGACAGACGCGAGCCCGGATTTGTGCTGCTGATGAATGTTGAACCAGCCGCACTGTTTTCGTTCATGCAAATAGGATCTGTTGGATTTTTTGAACACACACAGACTTTACTGCCCGCGTTTGCCGGATTCGTACAATCCGCAGCGGCAATCGCCGCGCACCCCGGAAGAGTGGGATTGGTTTTACAAAGCTCAGGCAAAGCCGTGCTGTCACCTGCGGTTTGTTCCGCACACTGAGCGGCGTTTTGCATTGTGCCTGCAAAGTTATTGATCGCCTGATTGGCTTCCTGAACTTTGGAGTCAAAGTCACTGCAGCGTTTTGCCGAGCTTTCAGCCGAAGCCACCGCCTGGCGACTGACGCCTGTGCCACCAGCCGCTGCATCCAAACAAGCGGCATTCTGCTGGGCAAATTCAACAGCTCTGTCACAAGCAGAATGACAGCTGCCAATGGAAGACTGGCAATTCATGCGATATGCCGCCACAGCCGCATTGGCTGCCGAACTGAAAGACGCCATCTTGGAACACGCAGCTTGAATACTGCCCGCAGTCTGTTGACCGAACATCAAACTAAGTTGTGAGGCCGTATTGGCTACACCACTCATGCCCGAGTCATTCTTTTCATCACAGGAATAAGAAGTTTCAGAGATCGCCGTGCGGCACTCCTCCATGATCACTTGCAACTGAGAGCTGCAGCTGACCATCGCATTGCGAGTAGGTTCTGGAGGACCGACAAAGGCGTCGTTGGGCGTACATTGCTGCTGTCCTTCAGGACTGACAAAACAACTGGAGCCAGCCGGACACTGGATATTACAGGCCGGCGTCGCAACAGCCTCGTTCGCGACTAAGAATAGCGAAATTGTGAATAGCGTTTTCAACGCGAACAAAGTACTCATTCCCATGGTATGTCTGATCGGCATTCCAACATGGGAACTTTACCAAGGTACTGGGCACTGTCTTAGAATGAGACTATGGCATCAGCGTTGGGCTTAAAACCTGATATCTATTTTGAATTTTCTGCCAGATATTTGAATGAGGCCCCGTAATTCCATCTGGCCCGGCATTGCCCGCCAGACCGCGGGTTTTCGGATCAAACTTTCCACCAGGCAGGAACTGACGCAGATCCGGAGCCCCTTTGCCTTTGCCCGCTCCAGCCTGACCTGCCATGCCGGCGACACCGCGCTCGCCTCCTCCACCGCCCATACCGGAACCACCGAAGGATCCGCCACCGCCATAGAAGCCGGCATTCACTTGCAGGCCGTCTTCAAGACCTTCTTCGCCTCCGGCGCCACCACCGGATCCACCGCCGCCGCCACCACCAGAACTGGAAATGCCCGCGCCACCGCCCTGTTTGCCATCCACCGCTTCACCAGCACCACCAGAACCTGGTTTGCCTGGAAGAATGGAAGGAAGATCTGGCAAATCGCCACCGGACAAACTTGCACCGGATGTCGACAGACGTGAACCCGGATTTGTGCTGCTGATAAAGGTGGAACCTGCAGCGCTGTTTTCACTCATACAAACCGGATCTGTCGGATTCTTGGAACAGACACAGATTTTGCTGCCGGCATTTGCTGGATTCGTGCAATCAGCTGCTGCCACTGCGGCACAGCCGGGCAGCGTTGGATTGGTTTTACAAAGTTCTTCCAATGCCGTTGTGTCACCCGCCGTCAACGATGCACACTGAGCGGCGTTTTGCATGGTTCCGGCAAAGTTATTGATTGCCTGGTTGGCTTCCGCCACTTTGGCATCGAAGTCATTGCAACGTTGGGCAGCGCTTTCGGCAGAAGATCTCATCTGAGCCGAAGATCCCACACCGCCAGCGGCATCCAAACAAGCGGCATTGCTGTTGGCAAAGTCGACAACCTGATCACAAGCCGAATGACAGCTGGTAATGGATGATTGACAGGTCAAACGATACGCGGCCACTGCCGCATTCGCTGCGGAACTGAAAGAGGCCATCTTTGAACAGGCCGCCTGGATACTTCCCGCCGTCTGTTGACCGAACATCAAACTAAGCTGTGAAGCCGAATTAGCGATGCCGCTCATGCCTGAATCATTTTTTTCATCGCAAGTATAGGAAGTGTCGGTGACCTGAGCACTACACTGCTCACGCAGCTGGTTGTATTGAGAAAGACAATCGGTATTGTTGACCTGATTTGCGGCCACACACATGTCGTTGCGACCACTGGCATCCGTCGGATCCGGCATAAAACAGGTGAAACCTTCAGCGCACTGAGCCCGGCAGCGGCGTGCCTCTGCATCCACAGGGATGAGAATCACTGAAAGCGCGAGCAACATAGTCACTGATAAAAATGATCTCATTCCCATGACAAACTGTTCGGCATTTCAGAGGGGAACTTTACCAAAGTATAAGGAATCTCAGAGTGAGATTATGGAATTAAGGTCGGTGTCAGAACCTGATAACGATTCTGAATTTTCTTCCAGATATTTGAATGGGGACCCGTAATACCATCAGGTCCTCCGGTCCCCGCAACACCCCGGGCTTTCGGATCATATTTTCCACCCGGCAGGAACTGACGCAAATCCGGGGCACCGTTTTTACCGGCAACACCGGCTTGACCTGGCTGACCTTGAGCAGCTCGGCCTTCACCACTGCCGCCTCCGTATCCCCCGAAGGATCCACCGCCGCCATAGAATCCGGCATTCACCGAGTGACCACCGTCTTCGCCTTCCGCACCACCACCTTCACCGGCACCAGCGACACCGCCGCCGCTACCACCACCTGAACTGGAGATACCCGCACCGCCGCCCATTTTTCCATCGACAGCTTCACCGGCCCCGCCAGAGCCTCGTTTGCCATGTTCGATACCCGGCAAAGAAGGCAAATCACCACCGGACAGTTCAACACCGGAAGTATTTAAGCGCGCCCCAGGATTGGTGCTGCTGAGGAATGTGGATCCACCACTGTTATTTTCAGACATACAAATAGGATCCGTCGGATTCTTTGAACAGACGCAGACTTTGGTGCCCGCAAGCTCAGGCTTAGTGCAATCCACCGGGCCCGTGGCCACACACCCCGGAAGATTTGGATTGGTTTTACAAATCTCCGGAACCGGCGCACCGGATCCGGAAGTGGCTGCCGCACAACTGGCTGCATTTCGCATGGTGCCCGCCACGTTATTTATAGCCTGAGTGGCTTCCTGCACCTTGCTTTCAAACTGATCGCAGCGCTCGGCCTTGGATTCGGCATTTTGCAAAAGCATCGCATTGGTTCCCGCAGTTCCCTGGAAACCCTGAACTGTACAGGTTGGATTGTTCTGCACGAAATCAACAAGCTTACTGCAGGTGGAACGACAAGTTCCCAGCGAGCTGTTGCAATTCATGCGATAGGCCGCAACAGCCGCATTGGCTGCCGCCGAAAAACTGGCCATCTGTGAACACGCTGACCGGATACTTCCAGAGGTCTGCTGCCCCAGCATCAACCCCAGTTGCGAAGCCGTATTGGCAACTCCCGACATGCCAGAATCATTTTTTTCATCACAAGTGTGAGATGTTTCCTGAACCGCATTGGAGCATTCATTAAGAAGTTCCGTGTACTGTGACGTACAGTCATTCGCACTGGGCTGAGCCGTGCCGTTAATGATGTCGATGCGGCACTGATAGTCCCGCCCACTGCCATTCACATCCACGCATTCTGAGATTGGACAACGTCCGCCACAAGGAACTGATCCCGGTTCGGGATTATAGCCGGAAGATTGATCTGGTTCCTGCTGACGCTGTGTCGGTCGACTCGTGCCCGAGGAACGAGGTGCGCCTCCGCAACGTCCTTCGTTCTGGGTCTGCACCACGCACATGTCATATTTTCTCATTTGAGATTGGTCAGCCTGGCCCGACTTGGGTAAGAATCTGGCAGCACACCATTCAGCACAGCCTAAAAAAGTATCGGCCGTCGCCGGTGCGCCGAAAAGAAGTGCCGAAAGTAAGAGGGATATACACCCAAAGTACCAGTTCCCCATGGTTTTCTCTTCGGCCCCTCCATACAGTTCCTACAGTACCTCACAATATATTCTCATGTTTTAATGTTCCCTGTTCTCAAATTAATTTAACAAATCATAATCTTGATTAGAGGCCCTCTTCTGTCTCAGAATGAGATCAGCAGTCTATACACGCAGCCCCTCTGAGGAGGTTTTCTATGAAAAAGCACCTTTATGACTTCACCGTCAAAGCCGCCAATGGCCAGCCGGTGTCCCTGGATCAATACCGCGACAAAGTGGTGTTGGTGGTAAATGTGGCCAGCAAGTGTGGTTACACTCCTCAATACAAAGGCCTTGAAGAACTGTATCAACAAAACAAAGACAAGGGTCTGGTCATTCTGGGATTCCCCTGCAACCAGTTCGGTTCGCAAGAGCCCGGCAGCAATGAAGAGATCCAGCAGTTCTGTGAACTGAACTATGGCGTGTCCTTCCCGGTCATGGGCAAAGTCGATGTAAACGGCAGCAATGCCGATCCTCTGTATCAGTGGATGAAAGAGGAAGCTCCGGGTCTATTGGGAACCGAAATGATCAAATGGAATTTCACGAAATTCCTGATTGGAAAAAATGGCACAGTGCTAAAGCGTTTTGCTCCAAAGGATGAACCCAAAGACATCGCAGACGACGTCAAAAAAGCTCTGTCTTAGATCGTCGCGGAACATACAAATAAACGTCACCGGACTGTCTGTGGCTTAAACACAGCCACAGCAGCCAGATCCCCCACTTTCACCGCCACCTTCTGGCACCCTCGTTGCTATCTCTTCCTCATATACAAGGAAGGGATCCATGATGATTTTCCGCCCGCTGCTGAAAGCTTTGCTGTTTTGTCTCATTCTGGGACAATCGACTGCTTTTGCCGCCCTTAAAGTGGAAAAAGAAAAGTTCGACAACGGAGTTGTCTCCCGCGAGTCGTACTATCAGGACACCCGCCTGGTCGAACGCCGTTACTTTAACATTGATGGCGTCTTTACCGGCTGGACACGCTTTACTTATCCGGTTGCAGGCCAGGTGATAGTCACCGACCTTTCCGTTGAAAAAGAAAGCTATGGACTTGTTCAAACCCGTGAGGAATGGACCGGCCTTGATGCCAACAACTCCCAAAATGAAAAATCCCGCCTGATCCGCAAGTGGCACTTTACCAAAGAAGCCCCTTTCAATCTTGAATACGTGGGCTGGAACGAACAAACTGAACCTTTCCGCGAAATACAAAAAGACTATCTGGATAAAAACGAAAACGTCACCAGCTCGGTTTACCTATACTACAAAGGCACGGATGAAAAACCCTATGCTTTTGTCGAAAAGAACCCGGCAGGCATAACGGTGGCTGAATTCAGCCTTTATGAAAAGTATGACCTGGAAAAATCCCTGAAAAAGGCCGGCAAATCCGCGGCCGAAACCAAAGTGCTGAAAGCCCAGCGCGAAGACCCGGACAAATTTGTTATCGCCATCATCGATTCCGGCTTTGATTATAATCACAGCGAACTGGTGACGAAATGGTGGAACAACCCTGATGAGCCCGTCGATGGCATTGATAACGACGGCAACGGCTGGGTGGATGACAACTTCGGATGGGATCAGGTTCGTGATATCGGCCTGCCGACGGAATCCACCAGCGGACTGAATAAAGATCACCGTCCTCTTTCTCATGGAACTCACGTGGCGCACATCGCAACCAAAGGGCTGAACAATGTAACTCTTGTGGGCTTTGCCGGGGACTACACCCGTGCGGAATACATCAAAAAGATGTCCGCCTTCATTAAAAAACATAAAATCCGTATGGTGAACATGAGCCTGGGTTTCCCTTCCGACAACAAGGACATGCTGGGTCTGCGCGATGGAATCCGTGCCTATAAAACCATGATCGAAGAAAATCCAGAGACCCTGTTCGTCGTGGCGTCGGGCAACGCCGGCCAGGACCTCGATATCAGCAAAAACCGTCAGTACCCGGCAAGCTTCAATCATCCCAACGTGATGAAAGTGGGTGCTTTGAATGCAGCCACGATCGAAGAAGTCACCCCGGAAAATGCGACAATGGCTGATTTCAGCAACTTCGGTCAGGACAACGTCGACATTCTGGCTCCGGGAGTAAAAGTCAACGCGGCCTCTTTAGGTGGTGGACTGATTGAACACTCGGGCACTTCGATGGCGACACCTTATATGGTGAATCTGATTGCGCAGCTGTGGACTGAACTTCCGCATCTGACGGCGACGGAGGTTCGTCAGCTCTTTATTGAAACGGCGCAGGTCACTAAAACTCCGGCACCGATCAAGTCCCGTGGTTATGTGGATTTGAAAGCGGCTTTGCTAAAAGGAAAGATAAAGAAACTGGAAGGGCGTTCCGCGATTCTTGAAGGACCGAACTGCTGGAATTCATCCACTTATCTGGCGGGAATTTCCAAAGGTATTCACCACACGGTCGCCAGTGAATTTGCCAACGTGCTTGAATCCCCGCTGTGCACCCGGATTTCCCGCGCGGAAGCGCAAGCCGGAGACATCATCGCCCTTCGCCGTTTGAACCGCAATGGCCGTGTGTTGCCAGCGGCATTTGCTTCAGAAGTGCATGGTTATACTCAACTAAGTTCTGGCATCGGTTTCACCAAAAACGGCGTGATGCCGCAAGCGCCTTACGAAGTTCAAAACAGCGAACACATCTTCAATAAATATCGCTCTGCCGATGGCCGTGAATGCAAAAAGCTGGGCATCGAACGCCAGGACTGCCGTCTGACTGAAATGGCCTATCGCTGCCAGACTCTGGAATCGTACATGAACGCCCGCGGCGGCCTGAGTGTGTTTGAGCAGGAGATTCAACTGGCACTGGATAAGGCGGAAAAGACCCTGGAAGAACGGTTCCTGAATGGAAAACAGCTCAACCCGGATTTTTCCCTGCAGGCTATCGCAACCAAGATTGACGGCTTGAAAGCCCACGGCAGCACTCAGATGGTCATCGACTATTTTGAGTCCCGCCTGGATTCACTGGAATATAGAAATTAGAGATTAGAAATTGAAAGTTTTAAAAAGAGAGGTTTTTATGAAAAAGGTTTTGATGGTTGCATTATTGATGGCTGGTGTTCAGGCGCAAGCGGACACGGAGATGCGTGTGTATACGAATGCGGATGGTTGCTCGGTGATTCAGGAAACGCGCACCAACGGCACCACTTACGACATTGAGATCGCTGGTCAGCGCGCGTTTGTGGGCATTTTGCACGATAAGTCCACGGGTGACATTGCGGCTTTCTGCGACGACGTACAAATCACCAACACGTCCAAAGGTTTGAAAATGGAGTGCGCGAAGAACCAAAACGGCGGCCTGACAACTCGCGGAGCTGCGGAACTGGGTCTTTTGAAAGACGGCACTTTGACCTCCATAAGCGTGATCGGTCAGGTTAAAAAACTGATGGGCTGGCAGACAGACACCGAGATTTCCTGCGCTAATCTGGAAGAGGACATCGGTCCCTAGTTATCTTCGTGGTGGAATAATGATGATATTGCGCGTGCCGGGATACCCGGTGCGCGCTCTGGCCGCTTCGGCCTCTTCCGAGGTCGCCATGCGGAATGGAAAGCTGTTTTTGATATTGGCAAAACCCATCCGATTGAAAGTATTTTCCTTGGCATAAGGTTTCGTGAATCCGGTATAGAAATCAAATCGTCCCGGCCCCTTGATTGCTCCCCCCGCATCCCGCACAACAAAGAACCCATCATGAGTCACACCGTTAGGCATGACGGCCCCATCCAGCCTGGGTACATAAATCACATCGCCGATTTTATAAATACTTAAATCCGCTGCCACCGTATAGTACGGATCCAGACACACATTGCGCATGCCATAGCCGTAAGGACACTTGCGCATGTCGACTTCCTTAAAGCGCGGAATACCATCTGCTCCTCTGGCGAAGTAATTGAAAGAACGGAAGCGTCCGTCCTCATCATGGACATAACAAGCCCCCTGCATGACACAGTTGTTGAAATCCGCAGAACAAAGACGGGTCAGCACTTTGTCATCCGGGGACAGCATTTCAACCCGGGTTTCATGCTGACACTTGTCCACGTCAAATTTGATGATGGGCTTATAATAAATGGTCGGGTTCAGGTACAGAGGTTCCTGCGGTTCCGGCAATGGCGGAGGCATCGGCACCTCCGAATAATCATCGGCACGTGCCTTAAAAGAAGTGGCCAGAACTAAAGTCAGTAACACTTTCAACATGGCCCCATACTAACAAACTCAAAGGGCCAGCTGGTCTTTTCGGGTAAAAGACATAAACCGGTGCGACAAAAGGTACCAGGTACCTTTTTCCGAAGCGCTGCAACACTTACAATTCTATCATTAACGGGCCAATTGAGGGCAAGAGTGATCCTGAATCTCTTCGACAGAGCCATAATTGTTCGTGCCACGCTCAAAGCGACTTGTGAGCAAAATCAAACTGTGGCCCTTCTTTTTATCCTTCACTGCCACCAGGCCCAATCCAAACTCACCGCTATGGTCTTTGGCACCTGGCACTCCGTCTGCGAGCATCTGGAAGGCGTTGCCTTTTTCCAGCTCTTTTTCGCTGATCTTGCGAGCATAGTATTTATGACCCAGCAATGGCTGCGGCAACGGGGTCCACCCGTTTTTCAGTTTTGCAGATTGTTCCTGTAGCTGCTGCTGCACTTGAGGCTTCACACAAGACACATGAATATGCAGCTGATTCTGACTGCGCCCGAACTGGGAGTTGATCGCCAACGACACCACCTCTGCCGGAATGGCTGAGCCGTGCTTTTTATCCATATAACTGCGAGCCTTCCAGGCCAGATCAAAATAATTGGTTGCATCCGCAGCGCGGGTTTCCGGGCTTTCCATGCCGGTGATCTTTTCGGTCGGCATCAGCAGATACTGCAAGTCACCAACACGGTCCTTAAAGACGACATAACCTTTTTCCTCACCTTGTGCGATGTTCACTTCGATGCACGGGTTTTTTTCCTCACCGATTTTATGCAACGGCAAACACTGCGTGCTGATGATATTCCACAGGGCGTCCGAACGCGGAACTTCAACGACAGGTTTTGATTTGCAGGAGCCAAGTCCCAGAACAGCAACAGCGGCAAAAACGAAAGACAGGTTTTTCACAAACGACCTCCGTTTAGAAATTTATCCAAACGGAGGCACCAAATCACGAAGTCAGTGATGAACCCTCACTTCGTCCAGTCGGCTACGCCGGCAGAGCTGCAGCGGCACTACTCCGGCGAAGCCGGAGTGAGAACAGCCGTGAAAGCTGAAGCAGCTTACTTCATTTTCTTCAACAGACGCGAGTATGCATCGGCATCCAGAGGCTTCGCCCAGTCGCGACCGACTTTAAGCAGATCCTCGTCGGTCACTTCAAGCCCCAGCCACTGAATGAAATTATCATCACAGATGAAGAAGTCCTTCTGATAAGGCAGCAGATAGCCCCCGTCAGAATCCAGATGAGCCCGGGCTTCGTCATAGGACGCATACCAGACTTTCCAGTAAGCGCTGTGACCCTTCTTGCAAAAGTCCACCTGGTTTTCCAGCGTGGCCTTCAGATCATTCCACGAGGCAAAACCAGCAGTCTTGGCAATAAGGGCAAAAGCATCCTTTAACTGAAAATCCTGACCGGATTTCTGTTTGGCTTTTTGCAAAAGCTTGGCTTTTATTTTGTACGATTCAAGACGTGATACTGACATAGAACATCCTTTGGTCTTGTCGCCGTCCCCGCCCATGGCAACCAAAAGAATTAATTTTGATTTTTTGAAGACACGATTTAGATCGTATCACGAAATGAGATTCTCTTTTGCGGGTGCAGGCTTTTTCGCGAAGCCTTGAACCCAATATAATCGAAAACCGCAATTCCCGAAAGAGGAAATCTTACCCCCACTTCCTGACGAGAAAAACCAAAATCAAATCAGCAGCTTAAAGCTTATCCAGAACTTCCTTTAAAACGACAGCATGGTTGGTTTTTTCATCGCGGGCGGCATAAAGCAAAGTTACATTCCCGTCTTGAGCCCGCTCGGCCAGTTCAGCCAGCTTGTCATGGGCCTCGGCGGATTTAAGTTCCTTTTTATATTCTGTGCGAAACTCCCCGAACTTTTCGGGCTTGTGTCCGAACTCTTTGCGAAGCTCGGTGCTGGGGCAGATTTCTTTCGGCCATTCGCTGAATTTCAAATCCTCTTTTTTGATTCCCCGGGGCCACAACCGGTCCACCAAAACACGGTAACCATCATCCCTGCTGGGCTTTTCATAAACGCGTTTGATTTTGATCATAGTACAGAAATTTTACGCGAAGCTTCTGCAAAAGTAAGCAGGTACCTTTTGGGGATGGGGAAAAACAAAAGCCCCGTCCTTTCGGAACGGGGCTTTGAGATTTAATCAGCTGCTTCAGCCGGCGGGGCCGGACTAGTGCTTGCCCTTTTTACCTTTTTTCGGAGCAGCATCTTCTGCTTCGATTTCAACTGGCTCTGTACCTTCGTGGTCTTCGCCGTTGTTGCCGTTGGTATCAACCAAAAGTTTGCCGATACCGTTTGCCGCAAGGATCTTTTTACGAAGTTCAACCATGTATTCCGGGTGTTCTTTCAGGAAGTTTTTCGCAGCATCACGGCCTTGGCCCATACGCTCACCGTTGATAGAGAACCACGCACCGGATTTTTCAACCATGTTCGCAGTCACTGCCAAATCCAGAAGATCGCCTTCTTCAGAGATACCTTCGCCGTACATCAAGTCGAATTCAACTTTGGTGAACGGAGGCGCCATTTTATTCTTAACAACTTTCACCGCAGTACGGTTACCAGTCACGTCCTCACCGTTTTTGATCGCGCCAACACGGCGTACATCCAAACGAACAGAAGAATAGAATTTCAAAGCGTTACCGCCCGTAGTTGTTTCAGGGTTACCGAACATAACACCGATTTTCATACGAATTTGGTTAATAAAGATAACAAGAGTGTTGGAACGGTTGATCGCCGCAGTCAGCTTACGCAAAGCCTGGGACATCAAACGAGCCTGCAAACCAACGTGGGAATCACCCATGTCACCTTCGATCTCTGCACGAGGAACCAAGGCTGCTACGGAGTCGACAACCAATACGTCAATCGCGCCGGAACGAACAAGTGTTTCAGTGATTTCCAAAGCTTGTTCACCAGTGTCCGGCTGAGAGATCAAAAGATCTTCCGTGTTCACACCCAGTTTACGGGCATAGTTGATATCCAAAGCGTGTTCGGCATCAACGAATGCGACAACGCCGCCTTTCTTCTGAGCTTGAGCGATAACAGACAAGCACAGAGTTGTTTTACCAGAAGACTCTGGTCCATAGATTTCACAGATACGACCTTTAGGAAGACCGCCGATACCCAAAGCGATATCCAAGCTCAATGCACCAGTGCTGATCGCTTCAACGTCTTTAACCAAAGATTCGTTCGCGCCCAAACGCATGATGGAGCCTTTGCCGAATTGCTTTTCGATAGTCGAAACAGCCAATTCAAGGGCTTTGATTTTTTCTGAGTTCGCTTTGTTGTCTACAGTAGCGTTTGCCATCTGTTTCCCTCTCTCGTGGCAACTGCCACGACGCTTTTTTACACTCCGACTCTGTCGGAGTACAAATTATGTTTAAAAATCAGGCCGGGGGCCTTTTACTATTTCTTGTCGAGAACTGAACTCAGCCAAGCCACTGCGTAGTCCACCGAAGTCATCTGGATGGATTTGCGATCACCTGAAAAGAGTTCTTTTCGGGAATCTTCAAAACCCGGTCCAGCGATGGCAATGCATACAGTGCCCACTGGCTTTGACGGTGTTCCACCTGTCGGACCAGCGATACCTGTGATTGCCACAGACCAATCAGTTTTAAGCTGACGACGCACTCCGTGCGCCATTTGACGAGCGACTGTCTCGCTCACCGCACCCTCTTGCATGAGAGTGTCTCGACGAACCCCCAGAAGATCCACCTTCGCCTCGTTAGAGTAAGAAACCACAGAGCCTAGAAATATGTCGGACACGCCTGGCTGCTCTGTTAAAAAAGCCGAAAGTGCACCTCCAGTACAACTTTCCGCAAAACCCACTGTGAGTTTTTGGTCGCGAAGGGATCGAATGAGTTCTTGAAGCTTCTGATCGTTTGGCATCATTGACTGATCACCACGATCTGAGAGCCCAACCAGTTGGTTTGAGTGTAGATCACTTGCATGATGAGGCTCGCAATTATCCCCGCGGCCACGTCATCGATCATCACTCCAAGTCCTCCTTGGATCTTCTTATCTAAATATCCTATGAATAAAGGCTTTGTGATGTCCAGCACTCTGAACAGGGCAAAACCGATTAAAATGGCTTGCCATGTCATTGGCATCCAAACCATCGTGATTAGAAAACCCAAAACCTCATCAATTACGATCTCTTTGTGATCATGACCACCCTTGGAACGCTCGTAAGCCTCGCAGGCCGCAATTCCGACTGGGAGCAGCAAAATCACCGCCCCCATGTAAACCAAAGGGCCCATTTTGCTTAAAAGAATGACAATTGGAATGGTCGCCAGGGTGCCGGCAGTGCCCGGTCCTTTTGGAAAACGGCCCACACCAAACAGAGTCGCAAGTTGTATCAGAAAGTTTGTCACCATACCGATGAGGTACGCCGGACCCGTAGGCCTTGCAACGCAGAATGAGAAGCGTCAGAGCATTAAAGAAGGTTCAGAAACCGGCACCGATTCCCGGACTGCAGAGGTCCACAATTTCCCCGGTTTGGCCGAGTATTTGGCGAAGAAATTCTCGCGACGACAGACCATCACCGCAGAAGCGCGTTCGGGCATTTCCACAATCCCCTGCATTTCAAAACAGGTCTCTTCGGCATAACGAAGCACCTTGCGGTTGCGGATATCAGGTTCGCCAAAAACACGCTGGGTGCGGGTTTCCTCAAACTGAAGCTTTAAGAACGCGGCAATCATTGAAGGAGTGTAAGTGCGCCCCAGATAAGCGGTTTCTCCGATCAGAAAGTGCAAACCCTGATCAAATGGCAGGGTTTCAACGTACTTGCCAAGGATGTCCTCCTGAAGCCAGTAACGCTCCCAATAGCTGACCGGGCGACCATCCACAAAGCCGATGAAAAGATCCTGATGTTTGTCGGAAAGTTCGCTGATCAGATGAGCTTCAAGTTCAGGGCGGGTTTTCGCCAGATTCCACCACTGCGAAACGTACTTCTGATGCATCCACTTGTAGTACACATCAAAATCACGATCGATGGAAAAGGGGCGAAACGAATAGTAGCACCCGTTCTGACTGTTATAGATCTCAGCGCCTTGAGAATTCATACCCGACTACTAAAGCCACCCACCCGCAAGCCAGGCAAGGTCAAAGCCAAGAAGTTCACAGGATCAAAATAAACAACGAACCACTATCCAATTGGTTTTCAGCTTGGACGCATTCGCTTTATGTCTCAGTGCGAAAAACTTATGGATTCCATCAAAATTAGCGATTCGACTTATGGGTGGCCTTTTCGCATACTGCCCTCACGGAGGCCCCATGATTCGTTGGATGATTCTGCTGGCTAGCTTGGTCTACTTTGTAGACACCTTGGTAGCCATCCAGTTGTAGATCAAACGCCGGAAACTAAAATGTTTGGTTTCACCTCTAAGACTCTCGGGGCCGACCTATTTTCTTTCTTTTCTGCTGTTCCCACCCACTTCCGTTAATGCTATAGAAAATATATGAAACCAATCATTCTTACGGGCGACCGCCCAACAGGTCCCCTCCATCTTGGTCATTACGTTGGATCTCTTAAAAACCGCGTGGATCTTCAGGATTCTCACGATCAATACATCATCATCGCTGACGTTCAGGCTTTGACCGACAACTATGATGACACCACAAAAGTTCGCGATAACATCTTACAAGTGACGTTGGATTATCTGGCGGCCGGCATTGATCCTGCGAAAAGCACGATCTTTGTTCAGTCCGAATTGCCGGAACTGTTTGAGATGACCACTTACTTCATGAATCTGGTGACCGTCGCACGTTTGGAAAGAAATCCAACCGTGAAAACCGAAATCCAGCAGAAGAATCTGGAAAAATCCCTGCCTGCAGGTTTCCTGACTTACCCAGTAAGCCAGGCAGCCGATATTCTGGGCTTCAAAGCGAATCTGGTTCCTGCCGGTGAAGATCAAAATCCGATGATCGAGCAGACCAATGAAATCGCCCAGCGTTTCAACCACATCTACAAAACTGATTTCTTCAAGCCGGTGAAGGGCATGGCTGGTGTTGCCGGTCGTCTGCCAGGCATCGATGGCAAAGCGAAGATGAGCAAATCCCTGGGGAATGCCATCTATCTTTCTGACACGGCTGACGTGATCAAAAAGAAAGTTCAGAAGATGTACACCGACCCAGGTCATCTGAAAATCGAGGATCCGGGCAAAGTCGAAGGCAACGTGGTCTTCAGCTTCCTGGATGTTTTCGATCCAAGAAAAGACGAAGTCGCAGCATTGAAAGAACACTATCAGCGCGGCGGCCTGGGTGATGGCACCTTGAAAGTGCGCCTGACTGAAGTTCTGAACACGATCATCGCGCCCATGCGTGAACGCCGTGAACAGTACGCTCAGGATCCGCAAGCGGTTCTGAAAATCTGCAAAGAGGGTTCCCTGAAAGCTCAGGAAAAAACCCGTCAGACGTTGAAAGAAATGAAAGCGATCATGGGAGTGGGGATCTAAATCCCCTTTCCGTTAAAGGGACGGAGTTCTGCCGCCATCCACCGGAAGATTGATTCCGGTGATGTAAGCGGCGGCGGGACTGGCTAAAAAGGCAATCGCCTCGGCCATTTCCTGAGGCTCCCCGATTCGTCCTGCCGGGATTGTTTTCTTCCACGCCTCTTCCACTTCATCCACATTTGAATTTGTACTTTTCGCCGAAGCATCCACCAGACCTTTGAATCGGTCCGTGCGGATGTATCCCGGAAGCACGTTGTTCACGGTCACACCAAAGCCCGCCAGTTCACCGGCCAAAGTTTTTGACCAGTTCGCCATTGCGCCACGAACGGTGTTGGAAACACCCAGATTCGGGATTGGTGTTTTCACGGATGTCGAGATCACGTTGATGATACGGCCATAGTGACTTTTCTGCATGGAAGGCAGCACGGTCTGCACCAGCAGATGCGCGGCTTTCAGATGAGCACGCAAGGGCTGATCAAATTCTTCAATCGAAGCCTTGTGAAGCGGCCCGCCTTTGGGGCCACCGGTGTTATTTAAAAGAATGTGCACAGTTTCAGATGCCAGGGGCGCCAGAACATTGGCTTTCAAGGATTCTGTGTCACCCAGATCCGCCAGCAAATAACGGTGACCCGATCCCGGCAGCGACGACAGCAGTTTTTGCAGTTTTTCTTCTGTGCGGGCCACAGCAATAATGCGAGCTCCGCGCTTTGCCAGCAGCAGGGCCGCAGCTTCGCCAATGCCACCGGAAGCTCCGCACACGACAGCGGTTTTGCCATTTAGATCCAAAGAGGAATATGCAGAAAGATTCATCGTGGTTCTCCAGTTAACTTCAGTTAATACGAGAACCAATTCGCGGGCAACCTAAAGGTCTTTATAATAAACCATATCTTCAGCAGCGGCGTATTTTGCGACGATCCGGCGAAGAGTGCCGTCTTTTCTCATGTCACTGATGGCCTTTTTGATTTGCTCTGCCTCGGACTTCGAAATTCTTCTTAAAGAAAGATAAATTCCGCCTTCCATTGCATAGTTGGGATCCGGGACGGCCACGACGTTTTGATTAAAATCAGGAATCGCCTTTTGGTAATAGTTGTACACAGCCGGCGAAGTAAACATCGCCTGCACCCGGCCCGAGCTGACCTGACGATAGCCCGTGGCAGGGCTTGGATACTCGACAATGCGACCGGCGCCGAAAAGCTCTTTCTTTTCTTCCGGCTTTAAAAAGAATCTGGTCCCGATCTGATCACCGAATTTGATACGGGCATCTTTGATATAATCACCGATGCTGCGTGCAGGATCATAAAACGCTTTGTTTACCAGAAGCTTGCGAACGGTCGAATACACCGGAACATATTCACCTGAAGAACGGAATTTTTCAGAAGGAATCACCAACCCCACAATGTCCGCGCGCCAGTTTTTAAAGTCATCATGCATGCGAGGAGCATCCATCGGCGCTTGCGAAACAACACAACCCAAACGAAGCGACAGTTCATTCATGAACTCGAATGTCAAACCATGGATGTGACCTTCATTGTTCACATCAAACAGCGGCGCATAGTTATTCACAATAATGCGGAAGCGACGTCCGCAGTCTTTTGCTGACGCCATTGTAGAGAAACAAAGAATCAAGATTGGTAAAATAAATAACCGTGTTTTCACACTGTAATCATAACAGCGATTCAACAAAGAACGAACAAGAAGGCCTCACCCTTTCAGTCTTGTAACAAGACTAAACTCAAGGCAGTTCTTGCGCCCACGTGTCAGGGATGACGATCTTTGCATCCTCTTCCCAGAATTCATAAGGCGCTTTGTCGCCACGTTTTCTTTTTTCACGCTCCAAATTCACCAAATCGGAGCGGAGCACTTCACCGGAAGTGTTCTTGGGAATTTCCATGAACTCCACCCTGCGTATACGTTTGAACGGAGACAGACGCATGCGTGCAAAGTTCATAATGTCCAAAGCCAGCTCTTTGCTGGGTTCAACACCCTTACTGACCGTGATCAGCGCTTTCGGAACATTTTCGCGAATCGGGTCCGGACTCGGAATCACCACCGCCTCGCGAATGGCAGGAAATTCTTTCAAGACAAATTCAATTTCAAAAGGACTGATCCGATAATCCGAGGACTTAAACAAACCATCTATACGGTCGCAATAGGTAAAGTTCCCCATGTTGTCCAGGTACGCGGAATCTCCGGTGTGATAGTACTTTTGTGAAGAATCCAGTCCTGACATTAACCCCCAGGGGTTGTCCGAGATATCCACACAGATTTCCCCGCTGTCGGTCTCTTCACCCTTATCGTTAAGCAGCGCGATTTTGAATCCTGGCAAGGCTTTCCCGGAAGTTCCAAAGCTGTCTTTTTCTTCCGGCGGCACCCCAATCAAAGTGGCCGATTCGGTCTGACCATAACCATCGCGAATGAAAAGACCCCACGCCTGATGCACTTTCGAAATCAGATCCGCGGTCAAAGGCTCCCCGGTGCTTAAAGCTTCCCGTAAATGAACGTCATAGGATTTCAGATCCTCCTGACATAACAAACGCCACACCGTCGGCGGAGCACAGAATGACGTGATCGGATATTCATCCAGCACATCCAGAATCAAACTGGCGTTGAAGCGTTTTTCCTTAAAGACAAAGATGGTGGCCTCGGCATTCCAAGGCGCGATAAATGAATTCCAGTCATGCATGGCCCAGCCTGCCGAATTGATTCCCAGATGCACATCACCGGGATGCAAACCCATCCAGTACATGGTGGACAGATGCCCAACGGTAAAACCGGCATGACTGTGTTCCACCAGCTTGGGCTTCACACTGCTGGAAGATGTGAAATAGCGAAACAGCGGATCGATGGCTTTGGTGCGTTCAGTGACTTCGAACTCGGCGCTTTCTTTATAAACTTCCGGATAAAAGAGCCAGCCTTCCATCTCGGCATCCACCACGACCGAAATCACTCCGGAAGATGTCACATCAAATTTTTCCGTATGGGATTTGGTCGTGGCAATCATCTTGATCTTTTCACGGTTCAAACGATCCGTAAGCTCCTGCTGGGACAGTAGGGGATTGTTCGGAACGATCACCGCGCCGATTTTCATGGCGGCAAGCATGATCTCCCACAGGGCCACGTCGTTTTCTATCAAAAGAAAAACCGAATCGCCCTTTTGTAATCCCCGGGCCCGCATAAAGTTTGCGACCTGGTTTGAGCGTTTGGAAATTTCGCTGAAACTGAACTTCTTTTCATGTCCCACTTCGTCGACCAGCCACAAACCGATCTTGGAATTGCCCTCGGCCATGGGATCGAAATAATCCAGGGCCCAGTTGAAATCATCAAAGCGGGGCCAGCGGAATTGGCTGTAGGCGTGTTTATAGTCTGAACGGTGCAGAATCAGAAAGTCCCTCGCCTGCTCAAATTCATTACGAAAACTCATACAAACCTCCCGCGACTTTCCAAGATTAGCATTTGTTCCTCGACTCGCCGATCTGTGTTTCTACATTGGACTGTGCAAGCACAAGCCAACCATGATAAAAAAATGCATGGGAATTTTTCGTACTGTTGCCAGCACACTCATTCTTGCGATCTTCGTCTATGTCTCTCATCAGTTGACCCGCTTTACGGATTTTTCGTGGCAGGGAACAACTTTGATTGTTAGCCTCCTCGCATTCCTATTTGCTTTGGTGATTGGAACATTCCTGTTCTTCTGGAAAGAAAAAAAGCTGGACGTCAATCCATGGCGGGATCGTCTTTTGAACGGTTCCCTCACCGTCATGGCTTATATCAATTTTCTGATCACGCTGGTGATTTTGCGGGACCTGCTGGCTTTTACGGATAAGGTGACCGGCACTTGGATTTCTCTGGACGTGCTTTACAGCTCACAAGCCACTGCGGCCCTGATGGGACTGCCGGTGGTGATGGTTGCTGTGGGTAACGCCATTGTCCGCCGTGGAGCCCGCGCCAAAGTCATGCCGATCAGTTTTGCCAACCTGCCGTATGAATTGGAAGGTCTGCGTATCGTCCACATCACTGACTTGCACATCAGCCCCAGCCTGCCTCTGCGTCTGGTGCAAAAGCTGGTCGATCAGGTCAATGCAATGAAACCGGATATGGTCGTCTTTACCGGCGACATTCTGGACAGCTTCGTTGAAAAACATCAGCGCGAATTTGAAATCCTGAAACAGATGCGCGCCACCCATGGGATCTTTTATGTCCCCGGAAATCACGAATACTATTGGGATGCCCCAAAAGGGCTTCAGGCTTTCCGGTCCCTGGGGTTCCAGGTGCTGATCAACCAGACCGCCACCCTGAACTTTGGCAAAGCCGAACTGCAGATCGCCGGCATTCCCGACCCCGCCGCCCTGCACTTCCGCCAGGAAGGTCCGGAACTGGAAAAGGTCGCCCACCAGCTGCGCCCGGGGGCTTTCAAGATTCTGCTGTCCCACCAGCCTTCACTGGCCCCGCATGTGGAAAAGCTGGGGGTGGACTTGCAGCTTTCCGGGCACACCCATGGCGGACAGTTCTTCCCGTGGAACTGGCTGATTGTGTTCTTTGAACGCTATGCCAAGGGGTTGTACCGCCTGGGAAATATGCAGCTCTATGTCAATCAGGGAACCGGTTACTGGGGGCCGCAACTGCGTCTGGGAACTTATTGCGAACTGACTGAAATTATCCTTCGCAAGGCTTAAAAAACGGGGTATTAATTTCCCCTATGTCCCGAGAGAAAGATCCCCTCAAAACCCGTCAGTACGCCAAGAAAAAGGTCATGGACATGATCGCGCGGCGGGACCATTCCGAAAAAGAACTTCGCACCAAACTGAAAGAGAAGTTCTCGGACGAAGAGGACGTGGGGGATATCATCGAGGAGGCGATTGAGTTTGCCAAAGACAACCGCTGGCTGGGCGACCCCGTCGACCTGGCCCATCGCTTGGCTGACATGCTTCATCGCCGCAACAAGGGCATCTATTACATCAACAACTACCTGAAGGAAAAAGGTCTTCCCGCTGTTGAGACAGATCGTGCTTTGGAGCTTGAAAAGGCGCTGGCGATTGTCAAAAATAAGTACGACGAAGACCACAAGTTTTCCCGAGATGAAAAAGCCCGAGTGGGCCGGTTGCTGGCTTCCCGTGGATTCGATTCTGAGACCGTAAGAAAGGTTATTTATGAAAAGCTCTGAGATCAGAAACGCCTTTATCAAATACTTTGAGAAGAACGGACACAAAGCGGTTCCGTCCTCTTCCCTGATTCCTGAAAATGATCCCACGTTGCTTTTCGCCAACGCCGGCATGAATCAGTTCAAGAACACGTTCCTGGGTCTTGAGAAGCGTGACTATACCCGTGCAGTCAGCTCCCAAAAGTGCGTGCGCGCTGGTGGCAAGCATAATGACCTTGAAAACGTGGGCTTCACAGCCCGTCACCACACTTTCTTTGAGATGGTGGGGAATTTCTCTTTCGGTGACTATTTCAAAAAAGACGCCATTCACTTTGCATGGGAATTCCTGACAAAGGAACTGGCGATTCCAAAAGAAAAGCTTTATGTGACCGTGCACATCTCTGACGATGAGGCCGCCGACATCTGGCACAACCAGGAAGGCGTTCCGCGCGATCGCATCTTCCGTTTCGACAAAGACAACTTCTGGAAAATGGGCGACACCGGTCCTTGCGGCCCTTGCACCGAGATCTTCTATGATCACGGCCCGAAAGCCGGCACCATTTCTGATCCATTCAAAGGCATCGAAGCCGGTGAAGACCGCTTCGTGGAAATCTGGAATCTGGTGTTCATGCAGTACTTCGAAAATCCTCCGGGCACTTTGACTCCGTTGCCAAAGCCATCTGTCGACACCGGTGGTGGTCTGGAGCGTATGTCCGCAGCCATGCAGGGCGTGTTCAACAACTACGACACGGATCTGTTCCAGCCGATGATTCAGCTGGCGTGCAAGATCGGCAATATCGAATACATCTCTGACAAAGAAGTTCTGGCGAAAAATCCGGCGGCAGCTGAAATCACTTCTGCTCTTCGCGTACTTGCGGATCACTGCCGCTCCACTTCCTTCCTGATTGCAGACGGCGCGTTGCCGTCCAATGAAGGCCGTGGTTACGTTCTTCGCCGTATCATGCGACGTGCGATCCGTTACGGTCGCAAGCTTTCTGCCGACAAATCCTTCCTGCCCGGCATGGCGGAAGCTTTGATCGAAAGCATGGGCTCTATTTATCCGGAACTTAAGACCCGCCGCGATCATATCCTGAACACCATCCGTGACGAAGAAGACCGCTTCATCGCCACTTTGGACAAAGGCACCACGATCCTCGAAGACGAGCTGAAAAAAGCGAAATCCAAAGGCATCAAAGAGCTTTCGGGCGAAGTTGTCTTCCGCATGTATGACACTTACGGCTTCCCTGCGGACTTGACCCGCGTGATCGCCAACGAACAAGGCATCGAAGTGAACGAGGCCGCGTTTGAAAAGGAAATGGAAGACAACCGCGCAAAATCCAAAGCCAGCTGGAAAGGCAAATCCATGGGTGCTGATGAAGCGCACATGATCAAATTTGCGAAAGACTATCTTCAGTCCGGCAAATCTGTGACCTTCCTGGGCTATGAAGGAACAATCGGCGACGGTAAAGTCATGGGTCTTTCAAATGGTCAGGCCGAAGTTCAGGAACTGAAAACCGGCGACACCGGTCTGATGATTCTGAATGCGACCACTTTCTATGGTGAAGGCGGCGGCCAGTCCGGCGACGTGGGTTACATCATGCAGGACACCAACCGTGCCCGCGTGATCAACACCACTAAAATCGACGATATCGTCCTTCACCACGTTGAAATCGAACACGGTTCCTTCAAGGTGGGCACGGCGGTTGTCACGGGTGTGGATCCAGTCGAAAGACGCAACACTGCGGCCAACCACTCTGCAACTCACTTGTTGCACGCGGCTTTGCGCAAGGTTCTGGGCACTCACGTGACTCAGGCCGGTTCTTTGGTTGATTCCCAGAAAACCCGTTTCGACTTTACTCACAACAAACCGGTTTCTTCTGAAGAAATCAAAAAAATTGAAGACCTGGTGAACGAACAGATCGCCCGCGGCAATCCGGTGCAAACCGAGATGATGTCCCACAAGGCAGCCCTTGAAAAAGGCGCGATGGCATTGTTCGGTGAAAAATATGCGAGCGACGTGCGTGTACTGACCATGGGTGATTTCTCTTGCGAGCTTTGCGGCGGTACTCACGTGAAGAACACTTCTGAAATCCGTCTGTTCAAAGTCGTTTCAGAAGCGGGCGTCAGCTCGGGTGTTCGCCGTATCGAGGCCATTACGGCTGACAACGCTGTTTCTTACATGATGAGCGCTGTGAGCCATCTGGATGATGCTTTGGCTGCTGCCGGCTTCCAAAAAAGCCCGCACTACATCAAGCATCTGGAAACCACCGGTGAAAATGCCACTTTGGCAAATCGTGTGGAGTCCCTGAAAGATCAGGTGAAGCAGCTTGAAAAGGAAATGAAGAAGCTTCAGGGCGGTCAGGTGAATGTGGATGACCTGGCAGCCAACGCACTGACCTTCAAAACCAAGGCCGGCGCTTCTGCGAAACTGGTTCTGGCGGATGTTCCATTGGATGACCGTCAGGTTCTGGCGGAAGTCACTGATCACTTAAAAAATAAAATCCAGTCCGGCATCGTGGTTGTTGTCGGCCAGGGTGACGGCAGTCATCCAATCATCGTCAGCGTATCGAAAGAAATTTCCGGCGAAACAAAAGCCGGTGATCTTCTGAAGGAAGTTGCTGGTGTTATGGGTGGCAAAGGTGGCGGTCGTCCGGACTTTGCTCAAGGGGCGGCACCAAACCGTGCGCAACTGAACGAAGCCTTCGGCAAAGTGAAATCCATGCTGGGTCTTTAAGACCAAAAAAAAGGGCCCTTGGGGCCCTTTTTCTTTATCTACTTATTCGCAGTTCATCGCTGTCCAGTTGTTACGAACGTGGGAAACATAGGCCTGGAACACATCTGCCAGGCCTCCACACAGATCCTTCAGGCCTGTCCCGCAGGAATCCTTTTCTTCACCCAGATTCACACGGGTTTCATTGGCATACAAAGACGCATACGCCGGCTTGTATCTCATCGCGCACATGTCTGCTGATTTCACCGGTGCCGCGCACACGGAAGAACCGCTCAGGATTGTTTTCAGTTCCGACAGACTGCCCGCAGACAGGCAGCGTTCCTGAATCACCGTGTTCACTTCATCCACCAGCTGAATGCGGCCTGAATCGGTCGCAATCACCAGTCGATACTGACCCAGCTCACTGGCTTTGGCAGCAACGCCTTCAACCACGGTGTCAGACACATTGGGAATTTCAACATAAGTGACTTTGGCGGGAGTGTTTGCGGAATCACCACCACCGGATGGAGGAAGCGCCACAGAAACATCATTCAATGATGCCATTTCAGATGTCTGAAGCGAGTTCTGACTGCAGTTCTGGAATCCCAGAATGAGACACACAGTCCCGGTCAGCAGTGCCAAACGTTTAGTCATGAATTCCCCCTGTTTGCCCGTTTCATAATGAATAGAGGCAAGATCCGTTCCGCGCTCGGACCTTCGTAATATCGGGATAAGCTGTTAGAAACTTAACGCTGTCTTAAGAGTTTGCAGGGGCTGTTTTGATGTCTTCAGCGCAGTATTTTTGAACGATTTCCAGAACGGTCTGTTTGCGCACGGGCTTGCCACAGTGCTGGTCCGCCCCGGCCATAAGGCTTTTTTCAATGTCTTCAGTAAAGCTGTTGGCGGAAATCACCACCACCGGCGTACGGCGCAGGCCCCGGGCCCGCTCGATTTCACGCAGCTTTCGGATCGTGTCCAGACCCGACATCTTCGGCATCTGCACATCCATAAAGATCATATCGTAATGACCCACCTCCCACAGCTCCAGGCACTCATAGCCGTTGTAAGCTGAATCAGTGGTCACATAATCCAGGCGCTTGATATAAGCCTTCAACAGCGTGTGATTTTCTTCCATGTCATCCACAATCAGGATGCTTTTTCGACCGGCGTCGGTCCCCTGGCGCACGACCTGTGGTGGCGGCGTCATTTCCAGATTAAAGCGCGTGCTCCACAGCTCGGCCCGGCTCGAAGTCACTTGCACCGAGAAATGAAAACGTGATCCCACGAACTGGCGGCTTTCACAGTAAAGCTCTCCACCCATCAACTGCACAATCTTTTGTGAAATGCTTAACCCCAGTCCGGTGCCCCCGAAGCGACGGGTGACCGATGAATCCTCCTGCCCGAATTCATCAAAGACTTTTTTCAGGTTTTCTTTGGCGATACCGATGCCGGTGTCCTTCACCTCAAAGAAGATGGTTTCTTTACCCGGCTCTTTTCCCGGATAAGGCTGCACCGTCAATTCAATCCCACCCCGATCGGTGAACTTGACCGCATTCCCCAGAAGATTCATCAACACCTGCTTCAGGCGCAAAGAATCCCCGACAATCAAACGGTCATGTTCGGGAGGATGAAAAGTGAACTGCAGATTTTTGCGCAGGATGGATGTGCTGATCAAAGCCTGCACTTCGCGCACCAGATCACTCAGCAGGAATTCCCGGCTTTCAAGCTGCATACGGCCTGATTCAAACTTCGAGAAGTCCAGGATATTGTTAAGCATGCTCAGCAGGGTATCCCCCGCACTTTGCAAGGAAATCAGAAGTTCTTTTTGTTCGAAATTCAAATGCGTTTCATTCAAAAGTTCCGCCGAACCCAGCATCGCATTCAGCGGCGTGCGGATTTCATGACTCATGGTTGAAAGGAACAGGGACTTGGCACGTGTTGCGGCTTCGGCGCGGTCACGTGAATCCTGCAGGCGGGCCAACGCCTCTTTATCCTGCGCGATCACGTACTTTCCGGTCATCCACACCATCAGGGTGAAAACCACATAGGCCACCAAGGCCACAAAACCAAAGAAGAACAAACGGAAGTACAAGCCGGAATAAGCTTCGGACTTTTCCTGATAGATCACCAGATGCCATGGCTTGCCTTTGATCGAACGGGAATACGTCAGATAAGTCTTGCCGTCCGAACCGGGGAAATCCTGAAGCTGGCGCTGATTCTGAATATTAAAAACTTTTTGCGAAATCTTGGGCATCGCCTTGAATTCATCCTGATTCATGGCACGCAGATATTTAAAGCCCAGCACCGGCGTGTCTTTGGCGATCAACGGCAGCACCGGGCGACCGTGTTCATCCACGATCAAAGCACCCCCGGTTTCACCTAGCTTGAAGATCCCCAGGCGATGGGCGATGTCCCCGGCCAGGGTGTCGATTCCCACCACGGCTTCAAGTTTTCCGGCATTGTTAAAAATTCCGGTGGAGGTGCTGAACATGATCTTTTCCATGTAGCCCTTGTCGAAATAGAAATCCGAATAGTTCACCCCGGAATTCTTTTCGTTCATCCACCACCACTGAACATCCGGATCCTTGTCGTAACCGGGTTCGGTAAACACTTCCGCCACGAAGGTGGAGGGTTCATTGTATTTGGGATTGGCAAACAGGGAATAATCGCGGTGAACAACATAGACATAGGATTCACGTCCCATGTATTCCCGCGCCAGACGGGGCCCTAAAGCGACCCAGGCGTTAAACTGTGTACTGTGACTGGCGATAGTCGCCGAAGCGAACTGGCGGAACTTTTCAACCCGCGTGCCCTTGGGCATCACATCGAAAAGTTCAACCATGCTTTTCAAGCGCTGAACGTTGGCTTCCAGCGTGGCAAAGTCATTGTTGATCCGGTCCACTTCGCGGGCCGAAGCCGGCTCCATGCGCTCCCGGATCGCGCGCTGCTCTTGAATGAAAAGATGCGTGCCATAGACCCCCAGTACCGTTAAAAGCACCAGGGTTGTCACCAGCTGATTCAGCAGGAATAAATGGACAAAGGTCAGCTTCTTTTTCATTCTTCCCGCAGATTAGAAGTTCACACCCAATCCAACAGTTCCATAGAAAGTGGTTAGCTTTGCGCCGGAACCGTCAGAGTTCTTTTCATAGTAATAGTTCTTCAAACCAAATCCGGCTTCACCGAAGAAGCGCGGAGTCCACAACACCTTCCCGTGGAAGTTCAGCACATAGTCATCACCCAAAGTGATATCGCTGTCAGTGGAAGAGAAATACTTGATAAATTCCATGTCCACCCATTTTGGATAGTTCATGAACGGGATTTTCGAGAACCAGTAATCAATCGCGCGCGGCATGGAGCGCGCCCAGAACAAACCCGCACCGATCTTCGGCACATTGTTGTCCCCCAAAGTCATCGCCTCGTATGCCACAATCAGACCCACGGTTTCATCTTTTTCCCACAGGCCCGGAGTAAAGCGATAGCGCAGATCCGCATCCATCACGGCCAGCTTCACGTCTTCAGAATTTCCGCCCGCAGTGGATGCTGGCAGATTCGTCAGGGACGTGAAGTATTTCGCACTGACACCCCAGCGCTGTTTGGACAGCCAGTAGTTCTGCCAGCCAAACAAATCATTAAACCACCAGGAAACGTGACCTTCACCCAGAACCACATAGTCAGATTCACTGGTCACAACGCCAGTCAGACGCAAGCTGGCTTCGCCGGCACCAGCGCGATAGATTTCAAAATAAGATTTGTGCGTGGCTTTTTCACCTGGCACATCCAAAGTCGCCGTGTTCATGGCAAACTTCTGAGGAGTTTCAAAATTCCAGACCGTCACGTTGTCTTCAACATCACGAACCGGCATCTGATCCTTTGAAAGATAAGTGCCCTTCAGCGCACGGGTTGAAATAAAGCGGCGGTCCTTCTGTCGAGGCGGTTCAGAGATCTCCAGATTATAGACAAACACCCCGCCGGATTTCCCCGGCAACACCAGACGGGCATTTTTCTGAGTCACATCAGCCTGCCACATATCCGCGCGGGCCCCGATCGTGCTTTCAAAGCCCAGCATCCTGGTCACAGAACCATAGTCTTCACCAAGCACGTTTTCAGATTCCAGCTTCAAAGGCTTGGGCAGATCACCAGTCAGGGTCACATCACCGGCTTTCTTTTCAGATTCGATCATGTCACGAATCACCGGAGCCACCGGTTCAGAAACGAATTCATAAGTCGCATCAGAAT
The DNA here is from genome assembly GCF_056175685.1 of Bdellovibrio sp. MYbb2. Classification (NCBI taxonomy): domain Bacteria; kingdom Pseudomonadati; phylum Bdellovibrionota; class Bdellovibrionia; order Bdellovibrionales; family Pseudobdellovibrionaceae; genus Bdellovibrio; species Bdellovibrio sp. MYbb2. The sequence goes on from NZ_JBJKJI010000001.1 coordinate 159,918, forward strand.
CCAGTGTCGCCAGGAACTGCACCGGAGTTCCCACCGCAACTTCTTCGGCCCCTTGCAGTTTCTTTTCTTCATTTTGGAAGATCACACGCGGGCTGGCTTCAGATTTGGTCACACCAATTTGTACGTTGCCTTCTTTGATTTCCACCCCGTACCACTGGGAACAGATGCTGGAATAACCTTTGCCGGCTTCAGCACGCAGACAGAAACGGAAACGTTCGCCGTCTTTCCATTGAGGGCCTTTGCTTTCATTGATTCCGGCATAGGACCAGGTGCCTGTTCCTTTTACCGGCTGTTTCCACAGCTCTTTCCCCTGCTGGCTGATCACCGACACTTCACCGCCGGGAACCAGTTCATGATTCCATGTCAGATTCAGGGTGTTCGTTTCAACCTTCGCAGCAAGGGATTGGTTGTCGAAAACTAGGCCGCCCACATCAAGCTGTTTTCCCTTGGACTTTTTCAGGTCATATTCGACCACTGGATTTTTTATTTTCAGCTCTTGATCCATCACTGAGAAGAACAGAGGCCGTGTGAACTCCGTCTCTTTTTTCTCAGCTTTTTCAGGAGTCTCCGCGGAAGCCGCGGCTGGAGCCGCTTCGGGAGTGGTGGGTTTTGCTGCCTCTTGTGCAAAAACAGTTTGGCAACCTAAGATGACGACCAAAGATGAAATCAAGCTCTTCACAGATGTTCCTTATGCAAAATTTCGTTAACACTAAGAATAATCTAATAAATACGAATAAGTCCTTTAAATCAGAGCACTTAAGACTTAGTACTAGGACCAGCTTGCGTCCAATGTGGAACTTTGCCCGCAGAGCCTAGACAAATAGTGCGATGCATTTGCATTGCATGGTCTAGGACACTGAAATAGCCTCCCCCCGTTCACCTTATAGGAGGTTTTAATGAAAAAGCTTGTTATGGCTGCGATGATTCTGATGGGTTCTTCCGCGATGGCAGACTCAAGAATCATGACTTGTGTTGTTCCTTCCGAAACTAACGCTGTTACTTTGGCAGTTGATTTGGCTGATGATCAGTCCGCTGACTTCGTAATGGTTAACCTGAATGAGCGCACTAAATCTGCTGTGTTCTTCTCTCAGATGGACAAAGGCACGATTGCTCAACAACTTCAGAACGGTTTCCTGAACCTGTTGGCTTTGACTGAAAAGTCCTCTCAAGTTGACGGTGTTATCACTAACACTGGTTTCTTGGGTCTGAGCCTTGAGTCTGATGGCACTTTCGGTGGCTTCCTGGCTGCTAACGGTAACATCTACCCATTGTCTTGCACGAAGTAATCTGTTCTTAACAGAGCTTTCAAGATGAAATGAAAAGCGCCTCGCAAGAGGCGTTTTTTTTATCGTCCGATGACGGCACCGGCGTTGGACTTCAGACACTTGACCTGACAGCTGTCGTACACGGTCACTTTCGTTCCCGGCACACACGTCAGATACAACGGACGAATCAAAGACAGCGCTTCTTCATAGCTGATCTTTTTCTTGCACTCCTGGACAATGACTTCCTGAATGGACTCGACCTTGCCGGCATAGGCCGACGCAGGCCCCAGAACCACGAATGTCATCACAAGCATTGAAAAGAAAATCATAACCCCACTCATCAGAAGTCCGTTCTTAGACTGAGGTAATAAGTTTTCAAAACACGATCCGTGCTTTGCACCGGACCAAACCCGATCGGAATCGCCGAATAGTTCTGCTGACGATAGCCCGCACGCACAGTCACAAGACTCATCCACTTGGTGGTGACATACAGATGTTCGCTGTTACCCGGGGTTGAATAGAATCTTGTCAGGTCCTCGGGCGCGGCCGAAAAATAAAACGGCACACCGGAACTGGTCAGCCATTCCAAACCCACCGCCCAATTTGAAAAACGATAGCGCGTGGAAACCAACGTCAGGCTGCCGTAGTTCGTTCCATAATCCTGATCTGTTCCAAAGCCCAAACCCGGAGCCAGCAATCCATCACTGATCGTGTTGGTGTAAGTGTGACTGAGCGAAACATCCACAGCGGTCTGAGCAATGCTGTTAAGCTCAAGCAGTGCTGTCAGGCCATCTCCCTGCATATTCAGATCAGAAGACCCCGTTCCCGTGAAGAAAGGCAGGCGTCCACTTTTATAGTACTGAAGAATTGCGCCCAGCTCGTCCGTCCATGACTGATTCTTCAAAGTGTAATCCAACTGGACCGAACCCATGTTAATCAAAGTTTCGGTGTCGTCGCCCACTTGAATACTGCCGTTGCTATCATCCGTTGGAGGACGCAGGAATTTTCGGTTTCCACCCCACACGACATCGGTGAATGGCGTGTACAGCACACGCACCGCCAGCTCATGATTTAAGGGCAAATAAGGATCCGCGCGGAAGGTGACAGCAACCCCGTCCAACGGCGCATCGAAGGTCAGCAGCGGATAAGTCCCCTGCCTTGGAAGCATGTCCCAGAAATGCTCCGGGCTGCCGTTCACAGTCGGCAATCGCCCCACGGACAAAGTCCAAACGGATTCAGGGCAGGACAAATCGACATAGGCTTTTTCCAGATATATCAAAGAACCGGAATTGGAATACACACCCTCCACATCGTGGATGTATGTGGGGTCTCCGCCCTGGGAACGCCAGTTGTTCATAAACTTCGTGGCGGTCAGTCGTGTATAGACGCGAATCTGCGGATTGATCTCGGCATCCGCATTCAACGAAAGACGCAGACGCAGATACTGCAAATCCGGATTATCAAAAGTTTCGGGATATTTTTCTTCAGCAGAAATATGATCGTAAGTGGAAATCAGAAAGCCCGACAGATTGAAGTATCGAAGGTTTTGATTGGCTTCCAGTTCGGCCAGACGCTCTTCCACAGTTTTCGGAGTCGCCACATACATGGAAGCCTGATGAGCATGCCCCACACATCCCAAGAACAACAACAATCCGACAACAGCATTTTTCATGCAGCGCCCTCCCCCATATAGAGGACTAGCACCCGCATGACAGCGTTGCAATGAGAGTAAAATTACAATTCTACGAGACTTATAAACAGGCAGTATTTAGAAAGATCAAAGAAACTTGAAAGAGACAGATTTTGAATAAAAAAAAGGGAGCTCGAAAGCTCCCTTTTTTCTTCCATTCGCAATTCTCGAAAGAATGCGTCCGAGCAAATTAACGCTTGGAGTATTGGAATCTACGGCGTGCACCTGCTTTACCGTATTTTTTACGCTCAACCATACGAGGATCACGTGTAACGAATCCAGCTTTCTTCAAGATCCCTTTGAATTCAGGATTGAAAGCGATCAAAGCACGAGTGATACCCAAACGGATCGCACCAGCTTGTCCAGACTCACCACCACCTGCTACAGTGATTTTTGCGTCGAATTTGCCGATTTGGTTCAAAAGATCAAGAGGCTGTACAATCACCATGCGGGATTGCATACGAGTCAAATAATCTTCAGATTTTTTACCGTTGATTGTGATAGTGCCTTTACCAGGCTTAAGGAAAACACGCGCTGCGCTTGTTTTTCTTCTTCCAGTTGCATAATAGAATTTATCAGCTGCTGCCATTTTCTATCTCCGATTATTTCTTAGATGGAAGGGTGAAAAGAGCCGGCTTTTGAGCAGCATGAGGATGCTCAGCACCAGTGTATGTCTTCATTTTCATGATAACATGACGGGATAGCTTGTTTGTTGGAAGCATACCGCGAACAGCTTCGTGAATGATGAAAGTAGAATCTTTCTCTTTCGCTTGAGCTGCTGTCATCTCTTTCATAGAACCGAAGAAGCGAGTGTGAGAATAGTACTTCTTATCCTGCCACTTAGTTCCAGAAAGCTCCATCTTGTCCGTGTTGATAACGATTACGAAATCGCCAGTATCAACGTTCGGAGTGTAGATAGCTTTGTTTTTACCACGAAGGATAGTCGCAACATGAGTAGCTACACGACCAACTTTTTGGCCAGCGGCATCGACAATCCACCATTTTCTTTCAACTTCATCTGCCTTAGCATTGAAAGTCTTCATTAGAGTCTCCAGTTTCATTTTGAACAGCCGGTTTTACCGTCCGTCTGCTCGGCAAAAATATGTTTGAGTTTAACAACGGGCTCTTACACTATTTTGCGGGAAGGGATGTTTTAAAGTTCTAGGCACCTAATGTCAAGGTCCTGAGGATAATAAACCTTCATCAAGTACAGGCCCTGCGCGGGGGCCGGCGGACCGGCTTTCATGCGGTCTTGAGCCGCAATAATGTCCTTCATCGTGGACGGAGCCAGGCCTTTGCGTTCCAAAAACATTGAGGTCCCCACAATATTTCGCACCATCTGCTTTAAAAAGCCGCTGCCGGTGATCGTGAACTGCATGACACCGGGCTTACGCCACTCCCAGTCCGCTCTGTAAATCTCGCGAACCGTATCCGGAACCGGGGTTCCGACCGATTGAAAGCTCTTAAAGTCTTGATTTCCCAAGAGATATTTAGAACTTTCCTGCAAATGTTCGATATTAATGGGCAGGCGCACCCAGTCCGCATAGCGATTCAAATGAGCGCTGGGACGGGGTTTATTCACTATTAGATAGCGATACGTTTTATGGGTCGCCGACAAAGTCGCATGGAAATCATCCGGGGCAATCCAGGCTTTTTTAGCCACGATGCTCGGGGGCAAGTGGGAATTCAAAGCCCAGCACAGGTCCCATTTCTTATTCGGATCAATCTTGCGATGCGTAGAAAAGTGGCAAACTTGGTTCAGAGCATGAACCCCGGCGTCTGTGCGCCCGGAAGCAAACAGGGTGATTTTTTCATTGAAGACCTTGGACAAGGCCTCTTCGATCACCTGAGCGACCGAAATCTGGTCCTCGGGTTTTTGTTTCTGCCAGCCGCAGAATCCTGTTCCGTCATAAGCAACGGTAAAACGCACTTTCGTCATCATGGGCGGGAACCTATCAGGTTCCCCTTAAGGCCGCAAGATGGCGGGAACTTTTAACAGCCTAGAGCAAAGCTCCCTGACAGGTCACGACTTTGCCGCCGAAGTAAGCATAGTTTCTTAAGGCCGAGATAATACCGTCTTTAAATCCTTTCAAGGCCGGCAAAGACGCTCTCAGGCCCTCCATACGGAAAAGATAATATCGGGTCGCATGATCCTGATAAACGAGGAAAATACCAATCCCCGGAGGCATGGACATTCCCGTCGAAGCCGCCCAACCGAACTGACTCGGCCCCTGGCGAAAGACACCCGTCGCGCCCCCATACATGGTGGTGTTTTTCTGATGAGTGAAAGCACCGTCACGTTTTTCAAACACAAGGCCATAAGTACCCGCCGCAGAAATCTCGGCCACACCGGTCAGGGTTTTCTTCAGGCGTTCAACGTCCATGAAAATTTCAAAGACCATTTTGGATTTGCCGTCTGCGCCCACTTGGCGGGAAACCCCTGCACCCAGGCCCAGCATATAAAAGAATCCACCGGATTCAGGAATGAAGCGGCCAATGCTTCTGCCACGAAGCGCTTCCATCACCTTCTGCGGCAGTGCCAAGCCGGCCCCCACAGAAACCATCATCGTCCCGCCTTTCACATTACTGCGGGAAACGACATGAGAACTTTCATAGAAACGATTGTTCAGTTCATTCAAAGCCTTGTTGATCTTGCCTGGTTTCAAACGGAAGAAAGACAGCACGCGCGCGAACTTACCCAGAAACGCTGACTTCTTCGCCAGGAACTTGGCGATGTCGGCATCAGAAAGTTCCAGCAGTTTTTCCAGCTCCGCTTCAGTGCGCGGGCCTTCAAATTCATAAAGCTTGTCAGCGGGAATTTCAGCCGTCATCGCAGCACGGGCTCTTTCCACAAAGGCCTTGCGGTTGAAGTCCTTGTCAGCTTCCACCACTTCAGACAAATCCAGCTTTATCACCGCTTCATCAGGCATGTCGGTGCGCGGGGCTTTCTGGGATTCAGCTTGGTTGGGAGCAGATTCAAAAAGCAGGAGATTGGCGTCGTCTTCGGCATAGGCATGAGCCCCGGTCAAAGAAACGGCAGCGATCAAAAGCAGGCTTTTGAAAAGGGTACGAATGGCCATGGGATCTCCTGTTCCCCTTTAAAAGAGCAACGAGCATACCAGCTGCCAAATAAGAGAAAAGCCCTTAAACGTCCATTATCTCTGCTAAATTGCTTATAAGGCACGGCCAGGTGATGGCCCCAGTCAGCCCTGTGACAGGAAACCCAAAATAGGCACCTGGGGGATCTATCGGAAGTTTTCCAGAGGGATGTCTTTTCCCAGCCAGCGCAGCATGATGCGGGCATAGTCGTCGGAGGCTTTCAGCTTTCTTAAACCCCGATCCAGCTTTTCACGCAGCTCGCGGCTTTGCGGATGAGAGCGGGAAAAGTGAACATAGATAGGCTCATTGCTCAGCTCTAAAACTGTCGCCACTTTGCCGCGGAACTGCGGGTTTCTTTCCAGGTAATAGTACAAAACCATCTCATCAATGGCAGCGTAATTTATCCGGCCAGTCACCACCAACTTCAAAGAAGTCATGTCGTTGGCGGTGAAGTGTTTCAGGATCTTTTTGTTGTCGTCGAATTCCTTCCCGAACGGAAAGCCACTGGGCAGAGCCACAGTTTCGCCTTCAAGATCGCGAACGGTCCTGATTGTCCTGGTCTTTTTTACATGGCGGTTGGTGACAATCAGTCCACGGCTGCGGAACAGGTGCTCGTCAGGGAACGAATACTTTTCAACCAGCTCCTGATTTTTGGCCGAGTTAAAACAGGCCGGTTCTTTCCCGATGGCGGTCAAAGCCAGACAGCGCAGATAAGGCACCTGCAACAGCTCTATTTCAGAAGACTCAAGCTCAAGCGCCGCACGCACCAGATCCACCGACACCCCCTGCAGACGTCCGCCTTCCACATAGGAAAACGGCGGCCAGTTGTCCTCGGCAAGGACACGATAGCTCTTGGCCTGCGCACAAGCGCAAACCAGCAGGATTGATAGAATCCACCACAGACGGGTCAAACAAAGCTCCTCTGAATTAAATAAGTAAATACAAAATAGTTTTAAAAACCCCTAGTTACTTGTTGGAAATCAAAGCCCAGCGGGTGGATCTGTGTTCCGCCAAATTTCCGTCCGTAATGATTGAAATCTGGTAATTACCCTTTTTTCACAAGATTCACGGGGAATTGACGGCCCCCGGTGAAAGGCGTATTCCCTGTCCCACTTTTTTAAATCAAAAAATAAGGAGTTATTCCATGAAAGCTATTTTCGCAGTTTTGATGCTTGTTTCCGGTTCCGCATTCGCAGCCCCATCTGAAGTTGTTTCTTCCCGTATTTCTGACGAGTACTATGTAGACTTCATCAGCTGGTGTGATTCCAACAACGTAATGGGCCAGGACAGCCAAGGCCAAACTTACGTAAAATACAACTGCTCTGAGTACGCTCAAACTTGCCGCCAGACAGTTACTCACCGTCACAACAGAACTCTTTACTTCGCAGCTTGCTCTGACAAATAGTTCTGATTCTTCAAAATTGAAGACAAAAAAAAGGTGCTCTCCGAAGGAGGCACCTTTTTTATTTCCCCGATCCCAACCCTCAAACCGAGCGCCAGCGGCTGGTCAAAAGGGTCCATATGCAAGGCGGAGGTGGGCCCTCGCAGCGCAGGCGTGCTCCAAGCACGTCGAAGCGAGAAGGCCCGCCGACAACGCAGTCAGATGGGCCCTTTTCACCAGCCGCTAGTAGTCGACGGTTACGCCGGCGCCGATGATTCCGCCTGAAAAATCGACGTCTTCGCTGAACGTCTGCAACTGGCGGTATTCCAAAGACAGCCACAGGTTGTTGATTCCGTATTCAGAGCTCAGGGTGAAAGCGGTGTCGTCGCTCATCGCCGCGATATTAAACAGCATGCCACCCGCGCCGTACACACCCGGCGTTCCCACCAGGGACGGCGACTTTCCGTCGTCACGAATTTCAGCCACACCGATATAAGTGCCACCGGCAGAAACATACGGCGCAATCCACTGACGATCACTCCACTCCAGACGATACACCCCACCCACATTGATCGGAATCGCCAGGAAAGAATATTCTTCCTTCGCTTCCTGATTCGGGAACTGTGGATCCGGGGTGATAAAGCGTCCCTGGCCCGTGGCATACATCAATCCAAGACCGACTTGAACACCCAGACTGCCATAGCCGTTGAACGGCTTCCATTCATAATCAAACATGAACATCGCCTGAGACGATCCACCGTACATGGAATCATAGTTCGTCACGCCATCGGCCGAATCAATCTTCGGAGGATCCATCATCCCCACACGGAAAGTGCCGGACTCTTTGGATGCCGAAGGCGGCTTCACACGATAAACGTAGGCGCCATCTTTGGTGATGGTCATCAGACCCTTGGCTGCCTGCGGATGCTGGATGTATTCCACCCCGCCGCTCTTGGACTTGCGAACCACTTCGACCTGCGGAGTTTTCTTCACCGGAGCCACTTGTTGAGTTGGTTCTTCCGGGATAACAACCGGAGCCGCTTCTTCAACCACTGCCGGGGTTTCTTCCTCAAGCATCAGATCTTCTTCGATATTGGAATCACTGGGGGTCTGTTCGTTCAGATTCACGGTGCCGGATTCTTTGGTTGGAGCGGCACTTTGAATCTCGTCCTCGATTTGCAGGTCTTCACCTTCAAATTCGGTTTCTTCCTGAACGAACGGCGGTTCTTGCGGAGGACCCTGTTCCTGGGCCTTGGCAGCCTGGAAAGACACAACCGCCAGCAGAACTACAAAATATTTATGCCAGGCATTCACGCTTCACCCCGTGTTCTGCGACCGACGACAAAACGACGGTACATTTCATAAACGGACACACCTGTCAGAACTGCAAACAGCAAAGTCGCCCATAAACCGAAAGTCACACTCAGGCGGGCAAAGAACAGCAACGGCCACAAAGCTGTGCGCACCGCCGATTTTGCGAATTCATTTTCAGCGATCAAATTGGCATAGAACGGACTGTGCTTGTAATAAAGTTTAACAAACTTGGTACCGACACTGTTGCTCAGAAGGTATTTGTTGCGGAAGTCACGGAAGCTTTGAACTTCCGGGGCCATGTCGCTGCCAAAAGCTGCGGTGGCGATAAAGCAGCTTTTGTCATCCAGAAGGCCGACAACTTTAGAAGGTGTCGCACACAGGCTGATTGCATCCACTCCACCGGTTGTTCCTGGCAGTGGGGAATAATAAGAGACAATTCCGGTCTTGTCCTGATTGGCCATGACCATGCAATAGCGGATGTCATTTGTTAAACCATCGATGCGGTTGTCTCTTTCCGGATCGACCAGCTGAATATAACCAGAGGCATTTGAGATGCGCGCGATGGTGGTGTTGTCGTCTTCACCATCCAGCTGTTGTTCATAGAAGAACACCGGACCTGCGTATTCAATTCCCGGAGCCGTCGTTGCTGGATAATCCGGAGATCTGCGCAACTGATCGGCGTAAATCTTTTCATCCCCACGATAAGAACTGAAATAGCAATAACCCGATCCTGCCAAAGCCGTGTCGTCGTCCGTCGGACAGTTGGCGTAAACCCAGTCTGACCCATCGGTTTTCGCCACACGACCCATCACTTTGAAAGTCATCAGGTCATTGGTGGTCGTTGAATCGGTCGTGGTTTTAAAGCCCACAGAAAGTTCACCACTGAAATCCGCAACACATCCACCGCTTTGACCCAGCTTCTGGCACAGCTCACCCCAGGTGACCTGCACATTCAAAATACCATCAGCCAGAGTTGGATTGATGGAAGGGGTCAGCGTGTCTTCACCCACTTTAACAATCGCATCGGCCAGTACGGCTGACGTGTTGCTGGATTGAACGCGGATCGTGATACGAAGATTGTTATAGGCATTTTTCTTATTGCACGGCCATAGCTTGGAACTGGAAACCGTTTCACCGCTGCAGCTGTCACAAGTCGCGGCCGAGTTCGCATCGGCAGTACAAGTTCCGGCAAAACCCGCATACAGCGTGGTCTTGGTTTCAGTTGTTGCCAGGTCAATGCGAGAGGCTCCATCCACAGAAACAAGTGTGATCGTGGCTAAAGCCGGCGCGGAAAGCAGCATTCCCCCCAACAAGGTGGAAAGTGCAAAAGTTCTAAGGTGATGCTGATATCCCGTCCATGGAAGTCTCATCCTTTAATCGAACCATGCTAAGGTCCGGAAGTCAAAAACTGCCCCCCGCCCCGACCTAAGTCGGCACAGCCGGGCAGAGCTGGAGCGCCGGCAGGCGCGCAAGCTGAAGCAGCTTCAAATTAAAAAGGCCATCGTCAGATGGCCTTTTTATCAGCTAAAGAAGATCTTTTCCGCGATCTGGATGCCGTTCAAGGCAGCTCCTTTGCGGATGTTGTCAGAAACGACCCACATCAGCCACATCTTGGGATTTTCCGGATCACGGTGAACACGGCCCACATAGACCGGGTCCTTGCCAGAAACATCGCGGGCTAAAGGATAAACGCTTTTCTTGGGTTCATCCTGAACGACGATGCCTTCTTGCCCGGACAATGCCGCCAGAACTTCATCACGGCTGACGGATTTGTTCAAAGTCACCCAAACGGATTCACTGTGAGCATTCAAAGCAGGGATACGCACGGCGAATGCGGACACTTTAAGATCTTTTTGACCCAAAATCTTACGGGTCTCTTTCATGATCTTTACTTCTTCGCTGCTGTAGCCTTCGTCGTTGAAGGAACCAATTTGCGGGATGCAGTTGAACAAAATCGTGTGCGGGAAAGTTTTTGGATCCGTTGGTTTTGGATGATTGGACGTCTGTTCGATCAATTCATCATGACCGCCCTGACCTGCTCCGCTCACCGCCTGGTACGTGCTGACACGCACTTCTTCCAGACCGAATTTTTCAAGCAGAGGTTTCAATGCCACCACCAACTGAATTGTGGAGCAGTTTGGATTGGCAATGATCTGAGGTTTGGAATCCTTGTTCACCAGATCGCCGTTCACTTCAGGAACGATCAACACGGTGTTGGGATCCATGCGAAAGGCTGCCGAGTTGTCCACGGCAAAAGCCCCTGCTGCCACGGCCTTTGGGGCCCATTCAGCAGAGATGTCGTCTCCGGATGAAAAGAAAACCAGATCCAGCCCGTCAAAGCAGCCGTCCTTCAAAACCTGGCAAGGCCATTGCTGACCTTGCAATTCAATTTTCTTACCCAGGGAGTTTTCTGAAGCAAAGGGGCGCAGTTCTTCAATGGGGAAGCTGCGCTCTGACAGGATGTTCATGAAGGTTTGGCCGACCATTCCGGTCGCGCCCACCACACCGACTTTAAGTTTTCTTTTCATCTTTCTTCGCCTCTTCTTCCTCGTCTTCGAGGACCAGATCGCTTTCATGCACAGATGCAGGAGCGTACACGCTTGGCTTGATCTTACGGATGTTTTTTCCAAGTTTGAAGACACCGAATACAGCGCCCAAAACCGCGTAAGCCATGAAGAGAACGAACAGCATTACTTCCGGACGAAGTGCCACGACAACCAGAACACCGACACCCAGAATCAGGTAACGGAACGGCAGACGCTCTTTCAGATCCAGATCTTTAAAGCTGCGGAAGCGGAAGTTGGAAACCATCACCAACGCCAGCAAAATAGTCATTACCAACAAACCATAATTACCCAGCGGCTCCAATTCCAGATCCTGGAATGCCAGAACGGAGGAAGCCACGATACCCGCCGCCATTGGAATCGGCAGACCCTGGAAGTAGTTCTTTTCAACCACGTTCGCCTGAACATTGAAACGCGCCAAACGAAGAGCACCGCAGGCTACGAACAGGAAGCACGCCACCCAACCCAAACGGCCGAACGGTTGCAAAGCCCACAAGAACAACAACACACCCGGAGCCATACCGAAGCTGACCAGGTCACACAAAGAATCGTATTCCGCACCAAACTTGGAAGTCGAGCGGGTCAAACGCGCCAGACGGCCGTCCAACTGGTCAAACACGGCTGCGACAACGATCGCGTAAGCTGCGTAAAGATAGTTACCTTTGATGGATTGGATGACCGCAAAGAAACCGGAAAACAAATTCCCCGTGGTCATCAAGTTTGGAAGAATATAAATGTACATCGCCAAACGCTGAGCTTTGGCATCGTCGGAATCAATTTTATCAAGATGAGTATCAGTAGCCATTTTTCGTCCACCTAAGCTAGAAAATGTATGCGGCTGGAAAGGCGGATGGGCCCTGCTCCAGCCTCAAAGACATTAGCTTACGGCTGCGAAAAATCCAAAGAAATAAAACAGGATAGTCAATCCGACAGCGCTCATCAGAGGCAAAGTCAGATTGTCATCAAGCTTGGCGATAGGAATCAATTCTGCAAAAGCCCCAACCAAACCGGCAAACAAGCTGACCACAATCAGACGATCCATAAGGTAATTATGGTAGATCAGATAAATGAACGTGACAGCTGCGCAAACAAAGAACGCCGCCATGAATCCTTGAATGGATTTATGACCGAAGATCTTGTCTTTGCCGTAAAGAATCCCGAAGTAGCTCGCGATTGGATCGGCAAAAGCCAGGAACAACAGCGTCAACGCCACGATCGGACGAGGGAACAGGATATTAACAATCAAAACACCGCTGAGCAGGAAGGTTGTTCCCGCCAGTTTTTTCACTTCGCTTTGACGCATGATGGGCTTAAATGCGTGCATCGCCCAGTCATTCAAAGCAGGGTATTTCAAACGAAGAAAATCAAAAGGAACAAACAGACTCCACGCGACGATCAACACGGTCATGGAAACAGCCGGTGGCATGTACACATAAGCCAGGAACATCGCGAAGACTCCAGACATATGCCAGATCTTTCGAGCATAATGAATGTCCGAACGTTTTTTTAGATCCACAGGTTGGGTCAATCCTTCAATTAGCATCAGTATAAATCCACTTATTGTCCGCGCTTCAACGCAGGGACGGGGGCTAACTTAAAGGCAGAGTAACTGAAGATCAATTTAATTGATCTTACTCTAGCTGGATGCATTAAGATGTTGATTTTAAAGGACTAAATCTGGCTGGAGTGAACCAAAAGGACTTCCTCGACAGCCTTCCCGGAACGTTCACGATAGCGAATCGTGATTTCATTATCGCCCTTTTTAAGCTGGATCAGATCCGTTTGATATTTGTCAGTACCACGCAGGAAAATAGAAGCCGTGTAACCGTTGCTCTTATTAATGATCTCTACGTCGCCTTCCTTGAAGCCACGCAGACAGTTTTTACCCTCGAACTGGACATAACCGCTGTCCACGCTTAACGGGCTCAGGGCTTTTTTTGCACAGCTCAGATCAAACTGCGTCAGACGGCTGACCGCCGCCACTTTAGCACTCGGAATGCTGGCGGGTTCTCGGCCCCCGGCAAGTGCGGGTGCATTGGCTGTTTCAAACACCTCTTCTTCCGCCACGACAGCTGAATCCTCGGTCAAATTCATAAACGTCGGAATTCCCAAAAGGAGAACCAACACGAAAGTGACTATAATGAACTGAGTGTCTGAAGGTTGTGCTTTAAACATACCTTTTAATCATCGGAATACCGGCGCAGGACTTTAGCTGTGTCATTTTGAGATCCACCGATCAAAAAACAGCCAATTTGCTTTAGTTTTTCCACATTTCTTCCGTATTAAAGTCCAGGTACTTGGGGGAAAGTAACTATGAATGGCCGTATTCTTCGGAAAATTCGGAATTTTCGCGTCCTTTCGGCGTTGATCATCGCTTCCCTTACTATTGTCAGTTTCCAAAACTGTGCTCCACAAAATTCATTTTGCAGTGGCGAATGCGCTGAAGAAGGCTCCAGCACCGAGGCTTCCAAAGGCAGCGGCAGCAGCTCGGGCGGCCGCACCGATATTTGGGGCTCCCGTCCCGGCGGCTCTGGTGGCGTGAATATGGGTGGCGGCTCCAACTCTTCAGGTTCTGGTTCCAGCTCTTCCACGGGTGGCGGTGGCGCCGTCAATATTGGTGGTGGCGGCAGTGGCGGTTCCTCCAGTGGTGGCGGCATCAGTACTGGCGGAGGCAGCTCTTCCGGCGGCAGCGGTTCTTCCGATGGCACCTTCCGCATCACCCGTCAGCCTGAAGGCGTCAGTGTCCAGGAAAACGGCGACTTCCAATTGGATGTCACGATTGCCGGGGGAACTCAGCCTTATTCTTATCAATGGTATGTCAACAGCAAGGCCATTTCCGGCGGCTTTGGCAACTATGCGTTCTATTCCGGCAGTGCTGACAGCTGGAAAAACGAAGGCACCTATTATGTGATTATTAAAGACTCCAAAGGACAGAGCCTGCAAAGCACGATGGCGCGTGTGACGATTCTTGAGCCCACCGTGGGTTGCACTGCCGGCAAGTACTTCACTTTCACCAACGGCACCTACGATCAGGGATACAACTATTTCACTGAGTTCTTTGATGGTCCGCGCGGGAAATTCCTGCTGCATCAAAGCTATGACATTTACAATATGCTGTTCCCGTATCCCAGCTACAGTCAGCTGACTTACTTCAACGTTCCGTCGAACTTGAACTATCTGGACAAGACCTGGATCAGCTGCCGTTCAACGATTCCGCGCATTCACACACCAGCGGTGAATCCGAATTACTATGATTACGGGGATCGCTATGATGATACGTCTGAATGGAAGTATGACGGCAATATCGCCTTTGAGTGCCGCAACAAGAAACTGAAGATGATTTCAAACACCTGCAAATGGGTGCGAAGATAAAAAAAAGGGCTCTTGAAGAGCCCTTTTTCATTTCTATTTTTTATCGATACTGATCGCGAACTTTTTGACCCCGGACCCTTTGACGATATCCAGAAGTCCGACCACTTTTCCGTGCGGCACATCTTTGTCCGCTGAAATGATGGCCTGAACATCCGCGTTCTTGCCCACTTCTTCCGTGGCTTTGGCGCGAACATCCTCTTCCGTCACGAAGGTTCCATTCAGGTTGATGCGTCCGTCAGCAGTCAAAGCAATATTCAGCTTGCTCGGAGCTGTCTGATCACCGCTGGCTGCTTTTGGCAGATTCACGTTGATCGTGGGCTTCATAAACATGGGTGCCGTCACCATGAAGATGATCAGAACCACAAGAATGATGTCCACGAGCGGAACGACGTTAATGTCCGCTATGGCTTCATTATTGTCGCTGTTATTAAATGCCATTTTTAAACACCTTTTTTCTTAGCGTAAGCCAGGCACAACTCTTTCACGCTTTCCAGATTCTGGAACACACCACGAACCTGTTTGCTGTAATAGTTGTACGCGGCCACCGCCGGGATCGCCACGAACAGACCCGCTGCCGTTGCCACAAGGGCCATAGAGATACCCGCCATCACCGTCTGTTGACCCGCTTCAGGAGCTGTCGCCAGATCGTTAAAGGCTTTCATGATACCCAAAACCGTACCGAACAAACCGATATACGGAGCATTGGAACCAACTGTTGCCAGGAAACCCAGGAATTTTTCCAGCTCTGGACGCTCAGTCAAAGCAAAGGTGTTGAAGATTTCAGAAAGACCTTTGCTGCCAGCGTCTCTCATGTGCTTCAAAGCGTAACCTGCGGCACGGCCTTCGATAGAGTTTGGATCTTTCGCCAGATCCTCCACGTCTTCAAGGCTGTTACTTTGAAGTGCCAGCTTGATGCGAGCGCGCACTCTTTGCGACTCTGCGGAGATTTTCTTCAGGGCAAAATAACGCTCCAGAATCATGCCGATGCTCAATACGCTGAGAACAAGCAAGATCCACAAAACGACCTGATCCGCCAAGTGAGCAATAGTAAATATCTTTTCCGTGAGCATGGGTGATTCCTCCAAATCTTTGACTGCGCTGTCTAATTGATCCATTATCACTAAAACCATTACATACGGTCAAGGTATGCGGAAAATCATTTTAACTCTCACACTCTTCCTTCTGAGTTTGGTCCAGCTCTCGTGCCAAACAAAAGACAGGAACTCTATATTGATCATCGCGGTGGACGAATTGACCATCAGCGACGTCAATTGCAGTCAGGATCCTTCCGAGAGGTCTGGTTTTCAATTGCTTTGCAGTGAATCGGTCCGCTTCACTCATGCCTTTTCCCCATCACCGTTATCAGTTCCGGCGTTGGCCTCCCTGCTGACGGGTCTTTATCCTTATCAACACAAGGTTCGCCACAACGGTGGTCCGGGCTTGGCTGCCGAAGTCGAGCTGGCTTCCGAGGTCGCCCTGGATCAGGACTACCGAACCAGCTTCTTTTCTGGGGGCGCCCCCGTCTTTCGTCGTACCGGGCTGAATCAGGGCTTTGAACTTTTTGATGACAATATAGTTCCCAGCTTCCGCAGCCTGATTCGCCCTTTTAAACAAAATGCCGATGCTTTTCGACAATGGGTTTCTCAGGATGTCGGAGGTATGTCCTTTTTCAGCGTGATCTATGTTCCGGATTTGCTGTTCACCACAACTGAGACCCTGACGGATCTGGGCGAAGCCCGCAACTTAAGCTTCGAAAGTCAGCGTGAAGAACTTGATGAAAGCCTTTTTGAACTGTTCCAGGAACTGAAATCCAGCGGCCACTGGGACAGCACCACTATTTTCCTGGTCGGCCTGAACGGGCACACCGGCAACGATCGCCCTAAAGAACTCAGCTCCATGAACCTGCACGGTGAAAACACCCAGGTGGCGTTGTTCATCAAACCGTCCCAAAAGAAAAAGCGCGACGAAGCCATTCACTGGAAGATCGATCAAAATGTCAGCTTGGTGGACGTCGGGCGCACACTGTTCCATCTATTGGGTGAAAGCATCGTGGATCAGGCACCGCAATCCTTCCCGGCACAGTCACTGACTGAAGTGATGAAAAGTGCCACGGCCACTTGGCCGGAAGACCGTCCATTGCTATTGGAATCCGGGTGGGGTCTGTGGCGCAAAGCCGGTCCTTTAAAAACAGCAGCGATTTCCAATCACGTTCTTTATATCAACGATGAAAAGCCCCGCCTGTACAACACTCTGGTGGACCGCTTTGAAACAAACCCATTGCCGCTGTTGCAGGAAAGTATTTTGCCAACCACGCAAAAGCTGCAAAACCTGCTTTATCGCAATCAGTTCGTGTCCTTCCCGCCCCTGCTGTCGGAATGGACCACCAAACTGAGCCTGCCCTATTCCCGCTGGATGCGCGCCGATCAGGAAGATCTGCTTTTGAAAGATCTGAAACGCCTGCAAAGTCAGCAACCCGGCAGTCTGGATCTTTTGAACTGGACAGCACAGATCGCCTTGAACCGCAAAGACTGGGATACTTTAAAGCAACTGGGTCAGAAGAATAAGATTTCAACCTGGCAGTTTGTGGCGGAAAAAAATCTGAATATAAAAACCGCGAAAGTCACCGATGCCTGCTTTGATCTGGTGACGGTGAAGACCATTGGCACTGACAATCTGAAAAACTGCAACGATGCGCTGTTTTTGGAATGGATCGACTGGATCCGCGCTGATGCCCGCGGACTTTCACGCGAAACCCAGCGCAAGCGCTTTGAAAGATCCTTCCGCAACTATATGATGGATCAGCAGATTCAGCGCAATAACATTGCCGCCGGTCTGATCTGGGATACATCCCGCGACAATATCTTCGCCCCATCGCGCGTGGAACTGGCACTGGCATTGCCGGAGTTTTCAAAACTGCGCAATCAGGTTTACAAGTCCCTGACGATCGAAGAACTTTAATTTCCGGGATTATTCGGCGGAAACGTCGATCAGACCCAGCCAGAACGGCGAATCCGGATCTTCCTGAATCATGCCCGTGGTGACAGAGCCCAGATCCAGGGAATCCCCTTCACGGGTCCACAGGGTCGTTGCCACACTGGAACTTGCCAGCAGAACCAGACGATCCCCTTCGTTCACGTAGGTATGTCCGCACTGAATATAGCAGGTCGGATCCAATCCCAAAAGCTGGGAAGGCAAAGGTGGCAAGGCCTGCGGTCTTGGCAGTTCGCTGGACAGATCCTGTCCGATCGACAGCGGTTGCAGCCTTTGATTTCTTCTTTGAATGAACAAACTTGGACAACCCACATGCGCCCACGCGACTTGCGGGCCGCGTTTGAAGATCGCCATCAGCTCCACGCCGGAAAAATACTCTGCACGGTTTTCACCGCGATAAAGCAGATCATTGGCGATCAGAATCCCGGTGCGCACATAGTTCACTTCATCCGAAAGACAGGTCAGAAACTCAAACGGGGAAGTCACTTCCACGTCCGCTTTCGCCGCGCTGACATACTTCACCACTTCATCCAGGGCTCTTTGGGCGTGTTCAGGCTGCCCCCATGAGGTGGCAATCACAAACAGACTTCCGTCATCTTCACGATGAATGAGCGGTTTGGGACGAAGAATCTTGGTGCTGTACGAGCGCTCCTGCAGTTTCACTTTACAATGCTCCGTATTTTTTCAACTTGATGTAAGCCTTCTTGTAGTACTCACCATCCGGGATATCCAGCTCCAGGATCTTTTTCCACTTGTCCTTGGCGCCGGCCTTGGATTCGCCGCCATCGACGTTACCAAAGCTTTCTTCCAGGATGCCCTCCTGATACAGCGTCATCATCTGCTTGCGCAGTTCCGTTGTGTATCGTTCGATGCGGTCCGGAAGTTCATCATTTGTAGGATCCAGGCTGCGCGCTTTACGCAAAGCCTGAATCGCCCCTTTCAGATTCTGGGCCTGATAGTTCTTTTCAGCCTCGGCCTGGAAGCTGGCCGTTTTCGAATTCATCATCTGACGAATTGAAGCGATATTGCGCTTAGCCTGACCTTTATAGCCACTTGGATCCGGAAGTTTTGATTCCAGCACCTTTTCATAAGCGGCAATGGCATCCAACGGTTTGCCTTTTTTGTGCACCCCTTCAGCCCAGCCATACAGTCCGCGCATCTTCGACACCAGGGACTGGTAAGCGGCTCTTTCAGCCTCTTTCGCCTCGCGCTGGGCATTGAGCATATCGACCTGGGATTTCAGATCAAGAATGCGTGGATGCTCTGGATTGAACTGCAGAACGGGACTTAGACAATCTTCCATCTCGGCGGCCGTGATAGCTGGATTGATTTTCTTCTGACATTCCACAACCTGCTTTTGGATTTTATCCTCAGCTTCGGCTTTGGCTTTTTCAATTTCATCCTGACGACGCTGCTGTTCCTGAATGAAGATCGCCTCTTTGGACAGACGCTCGATCTCGCGGATGTCCTCGTAGTCCGGGATGATCTCCTGGATCTTTACGATTTCATCCTGGGCCAACTGGTATTTACCCTGCATGTACAGATTCTTCGCGTCTTTATAGCGCTGACGAACCAGGGCCTGCTGTTCAGGCTTCAGTTTCGAGAACAGCTCTTGCGGCGAACCCGGAGCCATCACCTGACCCGGCTGCGCAGGAGGAGCAGACTTTTCCCCGCCGCTGAACAGATACGCCACGGCCAAAAGCACCACCGCACCCACAATCAGCTTCGGACGGTGTTTCTGGAAATCAAATTTACCCGAAGCCTGCGGCATCTGCCCTGGCATCGGCGCCCCCATGCCCGGATACTGCATCGGCTGTTGATACGGCATCGGCGGCATTGCCCCCTGATACGGCATCATTTCATGGGACTGCTGCTGATATTCCATGGGTACGTTGTCATAGCTGGTTGGCACCAGCGGACTTGGCGGAGCCACATTCACCATTTCCAGACGGCTCTGGAAACTGGCATCGTGCAATTCAAAATAAAGATAATTTTCCAGCACACTGATCGCGTCCCCGGACTTGATCGGCGTCATGTCCGTGGAAGAAATCGGATTGCCGTTTAAAAGCGTCCCATTCACGCTGCCCAGATCCAGAATCACAAACTGGGATCCGGCACGGCGGATTTCAAACTGACGACGGCTGACTCGCTGATCGCGAATCTGGATGTGACAGGTCGAATCCCGTCCTGCAATCCAGGCGTCACCCGCATCAAGGCGGATCATCTCTTTGGTGTCATTCTGAGCATCAACAATCTTGATGAAGGCCGCGGTCGGCGCCACCCCAATCATGGTTTTTTCATCGCTGCCGTCGAATGATTCCGGTGCGGAACCAAGGACTGCGGGCAGGTTTTCGCCACTGTTCATGACGGGAGCTTCCTGATACACCGGCGCTTCCGCCACGGTATTCAGGAAGTCAAATTCGTAAGGAGGCACGGTGAACATCGCCCCGTGCTCAAGCTGGAACTGCTGAACCTGTTCGCCGTTATGGATCACTTCACCATAACGGGACACAACCTCGACATTCCAGCTGCCATTGAAGAAAACTTTGAAATGCTCGCGGGAAATGCCCTTTTCCGGCTGCAAAACGATATCACAGTCCTCTTTGCGGCCAGCCACATAAGAGCGGTCCTCCGTCAGATTCACTTCACAGACTGTTTTGCCACGCAGGCGCACGCGCAGAAGAGCCATTAGAACCTGCCCTCCAGATTAAGCGTGCACTCTTCATAGAACTGCTTGGCTTCCTTGAATGAAGGATCGTCCTTGCGGTGCTGAAGCATGGTCATCACGTTGGAATAATTCGACTGGCACATTCTCCAGTTCTTTTTCTCGCGGTATCTGTTGCCTTGAATCATGTTGAATTTCACCAGCTCGTCAAACTTGATCTTCGAAAGATGGAAATACCGTTTTGCCAGCTCGTTGTCCGGATCCAGATTCAAAACAACCTGGAAAGCCTCGCGCGCACGGGCATACTGGCCCTGCTGGAAGTCGCGGAAGCCCTTGATGAAGTTTTCCTGAGCCCGGCGGTATTGAACCGAGTCGTATTTTTCTTTCTTGATGGTCAAAAGCTCCTGCGACCGCTTTTCAGCTTCAGCCACGTCCGCCATGGACAAAGCAGAAGTTCTGAAAGCATTCGGGTCTTTTTTGTTCTTATTGCCGGAATCCGACAGGAAGAACCACGCTGCCAAGCCCACGATGGCGATGATTCCATAGAATCTTGCCTTCGGATTGGAAAGCAGTCCGCCACCACCGGAGGGGCCACCCATCGGCGCACCCATGTTGGGCATGCCGTGATTCGGAGGTGGAGTATACCCACCATAAGCCATCGGCTGGGCCGGAGGCATTGAAGGATTCGGCATGGCCGGCATCGGACGAGGCTGTTGATAAGCCGGCATCTGCTGCGGACGCGGCGGAGTCGGCGCCGGGAATGGATTCGGCGTCAATAGCGGAGACGGAGTCGCTGCTGGTGTTGGCGGTGGCGCCTGCACCACTGGCATGTCGACTTTGAACAGAATTTCTGTCTCACCAATCTGAATCACCGAATCGTTCGTAAGAACTTCGGATTGAACGCTCTGGCCATTGACCATAACGAAGTTTTTCTGACTCAGATTGACGAGCACAAATTCATTGCCACGCTGTTTGATTTCCGCGTGCTGACGACTGACGCGCGGATCCTGGGAAAGGACAATGTCGTTTTCCGGACCACGGCCCATGGATACAGAAGCCTTTTCAAAAGAAAGCTTCTGACCAATATGCGGGCCTTTGATAATCTCAATATCAAACTTCATGGAATCCTTCACCTGAGGGGCCGCGCTCATCACGAGCCTCCTTCAGTTGGTGACACTGTGATCACATAATAGTCCACTTCCTGACCTGTGCAGAATGCCTGACAGCTCAGAATACAAAGATGTCCGCTGAACTCGAGCTGATCGGTGTGGATGCCGCGTGGATTTTCACGGGAACGCGCCACCAGACCTTCGATGTTCTGCTGCAAAGCCACATCGGGGATTGCTTTGTACATCTGCCCCTGAATCTGCGCCATTTCCGCACGAGCCACCTGCAGGAACGACGGATTGCAGGAAATAATCCGGCCTTCCTTCGCGATCGCCACACACGGGTAGCCGATCATCTGCATCAGATTTTCAGCCTCGCCGTCCTTGTTCACAAATCCTGCAGCACCACCGCCCTTGTCGGTGTCACCGTTGATATATCTTGTCAGCAGACTGTTGATATTGCCAATCAAGGCCTGCAATGGCGGGAACTGGAAGTCCACCACCGTATTGTCGGTCTTTTCACGCATCGCCGCGTCCAGCTGCGCATTCAACGTGACCAGCGGATATTCAATCAGCTTGTACATGAAGAAGAACAACAACAGACCAATCAACGATGCAATCACCAGCGTCTGCATGAACAGACTGATCGCCCGGCCGTCATCGAAGGCCAGACTGCCGATATCATAAAGCACAATCGCATGAGCCTTCACCGACTGCTCGCCCGTGTTCGGATCAAACAGACCAATGGGGAAGCTCGCGCCGATAGTGGATGAATCCACTTCAACGGACTGTGGGCGCATTTCCCGGCGGGCTGAATGCACAAACGGCAGATCCGGTGTGGTTCCCGCGCGCGAAGCCGGAGCCAGGATCATACCGTCAGACTGCTGCACAATCAGAACCTGCTTCACACCGTCTTCGGATTCCGCCGCGTTGGTGCTTAAGGATGAATAGCTGTTTTGCAAAAGAGCTGCCTGATTCAATGTCGCCACGGTGCGGGCAATGGAAGCGGCCCGACGTTTACTTTCATTGATGATGCTGGCGCGGGTGATCTGCACCATCGGGATCATTGAAAGCAGCGTTGTGGAGAAGATGAACATCACCACAAAGCCCAGCAGAACCATTTTCATTTCCACAAACTGTGGAAGCTTGTAAACCCCGGGCAAAGCCACGCGGTCCATATATTCATTGAATTTATCCACCAGGCCTTTGAAGCCACCCTGCTGGAAAGCCGGGGCTGGCGTCGGTGCGGGGCCTGCGCCCGGCATCCCCATACCTGCCATTGGCTGCGGCATCCCCTGAGGCATGCCCATGTTCTGCTGTGGCATACCCATGTGCATAGGTTGCGGCATCTGCGGAGCCGCCCCACCCCCATAATATGGCATTGGTGCCTGCGCACTTGGCTGTCCCTGCGGACGCTGCGCACGGGATTCCTGCGCCGGGATCACATCGGCAATCACATCGTGAATGCCCAGCTTGTCACCCAAACGCATCACACCGCTCTGCACACGGACACCATTCAGGTAAGTACCGTTGCTGGAACGAAGATCCGTCACAACAATTTTGTCTTTGAATACAGAAATCTCGGTGTGTTCTTTGGAAACACCGGAACTGATAAGTTTTATGTCACACTGAGGAGCCCGACCGATGAGGTTCCTCCCCATCTTCAGCTCCAGCACTGAACCCGCCTGCGGGCCGGACAAGATTCTAAGCGCCCACATAAAGTTGATCTCCCACGCTGACATTCCCGTTGCTGACCGTACCTGATGCCATCTCTATCACCGAAGCGGCTCCCCATACCGGGAGCACCAATCTCCAGGGACGCACGTCCCTGCGGATCGCACGCACCTTAAGATTTTTATCCACAAACACGCAATCAATCGCAAACTTCATAAAGAAAGTGTGGATGCTGTTGCAGTGATGAATCCACAACGCCTTTTCAGCCGGCAGATTTTCGCGGCCCAAAAGACCTTTGCCACGGCTCATGAAAGTGGAAGCCACTTCCAGATCCGCAATCAAAGTTTGGTTGTTGGTTGTATTCATCAACTTAGCCATCACTGTTACTTTCCACCATACATAAATGAAACCGCCACCGGACCGAAAACGATGATGAAAACCGCCGGCAGAATGAACAACATCAGCGGAATCAGCATGGTCTGGGAAGCCTGGGCACCGGCTTTCTCGGCACGGACGAATCTTTCCAGACGCATCTGCACTGACTGGTCTTTCAGGACCTGGGAAATACTGGCACCCGTGGACTCTGCATCGATCAGAACCGCCACAAAGCTTGTGATCTCGTTCATGTCCAGGCGCTCGGCCATTTCCTTCAAAGCCTGCGCCTTGGAGGAACCGATTTTGATATCTTTCAAAACAATTGAAAACTCTTCCGCCAGCACACTGTCCGTGCCGTTGGCTTTATCCACGATCTTCTGGATCGCCGAGAAAAAGTCCAGACCCGCTTCCACCGACAGCGCCAGCAGATCGATGAAGAACGGCAGGTCCGCGCGCACTGAAAGCTCACGGCGCTTCTTTTCACCGCGTGCGTGAATCTGCGGCAGATAGAAACCAATCAGACCCATACCCACCACAACCATCGGGGACAAACCCAGCTGCAGCGAGAAGTTCATGACCAGCAGGAAGATCGGGAACATGATCCCCCACAGGAACTGCAACCCGATGAATTCATCCTCGTTCAGCTCTGATGACAGGCCCGAGGTTTTGATGAACTTGCGAACTTTTTTGCGATAGGATTCACTGCGAATTTTCATCGCGTGCTGCAGGGTGAACTGATGCACCAGCGGACGCGAGAAATTGATCACCGGGTTTTTGGATTTTACCGGTTCATCATTGTTCGCCCATGAAAGCTGCTGCTTGTCCGTGTTACTTGCAAAGATGGAACTGACAAAAAGGAAGACCGCAACTCCTGCGAGCAGCAATCCCAGAATCAGCATTAACTCTGCACTTCCCATTTTCGCCTCTTCGTGTTCAAGTATCCTCATGAAACCAGCATTGATCTTGGCCTCAGAGTCACCGCGCCGAAAACAGCTTCTAAGTGAAGCGGGTTTTTCATTCGACGTGGTTCCAGTTAAAGTATCGGAAATTCCTAATAAAAACCTGAATGTAAACGATCAGATTTTAGATATTGCCAGACGAAAAGCGAGTGCGGCTTTGCCCCTGCTAAAGTCCAGCCGTACAGACGCGTTTATCGTGCTTTGCGCGGACACAGAGGTGATTTTCGACGGGGCCCCCCTGGGTAAGCCCGCCGATCGTCAGGATGCCTACCGGATTCTTAAACTTTTGTCGGGTAAATATCATGAAGTCATCACGGCGGTGTGCCTGGTCGAGTCCAGCACCGGCAAGGAAGTGTCTCAGACTGAGACCACAAAAATTCACTTCCGCAATCTGAGCGATGATGAAATCTGGACCTACATAGACACCGGCGAACCGATGGACAAGGCCGGTGCTTACGGGATTCAGGGTCAGGGCGGAAAATTCATCGAACGCTTCGACGGCCCCTTCGACAACGTCGTGGGACTTCCCATCGAGCTGGTGAAAAATCTACTGTCCAAATTTTAAACACTGAAAGATCTCTGGGGCCTTCGGCGCATCCTCTGTTATGGTGCGCCTTTCAGCTTTTAACCGGAGGTCTTGATTCATGAAACGCCCTATCGCTTTGGCCCTGTCCGCTCTGACATTGACCGCTTCTCTGGCTCACGCACAGGAAGAAGTTCTGCCACAAGCACCCTCCAACGAAGAACTGATCGAGCGTCAGACGACTGAGGGTATGAACAAGTCGATGGAAAAGATCCTCAAGCAGCACGGCATTGAGTGGGGCATCTTCGATAAATTCAAACCGAACCGCTGCAAGTACGCCATACAGATTCCTGACTCTGTCACTCGCGGTACGATCGCTCTGACTTTCGATGACGGCCCGAACCCGGAAACCACGCCTTTGATTTTGGATGTACTGAAAGCTCACGGCGCCAAAGCCACATTCTTTATTTTGGGAAGCAAAATCAAAGGCAACGAAGCAATCCTGCGCCGTATGGTGGCGGAAGGTCACCAACTGGCGAATCATTCTTACAGCCATCCGAACTTCCACGAGTTGAGCTCTTCGCGCATGAACTCTGAAATCTCGCAAACCGACCGTCTGCTTCGCACGGTGGGCACGCCAAGATTCTTCCGTTATCCCTACGGAAACTCGACATGTTCCAGCAACGAGCTGGTCAGCTCTTTGGGTTATGTGAACGTGGGTTGGGATATCGATACTTGTGACTGGGCCTATGCTGACGGCCAGGTCAGCGACAAAGAAAATGCAACCTGCCAGGCTCCGCAAAGCCTGCGCCGTGATTATGCCGGCTATGTCGCCAACGCTGTTGCACAAACAAACGGTGGCGTTCTGCTGATGCACGACATTCACCGCAACACCGCTCAAAGCCTGGATCGCCTGATGACGATGCTGGAACAAGACGGCTACCGTTTCGTGTCCCTCACCGACCGCAACATCTTCCCAAAACTAAACCGCCGCTAACCCCAAAAGGTACCTGCTTACTTTTGCAGAAGCCCTGCATAAAACGCGGCGCTTCTGCAAAAGTAAGCAGGTACCTTTTAGATTCTTAAAGGATAGGACTGTGAGTGCAGTCCTATTTTTTTTAGATATTCGAATATTTCGCGGTCAGCAATGACTGAATAACCGCGAATTTCTTCCAAGATCCGGGTCCACGGGCGCTGATCCCAAAACTTCTTTTTCAGTTTTCGTGTTTTACCCGCCCCCGTGATCATCAGGGCCAGCATCCCACTGACCGCACGAATGAACGGTGCAAAGGTGCGCCGCTTGCGCAGGCGAATCCGCACATGCAGACTTTCCCCCGCACAGACGATTTCATTCAGCGAAATGCCGTACTTACGCGCCTGACTTTTCAAAACTGTTTCGATGATTTTCTTGTTCTTCGATTTTTCAAAGGCCCATTCGCCCCGGGCTGATTCTGACGACAACACAACATGCATGGTTTTCTTCAAAGAAAGCGGCCGCGCCGTTTTGGCGTGGCTGTTTCTTAAAAGCTTACCCCCGAACTGCTTCGCAAGATGCAGACGGGGGTTATCTATACGGGTTGTGGCTCTTCGGGAGGAGCGTCTCATGAACCATGTTCTACCACCATTTCCAGTGTCGTCAACAAAAAAAGTAGCGATGGTATTTTTATTGGACATTTTCGCAATCGGAATGATAGGTTTCACGTCATGGCATTAAAAGAGATCACAGAAAAAGCAAAACCCGCCAAAATCCTGGCCGTTTCGAAACTTCAGCCGGCTGAAAAGGTGCGCGCCCTGCACGCCGAGGGTCAGCGCCTGTTTGGTGAAAATTACGTTCAGGAAGCCCTTGAAAAACAAAGTGTGCTTTCTGACCTTGCCGACATCCAGTGGCACCTGATTGGTCATCTTCAAAAGAACAAAGCCAAAATGGTCGTCGGAAAGTTCCATCTGATTCACTCCGTGGATTCCCCGGAACTGGCTCATGTGATCAGCCGCCAATGTGAACAAAAGGGCGTCACTCAGAACATCCTGATTCAGGTCAATCTGGCAGGCGAAGCCAGCAAAGAGGGCTTTTCCGCAGAAACCCTCGAAAGCCAGTGGGCTGAACTGACAAGCCTGCCCCATCTTCATATTTATGGCCTGATGACCATGCCACCATTAACCGAAACCGGGGTCGAAGTACGTCCTTACTTTGCAGAGCTGCGCCAACTGCGCGACCGACTAAAAGCGACTACGGACACGACAGTCCATCCACTGAATGAGCTGTCAATGGGCACGAGTCACGATTATCCGGTTGCCGTTGAGGAAGGCGCCACAATCGTGCGCCTTGGGACTATTTTATTTGGCGAACGTCCCGCCAAAGGGTAGGATCACTATATGAATCCCTTGTTGAAATCGCAAAAAATCGGCTTTCTGGGTGCAGGGAATATGGCGCAAGCCATGATCAAAGGTCTCATCGAAGGAGGCTTTCCTGCCAAAAACATCTTCGCTTCCAACCGCTCCGAAGGAAAACTTCACAAACTTGCTGAGACATTCAAAATAAATCCAGTCTTTAGCAATGATGAACTGGTCGACACCTGCGACATCATCATCCTGGCGATCAAACCCCAGGATCTGTTATTGGCGCTGGAACCAGTCACCCGCAGCTTTGACGAACACAAAATCGTCATCAGTGTTGCTGCTGGCATCCGCATGGAAAAACTGGAACGTTACATTCAGGGGGCCCGCCTTGCACGCGTGATGCCCAACACCCCGTCCCTGATCGGCCGCGGAGTCATCGGTTATCTTTTGAACGATGACGATGACGGGGGACTTGATGCCACCGTCGAAGATTTGTTCGCACCTCTGGGTCGCGTGATTCAGGTTCACGACGAGGATCAGTTTGAAGCGTTGATGGTTTCCTGCTCCAGCGGCACCGGATTTGTCTTTGAAATGATGATGTACTGGCAGGACTGGATCGAAGAGCACGGCTTTTCGGTCGAAGAGGCCCGCATGATGACCATTGAAACTTTTGTTGGCGCTTCTTTGCTGGCAGCACAAGCCCGCGAAGGGGTTGAAGACCTGCAGGCCCGTGTCACTTCCAAAAAAGGTGTCACTGCGGCTGGACTTCAGTCCATGAGAGAGCTTGAGATTGAACGCGCTCTTCGCATCAGCTTTGAGAAAGCGGCGATGAGAAACAAAGAAATGGCCCGGGAAATCAAATAACCTTGCCCAGGCACAGACTCGGCCTTTATCCTTAATCATATTGTTCAAGGAGGAACAAAATGAGAATTACTCCTATCGATATCGCTCACAAATCTTTTGGTAAAAAGATGATGGGTCTTGATGCTGACGAGGTTATGGATTTCCTTCAGCAAATCGCTGCCCAGATGGAGTCCTTGATTCAGGAAAGAAACACCCTGAAAGAAGCCATTCGCGAAAAAGAACTTTCTTTGATGGAATACAAAGAGCGCGATCAGGTTTTGAAAGAGACTATCGCCACTGCAACTCAGATGGCAGACCGCCTTCGTCAGGATGCAGACCGTGAAGCGAAATTGATCATCGCCGATGCTCAGCAAAAGGCCGAAATCATCACTCGTGATTCCCGCGACTCTTTGAAGAAAATGTACCAGGAAGTGACTGAACTGAAGCGCGCACGCATGCAGTTTGAAGCCAACCTGAAAGCTTTGGCACAGGCGCATCTGTCTTTGCTGGAACAAGGTGAAAAGTACATGCCACAGGCTCAGCTTCCAAATCACAATATCGTGAATGGAAATGGCGCAGGCCGCTCTCCAAACGTGTCTCCTCTTTCTGCTGAATAATCAGTACAAAGATCTTCATGATTGAAGCAACAAAAGGTGGAGCTCGACTCCACCTTTTTATTCAGCCCAAGTCCTCCAGGAACGAAGTTGTGGGCCCCCACAACGGCGAAATCAAAATCAAACTGACCGCCCCGCCTGTCGACGGAAAAGCCAACGAATGCCTGATCGAATTTCTTTCGGATCTGTTTGATATTCCCAAGCGTGATGTGCATTTGATCAAAGGGGAAACCGGGCGCCACAAAGTGGTGGAGCTGACAGGCCTGGACGCGGAAAAAATAAGGGAAGCCCTCAGGCTTCCCAAAAACTAACGACGTTTCTTTTTGTTGGTTTTCAGCTCGATCTGGAATTCCGTATCATCCAGCTGCTGTTGCAAGCCATCATCCACTGGCGGTAGCTTCTTCGGCTGCGTGGGACGGGCTTTGAACAGATTCTGATCCACACCGTCACCCGTCTGTTCTTTGAAGCGACGAACTTTCTTTTCAGAACTCAGGTCGCTTTCTTCATACATATTGGAGCGATAGTTCGGCACCGGATTTTCAACCGGCGCAACATATTCAGGTTCTGAATAGCCCTCACTCATATCAAAGCTGTAGCGAATGAATCCGCCCACATGAAATCCCGCCGCCGAGTTAGAACCAGTCAGGGTCATACCCCCGTTGGCCTGCACACTCAGCTTCGGACTGATCAGCCAGGTTGCATACAGCTGGCTGTCCATCAGGTTTGGCTTCACAGAATAGAACTTCATGGATCCGGCATTGACGCTGTTTATGTAGGAAGTCCGCAAAGCTTCAGTCACATCGGTTGTGTCATCAGAAACACTTTGATAGCCGAAAAGCTCGGCCCCCAAACGCAGGCGCTGCAGTTTCATCTGCGCCCCCACGCCCCAAGGCATCAGGAATGAACGACCGCTGCCGCGATAGTTGAAACCCAGCCAGCCATAGCCCCGCATGGTTCCGAAATCTTTCTGTGCAATCAAACGGGAGCGAACCTCAAAAACCCCTTCAGAATTCAATACGGTATCCGAAGCAGGGTTGACCTCTTCAAAAGGCATGACCGCGATGACTTCCGGAATCAGCTGAAACGCATCGGAATACATCAGGAAATCAAAACCCACAGCCGCTTCGCTGATCGAGCTGTTGGAACGGCTTGCGACCGAGTCCTTGCTTTCGGCATTACTGATCGTTCCCCAGCCCAAAATCGACCAGTTTCTTTTCGGAACATAGCGAGTCCCAAAAGAAGTATCGATCAATGAGTAACTGTTGCCGCTTACCAGGCTCTGACTGCCGCCCCCTGAAGCCGGATAATTGGCCTCAGAATAGAAATAGTTGGCATTCACCTCGAAATCCCAGTGATCCCGGCGAAATTCCTTGTAGTTATCCACAGCCAGAGCTGGCAATGAGATCGAAAAAATAGACAGAGCGACACACGCCCAACGCGGAAGATTATTTGCCATTTTCATAACTTCCTAATATTAACAACCCTATGACTGCGACATCAAACAAATCACAGCTGGCCATCATCTTTTTCACTGTTTTCCTGTATTTAGTGGGCTTTGGTGTGGTTATCCCAATCCTCCCCATCCTAAGTCGCAACTTCGGCGCCACGGCGCTTGAAACAGGCTTGCTGCTTTCAGTTTATTCCCTGATGCAATTCCTGTTTGCTCCTTTCTGGGGCCGCCTCAGCGATCGCCTGGGGCGTCGCCCGATTCTGCTGTTCTGCTTGGTCGGCGAAACTCTGTCTTACATCATGTTTGCCTGGGCAAGGTCCTTAGAATGGCTTTTTGTTGCACGCATCCTTGCGGGCTTCTTTGGCGCCAGCCTTTCCACCGCATCGGCTTACATTTCAGACATCACCCCAAAACATGAGCGCTCCAAAGGCATGGCTCTGATCGGTGCCGCATTTGGTTTGGGCTTTGTTGTCGGCCCGGCTTTGGGTGGCGGTTTAGCAGTGTGGGGTCACCACATCAATCCAGCCGCGCACTTTGACACTTCGTTTGCCTCTTACTGGGTGGCGGCTTTGTGCTTTGCGAACTTCCTGTTCGGCTTGAAGTTCCTGAAAGAATCCCTGAGCGAAAAAAGCGAATCTGCCGCCAAGAAAAGACGTTTCTCGGTCATGTGGCAGTATCTGAACAAAAAAACAGTCGGTGCCCTGGTGACCGTGTTCATGCTTTCGTCACTGGCCATGTCCTCGATGGAAGCGACTTTGATTTTGTTCATGGGTGAAAAGTATCAGTGGGATGTGAAACAGGTTAGTTTCGGTTTTGCATACATTGGTGTGATCATCATCTTCACCCAAGGCTTCCTGGTCCGTCGTCTGTTGCCAAAATGGGGCGAGCGCAAGGTTCTGCGTCTGGGTATTTTGCTTTTTGCCCTGGGTCTGACCGGCATTGCAGTGGTGGATTCCATCACCGGTATGGCGATCACCATGACTTTGTTATCACTGGGTAACGGCCTGACCAACCCATCAATCATGGGAAGCGTCAGTTTGCTTTCAGACTCCAACGAACAAGGAGCCGCAATGGGTGTCACTCAAAGCATGGCGTCCCTGGGGCGTATCATCGGCCCGGCACTGGGTGGCGCACTTTACGGAGCCGTGGCGATCACCGCTCCATTCTGGGCATCAGGCCTGATGGCGTTCCTTGGACTTGCCATCGTCCTTATCATTTACAAATTCATCCCGGAACACGGGCGCGTAGGATAAATCATGGACTTTAATTCAATCGGTTATTTTCAATTCGACAATCTGATTCAAACCCGCACGCCTTTTTTACTGGTTATACTGGACAATGTGGATCTGAATGACTGGTACAAAAGCGTGACCAAAATGCATTTGGACAACATCAGTTTGCCATCCACCCCCGAGGGGGCGTTGGAGGCGGTAAAAGGAAAAAGTCTGCCTCCGCACTTTGCCGTCGTGGTTCTGGATCGTGATGAAAAGTCAGCGCCGCAGGTTGCGGCCATGTTGGAACAAGCCGGATTCATCAATAGTTTCTATGTTAAAGGTGGTCTTGAAGGCCTCTTGAAAGAACGCCAACAATAATTTGACACAGAACCAACACAAAATTTTAAAGCATTGTTGTTGAAGGCAAGACTTTATACCATACTGGCTACATCAAAACTTAGAACTTTAAACAAGGAAGTAACATGAAAAAGTTTTTGATTGCAGCTCTTGCTACAACAACGATGACTTCTGCAGCTCAGGCCGGAACTTTGAATTTGGACCTGCGTGCAGACTACAACTCTACAACCTATGACGAATCCGCATTGAAGGACTTCTCCAAGTTTTACTTCAAGACGGGCCGTTTGGATTACCAGGGCAAAGCAACGGAAGATCTTTCTTTCCGCGTTCGTCTGGCCTTCAATAAAGATGCAACTACTGGTGTGGATAGCACACAGACTGCCGTAGAGTATGCATTCTTGACACACAAAATGTCCGACATGTTTGCATTAAGTGTTGGTAAAGTAAATTCTGATATTGGTGGCTTTGAAGGCGCAACTAGTGGCGCTGATCTTTATCTAACTTCTCAATTCTATACTTTAAAAGGCCCGAATGGCGATCTTGCCAGCCGCGCAGCAACTACGGGCGGCACCGGCCACAACCTTGGAACAACTGACCTTCTATATCTGACTGGTGTTAAGGGTATGTTCACTTTTGCTGACCAAACTATTACTCTACTTGCTACAGATGAACCAAGCCCTGTACGTGCATCCGGCACTTCCGCCGATCAAAATACCAGCTTGATGGGTGCGATCTGGAGAGGCACGTTCATGGACAAAGCTCTTATGACAAATCTTTCCTATCATACAATGGGCGGACCGGCTGATGGCGATAAGCACCAACTGATGGCAGCTGGGGTAATGTGGAACGCAAAACCAATGATGGTCTCTTTAGATTACTTGATGTCTGAGTTCAAAGAGGACGCATCTGGCGACAAAGACACTGTGACTTCCATCGTGGCAAAACTTGCTTACACTGGTTGGGAACAGTGGACTCCACGTCTTGAGTTCCAGACTTCTGAAGAGAAGCTTGAAATTGGCGGCGAAGCGACCAACAAGTTCATGGGTTACGGTGCAGTTCTTGAGTATAAACCTTATGCTGACACCAACTTCCGCTATCACCTGGCTTACGCAAACGTGAAAGAAGAGCCAGAAGCTGGCGACGACATCACAAGCCAGGAAGTTGTCCTGGGCGCTCGCCTGATGGCAGATTTCCTGAAGTAAGAAAAATAAGCCCTGTTCATACAGACTTAGATCAAGGGAGGCCCAGAGCCTCCCTTTTTATTTCGCACCGCTCCCCATCCCCCCACCTTCCCTCGTCTATTTTCACCTGAACTTCTGCCGATTTGGCCTATCCCAAAGTGCTTGAATTTGTTAGCCTCTAGGGGTTAAAAACTTAAGAATTTCATATCCTTAAAACCTTTAGAGGTCGTTGAAAATGTCAGAACAGTTATCAGATCGTTATAATCCCGCAGATGTTGAATCGCGCACGTATGAATGGTGGGAAAAGAACGGGTACTTCAAAGCCCAGGATCAATCCACAAAACCTCCATTCTCTATCATCCTTCCTCCTCCGAACGTCACGGGATTCCTGCACATGGGTCACGCTCTGGATCACACAATCCAGGACATGATGATCCGCTGGAAAAGAATGAACGGTTACAACACCATGTGGTTGCCGGGAACAGATCACGCCGGTATCGCCACTCAATCCGTTGTCGAGCGCGAGTTGAAAAAGGACGGTGTCACTCGTCACGATCTGGGTCGTGAAAAGTTCGTAGAAAAAGTTTGGGACTGGAAACACCAGTACGGAAACCGCATCTATGGACAAATGCGCCGCCTGGGTGATTCCTGTGACTGGGATCGCGCCGTGTTCACTTTGGACGAAGGCGTTTCCAAAGCCGTTCGCAAAGTGTTCGTATCCCTTCACAAAAAAGGCCTGATCTATCGTGGCCAGCGTCTGGTGAACTGGTCCGGTCCTCTGGAAACAGCGATCTCTGACCTGGAAGTTGAACACAAGCAGATCAAAGGCTCTTTGTATCACGTGAAGTATCCTCTGGAAGACGGTTCCGGCTTCCTGATTGTGGCGACGACTCGTCCAGAAACCATGCTGGGTGACTCTGCAGTGTGTGTGCATCCTGAAGATGAACGCTACAAGCACCTGATTGGCAAAAACGTTCTGCTGCCTTTGACCAACAGAAAAATCAAGATCATTGCTGACACTTACGTGGACAAGGAATTCGGTTCTGGCGTGGTGAAGATCACTCCGGCGCATGACTTCAATGACTACAAGATCGGGAAAACCCACAATCTTGAGTTCATCAACATCCTGACGAAAAAAGCCGAGATCAATGAAAACGGCGGCGTTTATGCCGGCTTGAAAGTTCAAGAGGCACGCAAGCGCATCCTGGAGGACCTGAAAGCCCAGGACCTTCTGGAAAAAGAAGAACCACACGTTCACTCTGTAGGTCACTGCTCGCGCTCTGGCGCGGTGGTAGAGCCTTACCTTTCTGAACAGTGGTTCGTGAAAATGGAAGCTTTGGCAGTTCCGGCAAAACGTGTTGCTGAAAACGGCACGATCCGCTTTGAACCGGAATCATGGACAAAAGTTTACCTGCACTGGCTGAACAACATTGAAGACTGGTGTATTTCCCGTCAATTGTGGTGGGGTCACCGTATTCCGGTTTGGTACTGTGCAGACTGTAATCATCAGACAGTGGCTGAAACAGATGTCACGGCTTGCGAAAAATGCGGCAGCACGAAACTTCACCAGGACGACGACGTTCTGGACACATGGTTCAGTTCTGCTTTGTGGCCGTTCTCCACAATGGGCTGGCCGAATGAATCCGAAACACTGAAAACATTCTACCCAACCAGCTATCTGGTGACTGGTCACGATATCATCTTCTTCTGGGTGGCTCGTATGATCATGATGGGTCTTGAGTTCCAAAGAGACGTTCCATTCCGCACGGTCTACATCCACGGTCTGGTACGTGATTCTCAAGGGCGCAAGATGTCCAAGTCTTTGGGTAACTCTATTGACCCGGTTGAAATGATTGAAAAGCACGGTGCCGATGCTTTGCGCTTCACCTTTGCGGCACACCTGTATTCAGGCAAAGACTTCAAGTTCAGCGAACAGCGTCTTGAAGGCTACCGCAACTTCATGAACAAAGTTTGGAACGCGGCTCGTTTTGCGCTTTCCAATCTGTCTGATTTCAAGGCTCCGGCTGAAGGCGTGAAAGCTTTGCCGAATAAAGCCCACATCAGCGTCTTTGACCAATGGATCATCTCCAAACTTGAGGAAGTGACCAAAACTGTTGAAGAAGCGATGGAACAGGACCGATTCTCTGATGCATCCACAGCTCTGTACCAGTTTATCTGGAATCAGTTCTGTGACTGGTACATCGAGTTCACCAAACCGATCCTGAACGGCAACAACGCGGAAGAAAAAGCCGCGACTCAGCTGGTGATCGCTCAGGTTCTGAACCGTATCA
Source organism: Bdellovibrio sp. MYbb2 (assembly GCF_056175685.1). Lineage (NCBI taxonomy): Bacteria > Pseudomonadati > Bdellovibrionota > Bdellovibrionia > Bdellovibrionales > Pseudobdellovibrionaceae > Bdellovibrio > Bdellovibrio sp. MYbb2. Next base: position 195,183 of record NZ_JBJKJI010000001.1, read on the forward strand.
TGCGCCTGCTGCACCCGTTTGCTCCGTTTATCTCTGAAGAGATTTACCAGAAGCTTCCGATCAAAGGCACTGCGTGTATTGTGGATCAGTACCCGAACACCCGTAACGACAAAGAGTTCCTAAGCCTGGGTTCTGCCCAAGCCGCTTTGGAAATCGACATCGTGAAGGAAGTTATCACCGCGATCCGCAATATCCGTGGTGAAAACCGCATCAGCCCGGCTGTCAAATTGAACGTGCGCCTGGGTGTGACCAACGATCAGACGCAAAAAATCCTTGGCAACAACCGCACGGCTTTGATGACGATGGGTCGTCTGGAAAACATGGAAATCGGACCTGAAGGTAACATGATGAAATGTGCCGTGGCTCCGGTGGTGGTGAAAGACGCCAGCGTGAAAGTGATCATCCCACTTGAAGGCCTGGTGGACTTCGACGAGGAAGTAAAACGTATCAACAAGTCGATTGAAAAACTGACTCGCGATATCGGCATGCTTTCTGGCAAGCTTTCCAATGAAAAGTTTGTCGCCAACGCAGATGAAGAAGTTGTAGCCGCCGACCGTGTCTTGCTGGCACAGTCCAAGGTTCAGCTGGATTCATTGCGTGATGCTTTGACCCGCTTCCAGTAATCTGAAAACTCAAAAGCCTCCGTGGTGCAAATCACGGAGGCTTTTTTTATTTCAAAATCAGTAACCCGAGCGATGGCGCGGATGACGACGAGGGCGGCGCAAAGGCCGTTCTTCCCGGCTGTCGAAATCAATATCATCACTGCCATAGCGATAATCAAAATGCCTGCCATAGTGGCGATCCAGCTCGGGATGGCGCGCTTCGTAGGAATTGCGATAACCATTGCGAATGCGTTCAGCTTCATACGAGTCCCGCGGCGTCCAGTCGGACTGACCATAAGCTCTTTCATCGGGATGTCTTTCACGATGAGGTTCGTAATCGCGATAGTCCATCTCGGTGCCGCGCTCATAATCCCGATTCATTTCAAAATCCCGATTGTCAGAATTATCCCGACGACGCAGGCGATATTCCCGTTCCTCCCGAAGCTCCCGATTGTCCCCGCGGCTGCGGCTGCGATAGTCCACGTAATCATCGGGTGCCTGAGCCTCCCGGCGATATCGAATCCGATCCTCCGAGGACGGAGGCGGTGTCTGATGGCGGTCGTATTCATCAATAAACTCGCTGTAGTCAGGCTCACGCTCGGGACGCCGACGATACTCATCCTGATGTCTGAATCGATTTCTTTCCATGAAATCCTCCTTGGGGTGAACGACTTATTTTAAGTTCCGCCGATGTCACCCTCAAGAAAGCAAAAGGCCCTTTGCCAAAGCAAAGAGCCTTTCATGCGATTTGACACACCTTAGACCGGCTCACCTACCACAACATCTCCTAACGTCATATCTTTATGTCGCAAGATCTTCATAATAGGCCAGGTTTCCATTTGGCTTGCCCAGTTAGCATCTTCTTTCTTGATCTTCTCAAAAAGCGTTTCTGCCATTTCATAATTACCAAGCAGAATAGCAGCCCCCATCTTCACCTCATTACCTACGCCATTCCTATATGCGTTGCTAAGTATTTCCAGTTCCTCCGCCAAGAATGGTTCATTTAGGAATGTCTTAATTTGAAGTCGATTTAACATCCAATACGTATCAAATTGTACCGAAGCATCCGCCTTAGCACTAAGATCTTTGGCCTCAGTCAATATAGCGACTGCCTCATCGTACTTTTTTAAAGTAATTAGAGAAACCACGAGCGTAAAGACAATAAACAAATCTTTTTCAATTCGATGCTTATTTTCGCTCCACAGCTTCATAGAAGCATCAACTTTATTCGCCAGACTCCCCTTACTGAGAAGATTAAACAAATAACGAAGAGATGCCATTTCTCCGGACTGTTTAAACTCTCTTAAAGCAAAACTCCAAGCTTCATCAAACTTCTTCTGCTCTTCCGCAACCCGCGCAAGCATCAAGAATGGAATGGTTACTCTAATACCACTACCCTGCACTTCCGCCGATGGAGCGCTTTTAACCTCAGGCTCTTCTTTGGATGAAATCTTTTCGTCTGAAATCCCTTGAGCTACAGCAACGTTCTTAGCCAAATTTTTGATATCTTTATCAATTATGGGATTCACTGGTGCAGACTCAGGATAAATTCTAGTAGAGTCAATAAGACTATTTAGACGAGTAGCAAGTGCCTTGTAAGGATCCACCATCTCAACTTGTAAATCCAAGTTTAAGCTTGCATGAATATTTGCAAACAGATCATCAAAACTCTCAATTTCTACAAACCTAAATTTTGGATGTCTAGAAATTGCGTCAAGTTTTGGTGAGATAATACTATCTTTCCTGAGACACCAGTACACACCATGTGGAAACTTATTTTCATCTTTAAGCAAGGATTCCAACGAGTCCATGACAGTTCGATCATTTCCCGCATACCCTACGACAATCAATCCGTATTCTGTTGCGAACTGTCTAAACTTATCTCTCATGTTTGATTCAAGAGATTCTAGTTCACTTAGGGTATTCTTAATATTATCGAATAGGAAATCGCCATGGAGCTTGATTATTTTTGGTCTTTTGGACGTAATTCGTATCGAAGAAATACTTGAATCATGGGAACAAACAAGCGGCTTAACTTCACTCGAGAATCGATGGCAAGCTTCATTGAGAAGGTCATCAAAGTTAGTAGTTAATACTGTATTAATATACCCTTTTCTAAGTAGATTAACGAGATATATGTAACCCCACGAAGGGGCCGCCTTCTCTAGTAGCGACTCAATTACTTCTCTCCGCTGACTAGGATGATCATAAAGCTTTTCAAATAAAATTGAATACTCTTCAGGGCAATCATACCAAGAAGACTCCTTCACGAACTTATCTTTCTCATTTGGCGGCACTTTTTCGTGAGTGCAAACTTGTTGTCTCCACTTTTCTATTAGTGCTTTCGCAGAACTGACACCACTAGAAATACTGGCACCTGCTCCGAGCAAAAGAGCGTAATTTGGATGATTAGACTGGGTATGACTAAACAGATTTAACAGATGAGCCTGAGGCCGAACCTTTGGACCCATTTCAGCAATTGTTTTTTTCATCTATCTCCTCGCGAGTCCTATCATTCGGCTACCGCTGGAAATACTTTAATTAATCTATTGTTTGTTTAATTATGACTCACTCCATGCTGCATCGAATTAAGACAAAGCCCTTTGCCAAAGCAAAGAGCCTTTCATGCATTTCAACATGTAGTTGCCATTTAGAAGGTGATCTTCACCGACTCCGCCGACTTTTTCGCAGGACCATGGAAGACCGCTTCGATATTGTTCCCATCCGGATCCAGCACAAAAGCAGCATAGTATCCTGGATGATATGGACGTTCTCCGGGAGCTCCGTTATCCTTGCCGCCGGATTTCAACGCCACTTCGTAAAATTTCTTCACCATATCGCGGTCTTTAGCCTGAAATGCCAGATGAGTTCGACCTGTCAACTTTCCTGCGCTGGCCGGACTGTCGATAGCAGAAATAAACAATTCATCACACCAGAAGAACCCAGGCCCCTCGCCACCCATGGGAACGCCCAGGGTTTCAAAAACCGCCGAATAAAACTTTTTGGTTTTTTCCAGATCCTGAACCACCAGTTGCAGGTGATCAATCAAGCGTCCGCGGTGCAGTTCATTTGTTTCCATGATTCCTCCTAGTAAAGAAAGAAAATTGTAGCCTGTTTAATCCCACCAATAGTAGGCATATCCGCATAAAATCAAACCCACGATCCAGTTCCAGAAAGCCCCTTGAACTACATAAGGATAGACCATCAGCAAAATGCCCACGTATCTGAATCGTTTGTTTTCTTTCTTTTTTCCCTGACGAAACAGCCACCAGCCGATCAAACTGAAAAGCAAGCCCGCTACAATCGTCCACATATCAAACGACAGATTCAGCTGATCCAGCGGCAGGTTTTCAAGGCCCAGCTCTTCAGAATCCACAGGGACCTACTTGCACTGACACTGGAAAGTCGCAGCCTTGTCTGCTCCCGTGCAGCGGAAGACCGCCCCGTCATGAGCCAGCTCAAAGGAAAAGATCTTGCCGTTTTTTTCCACCAGCAAAAGATCATCCCCATTGGAGTAAAAGATCTTGCGGGAAATAGAACGACCCACCACTTCCCCATCAGCCTCAAGACTTGCCACCAGGGTGTCGGATGGATTGGCCATCTGTTCTTTGGACAAAGAAATCTCTTTCTGTGCCCCCCCAGCATCAAAGGAATAATATTTCAGCGTGCGGGAAGACTCCATTTCAATACTAGGAGCATTTTCGATATAAATACGGCGCATTTCACCGGACTTCGTTCGCAAGTCCGTGGCCACCCATTCTTCCGACTGCGTGACCACGTCACCCAGATCCGGATTGATCACCTGATTGAAAGTTTCAAAGTTGATTTCAACATTGGGGTCCAGCGTGTTCATCTGCATGTTCAGACAAACCGCCATCTCTTTCAGTTTTTGCTGATAAGCTGCGAACTTGCCGGGATCTTCCACTTCAGTAGGCAAGAAGCCCGCCGAAGAGGGGGCCGCCGACACATCCACCGGAGGAGGTTCGGCCTTTGGCGAAACTGTCGCCGTTTGTTCCGGCTGAGCCGGCACACCCATAGCTTCAGATTCAGCCCCGACATCTTCTGGCGGCGCTGACTGATAGAAATGACAGAAAGAGATAATCAAAAGAACGGCAACAACAAGGGATAGAATCAAAGCTGATTTCTTGCTCATCCCTTATTTATCGACTGATATCAACAGCGACGTCAATGGGTACAAACTGCGGCAGGGAAATTCCTTTAAAGTTAAAGCGAACCTGCATGATATCAAATTTTCTGGCCACGTCTTCGCATCCAGGGCCCTTCATTCCGACATACATCAGATAATTGGGCAGACCGGGTTCGTATTCCAGGTACCACTGATTCACTTCGCAGTATCCGCGCACGGTTGAACCCTGATTGGTTTCAAAATCAACCTCACTGGCAGAGGCAAAAGAAATAGATTTATTCACCAGAAATGCATCTGCCGCATTCAGCACCAGTCCAATGCGCAACATCGCTGTTTCACTAAGAGGATTCCAGATCGCCGAATAGTCATAGCCTTTGCCGCCCAAGGGCTGAATGCGGAAGCTCATACGATTGGCTTCCATCGTCTGCATTGCCTGGCCATACGCCGACCACAGAACTGTCAGGACCATCACCACTAACATCAAATATCGCATGATTCCCCCTCATGTGAAATTCGCAGGTGACTTTGTTCTAGTGGCCCCAGGGCCTAAAACGCAAGAAAGGGATCCGTGTGGATCCCTTTCTTGAAGTCATTTCAACTGTGGTGACAAGTTTGGGCTTACTTCAGCAAGCCAATCTCGCGCAGTCGCTGCATCAAGAAATCCTGTCCAGTAATATCAGCGTACTTCGCGCCTGTCCCTTTACAAGATGGCAAGCAGCTTAGCATTGCATCCGGATGCGGGTGCATGAAGAACGGCATGGAATAACGGCTTTGATTTGTACCATCCTGTGGATTGATCACACGATGTGTAGTGGATGGCAAAACGTCATTCGTCAGACGAGCCAGCATATCACCCACGTCCACGATCAATGTGTCTGGTTCAGAGTCGATATCCAACCAAGTGCCATCACGATCTTTCAATTGCAGACCGGAAGCGGTTGCAGCTGGAAGAATTGTAATGAAGTTGATGTCTTCGTGAGCCGCTGCGCGAACACAACGAGGATCAACACCTTCAGGGATTGGTGGGTAATGCAAAAGTCTTAGGATGGAGTTTCCATCTTTGGTCATTTTTGCGAAGAAGTCTTTTTCAACTTCCAAAGGCATCGTCAGTGCTTCCAGCATTACATCGCCCGCTTCTTCCAATGCCGCAAACAACTTGGAGAAATGCGCCTGGAACTCTGGCAGTTCCGAAGGCCATACGTTGGCTGGGTAAACCGCTTTCAGGGCGCTGCCCTCAGCAAGTTCACGACCCACGTGCCAGAACTCTTTCAAGTCCATCACTGGAGAATCTTTGGCGTGTTCCTGACCGAATGGAGTGTAACCGCGCTGGAAGCCGGCTTTTGGAGAAATATAGGATTTTTTAACTTCTGTCGGAAGTGCGTAGAAGTTCTTAAGGATGTCGTAAGCTTTGTGCAAATCTGCGGCTTGGACGTTGTGATCTTTAAGAATGATGAAACCATATTCTTTCAGACCAGTGAAAAGTTTGTCGATGAACTCTGAGCGTTCACCGGCAGTCCCTTTGGTGTAACTTGCAAGGCTCAATGTTGGCACTTTGCGAAGAGTGCTGTTTTCAGAATGAGAAGCAGTTTCCAGTGTTCTCACGAATCCTCCCTTGTATTGGTTCATCCGGAGAGTAGCCTGCTGCGCAATTAAAAGGCAACTGCAACTAATTATGCATAAAAAGAATATCGAATACGCGCACATGGGTGGGGCTTTCAAATTTGAAATGGACATCCACGTCGTACAGGCGAACCGCGTGAGAGCTTCTATAAGGGGAATCGCCCTCTTCAAAACCACGATAAACGACAGGACGCGGATCCTGCTTCAGGGTTTCTTCGATGACTTCACGCAAAGCTTTGTCAGGGTTTCGCACCTGCCATTCTTGTAAAAGTTGCTCGGCCTTGTCGTCAAAAGTCACCGTGATCGGGTTCTTGGCAATCTCTGCCGGCCAGCCAGTACGGGCATTGGGAATGGATTCCACTTCCGGCAAATAAGGTTTGATGTCCAGAATCGGAGTGCCATCCACCAGATCTGCTCCAGCGACCACGATGCCGTCTTTTTCCACGCGCACCAGTTCCACCAAAGACAGCCCGATCGGATTCGGACGATGCGGAGTGCGGGTCGCAAAAAGACCCATGCTTTCCCCACCCAAACGTGGCGGATGCACTTTCGCATGGAAGCGCGCCACTTTGTTTTGATGGAAGACCCAAATCAGCCACACATGACTGAAACCCTCAAGGCCCTGCAAAGATTCTTCAGGCTGAAGATCCGCGCGGATTTTCAGACGTGCTTCGGCCCGCTTAACAAGCCCAGGCTGTCGCGGCGTTCCAAATTTATCTTTAAAGCAAGACTCCAAGTAGCCAATAGGTTCCATACGCTAGCCCGTACCGCTCGCGGTCTTCCTGCGTCAAGGACTTTCGAATAACAAGGCTTTTTCAGATGACATGTGCCCCTGAAAGCATAAAACGGAGGCACATTTAACAGCCATTTTAGGAGGCATTGATGAAACACCTTATTTTGGTCGCAGCCCTTGTTTTGGGCACTGGCTCTGCGTTTGCGGGCGAGCTGGACAACGAATCTTCCGTAACCAATCAGTCCATGAACGGCACTGTGGTGATCCGTGTTGATAACCGCAACAACCAAACGACGGTTCTGGCATCTGAACAAGCTGTGACCAGTGACGCTCAGGCGCAGGTTCTGGCACAAACCGGTTCCTTCGACCAGTCTGCACACGTTCGCAACGAACTTGATCAGGATGGTGGGGCTTCCAGCTGGTACTTCTACAGCGGTTACAACTACTACAGCTACGTCTACTGGTACGGGAACTGGTACACACCATGCTACACGTACAACTACGGGTACTATTCTTACTATTACTACTCGAACTACTACTGGTAGAAACTAACGGCGGCCTTCCGGGCCGCCCTTAGGAATGGGGATCTTCGCTTGCATCGACACGGGCTCCTGCCCTCGCCAGCCTGTCCGCCTTTGGCGGCCAACGCATCCGCTGGCTGGAGGTCGATTCCAGCGGAGATCCCCATTCCTAAGGGCTTAAGCAAGTCCTTGTTCTTGCACTTCGAAGAAAGTGATAGGAGTCATTTTTATGAAAATTTTCGTGTTTTGCGCTTTGATGCTGGGTCTGACAACAGTCAGCGTAGCGTCTCCGTTCACTAATACTGATTCATTAAAAAATTCATTGGGGTTCACTCCCTACTATTCTTCGCAGAATCCTGGGCGCAAGTTGAAGGTTGCGGTTCTTGATAAAGGCTTCTTTGGGTATGAAAAAGAACTTGGGCGTACTTTGCCCGCGGGGACTCGTTATGTTGCCGGGCCGGTGGCTAATCCTGAAAATTTGAAGGTCGTGCATGGGTTGAAGATGGCGCAGATTCTGACGGCCATGATGACCAATGATATGCGGGCTTCGCAGTGGATGCCTGAGCTGACTTTGTATAATGCTTTTGGGTATTCCAATTTCAAAGCGGCTATTGATGATGTGATTGCTCGTCAATATGATCTGGTTCTTTATTCTGAGGTTTGGGAATACGGTGGCAATGGGGACGGTGGTGGCTTTATCAATGCCGAGGTCAACCGCGCCACTCGTGCGGGCGTCATTTGGGTGAATGCGGCTGGGAACTTTGCTTTGACCACTTACAATGGGCCGCTGACGACGGTTCAGGACAATTGGGTTTTGTTGCCGGATCAGAACAACGCTTTGGCTTTGCGCTGTCAGGCTGCGGCTGGAAAAAAATGTTCGGCTAAGATTGTTCTTTCCTGGAATGACTTCAAAGATGATGTTGAAGAAGGCACCACCAAGGATCTGGATCTGGCCCTTACTGATGACATGCTGAATGTGATTCAGAACAGCGCCTTAAAACAATCCGCCGACCGCAATGAAGGTCGTCCGGGATTTTCCAAATACCCGCGTGAAATCATCTCTGCTGAACTTTCTCCGGGGCTTTATTTCCTGCGTGTGAAAAACAGATCCAACAATTTCACCAACCGCGATCAATTGCGAATCACGGCTGATGGTGATGGTTTGGTGATGCCTTCCCATTCCCGCGGCGAAAGCATCTTGAATCCAGCTGACAACCCAACGGTAATTACGGTGGGAGCGAGTGATTCAGATCGTTCTTCGACTTCTTTCTTCAAGGACAAACCGGATTTGCTGGCGCCTTCTTCCATAAAGCTTTCTGATGGCACTGAATATCGTGGCAGCTCCAATTCGGCGGCGATTGTGGCTGCGGGTTTGGGAATTTTAAAATCCCGTGAACCTCGCATGACTCGCAAAGATTTACTGGATGCTGTCAGCTCCAAACACAACTGGGAACAGCGTGGTCTGTCTTTGAACTTGTTGGGCTTTGGTCCGACAGGTCCGAATTGCTTCCTTGATGTCGCTTTCAATCCAATTCCAGAACAAATCCGTGATGTCGTTGCCCGTGGTGGTGTGCCCGTACAAACCACGGCGGCGATTCGTGTGATGGTTACATTTGATCCCATCTTGCTTGCTCCACATCTGCAGCGTCAGCTTTTGAATGACATGATCGTGGCTTTGCCTCAGGGCGGATACGGCATCTTCAATCGCCGTGCGATGATTCCTCCGGGTGCGGTGGAAATCTTCCAGCGTCCGCTGGAAGCAGGTCTTTGCCGTCCGACTCCGGTCAACGGCAAAAACTTCCGTCTGTAATTGCTGTTCGTCACCATACGATGCAGGCCTAAGCACTTATGTTTTTAACTTCCCGGATTTTTTCCATATAATCCGGGAATGACATTTCTGATGAGCTTTCTTCTTTTGATCTGCATCGGAGTCTCCCCTGCATTTGCAGCGGGCTCTTCTTCGTTTAAATTCCCGCAAGGAACATTGGAACTGATCAGCTCGCACGCGGGCTGGAATCCTGCGCAGAAAAATTCACTGGGTCTGCATTTCAAAATGAATGAACACTGGCATATCTACTGGAAGAACTCCGGTGATTCTGGCGCCGCACCCAAGTGGAAGTGGACCGTTGAAAATGCCAAGATAACTGGCGAACAATGGCCCCTGCCTGAACGAATCAACATCGAGGGCCTGACCAATCTGGGTTATTCCCACGAAAGTCTTTTCATCTTTGACCTAGCCCCTCAGGATCCGGCAAAACCCATCAGCGTGGTTTTGAATCTGGAGTTCCTGATCTGCAAAGTCGAATGCATTCCCTACTTCACCGAACTTCGTAAAGAAATTCCTTTCGCCGCCCAAACCGGCCCGCCCGCGGCGATCTTTTCCACGTTCATTTATCCTGAAAACGCCCCCTCTTCTTTCCGCTGGTCCGTGGATGGTCGCACCGACCAGATCCTGAAAACCACCCTGTCCCTGCCAGCAGAGATTCAGCTTAAGAATCTCGAAGTCTTCCCCGAAGATGGCGAAACATTCAAAAGCAGCGTTCCCGCTCTGGAACCGCAAGGATCGCAGTATCTGATTCAACTGCCACTGCAGGACACTTCCAAAACAGATTTTGCCGGATCCCGTTTTTTACTGGTCACGGAAGACAGCGCAGGCAATAAAAAGGGCTATGAGATGGCCCTTGAAAAAGCCGCTCCCACGGCCTTGGCAACCATTCTGATCTGGGCTTTGTTGGGTGGGTTCATTCTGAACTTTATGCCGTGTGTGTTCCCGGTTCTTTCCATCAAAGTCTTAAGCTTCCTGGGGCCGGATCAGGACAAACAGAAGCTTCGCACCTCGGGTCTTTACTACACCATGGGTGTGATGTGTTCATTCCTTGCCTTGGGTGGACTGCTGCTGGCATTGCGTGCGGGTGGCGAGCAGATCGGCTGGGGTTTCCAGCTGCAGTCACCACTTATAGCCGCCGCAATTGCCTTGCTCTTTTTCTGGCTGGGCCTGAATTTTCTGGGAACTTTTGAAATCGGTCAGTCACTTAGCTATTTGGGAGCCAAGAAAACCTCGCAGTCATTGTGGGGTTCCTTCATGACCGGAGTGCTGGCGACGGTGGTGGCTACTCCGTGCACGGCCCCGTTCATGGGCGCCGCCCTGGGGGCCTCACTTGCCATGCCTGCCATGAACACGCTGATGGTGTTTGCAGGACTGGGATTGGGAATGGCTTTGCCGTTTTTGATTTTATCTTATGCACCCCAGGCCTTGAAGTTTCTGCCCAAGCCCGGAATGTGGATGCAAAAGCTGAAAGAGTTTTTGGCGTTCCCACTGTTCGCCACTGTGCTGTGGCTGATGTGGGTCCTTTCCCATCAGGTCGTCGTGGATTCACTATTGTATCTGCTGGGCGTCTTCCTGCTGGTTGCGCTGTGGATCTGGTTTGTTCACACCATTCGCCACGAAAAACTGCGCCAGCTGATGCTGCTTGCCGGTTTCGTTCTTTCCTTTGTCATTTTGTCGTTCCTGCCAAGGGATCCTGCCTCCGCATCCACGCCAAGCTCTGCCGCCGTGGATGTGTGGAAGCCCTTCAGCGTGGAACAAGTGCAAAAGGATGTGGACGAAGGCAAAGCCGTTTTCATCGACTTCACCGCAGCTTGGTGCATCACCTGTCAGGTGAATAAAAAGCTGGTCCTGCACACCACTGACATCCAAAAGGCCTTCACCGAAAACAACGTGCAGCTTTACAAAGCCGACTGGACTGACAAGGATCCGAAAATCACGGAAGCTCTGGCCCAGTATGGTCGCAATTCACTGCCTCTGTATGTCTATTACCAAGCAGGCAGCCGCAAGGCATTGCTGCTGCCTGAAATTTTAACCAAAAGTATCGTGCTCGATTTATTCAACAAGGAGAATGAACCATGAAAAAACTGATACTTGCACTGGCTTTGACCTTCACCGGAACCCTTGCATTTGCTGACGCAAAAATCGGCGCGCCAGCCCCGGACTTTTCTGTAACTGACGCCAACGGAAAGACCCACAAACTTTTCGACTATAAAGGAAAATACGTGGTGCTTGAGTGGTACAACAAAGACTGCCCGTATGTGCGTAAACACTATGACAGCAAAAATATGCAAAACATCCAGACTGAAATGACCGGCAAAGGTATCGTATGGCTGTCGGTGATCTCGTCTGCCAAGGGCAAACAAGGCTATATGCCAGCTGCTGATGTGGTGAAAAACGGAACCAAAGAATCCTCGAAAGCCACGGCCATCCTGGTCGATGAAAACGGTAAAATGGGCAAAGCCTACGGCGCAAAAACGACTCCGCACATGTACCTGATTGATCCACAGGGCGTGCTTCGCTACAACGGTGCGATTGACAGCAATGATTCTGCGGACCCGGCGACAATCGCTTCTTCTGAAAATTACATCATCCGTGCCGTGGCCAGTGCCGAAAAAGGCGAAAAGATCGCCAAAGAAACCAGCAAGCCTTATGGCTGCAGCGTGAAGTACTAAACACCTGCTCACTTACAATTTGAGACTGCCACCAAAACCCCGTACCCTTTTAAGTACGGGGTTTTTATTTGTGATAAAAAAACTTTTACCCATTCCCATTGTTCTTGGTTTCTATCTGGGGTGCGCCTCGCTCCCACCCAATACAAATCGTCCTTATTCTGAAGCCCTGCCGCCGGATCCAAAGACCCAGCTGGCACAGGCCACAGAAGATCAGCTTAAAAAACATCCCGGACAGTCGGGCTTTTACCCGCTGGCTTCCGGCCTCGAGGCGTTAGTCGCTCGCATGGCGGCGGTCGCAGTTTCTGATCGCAGCATCGATCTGCAATACTATATTTGGGAAAATGACCTGACCGGAAGAATGCTGGTGCACGAAGTGCTGCTGGCCGCAGATCGGGGTGTGCGCGTGCGCGTTCTGCTGGACGATCTGAATCAAGGCCGCTATGAACGAGGCCTTGCCATTTTGGATTCGCACCCCAACATCGAAGTTCGCATGGCAAATCCTTTCGCGGGAAGAAGCTGGCGCATCCTGGATGCGATGAGATTTTCCACCGTCAACCGTCGCATGCACAACAAGGTCTTTGTCGTCGACAATCAAACCGCGATCGTGGGTGGGCGCAATATTGGCAATGAATACTTCTGGGCCAGCGAAGAAATGAACTTTGGTGATTTCGATCTGTGGGCCATCGGTCCGGTGGTGCAGGATCTTTCGAGGGAATTTGATTCTTACTGGAACAGCGAAATCGCCTATCCTATTTCTGTGTTGGTAAATGGATTCCAGCCCACCGCCGAAGATCTGCAAAAACTGAAAGCCGATGCCGCAGCCGCCGTCGAGGAAGCGGAAAAGACCCAGTACGCCGCCGCCTTGAAGGAAACTCCGATGGTGAAAAAATTCACCCGCGAACCTTTGACCCTTTACTGGGGCAAAGCCGAAGTGGTGATTGATCCGCCGGAAAAATTCCGCCAGGATTCCACGGAACAAACCAGCAACCTGGCCCATCAGCTTTATCCTCTGATTGAAAAAACCGAGAAAGAGCTGATTCTGGTTTCGCCCTATTTCATTCCAGGAAAAAAAGGAGTGAAGTTCTTCAAAAATCTGAACGACCGCGGAGTTCAATCGCTCGTTCTGACCAATTCGTTGGCTTCCAGTGATGTGGCCACCGTCTTTTCCGGTTACAAGGGCTATCGCAAGGACTTGCTGGGTCACGGTGTCAGTCTGTATGAACTAAAACCCACCCCCCAGAAAACCATGCCCAGGAAAAATCGTGTCGGCTCGAGCTTTTCCAGCGCCGGTTTGCACGGGAAAGTCTTTATTTTTGACCGAAAGAAAGTTTTTGTGGGCTCTATGAACCTGGATCCTCGTTCGGCCACTTTAAACAGCGAAATGGGCGTGGTGGTTGACAGCCCGGAACTGGCCGAAATAATCAGTAAGAATCTGATCGCCAATCTTCGCGAAGACAGCTATCAAGTTTTACTGAACGCCAAAAAGAACCTGATCTGGAAAACCACCGATGAACAGGGGCACGAGCAAATATTTACCAAGGATCCAGAGACCAGCTGGTGGAAACGCTTTAAAGCCGGATTTAGCTCCGTGTTCGTTCCTGAATCCTGGTTGTAGGGCATAAAAAAACCCCGAGTTTTCACCCCGGGGTCTTCACAACTTCGTCAGCAGTAGCGTTGCGACTAGAAATTGCCAGATCTTCTCATCAGACCGTCTTTATTCTTGATGATGATTTCTTTACCATTGAGGTCGATAAGGCCTTCATTTTTAAACTCTGTCAAATGACGAGACAAGGACTCATTGATCGTGCTGGCAAGCTGAGCGAACTCATTTCTTGTCAGTTTCAAATTCAAAGAAATACCATTCGGTGTCTGAACCCCGAATCTGTCAGCCAAAAGCACCAGTTGATAAGCAATACGTTCCTGAACAGATGCCAGGTAGTGAAGCTGACTGATGGTTTCGAAAGATTCCAGGTCGTTAACAGCCTGATTCAAAAGCAACTTAATCAGGGGGCTGGATTGTGCCATCGCCACTTGAATAAGTTCACGTGGATACAACCAAAGAACTGTGGATTTCACAGCTTTGGCGTGACTTTGTGTTACAGCACCTTTCACAAGTGACTTATAGCCAAAGTATTCACCTGGTGATACAAGCTTCGTCACGTATTCGTTAGTCGTGGTGCGGCCGCGCGCGTGGGATCGATTTACAACAACTTTAACACATCCCGACTGAACGTAATACAGACCCTTCGCCGGCTCCCCTTCTTTGAAGATCATCTCCTCTTCTTTGAGATGAATGACTTCATAGGGAACGTTTGAAGTATTCGGAATACTTAGGTTTTGACCACCCATAAAACCAAGGGAGTTTACTCCGCCGTTGAGTATTGTCTGAGATTCCATACTCTTTTACCTCCGAGCTTTCTTCGTTGGGTTAATTGTTGAGGTCATCCTAAACTGGTATTATACAGCCTCCTAATTGAAATTTCGACATAACACTCTTGTAACGGCCTCCTGTTTACGCACAAACATACTTATGACTTGACTCATACAGGGGCCTCCCCTACTTTCAGCCCAATTCAAAAATGGAATTTTTTCGTAATTTCATGCTCTTATTCAGCATATGACATCGCTGTAAGAGTGGTTTTAGTGGAGTCCAAAAATGGCAAAAAGCTTCGTTACGATGCTGTTATTCCTGTCAATCGGCACATTTTCCCACGCAAATTCCCTAAAAGTTGGTTTGGTTCTCGATAAAGGCGGCAAAGACGACAAGTCTTTCAACTCTGCTGCGTATCTTGGAGCAAAAAAAGCAGAGCAGGATCTGAAGATCGACCTGAAGTACGTTGAAGCCACTGATACCAATGCCATTGAAAATCTGCACCGTGCTTTTGCTCGCAAAAATTTTGATCTGATCATCGGCGTGGGCTTTGCCCAGCAGGAAGCGGTTAAAAAAGTAGCCGCTCAATTCCCGAAAATTAAGTTCGCGGTTATCGACAGTGATGTCAAAGCACCGAATGTGCGCTCACTGCTTTTTGAAGAACATGAAGGCTCGTTCCTGGTGGGTGCGCTGGCAGCGATGGCTTCCAAGTCCAACTCGGTTGGCTTTGTTGGCGGGATGGATATTCCGCTGATCCGCAGATTCTCTATGGGTTATGTGGCAGGTGCCAAATATGTAAACCCGAAAATCAATATCACTGAAAACTACGTGGGTGTGACCGGCGAGGCCTGGAACAATCCGGCCAAGGCCAAAGAACTTGCCCTGGCACAAATTGCCAAAGGCAGCGACGTGATCTTTGTGGCAGCAGGTGCTTCCAACACCGGCGTCTTTGATGCCGCTGAAGAAAAAAAGAAATTTGCCATCGGGGTTGATTCCAACCAGAACTGGATCAAGCCGGGTGTGATCCTGACCAGCATGATGAAAGCCGTCGATGTGGCGGTGTATGACACCATCAAGGAAGCTCAAGCCGGTAAATTCACGGTGGGTGAAATTCGTTACGGCCTGAAAAATCAGGGCGTGAACTACACTCTGGACAAGCACAACGAAAAACTGATCACTGCCGACATGAAGAAAAAGGTCGAAGAGATCAAAAAGAAAATCATCGCTGGCCAGATCCAGGTTCCTGATTACTACAAAAAGAAATAGGTGCCTGTTAACATGTCCATGGCGGTTGAATTCAAAGGCATCAGCAAATACTTTGGCGCCGTTCGCGCCAACTCGGACATCTCTTTCGCAATACCTTCCGGCTCCATCCATGCTATCGTGGGTGAAAACGGGGCCGGCAAGTCCACCGCCATGAAAATCCTTTTTGGAATGTATCAGCCTGATGGCGGTGACATTCTGATTCACGGAAACCCCGTCACATTTGAAACCCCGATTGATGCCATGGCAGCCGGTATCGGCATGGTTCATCAGCACTTCATGCTGGCCGAACCCTTCACGGCCCTGGACAATATTCTGCTGCAGCAAAAAGGCTCTGCCTTTTCCCTGCTTCCACGCGCCGAACAAAGACAACGCCTGAATGACATTGCCGCACGGTATGGCTTTGAGGTCGATCTGGATGCCAAAGTCGAGGATCTGTCCGTCGGCGAACAACAGCGCATTGAAATCCTGAAGATCCTGTCCCAGGATTCAAAGATTCTGATTCTGGATGAACCCACCGCGGTTCTGACTCCGCAGGAAGTCCAGGAGCTCTTCGCCAATCTTCGCAAGCTGAAAGCTGAAGGTAAAACCATCCTGATCATCACCCACAAACTGAAGGAAGTGATGGCCCTGTCTGATGCCGTGACCATCTTCCGCGCAGGCCGCATGGTCGCACACAAAGCAACCCGCGAAACCTCCGTGGAAGAGCTGGCAGAACTGATGGTCGGACGCTGTTTGCAAAATCCGCAGGAACGCACCAGCCCAGTGGACCACAACCATGTGCTGCTGAACTTTGAAAACCTCTCGGCCGCCATGGGGAACCATCGCATTGAAAATATCTCTTTAAAAGTTCATGCCCGCGAAATCGTCGGCGTGGCCGGTGTTGAAGGCAACGGCCAGGACATTCTGATTCGCGCCTTGCTGGATCAAAAGTCACTGAACAAACACTCCCTTCAGGGGCAGGTGCTTCGCGAAGGAACACTTCAGGCCTTCCCTGAAGACCGTCTGCGTTTCGGCGTACTGCCTTCCCGCCCTGTATATGAAAACTTCCTGCTGGGGCAACAGCGCTCCGGCCTGTTCAATTCCGGCCTGCTGCTGAAAACCCGCGCTTTGATTGAGCGCACCCGCGAGATCATGAAAGAATACGATGTCCGTCCTCACGATGAACATCTGCCTTTTGAAAAACTGTCCGGTGGAAATCAGCAAAAACTTGTCGTGGCCCGCGCTCTGACTCAGAAACCCGATGTGATCGTCGCCGCTCAACCAACCCGTGGCGTGGATATCGGGGCTATTGAATTTATTCACAATGAACTGCGCCGCTGCCGTGATGAAGGCGCCGGTGTGCTTTTGATCTCTTCTGAGCTGGATGAACTGATGGCCCTTTCTGATCGCATTGTTGTTCTTTACAAAGGCCATCTGGTGGCCGAGTTCAAACGCTCCGCCTTCAATGAAATTTCCCTTGGTAAAGCCATGGGAGGTGGACATTGAAACGGGTCTTTGGTTTCTTCCTGGGATTGACACTGGCTTTGCTGCTGACTTTGTTCGCAGGTGAAAATCCGTGGAATGTCTTTATGATTCTGGTGCGCAGTGCTTTTGGCTCCATGTACGATCTGGGACTGACCCTTTCTTACACCACGCCTTTGATTTTCTGTGGCCTTTCCGTTGCCATCGGCTTCCATGCCGGTCTTTTCAATATCGGCGCTGAAGGTCAGTTGACCATGGCTGTGGTCACGACCGCAGCTATCGGTGTGCTGTTCCCGCAAATTCCTTTCCCGCTGGCTCCAGTCATTGCGCTGCTGGCGGGTCTTGTGGCTGCCGGTCTGTGGGGCTGGATTGCGGGTTGGCTGCGCGCCGTGCGTGGCAGTCACGAAGTCATCATCACCATCATGATGAACTTTATCGCCGCAGGCCTTGCCAGCTGGTTCACTCTGAAGATCATTCCCAATCCTGAATCCCAGAATCCTGAAACGGCCATGGTGGCGCCTCAGTACATGTTCAAGGACTATGATCTGATTGCCCGTCTGTTCCCGGACACCCCGGCGAATGCCTCTTTGGGTTTTGCGGTTGTGCTGGCGGTTTTGATGTGGATATTCCTCTGGAAAACCACATGGGGCTTTGAATTGCGGGCAGTGGGCTCCAATCCCGAAGCCGCTCACCGCGCAGGAATTTCGGAAAAGAAAGTGCGCATTCTGGCAATGACCTTGGCCGGAGTGATGGCAGGCTTCGTTGCTTTGTCTGAAGTTCTGGGCAGTGCCGGACAATATCGTATTGGCTTTTCTCCGGACTATGGCTTTATCGGCATCGCCGTCGCCCTGCTTGCCAGCAACAATCCGTTGGGGATTATCGTGGCGGCCTTCCTGATGGGCGCGCTTCATAAGGGCGCTTCAGATCTGGATCTTGAAACGACCACGATCACCCGCGACTTTTCTCGTATCATCCAGGCTTTGGTGATCTTGGGAGTGGTGGCTCAGGGCTATTGGGAATGGATCAAAATCAAAAGGAGGAAAGGTTAAATGGAAACAATGACCTGGATTCTGGCTTTGACTTTGGCCACCCTGCGCCTGGCGACTCCGCTGGTGTTTGCCTCTATGGGTGGATTGATGAGTGAACGCTCGGGCGTGGTCAATGTCGCCCTTGAGGGTTTCATGCTGATCGGCGCCTTCGCCGGTGCGATCGCCGGTCAGTATTTTGCGTCAGCGTGGATGGGCTGGGGCTTTGCCTTATTGGCCGGTCTTGCTATTGGCGCCGTTTATGCTTTTTTTGTGATCGAACTCAAAGCCGATCAGATCATCACCGGTATGGCCGTGAATCTTTTTGTGATGGGCTTTATCCCGTTTGTGACAAAGATTCTTTTCAGCTCCACGGGATCGACCCCAGCCTTGTTGGTGGAAGACCGTTTTACCTTTGAGCCGTTATTGATGGCGGGCCTTTTGGTTGCCGCAATCAGCTTCTGGATGTTCCGCACGCGTTCTGGCCTGTGGATTCTGTTTGCCGGTGAAAATCCTGAAGCACTGACTGCCAGTGGTGTCAGTGTTCGTAAAGTCCGCTGGTCGGCAGTGACCTTGAGCGGGGCCTTCGCGGCGATGGGTGGCGCCAGCCTTTCGTTGTTCCTGGCTTCGTCTTATTCGCCGATGATGACGGGCGGCCGAGGCTTCATGGCCTTGGCGGCGCTGATCTTCGGCAAATGGAAGCCGGTTCCGGCCTTTGCGGCCTGTTTGTTGTTCGCCTTTGCAGATGCCGTGCAGATCCGTCTGCAGGGCGTGCAAATCGGCGGTGTGGAAATTCCAGTTCAGTTTGTTCAGATTTTACCTTACATCGTGACTGTCATTGCTCTTGCGGGCTTTATCGGCAAAAGCCGGGCTCCAAAAGCACTGGGTCACCAATAATTTACGAGGTCTCTATGAGAAATATTCTGTTGGCATTGCTTCTTCTTGGATCTTCACAGGCGTTTGCCTGGGGTGGCCGTGGTCACGACACCATTTGCCGTGTTGCCACTTTCCTGGTGAAAGAACCGGGCCTGAAAGAATACCTGCAGCACAAACCCCAGATGATGGGACACCTGTGCAACATGCCGGATTTTTACTGGAAAAGCCTTGGTGGCGATGCTGCAAAGCTGGGTAATTCCACCCACTTCATCGACATCGAAGTTATTGGCCTGGATGTAAAAGACATCACTGTTGATTACAAACAACTGATGACTGACTTCACCGGCAAACCGAACAAATTCAAAAATGACGGCTCCACGATCAAGTCCATCCCTCAGGAATTCGGATCTTCCTGGTGGAGAGCTGACCAGTTCATGCGCCATATCGCCGGCCTGAAAGAAGACTTCGCGAAAGCCAAAGCGCCAACGAACTTCAAAGAAGAACAGGACAACGAGCTTCCTTACAACAAGCTGGCCTATGATATGGTCGTGTCCATGGGTCTGATGGGTCACTTTGTTGGCGACAACTGCCAGCCATTCCACACCACGGCGGACTATGACGGTTATGCCGCCGGTCACGGTGGCATCCATGCTTACTTTGAAGATCAGGTTGTTGGCCAGTTCGATGGCGACCTTGACTATCTGGTGCTGAAGGCGGCTCGCGGAATGAAAAATCCGGAATTCATGAAACCGAAAACCGCCATTGAGAAAATGAAAGTTCTTAGTGTGATCTCCAACAAAGAGATTCCAAAGATCCTGAAAATGGATCCGGTCACCAAGAAGTCCACTCTGGTGAAAGAAAAAGGCATGGAACTTAAAACCGCGGCAGAACGCCAACCGTCCTCTGTGGCCTTCAAAAAAATGAAACCGATCATCGTGACCGAAATGGCTCGTGGTGCGGTTCTTTTGGCAGCGCTTTGGGATGAAGCCTATGCTTCTGCAGGCAAACCAAAAATCGGGGCTTACAAGTCCTACAAGTATCCGTTCACAGTTGATTTCGTGGCTCCGGACTATATCGAAGTTCCGAAAACAGAAGATAAAAAATAGTTCAAAAAAATGTCCACTGCTTTTCTGGCGGTGGACATTTCCTTTTAATGTTTGTGGGCTTGAATCGCGTAGTCCATCATTCCCTGGAAATCCACAATCACAACAGGCTCATCACCCACCACCCAGGCATCATGTCCCGGTGGAACCAAAGATACATCTCCGGGTTTACAGTCTATTTCTGTGCCATCATCCATCTTGATTCTGAGTACTCCTGAAACATGGTACTGAAAGTGCGGAGCTTCACAGCTGTCGGTTTGCGCGATCTCTTTCACTGATTTGGACCAGCGCCAGCCTGGCTGCAAGGTGGCACGTCCCACCACGGCCTCACCGAAACGAACCAGCTCCAGACGCCCGTTTGGAAATTCCCGAACTTCATCGGCGGAATCAAAATTCAATGAAGAAAGAGTTCCGCTGACCTTCGCAAATCCCGCCGAAGAATTCGGTTTCTGGGTCGAATCGGAAGTTTGTTGTGTAGCCATAATAACCTCCTGTAGACACATTCTACTCCCGAGTGCTTAGCCCCTCAAATCTCCGACCTAACCCCATGCCGGACGCCACTGGCCGAGACCCGTTTGCATTCTTCCAGATTCTTGGACCAGGTCCCGCATTTAAGATCAAAACCACACCAAAGACCCTTCATAAAGAACCTATTGAAACTGAGCCCGGCACAGCCACTGCTTAATGTTCCAGTCAGTAACGGAGTTCAAATGAAAGCATTCACTCTTCACACATTGAAACTGACATTACTGGGCATTCTGGGCCTGCATCTGGCAGTCCATGCCCTGTATCTGGCGCCCAACAACCCTGCGACACCTCAATATATGAACTTTGTCGACACTTACATGGGAACGTTCTTCACCCAGAACTGGCACCTGTTCGCACCAGAACCGGCCACCTCAAGCCTGCAATTGTCCTATCGTTGCGACAGTCTGCAAGCCTGGAAGTTTCCTTTGAACGACCTGCTTGATTCCCACAAGTCCCTTCCCGTGACAGCCAAAGGAAAGCAGACCTACGTTCTGCAACATTTAGCCCGCGAAATTTTTAACAGCAAGATTCTAAAAAAAACAGACGCTGCCATGGATGAACTGCACATCCTGCAAAGATACTTGCAAGACCAGTGCGGCGAACAAGCCGCCGCCGAAGTGCGAATTCAGCGCGTGTTCACTCAAGACTATTCCAAGCGCTTCTCTAACACCGAAGTGCGTACCGAAACCTTTACCTTCGGTATCAAACAGAAGTCCTTCGCATGGAACTGATTCAGCAACTGAAAGAATTCTATCTAAAGCTGCATCTGGAAGTAAAATCCCTGCAGGCACTGCGCTTTGCCCGCCGCCTGGTGTATGCCTGGGCCTTTATCAACTACGGCATTCTTGCGACAAAGGCCGCCTATTTCTATTCCAGCAGTGCTTACATTCCGGCCAAGGATTTCGACAGTCTGAATCTGTTGGAAAAATCCTTGAATCTTCTGCACTGGGGACCCTTCGCCGACGCTTATCCCGTTTTTCTGGCGCTAACTCTGGTTGCGACGGCTTTTGCCTTCTTTGAAAAGGCCCCCCGCACCTCTGCGGCGGTGGTTTACTTTCTGATGATGAATCTGGATAACAAGGCTTATGTGACTTTGGATGGCGGTAACAACCTGATGCATCTGGTGACATTCTATCTGATCTTCATCAACACCAAAGAAACACAATCCGCCTTTTCAATCACCCTGACGAATCTTGCAGCACTGATGATCAAAATCCAGGTCACTCTGGTCTACGCTACCGCCGGTCTTTTGAAAGTCATGGGGCCTTTGTGGAACAAAGGGGTCGCCCTTTACTACACCATGGGAGTCAGTGAATACGGCAACCACGGGATCTTTAACACCCTTTCCAACTATCCCCTGCTGCTGGCAGCAATGACGTTGGGAACTGTTCTGTTTCAAATCTCGCTGCCTTATCTGATCTGGCAGCGTAACTGGAGACCCTACATCGTGCTGATGGGAACGGTTTTGCATCTTTCGATTTCTTTGGTGATGGGTCTGTTCATGTTCGGATTCGCCATGTGCGTAAGTTACTTCTTTTTCTATGAAGACGAAGAAAAAGGACTGTTTGGATCCTTACTGAAAAAGGTGCGGGCATGAAATTCAGAAAAATTTTGAGCCATACTTTCACCGTCCTGATCTATTCCTGGGTGGGCCTGCAGTTCTTTTCCTGCAGCCCCGAAGTCCAGAAAGTGAAGGAAAGTGAATTAGCCATCCATCTGCAGAATACTTGGCAGGAGCTAAAGAAAGACAATCTGATTCACGGAAGCATTCTGATTCAAAAAGGCTCTGACGTGCTGTTTGCCGAAGGGGACCTGAATAAGGTTTATCCCATCGCCAGCATATCGAAGTCCTTTGTGGGTTTGATTTACTTTCACAAGTCGCAGCAGGGTTTAAAACTCGACACCCCGGTCTGCCACTGGCTGAAAAACTTCTGCGCCGGAGACTTGCAGAAGATCACTCTTCAACAGCTGTTGGATCATAAGTCCGGCTTTGGCCGGGATCTGAGCCTGGTAAGCTTTTTAAAACGCTCCATGAGTGCTGACTGGAACTTGCAGGATATCGACACACTGGTTCTGGAAGACAAGGACCTGAAATCAGCACCCGGGGAAGAATTCGGATATTCCAACTTTGGATATCTGGTTCTGTCCCGGGTTCTGGAAATCATTGAGCAGAAAAACTTTTCCCAAATCCTGCAGAATCACGTGCCCACTTCCACAACGGCCGCGATTCAAAAAGGTGACAGACTTCCGGCATATGCACTGATACCGGGAAGCTCAATACAGTGGCAGCTGCACAAGGAAAGTTCTTTGTATAAATCCGCTGGTGCCGGAGGCATCAAGTCTTCCGCCCTGGATCTTATGCGGTGGCTGGGACAGCAGCGACAGACGCTGCCACTGCTGAACAAGGACAAGCACTACTCACTGGGCTGGGTGCGCTCTGAAAAGCAGTCTTATCAGGCTTACTGGCACAATGGGGCGACACCGGGGTTTTACTCGCTGGTCGCGGTGATTCCTGAATCAGATTTGAAGATCGTGATTCTGACTGACAACTATAAATTTATAAAACACTGGTCCGACAGGGCCGAAGTATTTGAACAATACCTTTACTAAGGAGGAAAAAATGAAAAAGTTTATCACTGGGGCACTGGCCGGCTTGGTTCTTGTCTCTTCAACCGCGCACGCTCAATTGTGCAGCCCGGTCACCCGCCCTGCAGGCGGCTTTGTTCCACCCATTGTCGTGAAAGAACGACTTAAAGAACTCCGGCAGGAACTGGGCGACCGCAAACTGGAAGAAATTTTAGGAAGACCTGTCTTGGTTTCACTGGACAAGTATTCTGAGATGGACCCCAAAGGCATTAACGCCAATGCCTTTGTTGCCGCCGCAGCAGCCGGAGCCGCCGCTTCCGTTGTGGAGTATGTTTGGGATCGCTATGTTGGTAACGGCCCGAGTGATCGTTATATTCAGGAAGAATATTTTGATATTCGTCCCGGCACTGTACCCGTATTGCCGGCCGATCAACCGAAAGTTGGCGGACGCGACATCGGCCCCGTAGCGCTGACACCGGCTGCTGTGGGAACTGCTGTCGCCGGAACAGTTGCTTACAAAGCGGCTGAATACAGCATGCGAAAAGTCTTTGGCGATCCGAACAAGGACATCCGGAGGTATGACGAAAGAGACTTTGATATTCAAAGAAACTACCAGAACTAAGCTCCCCTAAAAGCCCGCCAAAAGCGGGCTTTTCTTATTGTCTCATTCTGAAACCCTCGTTTACAGCTGTATGCCGTTGCAAGGCCTCTGTCATATCTTTAGACGCCCAGTTCTTCCAGGCTTGGTTTGACCGGGGCACAAAGCTCGCACTCTTCAAAGTTGGAGAAAAACTTTTATTAAGGAGAGAGAGCATGAAAAAGAAGATTGTATTGGCGATGGCTATCATTATGGTTCTGGGTTCTGTTAAAGCGATGGCTTTGAGCTTTGAGGATGAAAACCAAATTACCAAGACTTATGCTGCTGAACAGGATTGGAAAGAACGTCAAAACTTAAACCCAATCGAAGAAATTTCAAATGAAGTCCGCGAAAAGATTTCCAAAATTAGAGCAATGAAAGATGCAGATCAGGTGGAACTATCCAAAGCAGCTGAGGCAACCGCAGCTGATGCGACGGCAAGACTTAACAACCTCAAATCCTCCCAAGACATCCGTGCAATTCAGGATCTATCAGCACAACTCGATGATTCATTCAATAGTCTGAGCAGAATGGACCAACGCAATGACATTCGCGGACTTCGCGTTCACGAAGAGCTTCGTTACTAATTATTAAAGAGGATTAAATGAGCATGCGTAACTTTATAAAGCTACTTGCAAGTTTCTCGATCATCCATGTGGTCGGCGCATGCTCATTCAAAAAAGGCGACGAACAGAAAGAAAAATACCAAATCAACACGCTGAATAACGGCACCAGCAAAGCAATTTTATGCGCTAATTCGACCAACCTGTTTATTGATGACTTCCAAACACTTTTATCTCTAAGTACCAGCTCGAATGAAGAAGATTTATGTACGTCAATTTTGAACTTCAAACGGAAACAGGCCGAAGGCACTTTGCTTCCCGGCGATACTGTCATTTTTGAAAGTATCGTAGAAACCGTTACTAACTTAGTCAGAGAAACTGATACGACAAACAAGAAACACCGGTTTCAGGAGTTCACTCCATGGGCCACCAATTTTGCCAGGACCTTAAAGAACTATAAAATCAGTCCACTTATAAGATTAAACAATCTAACTTCAAATTCACTACTTAACGTAGATCTAATAAATCCTGACTTTGCGGAAAAGAAGATCTACATCTTTGCGGATTCAGATCATCTTTCAAAATATGAATTTTCCAGCTATTTTGATGCGCTCACAAAAAAGCTGAGCCTTGCGACTGTTTGCAGCGATGATGCTGTAACACTTTCTCTAAGATCAAAAAGATTCAACTCTCACACTATGAGCATACTTGAGCGTTGCAGACTAGACCAATCGTATCAACAAGTGACCATCAATCGTTCTTACCTGTCAGCCCCTATTTCCAACGAGGAAATTCAGCTCTTCAAAGCCGCTATTAGCAACAATTTGCTATCAAATAATTCGAAAGGCATTACCAGAAGTAGTGCGCTAGTAACCTTCACATCCGCTGTCAAAAGAAATGATATCCGACTATTTGAAATGGCCACCTATGCCTTCAATGATAAGTCCCTAATTTTTTATAGCTTGGCGTTGGCTAAAGACATTGACTATGATCTTGAAAAGTTCATTCGAGAAAATTCTCGCCCTCTTGCTGAATCCCTGCGACCTCACTGGAAATCCCAGGAAATTATCTCTACACTAAAAAGCCGCGAGTCTTCATCTCTGTTTAATTACCTTTCACAGAATGACATTATCCCCAATGCACAGCAGTCCGAAGAAATACTTAAAGGAATTACTGCCGCTCGAAAAGAGCATTCAGCAACCATCGAGCTTTCCTCCCTCGAGAGTTTTGTTCTACTTTTAAAAAGTAATACTTCTACCAAGTTTCCAGATCACGTCAGAACGCTTAATCTTTCTGATGAAGAACTTTTACTGATAGTCAGAGGTTCTGACACCTCGTATGAACTCGCACAACATTTTGGGGTCAGCTTCAGCCCGCTGGAAAAGATATATCTTCAGAGCGCAATTGGGGGTGTTCCAGAATTTTCAAAAAACAAAAAAACGAAGTTGTATATTACAGGGTCATTCCTGAAAAAGACCTTTTTCCCTATAAAAGGAGAGACTTACGGCGATGAACGAGCGTTGGGGTACTTTACTGACGAAACAAACTCCTACTATCTCAAGATGAATGACCTCTTCGAAGCTCCAATTGAGGAGATTTCCTCCAGGATTCTTTGGGGCCCAGACTCGCTGCTTTCCCCGATCCACGAAGCTCCCTCCAAAGAAGCTCCTGAAGAAGTAAAAAGCACCTTCCTAAGTTTCGCCGAATATGCCAGAGGCAAACACGGAAGATCTCTCAATACCAAATAGTGTGCGGCTTGTTCAGCATTTCCGCGACTAGAATCAAGGAGAAAGACCCGGTGCGAACCGGGTCTTTTGTTTTTTAAGCCGCTCGGGCCATCGGCATCTGGTTGTGTTCTTGGACGTGCTTTTCAATCATGTCCAAAATAGTATGACCGGCCTGTTCATCAATATTCTGCCCCTCAATCACGCTGCGCTGAAAGGCAAATGGGAATCCTTCACCGGAAGTCGCACGCACGCCGAATTCCAGTCGTTTATTAAGGAAATAATACAACGGACCGGCAATAAGGCCGATACCAAACACCGGCAGCAGACACATTCCGATCACCAATGCCTCTTTCCACGGGCGAGTGTAGCCAAAATAGCCTGTGCAGACTTTTGAAACCGGAATCACCACACGGCGCGTGCCGCCCCAGGAAGACGCGGTGTATGTCACCTTTCCGTTGCTCAGGGTGAATTTCACTGTGGGGTCCATGCCCACCAGACTTAGCATAAAGCCAATCAAGCCCGCCTGACGGCCTTGAATAGAGATCATGGGTTCATTCGGTGCAGGGTTGTGATTTACTTTCCAACTTTTGATAACCAAAGACATAAACGTCCTCCTATGTTTGAAGCCCCTATTTTTTCGGAGTTTCCCGTTTTGAACTTGATGCGCTTGAAAAAGAATTGAATGCGTCCAGAGTGCGTACGGGCTTAAGCAGAAAATCATTCAAGAAAAGTTCAAATCTCGTCCAGTCAGGCTTTTGCTATCCATTATACTTGAAACCGTTTACGGCACGTTCAATACTTTAATTTGATGAACAGCCCGGTCCCTATTCTTGCTATCGATGATGACATCTCTTTCCTGAAAAGCCTTTCTACGGCTCTTCAGGCGCGTTATCGTTTGCACTGTGCTGCCAATCTGGAACAAGCGCAGCAGATCCTGAAAGAACAAAGCATCCAGGCCATTTTACTGGACTTCAATTTGGGAAATGAAACCGGGCACGAAATCCTGAAAGCCCTGAACGCCGATCCACAGCGGCCACCGGTTATTGTGGTGACCGGTGAAGTCACCGTAAAAATGGCCATTGGATTTTTGAATCTGCAGGTCTTTGGTTTCCTGGAAAAGCCGCTGTCCCTGGCGGATCTTTTGCGTCTGCTTGAAAACGCGGTCTCTACCGGAACTCAAAGCGATATCATTAAAGGACGTCACTTCGAACTGGATCTGAAAAAACGCACAGTCCGTTACAACGGTGAAGATATCGTTCTGACCCAAACTCAGTCCCAGATTGTCAGCTTCTTTATCCGCCATCGCGGAACCACGGTTGAACGTGAACAGCTGATCCAGCATTTATGGGGTGAAAGCCACGTCAGCCGCAATGCACTTGATACGCATCTGCTGAATATAAAAAACAAGCTTCCTCCATTCCGCACCAGCCTTCAGGTGATTCACGGACGCGGCTATTGCTATGAAGATTAATTCATTCAGCTTTCCTGCGGCAGTTTCCCTTGTCGCGGCTTTGCTGACTTCGGTCACCATTTATCCGGATGTCTTCAGAGTGGAACCCCACCTGCAAAGCATTTTTCTAGCAAGCAAGCTGGGCTTTATCCTGCTGACCCTGGGAATATCGGCCTTCTTTTTCTTCAGTCGGCGACCCGAAGCAGACACTCCCCGTTTCATTCTTTTTGTGGCCTGCATTGCGTACTGCCTTTCGATGATGTGGTTTCTGCCTTTGTACGAAGCGGCCTATCTTCAATGTGCCATCGGCTGTGCCTTCATCAAAACCAAACGACAATGGCTGTTTCCTTCCGTCTTTGGCGTTGGGATGCTGGGTTTCCTTGCGATGTACGAACTTCAGGATCAATTGAACTGGACAGTGCCACCGCCTTCCCGCAAGGACTGGATCACGATTATTCTGTTCTTCTTCATTCTGACCTGGATTATTCAAAAGTACGCCATCAATACCTCCAGAAGAGAAAAAGAACGTCTGATGCGCCTTAGTCGCATTGGGCATGAAACCCAGCGTCTGCTTCATGACGTAAAGGGCATGCTGTCTTCGCCCATCCTTCTTTTTGAATCCATCAACGCCGATGCCAGCCAGTGGACCTTTGAGGGCTACAAAGCCCAGGTGCAGAACCTTAACAGTGAGATGAAGCATGTGCGGGATGTTCTGCGCTCGGTAAATCTGATGTCTAAACCGCAAAAAGACATCCGTGAAGTCTGTGTTTCCCAGGCCTTTGGCAATGCCTGTCAGATTTTAGAGCGTCGTCTGAAAAATATTGAAATCAGCTCATTACCCAGCCGAATGGTTCAGTCTGATGAAGACGTGCTAAGGTCCGTCTTCTTTAATCTGCTGCTCAATTCCATGGAAGCTTTCGAAAGAAAGAAAACTGCATCACCAGCCATTAAGGTTTTCTGGAAGAATGAAACTTTGATCTATCAGGACAACGCGGGCACACTTTCTTCCGACATCAGGGACGAAGGTGGAAACTCTGGAATTGGGCTTGAAATTATTCATGCCGACTTGCATGACCTTGGCATTTCAGCCCGCATCAGCTTTGAATCTTCAGGGCTGCACGTGTCCATGCGCTTTCCCGCAAAGACCGCTTAACGTGCTGTGAGTGTGCTTCCCGCCGAAGCCGCCATAATACAACCGATGGCCACCCACTGCGAAGGCATCAGCGATTCGCTCAGGAACAAAATTCCGATCATCGTCGCAAACGCCGGTTCCAGACTCATCAGAATTCCAAAGGTTTTTGCCGGCATGTTTTGCATGGCCTTCATTTCAAGTGAATACGGCAAGGCACTGGAAAGAATCGCAATTACAAACCCCATCATCCACAACGATGGATTCACCACCTGATCAAAGTTCGTATACAGACCCACCGGGAAAGTCACCGCCGCCGCAAAACACATTCCCACCGCCGCAGTTGCGGAAGAGGAATTTTCTTTCCCTGTCGACTTGCCAAAGACAATGTAAAGAGCCCAGAAGAATCCCGCCGCCAGCGCCAGCAAAACTCCGACCATATCCAACGCCTGACTGACTTCAGACAAAGGCAGAATCAGATAAATACCCAAACCCGCCAGCACCGCCCACACCAAATCCAAAATGCGCTTTGAAGAAAACAGCGCCACTGTCAGGGGTCCCGTGAACTCCAACGCCACGGCGATTCCCAGAGGAATACGTTCAAGAGCAAAATAGAACAGAAGATTCATCAGCCCCAGGGAAATACCATAAGCTGCGATTCTGCGAAGACCGAGTGCTGTAAATTTTTCTTTCCATGGGCGCATCACCAAAACAAGAATCAATGCCGAAATGAAAACCCGCAACGCTGTGGTTCCCGCTGGTCCCGCCACCGGGAAAAGCCCCTTGGCCACCGAAGCGCCAAACTGAATGGAAAGCATGGCGATCAAAATGAGATAGATGGATTTATACAGCGGTTGCACTCAAGGGTTCTCCGTCACTTTTCTAACAGGTGCGCGCGCTCTTGGGCCGAAAGTGTCAGGCCGGTCTCACACTGAGAATCGCGCTTGCTAAGTGCCTGACAGCAGGTCGATGGATTCTCATCTTTAAACACCCACCATGGCACGATCATAGCAATAGGTGTATGTATACCGCTTGTTACAAAGGAGTTCAAAATGACATTCACTAAAATCATCACAGCAGCAATCATCACAATGTCAGCTACAGCTTCTTTCGGTGCTACTAAATGTGCAGACAAAGCAAACATGGGCCGTCACGCTCACACAGCTTCTCAGTCCAAATTTTCCCCGACTGTGAAGGTTGTTAAGACTGCTACAAACTCTGGCATTCAGTAATTAGCTAATTTAATTCAAGTTCCCCCAAACCCAAGCCTTCCCCCCAGGGCTTGGGTTTTCCCTTTTCTGGACCACTGGTCTTCGATTGAAATCCTCTTGAATGGCCAACTCAAATCACTGCGCCCTAACATGAGTATTCCATCAAACATATAGGAGATTAATTTGATGAAGATTCAAATCTTGAAGTGTTCGTTGTCTGTGGCCCTTCTTTCTTTGGCAGCTTGCTCGGGTGGCGGCGGCGGTGGTGGCGGTTCTGCAAGTGGAGATGTTGCAGCCCCAAGTTCCAGTATCACAGCACCTCCAACGGCGGCGAAAGGAACTTCCGCTGAAATGGACACCATCTCCGGCAGTGGCGCTCAAACAACCACTTTGCTCAACAATGCGGTGAGCTCATTTGATATCAGCACATTTACAAGCCAGCTTCCGGCATTCCACAAACCACGTGGTGGCGACTCTTGCATGCAGGCGATCACTCCTGAATCTGACTGGGTCGATCAGGATCAGGATGGCTTCAAAAAGAACCTGAGCGTGAAATTCGTTAACTGCACCGAAACCGAGACCGATGGCGACTTTGCAGGTTTGACCTGGATTGAAAACTCCAGCCTGACTTCCACCGATGCCAATGATTCTTCACCAGAATCCAATGGTTCAATGACAGGCAAAGGCGACACCACCTGGAAAAACGGCTCTGGAACTGTGATTGCGAAAGGCTATGCAGCCGGAAGCCTGACCCTTGATATCGCCAAAGCTACAATGGTCATGAACTACAAAAATGGTGGCTACAACAATGCCGTTGAACCTAAAATTGAAAATGGTTATATGGCCTTCTGGTTGACCTTGGCAGTAACTGATCCGGAAACCAGCGCAGCATCGACTGCAACAGGCTACGTCCAGATCTATAAAGAAGGAAAAGGCCTGGTCACTTTGAGCATTGCCTCTTCAGGTTACAACTTTGATGAAGCGGACCGCTGCTTGAAAGGTGGCTCGATCACGCTGAAATATGCTGATGGCTCTACCGCCGCCGGCCCTACGGCGAAAGACATTTGCTTCACTCAACAAGCAAGCAAATAAAATCAAAAAAACCCCGCTCTTTCGGAGTGGGGTTTTTCATCAGATCTTCAGCAGGTATCCAGTCCCATGAATCGAGGACAGCCGTCCTTTAAGCTCCGGCACCTTTCGCTTCAGATTATACAAGTGAGTGTCCAGAGAGTTCTTCACGATGTGGCGTCCGCCCCAGATGTTTTCTTCCAGTTCAATACGCGTGACCAGTTGATTCTTTTTATCCATTAGAATTCGTAGAATCATGTATTCCACTTTTGTCAGGGCATGACTGTTGCCGGACACATAGATGCTGCGGTTTTTATCATCCAACGAGATGTGCGCTTCATACCAGCCAATAGCGGCAAGGCGGCTTTGCAGGTCCCCTTCATTGATAGGTTTTTCCAGGAAACCGCTGACGCCGCTGTTAACCGCACGAATAGCCATGTCCTTGTCAGCATTCCCGGAAACAATCATGATAAAGGCGCGAGGACTGCGCTCACGAATCGGCGGAATAAGCTCAAAGCAAGTCTGTTCATCCAGCGTGTGATCCAGGAAAAACAGATCCCAGGACTGATCTTCGATCAATCGCTTTGCTTCCGCGAAAGTGGAAGCACACTCAATCTTTCCCAAATGACTGAATTTAGCCTGAAAAAGCAGGGCGAAATCCTTGTTGTCATCAACAAGAAGTATCTTTTTCTCCATGGCTCCTTCCAACGTTCAATATTACCAATAAAGAAATCTGTTATACGCTTTAGTTGTTAAAGCTATGTTAAAAAGTAAACTAACATCAACTTAGTCAGCAGACATTATAAGAGTTTGTCTCGCCAATCTATTTGAGTTTTTCTTGATTTTTATAGAAAAGACCTTAAATATCCATCGCCCGAATGGATGATGTGCTCCAGTCCGAATACCGAAACGGTGTTTGTACAAGGTCAAATCTGCCACGGCTCAGACTTTCCATCACATTTGCAGCGACAATTTACTCAATGATGATATGTATTTACAAACGTATTTACATTTTCCACTTGCTGGAGTAAATTAAAGATGAAACTTGGGATAGAGTTCGACGCCGGAAACACAGTCAAACTTACCAAACATGGCCTATCCCTTGCCGAAATCGAGCGCTTCTTTGAGAACCAGCCTGTTTACACGCACGACGACTCTCACTCAAGCGATGAAACTAGATTTATCGCCTTCGGCAGCCTGGAGTCTCGACTCATTTTTGTAGCTTTTACGATACGAGCGGCGAAGGGAACTTTATGGATACGGCCCATATCCGCTAGATATGCACGGCAGAAGGAGATAAGGAAGTTGTATGAAAAGAACTTCAAATAGAAAACAACAGACCTCGAAGGACCCACTGGATCGGGACCTCTCTCATCTTGTTGCCGAAGGTCAATGGCATGCGCTGGAGGATCTCTATGCATTGGAGATCAAAAAAAAGGACACCACAATCACCTTACGGGTTCCGGCTGATTTATTAGCTGAACTGAAGGCTCTTGCGGCAAGAGACAAAACGGACTATCAGAAACTGATTCGGAAGGCACTGATTGAGCTTGTGATCAAACGGGCATCCTAGTTTTGCCCCGTACCTGGAAGACTTTCTGCTGCAGAAAAACAAAAAAGCCCAGGGGTTACCTGGGCTTTTCGTTCTCTCACTTTTAAGACTAGGTCTTAGAAAGTGTAAGTGTAAGCAACTTGAGAGAAGAAGTTGTCAGAGTCGATTTTACCACCAACTGTATCAGAGAAGGTAGCATCGATCATGCTCTTACCGAATTTGATACCTGCGCCAGCAGCCATTTTAGTGGAGTCTAGGTCAGTTTTATCGCCAGAAGCATCGTCTTTAGTTTCGTTCAGGATCACGTTTTGAGAAACGGATGCACGAAGAACCAACCAAGAAGCTGCATTGTGCTCTACGCCCATGTAAACTGGAAGCAACAGAGACTCAGAAACATCTTTAGTTTTAGAAGAAGCTACTTCTACACCGTAGAAGAAGTTGCCTTCTTCAGTTTTGGATAGAGTGTTAACCATACCCAATTTGTAGGAAGTTGTTTCTGCCTCAGAACCAGCCAAAGCGCCATCGCCTTCAACTTTGGACATTTTTACGTTACCGTAGAATTCCATTTCTGGAGATACGTGGTAACCAACAGTTACGTTAGTCAAACCTTTGGATTCAACTTCAGCAGCAACTGTGCCGTTGTCCATTTCAGACTTGCCAGTGAAACCTTGAACCAATTCGAAGTCCCAAGTGCCATTGGAAGCTGCAACTGCAACGCCCATAGAAGAAGCTTTAGCTTCGATAGCGTCGTTTTTACCGTTGGAGTACTTCGCAGTCACACCCCAAGTCCAGTCGCCCATTTTGGAAGCGTAGAACAGGTTCAGACCGTTTTGCTCTTTCAACAACAAACCGTTGCCTGGAGCGCCTGCTTCGATAGCAGCGTTAGCTGTATCAATTGCAGTAGAGAAATCTGCAGAACGGCGACCGAAGTAAGCACCGAATGCAGAATCGTCACCGTGACGTTTTACGAAACCACCTTCAGCGTGAGGAGTTGCATTACCAGTACCACCCCATTCGATAGTCGCTTGTTCAGAAAGCGCCATGAATTGGTAAGGTCTGTCAAACGCAGTTTGGAAATCCAAAACGTGACGTGAGTTAGCCAAAGCCTCTACACGTGCTTTAGAAGCCATTGCTGCTGGAGCTGCTGCCATAGTCAAAGCTGCTGCTACTAGAATCTTTTTCATTGTTGCATCCTTTCGTTTCGTTGCAATCGTATGAACTTTTAAATCCATTAAAAGCTTTAATCGTTTACAGAAAAAATGCTAATGAGGACCAAGTCCAAGATCAACAACAAAAATTTTCGGTAAGTTTTCAACCCACCAAAAAAGTCGAAAGACGCATCAAGACTGTGACTTCAACTCCACAGGACTTTGTTACCAAGTACCAGCGCTTAAAAATCCCGTTTTATAAAGTTTTTATTCCAATCAAACTCGCGCCAGTAGCGGCTTTCATTGAAAAAGTAAAACCACGAATTTTTCCTCGGGAAAGATGCATAGTTGTGAATTGTCTGCTGTTTGTTGGTCCAAAATAAAATGTGGAAATGACAATTGACGCAAAAGCTCCATTTAGGTCTGGAATGCTGGATCAAGGTCTAGCTTTACAAACATTTTACGTTACACAACCGGACCTCGGTCTTAACCTTTCAGCCAAACTTAACCAACTTTTGAACTTATATATAAGGAGTTCATGTGAAGATCCCAATGCTATTGTCCGCTTTGCTGGTGCTTGGCAGTTTCAATGCGCAAGCCGCAGAAATCTCCGGCTTAACAGTTAATGGAGAGGTCGCTTTCGATTACAGCTTCATTTCCACTAAAGATACAGCCATGCAAAACACAGATGGTGTTTCAAATGAAGCGTACCGTCTGCGCAACGCTCAAGTGCTGATCAGTAAGGAAACCGAACAAGTTTACTTCCTGACCCGCCTGAATTATGCACCGACATCTTATAGAGCAGAATCTTCTCCGGGTGTTGAAGACAACAAAACAGCGAACTTTGGTATGCTGGACCAAGCAGAGATCTTTTATAAAGCCATGCCTAATCTATATATAGGCTTCGGTCGCTTCCTGACCACCATGGGCTATGAGTCCCTGATGAAGTATGAAAATGCTTTCTACAGCACAACCATCGCCTACCAAAGCATCGTACCTGGTTACGGTGAAGGTTTGCGCGCGAAGTATGTTGCCGGTGACTGGCTGACTGCAACCCTGTCCACTTATAACCAAGCTGCTTACGGTGCGTTCGGTGAAGATTATTCCCCGACCAAAACAACGGAACTGTCTGCAACAGGTAAAGCGGCAGGTCTGACCTGGTTTGCAGGTTACTATCTGGGAACTGATGACCCAGCAGGTGTGAAAACTGAAAGATCGTCTTCCAGCGTGTGGGCCTCTTATCAGATCACCGAAAACTTCCTGGCAGCATTGATCTATGATTCATTGACGACAAAACCCGATGGCGACCGCCTGCACTGGTCTGACGCTACCACCGTTCTACTGACTTATGGTCTAGGTCGCAACAACCTGGGTCTGCGTTATGAGATGGTCCGCGGTGCCAACGAAATCGGTTATGGCGCGGCTGACACTGTGAACTCTATCAGTGTGACCGACAAATTTATCCTGAACGACAACTTCAATCTGTATGTGGAATACCGTCAAGACATGTCCAACGAAGATGCCTTCGTGGATGGCGATGGCGCAGCGACTGACAAAGCCAGCGTTGTGACCCTGGGCGCACTGGCGCACTTCTAGTACCCGCACAACTCGTAGTTGGGGGCCTCCCCCAACTACGCAGCAGCTTTGGCCATTAATACTTCATTAATAATAGTCTGATAGCCCACACCCCGACGCTTCCCTTCCTTTTTTGCCCAAGCAATAATCATAGGATGCAGTCGAATTGAAATCGGCTGGAACTTTTCACCGACAGCTTTTTCGGGACGACCGCGAGCCGGTCGTTTGACTCCCAAAGTAGTCTCAATCGCCTTTTTAAAGACCTCGGTCTCCTTCGGGCTGACTCGACGGGCCTTATCAAAACGAAAATCTTTTTGCTTCTTCATAAAGTTTCCTTTCTTTTCTGCTGGCACGCCTCGCACTAATAACTCGCAACGATTTGCCTCGCCTTCGCAGAGTGAAAACCACGACTACGACAATACGACCGTCGGCTTCACCAATCAAAACCGCCCGGCTTTCTGAACCCACACTTCTTTTTAAACTTTCATCAATCAAAGCATAGGGATCGTCAAAGGCCTTAATAGCCTCTTCAAATCGAAGCCGGTGCTTTTCAAAGTTCGCCTGAGCCTTTTTTTGGTCCCATTCAAACCCCTCTATTTCTGTATATACCATATATCAACCCTTTCGCCAAGAGGGCTGCAAGACCGGCACCATATTCAGAAATAAGTTAAATATAATCGGCAACTTAAGAGATACGTCCGGCGGACAATTTCGAGATTTGTCTTATTAGAAAAACTCAGCTATAAATGAAGTACCAATCTTTTCTCTGACCTCTTCATAAATCTCAGAGAATCTTACCAATCTGTTCATTCACAAGTATTGCTGACATTAACAGGACTTCGACGACGATTTTGTCGCCTAAAGAATTCTACTTTAAGCCTGCGCAACTTGTGCTAATCTCAAATAAAAGGAAATACAGCCTGTAATGCAAAAGAAAAAAATCCTCAACGGCACCATCAAAAGACATCCTGACGGATTTGGATTTTTCATCCCCGACGACAAAGAACACCCCGACGTCTATATTCCCCGCCACTCCATGGAAGGCATCATGACCAATGATAAGGTCTCGGTGGAGGTCACCCCTGAAAAAGGTGGTGAAAGATTCCGTGGCGAGCTGGTCAGTGTTCTGCATCGTGGAACCAAAACTGTGGTGGGCCGCTTCTTCAAAATGAACGAGCGCACCGGCCTGATTCGCGATGAAGGCAAGGGCTGGGGTCAGGATCTGAAAATCAAGATCGAAGACTCCATGCAAGCCAAAGACAAGGAACTTGTCGCTGCCGAAATCACCAGCTATCCCGACGACGGCAAACCGTTCACGGGCAAAGTCACCGAAATCATCGGTGATGCCATGGATCCCCTGACTGACCTGAAACGTGTGATTCGCGCCAACAACATTCCACTGGAGTTTTCAAAAGCCACTTTGGAAGAGGCCGAACACTTCACCGAAGTTCCTGACGAAAAAGACTTCAAAGGGCGCCGCGATCTGCGCGACAAAGCCCTGATCACAATTGACGGCGCCACCGCCAAAGACTTTGACGATGCCGTTTATGTGGAAACTCTGAACGAGGGCTTCCTGCTTTACGTCGCGATCGCTGACGTCAGTCACTACGTAAAAGTCGGCACCGCCATCGACAAAGACGCCTATGAGCGCGGCACGTCTGTGTACATGCCGAACTTTGTGGTGCCGATGCTGCCGGAAGTCCTGAGTAACGGACTTTGCTCCCTGAATCCTCATGTGCCACGCCTGTGCCTGGTTGCAGAGATGCTGTTTGATTTCACGGGCGAGCTTGTTAAGTCCGACTTCTATGAAGCCGTGATGGAAAGCAAAGCGCGTGTCACCTACGGTGAAGCTCAGGAAATCATTGACGGCAACGAGGTTGAAAAACACCAACACGTTAAAGAGCACATCCTGCGCCTTTCTGATCTTGCAAAGATTCTGATGGCCAAACGCTTTAAAGAAGGATCCCTGGATCTGGAAATCCCGGAAACCGAACTGGTTATCGACGGGGCCGGCGTTCCCGTGGACATTCAGCGCTCTGAGCGTCTGTTTGCCCATCGCCTGATTGAGGAAATGATGCTGGCAGCGAACGTCGCTGTCGCAAAATTCCTGCACGGTCGTGAAATCCCCGCTTTGTACCGCATCCACGAACCGCCAAATGAAATGGCGATTCGCACTTTGGAAAAGTATCTGGCGAATTTCGGTGGCAAAACCAAACTGGGCAGCGGAAAACTGCAAAAGCGCCTGACCAAAGCGCTGGAAGAGTTTGAAGGCCGTCCGGAAGCACAGATCCTGAACATCCTGACCCTGCGATCCATGAGTCAGGCCAAGTACAGCATGAATAACCTCGGCCACTTCGGTCTGGGCTTTGAGTTTTATACTCACTTCACATCCCCGATTCGTCGTTATCCGGACCTGATCGTGCATCGCCTGCTTAAAACCCAGGTGATGCCAAATTCACGGTACCGCCTGATGAGCGAAGATGATCTGGCTACCGCCGGAACCATTCTTTCCGCAGCTGAACAACGCTCCACCAAAGCAGAACGTCAGGTACAGTCCATCAAGAAAGCCCGCTTCATGCAGAAGTTCGTGGGCCAGGAATTCGACGGAATGATCAGCTCCGTGGCGAAGTTCGGTGTGTTTGTATTGCTTCGTGAATACGACATCGATGGTCTGGTGCGCCTGGACGATCTGGGTGGTGAACGCTTTGAATTCGATGAAGAAAATCTGCGTCTGGTGGCGAAACGTTCTGGTTTTGCTTATTCGATCGGCGACAGCATCCGCATTCAGGTGGTTGCTGCTGATCCGGAGCAAGGCCAGATCAACTTTGCCGTGGCCGGACTTGAAAAAGAAGAGCACGACGACGACACCAGAACCCCGGCGGAAAGATCTGCATCTGCGGTTCTAAAACGCCTGCATGGTGAAAAACGACCGAAAGATCATATTGCCCACGGGAAAAAGAAACATCAGGATCGCGAGTTCGATCGTTCCGAAAAATACGTCAGTAAAAAGGGCGCAAAAGACGGCGAGAAAAAGGACTTTGGCAAAAAGAAAGAGTTCGGCAAGAAAAACTTCCGCGAGGAAGGTCCGGACAGGTTCAAGCAAAAGCCCGGCAAATCCCGTTTCTTTGGTGATGCCCGCAAGGATTCCCCGGAAGGCCCGGCAGAAAAGCTGCGCAAAGTGGAAAAAGCCCAAAGCTTTAAACCTCGTTCCGACGAAGGCGAAAAGCGCGGACCTGACAAGACTTTGCTCGAGATGATCCTTGGTCCAGAGAGATACCGCGAACAAGCCAACGGGGACGCTGCAGACAAACCAAAGCTCAGTAAAAAATTGATGTTTGCCGAACAGTCTAAACTCCGGGATAATGACGGCTATTCGGAGAAGAATAGTGACAGCCTTAAACACCGGACGCCAGATCGGAAAGACCCTAAAAAACGCGGCAAGACTGAGAACGATCGTGGGGGTGTTCGCAAAACACGGGTTTCACCAGGTCGCGGAAAAGGTAAAACTCGGTAAGTTCATCATCCAGCGTTTGAACGCAAGCTCTGACGTCGAACAACTTTCGACGCCAGAGCGGATGAGAATGAGTTTTGAGGAACTGGGTCCCACTTTCGTAAAACTGGGACAACTGCTTGCCACCCGTCCGGATCTGGTTCCGGATGAATATGTCACTGAATTTGAAAAGCTGCATGATCGCGTGCAGCCCCTGTCCTTCGAAACGGTTG
The DNA here is from genome assembly GCF_056175685.1 of Bdellovibrio sp. MYbb2. NCBI lineage: Bacteria > Pseudomonadati > Bdellovibrionota > Bdellovibrionia > Bdellovibrionales > Pseudobdellovibrionaceae > Bdellovibrio > Bdellovibrio sp. MYbb2. The sequence goes on from NZ_JBJKJI010000001.1 coordinate 234,305, forward strand.
AAACCGTTCTGCGCGAGGAATTCGGAAACTCCCTTTACCAAAAATTTGAAACCATCGAACAAGAGCCTCTGGGTTCTGCCAGCATTGCGCAAGTGCACCGCGCCCGCCTTAGCACCGGCGAAAGCGTTGTCATCAAGGTTCAGCGCCCGGGAATCATTCAGACCATCAACGACGACCTGAATGTCCTTTATCTGCTGGCTGAATTGCTGGTCACTTATATCCCTGAAACCCGCACATACAATCCTGTGGGCATCGTGGATGAATACTTCCGCACTCTGGAGCTGGAAACCAACTTTGTTGTTGAAGCCAACAACATCCGTCGCTTCCAGGAAAACTTCGCCGACGATGAAAACGTCAAAATCCCCAAGGTCTATCTGGATCTGACCACCGAGCGGGTTCTGGTTATGGAAGCCCTGCCGGGAGTCCCACTAAGCCAGGAAGCTTCATTGCAACAAGCCGGCATTGATCCCCAGGAAGTCATTCGCCGGGGTTTGAAGGCCTATCTGAAGATGGTCTTTGAAGACGGCTTGTTCCACGGTGACTTGCATGCTGGAAACTTCTTTGTTCTGCCTGAAAACAAAATCGGCTTGATTGATTTTGGTGTTGTGGGCCGCTTGAACACGCGCACGCAAGCTTCCATTGCCAATATGCTTTTGGCCCTTTCGCGTGAAGACTATGAACGTCTGGCCTATGAATACGTGGACCTGGCGCCGTTCACTGACCGCGTGAACATTGATATCTTTGCCAAGGACCTGCGCGAACTGATTGCGCCCTATTTTGGACTGACACTAAAAAACGTAAACCTGGGCAAAGTGCTGATGCGCTCTTCCGGGATTGCCGCCCGTCACCACATCCAGGTGCCTACCGACCTGATGCTGTTCTTCAAGTCGATTGTTTCCATCGAAGGCATGGGTCGCAAGATTCATAAGGACTTTGACTTCCTTCAGTACTCTTTGGAATTTGCCGGTGATCTGGCTAAAACCCACTTCGGCCCGGAAAGAATCCTGAACGACATGTCGCAAATGGCCCGGGAATCCAAAACATTCCTGAATGCCCTTCCCCGCCAGCTGAACTTCTTCCTGCGCAAGGTGAACAGCCCGGATCATGCCTTCAAGCTGAATGTGATTGAAATCAAAGAACTGAAACGCTCGGTGGAAAGTTCTTCCAACCTGCTGTTCCTGGGTGTGATCATCGCAGCCCTGATCATGAGTGCTTCATTTGTATATGTGCACGATACCGTCAGCCATATTGCCGGGATGCCGACAGTGAGCTTTATCGGCTATATCATCGCAGGCTTCCTGGGTATGTTTGCGTTTCTCAATTATATTAGAAAACCCTGATACGGAGACAAGATGCAACAGTTGTACTATGAACTCAGTGTCCTGGCCAAAGCAGTCAACTTCAAAAATCTTTCTGCTGCCGCCCTGCACGTCGGCCTGAGCCAGCCCCAGCTTTCCCGTATCATCGCCAAGATCGAGGACGAACTGAAAATCGTCCTGCTGGATCGTTCAGCGAAAAGAAAGTCCGGATGGACCACCGTGGCCTTCCAGCTTTCCGAAATCTTTGAAAAATCCATCCGCCGTCTTGAAACCGAACTTCAGGGCATCAGCAACAACCAGATGGTGGGTGAACTGCATATCGGCACCCTGGAAGGACTTTCAGATTTTGCGCTGAACACGTCCCGTCTTTGCTTTGAAGAGGTCGGAGTTAAAAAAATCACGCTGGACATCTTTGATCTGAATGAACTGGAAGCAAACTTCCTTTCCGGAAATCTGGATTTGATTTTCACTTCCAAACAGCCGGGCCGTCAGAAGTTCAAATATCTGATGGAGCTGGGCTTCCAGAAGCTGGAGCACATTGAATCCTCGAAGAAATTCAATGTTCTTTCCACGTTCGAATACGGTCGCGCCAATAAAAAAGAGCTGGAACACTTTCCTCATGTTTTCGTTTCCAACTCCCTGTCCATCCGTCGCTCTTGGTTTGATAAGCACGGCGGCACTGGGCATCTTCCCACCGAAGCCAAACGCGGTCGCGCCAAAGACGCTGAACCGGTGATGATGATCGGCTCTGAACTGCTTAATCCCATGCTCTGGGAAAACATCATTTCCGCTATCGAGGAGTGATTCCACATTCCCCTACAGTGACGGACCGGTGACGCCATAAAACGTCACTGGTGTTGAAATTATTCACACAAGGTTCTGTGGGGGCCTCGTATTGAGACACTGGGCTGTGGCACCCCCCTTGCTCATAAGGATTCCGGATTCTTTTAACGGAGGACTTATGGAATTCCTATTGTCACTTGGTCGCGCTTTCACTTCTTCTGACGCTTTCTGGATGTGGGCTATTTTGGCTGCTCAGGTTGTGTCCGTCGCAATTATCGCAGAACGCTCTATCGCTCTATTTGTAAACCGCAAGGTGAACCAAAAAGACCTGTCCAAAACAATTGCTGAAGACATCAAAAACGGCAATCTGGACAAGGCTTTGCGCCGCTCCCTGCAAATGAGCGCCAAAGAGCCGCTTGGTGTTGTTGCTTCTGCAGGCATCCAGGCTGCCATTGATATGGGCGGCAAAGAAGAAATCCAGCTTAAAATGGATGAAATCCTTCTTGAGGAAAACACACGCGTTGAAAAACGCATCGGCTTCCTGGCGATGTTCGCCAACGTTGCGACCCTGGTGGGTCTGTTGGGTACCATCACCGGTCTGATTCATTCTTTTGCTGGTATCGCGAATGCGAACCCGGTTGAAAAAGCGGCGATTCTTTCCAACGGTATCTCTTTGGCGATGAATACGACAGCTTACGGTCTGATCGTGGCAGTTCCTGCTTTGATCATGTATGCCGTTCTTCAAAACCGCGCTTCCCGTCTGAACGAAGACCTGAACAAAGCGGCTTTGAATCTGTTCATCCAGCTGGGTTTCCACTACGCACCGGTTTCTGACAAAAAAGAAAGATCCCTGGTATGAGTAACAAAGAGTTGAACTTCGAAATCAATATCCTTCCCATTCTGGACATCCTTTCAGTCATGATCTGCTTTCTGCTTCTGACTGCGGTGTGGGTTCAGATCGGGACTCTGGATACCAAGCAGGCTATTGGAGACAACTCCACAGCCGGCGCCAAGAATCCCCCTTCCCTGTGGGTGACGATGGCTGCTGACGGTGGCGTTCAGCTCTCTTTGCGTGATCTTCCTCAGGCTAAAGTTCTTGAATCCCGTATTGCCCGATCCTCCAAAGGAGTGAATTGGGAAATGCTGGAAGGAAAGCTGAAGGATCTTCGCACTCAATGGCCGGACCTTAAAACAAGTGTTGTGCGCCCGGAAGCGAACACATCCTATGGTGATGTGATTCGCGTGATGGACCGCCTGAAACAAAGTGCCTTTGAAGGCGTGGGCTTGTCCCCGCTGGGGTAGGATTTTATGGTTAAGACTTTCCTGGAAACATCTCCTAAACGATCTCCGATGACAGAAGCTCTGGCATTGAGTGGTGGTAAAAAGAAACGCGGCGTGGGTCGTGAGCTGGCAATTGCCCTGCCACTGACCTCGCTGATCGACGCCTTTTCCATCATCGTGATCTATCTGCTGATCGGTACTCAGAACAGCGGTATGGAGACTGAAATTCCAAATCAGCTGAATCTGCCAACGGCTCATCACAGTCAAAGTGTGGAAAAGGTGACCCCGATTCTGCGCATTGAAAAGGGCAACTACTTCCTGGATGACAAAAAGATTGCTGCCAACGATCTGACCAAAAAGCTGGCGGAATTGAAAAAGAACGCCCAGGAAAAAGACCTTGAACTGATGGTTCAGGCCGACACCGAAATGAAATACGCAGACCTGGATCCTTTGCTGAAAGCGGGATCCCTGGCCGGAATCGAAAAACTTAAATTTGCAGTGGTGCCAGGACAATGAAAAATCTAAGACGAATCACCCTTCTCAGTGTTGTCCTTGTTGGCGCTTTGAACGTTCGTCTGGCAAATGCAGAAAAGATGAACGCCGGAACGCAGGATCTGGTTATCCAGAAAATGGAACGGGTCCTGTCAGCCATTGGCAAGGAAGATCCATCCTGGGTTCCGACTCAGCAGCGTCTGGCCGATTTGCTGGCAGAACGTGCCCGTGACCGCTTCATGCTGGAAGTTGAAGCCAACTGTGACGGCTGCAAAGGCTCTAAAGCCGACCGTCAGAAGGCCATTGGCATTTACGAAGATCTGCTTCGTCAGGTCAGCCTGAACGAACACGGTCCTATCCTGTTCCAACTGGCGCATTTGTACGAAATGGCCGGTCAGAACGACAATGCGATTCGTCTGTTTGAACAAATCATCAAGGAAGCCAAAGCCAAAAAAATCAATCCGGCGATTGTTTCCCGCTCCCACGCCTCACTGGGTGATCTGTTGTTCCAAAAGAACAAGTTCAAAGATGCCCGTTATCACTATGTAATCGCACTTAAAGACGACAAACTGGAAAACCGCGCCCTGGTGACTTACAACATGGCTTGGTGTGATTTCAACGAGGACAAACTTTCCTCTGCAATCACAATTCTGGAAACGCTTCTTAAGAACAAACACCTGATCACCCGCGACACGGAAGAAGGTTCCAAGTACGACCCTGTTTTCCATGCCGATATCATGCGTGATCTGGCCACTTTCTATTCCCGCAAAAACATCAATGACAGGGAAATCGCCCAGTTTGAAACGCTCGCTCCGGCGCAAAACCGCAAGGAACTTCTGTTCCATTTTGCTGGTGAAGCCGACCGTCTGGGACAAAAACAAGCGGCGCATAAAATCCTGAACCGCTACCTGGAACAGCCCGATCTGACTAAATCAGAGCGTCTGTCTGCGTTTGTTCGCATGGCACAAGTGAACTATGACCGTGGTCAGACCACGCAGTCCACGCAAGACTTCGCCAAAGCGGCCGCGGCCTTCAAAAACACCGATTGTGATGATGAATCCAAGTGTGAAGAACTGCAAAAAACGATGAAGCGTTATGTAACAGAGCTTCACCGTCTGAAAAAGCTGAATCCGGATCAGGATCTGCTGAACGCTTACGTTATCTATAACAAGACCTTCCCGACGGACATCGAAATGGCCAACCGTGGTTCTCAAATCGCGATGGACATGAAGAAATATCCTCTGGCGATCCAGATCTATCGCAGCATCAGCGAAAGCCGCAAGTTCTCTGCAAAAGAGCGCGAAGAGGCTTTGAACAATGAAGTTTCCGCAGCGGAAAAGTCCCAGGATCTGAATCTGCGTCGTGAAGCTTATCTTCACTATCTGAAGTATTCTGACAACGATGCAAAATCTTTTGAGGTTCGTTACCAGCTGGCTTACCTGAGCTATCAGCAGAAACAGCTGAAAGAGGCCGCTGTGGCCTTCAACGACCTGACTGAAGATAAAAAGGGTTCAGCGGATCTTCGCAAAAAAGCCGCCGACCTTTCTTTAGATTCAGCGGCTCAGCTGAAGAACGAAGAGACCCTGCAAAAATGGGCTTGGGACTATGCAAAGATTTTCCCGGCTCACCGTGCAGAGTTTGAAGCACTGGCTCGTAAATCTCTGATGAACGAAGTGGCTTCTGTTGCCAACAATCCAAAATCATCTTCTTCAGACATGAAAAAAGCCCTGAAGAAAGTGATGAGCACGGACGTGGCGACAGCAAAACCCACTGAAAAGGTTCTGTTCTATACCAATGCCAGCGTTCTGGCTCAGAAAACCGGTGAAGACAGTATCTATGTGCAGTCCGTCCTGGCTTTGATTGCCATGAACGAAGTTTCTGACTTGAAAAAAGATGAGCTGCGCGAACAACTGGCCGCTCACTATGAAAAGCATCTGGATTTCAAAAACGCTTACCGCATGGCTTCTCAGGTTCGTAGCTCGAAAGTGTCTGAAAAAGACCGCGAGTTCCGTCTGGGCACCCTGGCTGACTTGGCTGAAATGAATCCGGAAAGACACTACAAGGCCGCTTTGAAAGCCGGTCTTAAAGGTGAGCGTTCCCTGATCATGAGATCCCGTCTGGTGTTGTTGTCTTCAAATCCGGTGAAAGAGCTGAAAGCTCAAGCTCCTGAATTGAAACAAAAACCGGATTTGCTGAATGAAACAGCGTTGCTGGTTTATGCCCGCACAATGGACAAATCCGGCTTGAAATCCGTATTTGAAATGAAAGAGCTTCGTCGCAAATCTGCAGCGCAGTTCTTCCAAAAGCAGGATTTCTATAACAAGGTGGCTATTTTCCATCCGAAGATTGCTTCCCATCAGCTGAACGGCAAGAACGACCGCACTGTGCAAAAATCCATTCAAGAACGCATGAGCCTGACAGCAAAAGCAGATGGCTTGCTGAAGGAATCTTTGGCACTGAAAGACATCACGGCTCAGTTGATCACGCTGAACATCGTGGCATCTGAAAATGAACGTCTGGTGAAAGACCTTGCTTCTTTGCCAATGCCAAAAGGTTTGAGCCCGGCAGAACAGCGTCAGTATGTGGACCTGCTGAAAGGCCGCTCTAAGCCGTACCTGCTGAAGGCTCGCACAGCGAAGCAGAAGATGGATGAACTGTGGGCTCAGTCCCCAGCTTTGGGTCAACTGGCTTCCGAATACAAAAACGCCCGCCCTGAAATCCAGAAGCTGCTTCTGCGTGAAATGCAGATTCTGGAAGACCTTCCAGGCCGTGGCCGTATGAAAACTGCCGTGTCTGATGCTTTGGGTTCTTCTTCCTTCTCTAGCCGTGACCTGGTTTCTGCACGTAAATCCGTGTCTGAAAACCCATCCAATGTGCGTGATTTGGAAAACCTGAAGTACCTAGAGACAAAAATGGGCCACCCTCTGATGCCGTCCTACCTGGAAGCCCGTTTAAATCAAATTCAGAGAGGAAAGAGCCTATGAAATCCCTGATTGTTGTGGCCCCCCTTTTGCTTAGTCTACTAGCGGTACCTTCCCTGGCGTCTCAAAAAGCGACGGGATCGAATAAGGTGAAAAAAGAGCAAAGCCACAGGCCCAAACTCGGCACCTCGTTCAAATTTGATGGCAGTGCGCTCAGAGGTAAGTACCAGAGCTCACTGAATACGAAAGCCACCGTAGAGAACGACAAGCTTCTTGAAGATCTCCTGGGTGGCCGAAACCGGTTCGATGACAAAATCGACCAAGACGAGAAAAGAAACTAGGACGTAAATATGAGTACTGCAAAGTTGTTAATTCTCGAAAACAGGTTAGGACAAAAAGTCCGCACCTTTGCTGTGGACTCCGAATCGCTGAACATCGTTTACCTGAAAAACAGCCGTCGCATTGAGGCTGTTTCCAACCTGCAGTCCCTTGACTCCAACGACATTGAATACCGTCTGCTGCAAACCGTGGATCTTTCCCAGATGGGTGACCAGGGCGTGGCGCTTGAAGGCCTGGGCCGTCTGCGCTTGGCAGACGCCTCTGCTCAAAACAGCCCGACTTACCAGCTGGCAGATGAACAAGACGATGAACAACTTAAAATCATGCTCAAGAAAACCTCACTGGCTCACCTGGCAGCGGTGCTGAGCCTGATGATGGGCGCCTGGATCTGGGCGTCCTATTTCACCAAAGCGGAAGAACCAATGCTGGTGACCATTGAACTTCCACAGGAAAAGCCGGTCGTAAAAGCGGAACCACGCCAGCACGTTCAGGTATCTCAGAAGAAAATCAAACAGACCAGCAAAGTCTATCGCCCGAAAGCTCAGGCGAAATTGAAAACCAAACCTTACAAAGTAAACACGGCAAAGGCCAAAGACGTTTCCCGTTTCGGCGCCTTGGCTGCTTTGGGTGGAACTCCAAAGGGCACTCGTGGTTACGAGGGTCTTGATAACAACTCCATGAAAGCCATTCGTTCTGCCGGTGTTGGCAGCGGCGGTGGTGGTGTCGGTTCTGCAGGTCGCGGTGGTATCAAAGGTTATATGCCAGGCAATGGTCTTATTGCCGGTTCTGCAGGTGAAGGCAGCGGCAAAGCTGTCAGCGCTGGCGGTTACGGCACAGCAGGCATCGGTGGTGGCCGGGCTGGTAACGGCAAGATCTCTTTGGTCGGCGGCACTTCCGCAGTAAGTCTGCCTTTGGATGACGAAGCAAGTGTTGAGGGCGGTCTGGATCGCGATCAGATCATCGCCGTGATCAACAAAAACAGAGGTCAAATTGTTTATTGCTATGAAAAAGGTCTGCAAGCCCAGCCATCCATCGGTGGTCGTGTGGCGGTGGACTTTGTGATCGGCCCTGCAGGTCGTATCACGACAGCCAAAGTGGCGCAGTCCTCTTTGGGATCCCGCATGGTGGAAAACTGCATGCTTCAACGCATGAAAACATGGCAGTTCCCCCGTCCGGTTGGAAACGTAAATGTAGACGTTCTTTATCCATTCGAACTCATGCGCGTAAGCAGTCGCTAAGCGAGGTAGAATATGAACTTTCTTAAAACCACTCTTCTAGCTGTCCCTGTCACTTTGGTACTGTCTGGCTGCGGTGACTGGAATAAAAATCCGGTTCCTGAATCAAAGACTGCCACAGGTGAGGCTTTCGATCTGGATACTTTGAGAAAGCATTCCAAGGACGTGATCACTCACGGTCAGGACAAACCCCGTGAAATCACCAACACCGTGATCGTTGAAAAACCAGTCGTCGTGGTAAAAGAAGAATCCACCATCGACCAGAAATTCATCGTGATCACTCCTGATGCGCAGATGACTTTCAACGAAGGCCAGGAAGGTGTGTTTAAAGTTTATGCCCGCGTTCTGGTACCGGGTGTGCAAATCTCCCTGACAGCCAAAAATCTTCCCGAAGGCGCGACCTTGACGGCTTCCCAGGCTGAAAAAGATCTTTATCTTTTGAAATGGAATCCGGCTCTTTACACGGTTTCCTCCAATGAAAACATGAAAACCTTCAACGTGAAACTGACTGCAGAAATCACATCTGTTTCCAGCCAGCAGAACGCAGACAAACTCAAAGGTCTGGTTCGCGAACGTGAAGTGAATCTATTCCTGTTCAAAAACCAGGAAGCCCCTTCCGACCTTAAAGTCGATGGCTTGGCTTCGGAAGTGGCGCAAGGTCAGGAAATTCCATTCTCGGTGACAGTGAAAGTTCCGGGCATCGACGGTCGTTCTGCACAAAAGCCACGTCTGGTGATCAGCTATGACGGTGTTAGCTACACGACGGGCAATGACTTCCTGGAACTGGATGGTTCCCGTCACGTTGTTGCAGACAAAAACAAAAAAGACCCCGAGTACCTGGGTGATTCCAAATGGAAGTTCTCTTTGGTGTTTGACACCAAGAATATCTCGGTTCAACCACAATTGGCGAAAGACGGTTCATTCATGGTCAACGCCAACGGCCTGCGTGTTCGTCTGAGCTTCAAAGCTTACAGCCCGAACAGTCTGTCCACTCCGGAAGCTCTGAACAAGCTGAAGATCCGTTTCGTGTCCCAGGAGCCAACAACTCCTCCTGCGGCCCCGCAAACTCCCACAGGAGCACAATAGTCATGAAAACACTTAAACTGCTTTCCCTGTCTGTAATCGCTGCAACATTTATGGCTTCGCCAGCAATGGCTCAAGGCAAAGCGTCTGCTAAAAAAGCGACACTGGCTGACGACATTGATTCTTTGGGTGGCAACAAAGAGCTGGCAGAGATGGCTCAGAATATCAAATCCCAGACTCGCACTCGCATCGTGCAAGACCGTATCGTTGAGCGCAGAAACCGTGTTGAGTTCGGTTTGGCTTATGGTTCCACTTTCGGTGGTGACTCTTACGTGAAAACTCAATCCCTGAGCCTGGCGATGGACTATCACATCACACCACGCTGGTCTTTGGGTGTTCGCTACATGGACTTTGGCAACAACCTGACTGATGAAGGTAAACGTGTGTTCGAACAAGCTCGTAAGAACTACGAAGCTGGCGGTCGCGCTTACGCAGTGGATATCGACTATCCTGAAAATGCCGCTTTGGCAGTTGTGAATTGGTACCCGATCTATGGCAAAACCAGCTTCCTTGATATGGGCGTGACTCAGTTCGACCTTTACCTGCTGGCAGGTGGCGGTCAAATGACTCTTTCCAGCGGCACGACGGCTTTGATGACCGCGGGTGCTGGTGTGGGTGCCTGGATCACCAAAAATCTTTCTGCTCGCGCAGAGATGAGATACCAGACTTACAAAGATCAACCCGTGACGGGCTCCAGAACTCTGGACACTGTGACTGGTTCTTTGGGACTTGGATGGATTTTATGATCTCTGGCAATTTGTTCCTGAAAAACATTTTGATGATGGCCTTGGTCAGCTCTGCTTCTGTAGCAGGTGCGGCTGACAAGCTGTCCATCAAGGACTGGGGCAAATCTTTCGAGACGGCCCTGGATGCCAAAAATTCCTCTGAAGCCCTGAAGATGCTGGACTTCAAAAATCTGGAAAAAGACGCTCTGCCAAAGTGCGTGGATTGCTCCAGCAAAGACGCAATGAAAAAAGCCCGCGGTCTTTTCGCCAAAGGCAACTTTGACGAATCCCTGAAGCTTTACAACCAGATCCCTAAAGGCAGCGACTACTGGTTCCAGGCTGTCGAAGAAAAAGGCTGGGCTTACTTCCGCCAAAACGATTCTGAAAAAGCCCTGGCTCAGACTAAAACTCTGGTCAGCCCGCAGTTTGGTGAAGTCGTGAACTCGGAAGCGTACTTCCTGCGCTCCCTGACTCAGCTGCGTATTTGTGATTACAAAGGTGTCTTTGAAACTCATGAGATTTTCAAAGAAAGACAAAAAGCCCGTATTTTGGAAGTTCAAAACCTTTCTAAGACCGGCATGAATGCGGCCTTTGCTAAAGCTTTGACCAAAGTGACAAGCTTCCCGGTTAAAGCTTCTGACGTGGCAGAATCCCTTCTGGATCTTCCGGTTCTTTACTATAAAGACACCGAGCTTCAGGGACAGATGCTGCGCTTTAAAGTGGCTGAAAAAGCTCTGGAAGTTCTGCAAAACCGCGGCACTCACCCGACGCTGCAGTCCCAGGTCAGTAAAATTCAACAGGACAGCCTGGATAAGATGAAATCCCGTCTGAAAAAACTGGCGCAGGATGAAACCGATGCAAACTTCCGCATCGTGCAGAAACTGAACCTGATTGAAGTTGAAGCGATTCAAAGAATTCACACCGACATGAAACTGGCTCAGGAGCTTTACTCCAAGGGCGATTTCAAAAAGTCCGGTGAAGATCAGCTGGTGTTCATGGACGACGGTCGCCCATGGATTGATGAACTTGATAAGTACGACGTGGCAGCCAAATCCTGCCCGCAGAACATCAGGAGGAAAATGTGAAACAGATCATCGCTCTTTGCATTTATACATCCGCATTGATGCTGGCTACTGCCTGCAGTCCTGAGTCCCCGGCACTTATGGCCCAGCAGGATCCAATCCCTGAAACACCAGTTGAGATCCCGCAGTATGAAATGCCGGCTCAGCAGGAATTCAAGTGGATCACGGAAGACGGCGGCCAAAGCCAGCTGGATTTCAATCCGCAAGTGGACATTCTGTTTGTGACTGACAACTCTGAATCCATGAAGTCCGCCCAGGAAAATCTGGTGCGCAATCTGGATCGTTTCACCAACGGGATCAACAAAAACGCCATGATCGACTATCAGATCGGCGTGATCTCGACGTGGGACAACTCGGACCGCTTCCTGAAAACGAAGAAAGACAAATACGGTATTGGTGAACTTCGCCATATCAAAGACGGCAAGTCCCAGAACTACAACAAACGTTTTGTGACCAAAAAGGAAAAGCACCTGCTGGCTTCGACTCTTGATTTAGGTGTTGCACCGTATGACCAGGGCGGTCCTGAAGATGAAGAATTCTTTGCTCCATTGACCGCAGCTTTGGAAAAATCCGGCCGTGGTGGCGTGAATGAGGGCTTCTTCCGTGAAGACGCCCAGTTGGTTGTTGTATTCCTGACTGATGCTGACGAATTCAAACAATCCCGCATCAATCCGGAACAAATGGCCCGCACTCTGCTGGATTTCAAAAAAGGCAAAGCCAACAAATTGGCTGTATACGGTGCTTTGGTGAAAGCGTCTGATTCTGATCAGTACAAAGACTGGGCTTTGCGCATTCACCATAAGTACAACGAACAGTGCTTCGACATGACTCAGAAGACGCCGAAAAACAACGGCACTTGCACTGGTTTTGGCCCTGAGAAACTGGAAGAGCTGATTGTGCGCGCCAACGAAGACAAAGGTGCCCCTGACGCAATCAAATCCAAATACATCGTGGGTATCGTGAACAAAAAATTTGGTGAGGATCTGGCTCGCATCGGTTCGGACATCACTAAAAAAACTCTGTCTAAAGAGATCTTCCTGACCCAGCGTCCACGTGCGACGGCTGACGGTTCTTTGCAGATCCGCGTTCGTTACGGAACTCCGGAACAACTGAATGCCGGCCGCGGCCAGGTGATTCCAAACAAAGCCAATGGTGGATGGACTTACGATCCAGAGAACAACTCTGTGTTGCTTCCGGGTGATATCGAGTACAAGTATCAGGACAAGGCCCGCTTCGCAGTAGACCTTATTCCTCTTACTTTGGCGCAGTAATTCTGTTGATGAAGTCCGCCACCTCGGCGGACTCATTAATCACACGCTGGCTGATGGCCACGTTCTTCCCGAAATAGCCCAAAGCCCGAATCTGCTGGGTATTCCAGATCTCAACACTCGTATTTTTCAGATCATATTTTGGATTGCCGTAAATTTCCTGGCTCCACAGTTTTTCAACCTGTAAATCCGGACGTTTGTTCAAAACCCAGTGAATGGCTGGCTGGGCCACATGGCAGCTGACGCAGTCCATGTTTTCCGGATTGAAGAACTTGGGATTTTCGATGCGAAAAGCCGCACGCACTTCCTCGCGGATGGTGTCTTCGGTGCCCTCACCCATGCGGATGGATTCCGCAGCGATATTGTTGAAAGTGTCTGCACCCTTTGGAATCGGAGAAATCCCGCCGCCAGAGAAATGATCCGCCGGCACCGCCATGTTGATAAAGGACTGGGACAGACGGTTCAAACGTGGGATTGGCAAAAGTTCCAGTTTGTTATTACGAGGTTCAAACCCGGCAAAAGCCCACATGTCACCGTTACCGCGCAGAACCATCGCCGTCACCCGGCTGAAGTTCTGAACCCCGGCATATTTAAGAATAATCTTTTGGAAGTCCGCCAGTGCCGGAGAAGAATCTTTTTCTGCCGCCCACGCCGGATGCACCTGCAAAGGCATGTACTTGGTGTTCACGGAGTGTCTGGCCTTCCAGGCGTCGATCTCTTTCAAAAGATTCGCAAACTCCCAGTCCTGCAGAACATAGAAGCTGTGCAGGGCTGCATCGACGGTTTCAACTTCATTGCGACGGTTCATTTCAATCGGCTGCCACGCAAGACGGATCTGACGCTGACATGATTGTGGAGTCGGAAGCGGGAAACACGGATCAATACGAACAGCCATCACACGCAGAGTGCTGTTCACTTCCGGACGAGTGCGATCAATCGCCAAAACTGGCAGTTGATTGACCATGGCCACCGGAAGCAAAGCGCCCCCGCGAGCCGGACTTTCAAGTCTAAGCAGACCATCCCCGCCCACGGTTTGAGGCAAAGGCATCAGGTAAGTGACATCATTCAAGTCCCACGCCGCTTGAGCGTGCAAAGCCATGCTGGTCAGAAGAATCATTAGCAATTTCATAGGATTGGTTGTTCCTTGGAGATGCTTTTGATTCAACAATATTCGCTCTAGCCGGGGTTGGAAATGTCTAAATGAAAACGCGTTGAAAATGCAAATGATCGCGGGCGATGATGGGAACAAATAAAAACGGCCCCCCGAAGGGAGCCGTTTTTTAGTTTTGGTTATAATTCAGCCTTAGCCCAAAAGCTTCAAAGCCAATTGTTGTGACTGGTTCGCCTGACCCAGGACTGACACACCCGCCTGCAACAAGATGTTATTTCTTGTCATCTCGGACGTTTCTGCCGCCACGTCAGTGTCTCTGATTCGGGAATTCGCGGCTGACAAGTTTTCATCTGCGATCAACAAGTTATTCGATGTTGATTGCAGACGATTTTGTAGCGCACCGAAGTTCGCGCGAATCGCGTTCACCGATGTCAAAGCGGAATCGATCGTACCCAGGCTCAATTGAGCACTTTCCTTGGTCCCCACATTCTCTGCCGTCAATCCCAGGGCATCGATGGAGGCGTTGGCCGCGCCAGCGTTGAAGCTGATACGGTCGCGGAAAGCGTCGTTGTTTACGCCGACCTGGATGTCAATCATCCCACCAGTACCGTTAAGTAGTTCATAACCATTGAAGACCGTGGATTCAGTAATACGCTGGATCTCGGATTTCAGCTGTTGATACTCAACGTCCAAAAACTTTCTTTCTGTTTCACCAATTGTGTCAGAGGAAGCCTGTACACCCAACTCTCTCAAACGAATGAGCATATTGGAAACTTCATTCAAGCTGCCTTCTGCGACCTGCACAAGGGAAATACCGTCGTTGGCATTTCGGTTGGCCTGTCTCAAACCCCGGATTTGTCCTTTGAGGTTTTCACTGATCGCAAGACCTGCAGCATCATCAGCGGCCTGATTGATTCTCATTCCAGAAGCCAATCTTGCCATTGATCTGTTTGCGTTGATGTTAGTCATATACAGATTTTTTTGTGCATTCAACGCTGCCACATTGGTACCGATTCTTAATCCCATTCTATCCTCCGTGCTTCATATTTCTTCCTCCGTGAAAGTGTGCCATCCATTGGCATAAGGCGCGATCCGTGCACCTGTAAAATTAATATTCGGAACTTGCGATACAGTTCCCTGCTTACTTTTCGGAAAAATAACACAACTGCTCGAGTCCAGTTTTTGTCTTTTCTTTTTTATTTTTTGCTGAGGGAAATTTTTTTGAAAATTCGGTCGCTGCGACAGAAAAATGCAGCTTTGAAAAATGGCGGACAAAGTCACCCTTGATGGGTCTTCGTCAGAAGAAAGAAGCATTTCACATCCGCCGTCACAGGCTGAGTGAAAAAAATGAGGCCGCCGTGAAAGACGGCCTCGTCGCAGGAAACAGATCAAATTGTCAGCTCGTTTTACAGAGCTCGGGTCGTTACACTTGAGGGTGATCTTGATCAGTCAAGATCGGGAACCTGGGTCACTCCAAGGATTAACCCTGGAATGACTTGTTCAAGAGTCCAAGTGCTACGTTAGCTTGGGAATTCGCTTGTGCTAGGACGGAAGTACCGGCTTGCAACAAGATGTTGTTCTTGGTCATTTCAGATGTCTCTTCAGCTACATCCACATCTCTGATACGAGAGTTAGCGGCTGACATGTTCTCTACAGACACCTGGATGTTTGAAACTGTAGATTGAAGACGATTCTGAATCGCACCGAAGTCTGCGCGCATTGCGGAGACACTCACGATCGCCTGGTCAATCGCCGCCAAAGCGTTCTGTGCAGAAGCTTTGTCAGATACTGAGGTCAGGTTCACACCCAAAGCTGCAGAGTTTGCATCGGCTTTGGAAGCGTCGAAAGAGATACGGTCGATTTCAGGATTATTTCTAGTACCAACTTGGAAGTCCAGGATGGAACCCACACCCGCCAGCAACTGAGTTCCGTTGAACTCTGTACCTTCGGAGATACGGTCGATCTCGGAAACCAACTGATCGTATTCCACGTTCAGGAACTGTCTTTCTACAGGACCGATAGTATCGGAAGCTGCTTGTACGGACAATTCTCTCAGACGGATCAAGATCGAAGAGATCTCGTTCATGGAACCCTCGGCCACCTGGACCAGAGAGATACCGTCTTGAGCGTTTCGGGATGCTTGTTTCAGACCGCGAATCTGAGCTTTCAAATTCTCAGAGATCGCTAGGCCGGCGGCATCGTCACCAGCTCTGTTGATGCGGAATCCTGAAGCGAGCTTTTCCATGCTCTTATCAAGACCGATCTTCGTCCCCCAGAGAACTCTCTGAGCATTCAACGAAGCACTGTTCGTATTAATTCTGAGACCCATGTTTCCTCCTCCTTGAAGATTTCCTGAGTTTCGATCCTTGAAACTCTGGTGCACCTTTTTAGTGCCCTTGGGCGGTTCATTTGCTTACCTTACTCATCGGAGTCCCCAGAAATTCCTAAAGTGATACGTCTCATTTTTTTACATTTCTGGACCGAGGGCTTGTATCAACCACCCCCGCCCCGCCACCCAAAATCAAGGCTAAATAGCTATTATCAATGAAGTTTTTTCAAACCACTTCGCCGCAGCCTGTAGAGGCAAAAACCCTGTATCTAGCCCTTGGTCCTGTATCAAACAGGCATATCTAGGCAAGTGCAAAGACCTCCTTTATCTATAGATGAAGCTGTTTGACAGCCCCCATGAATGACAGCTAATTGGATTCACTGCTAGGAGACCCCATGGAAATTCGCGATCCCGTTCACGGCTCTATTTACTACTCTGAACAGGAAGTCGCCGTGCTTGATACGGCAGAATATCAGCGCCTAAGAGCGATCAAACAACTTGGTTACGCCGAGTTCAGCTTTCCCGGCGCGACTCACAACCGCTACATTCACTCTGTCGGCGTGGGCCATCTTGCCGGTGAAACATTCGATGCGATTTTCCGCGTTTATCCATTCTCAAAACCATCAGTAAAAACCCGCTTCCGTCAGGTGCTGCGCCTGGGAGCTTTGCTTCATGACGTGGGCCACGGTCCGCTGAGTCACACCACCGAGCAAGTGATGCCGCATTTGTCAGAGCTGAACATTCAGCTTTACAAAGAACAAGAGCAATACGGCGAAGAAGCGCACACAGTGATGAATCACAACCGTCGTGCAAATCACGAAGACTACACCATCAAGTACGTCACAGATTCTGCGATCTCGGAAACCCTGCGCACCAACTTCCCTGACATTCAACCGATTCACGTGGCGTGCCTGATCGACAAGGCCCTGCACTGCCCGGATGACTTCTTTGTCGACAATGGCGTCGACTTCCGCCCGATCCTGTCCCAGCTGGTTTCCAGTGAGCTGGATGTGGACCGTATGGACTACCTTGAGCGCGACAGTTATTTCTGCGGCACGAACTACGGTAAAATCGACCTGTCCTGGCTGATTCAGAACATGACCTTCCACCGCCGTGAAAACAAAATGTATCTGGGCCTGAACCGCCGTGCGCTTTACTCGTTCGATGACTTCCTGATTTCCCGTCACCACATGCACTTGATGGTTTATTGCCATCACAAAAGCATCATCTATGAGGAAATGCTGAACCGTTATCTGACTTCACCGGACTGCACGTTTGTGCTGCCGGGGGATATCAACGAATACACCAAGTACAACGATTATCGTCTGCACGAACATCTTTCCGGAGCCAACAATCCGTGGGCACAACGAATCGCGCAAAGAAAACCGTTCAAGGTTCTGATTGAGCAGCACAACACGGCGGAATCGGAAAGCCCGGAAGCCATCAAAAAAGCCCTGGAAGCTGACGGAATTGAAGTGATCCGCACCAGTTCCAAAGCACGTCTGTCCAAGTACCATACGGCTTCCCCGGAAGAGCGTGCTTTGCAGATTTACGTGGTGGATCAGTATGACCGCTGGGCGCAACCGTCCCCGATCAATCAGACGACCGAGATCTTCCAACGCTATGAAGGCGCTCGTATCATCGACCGTATCTATGTGGCGCCGGAAAATCTAAAACAGGCAGAATTGATTCTGAAAAGCCTGAAGCTGTAAGCGGCCCTTCTCAGGCCGCCGACTTCTAGTTTCGGAAAGAAAAAAACATCTTTAAAAGAACGATCGTGACAAAGGCCAGACCCAATAACTTGGGAAAGGCCTTTTTCCATTTTGAGGGGAACTTGCGGATAAGTTTCACCACTTCAAAGGGCCCGACATCCGTCACCGGAATATGCGCCAGCATTTCAGGAACAGATCCCATGTAAATCAGATAGTCCACGCCGTCACGCTGACAGGCCATCAAATACGCAGGCCCGCGTCTGTAGATCGCCTTCACTTCAGAAAGATCCAGGTCCAAAGTTGCCTTGTTCCAGAAATCCTTCAGCGTGTAGTGAGGAATAAAATCCCACCACTGAAACATCGGGGAATGAGGAGTGATCTTGATTTTACCTGTAGCCTGCATAAAAAACCTAACTTAAGGAAATTACCTGACCGTTCACCGCCGCACCAAACTGGCTGACCAGATAAGTAACGGTGTTGGTGATTTTCTCAGGCTCAGTGATGCGCAAGTGCGGTTCTTTCACCCTTAAAGTTTCAACCGCTTCCTTGATGGACTTGGCCTCCGGGTGCATTGCCAGGATGAATTCTTCAGTCAAACCCAGTTTCAGCACGTTCACGGTGATATTGTGTTCAGCCACCTGTTTGGAAAGGCTTTGCGCAAACGGCACCAGCGCCCCACGAGTACCGGCCAGAATCGGATCAGGGTAAACTTCGTTCAAAAGATATAAAATACGCCCGCGCTTGCGGTTTTTCAGGAAATTCAAAACCGCATGGGTCAGCATCACCGAAGCTTTGAAGTTATGCTGAATTTCATCATCCAGATAATCGATGCTGTCGCCAATCTTATAGCGGTTGGGTTTATTATAGGCCTGAGCATCAATAAACAGATCCACACTGCCGAACGAATGGGCCGCCGAGCCCACTGCATCCTTGATGTCTTCCGCGGTCTTCATCGGGGACTTGATTCCCAATGCCCGGCCAAACTTGGGATTGATTTCACGGGCATCATTGATCTGATTGCAGAAACGCTGACTGGCATTGTTGTCAAAATCCAGCAATACACAATCAGAACCCATTTGGGTCAGACCCATCACCAGACTTTGAACGGTTGAAGTAAAAGGTCCAACGATCAGGGCTGTTCGTTCACGCAGATTAAACTCCATCAGATCCTCTCGATGATGATCGCAATACCCTGACCACCGCCGATACAAGCAGAGCCCAGAGCATACTTGGCATTGCGGCGATGAAGCTCATACACCAGGTGATTCATGATGCGGGTGCCGGAGGCGCCCAATGGGTGACCGACAGCAATGGCACCACCGTTAACGTTGGTTTTTGCCGGATCCAGTTTCAATTCTTTTTCAACCGACAGATACTGGGCCGCGAAAGCTTCGTTCACTTCCACCAGATCCATCTGATCCAGAGTCAGTCCGGCTTTCTGCAACGCCAGACGAGCTGCTCCCGCTGGACCAATACCCATGATCGTCGGGTCACAACCCACAGAAGCGTAGCTCACGATACGGGCCATTGGTTTCATGCCCAGTTCTTTGGCTTTGGATTCGCTCATCAACAACGAACAAGCCGCACCATCGACAATCCCGGAAGCCGCCGCCGCCGTCACGATCCCGTCTTTTTTAAAGACCGGTTTCAGCGTCGCCAGTTTTTCCAAAGTGGAATCTGGTTTTGGATGTTCATCTTTTTCAACAACCACAGTGCCTTTGCGGCCTTCAACTGTTACCGGGCAGATCTCCTGCTTCATGAAACCTTTTTCAACCGCGGCATGGAAGCGCTGCTGGGACTGGATGGAATACTTGTCGGATTCTTCGCGAGTGATTCCATATTTTACCGCCAGGTTTTCAGCGGTGATTGCCATTGGCATTTTTGCGTAGGCGTCGGTCAATGCGGAAGTCATCAAGTCTTCAAGTTCGAAGTTCCCCATGCGCATGCCATCAAAGCGAACTTTGCGTGCGACATATGGAATCTGGGACATTTGCTCTACACCACCGGCCAGAACCGCTGTGGCTTCCCCACACTGAATCATCTGCACAGCGTTCACCCAGGACTGGAAGCCGCTGCCACACAGACGATTGACAGCAAAAGCACCCACTGCGACCGGCACTCCCGTTTTCAAACCAATATGTCTTGGAAGATAGGCTGCATCCGCACCGGACTGAACCACGTTGCCAAAAACCACGTGATCAATCTTGTCTGCAGATAGACCGGCTTGTTCCAGAGTCGCTTTAGCGGCAGCGACACCCAGATCCGTTGCTGATACATCCTTCAAGGAGCCGCCGAAGGCTCCGAAGGGAGTTCTTTTTCCAGAGATAAATACGATTTTTTCCATGTCCTAAGGGTAGGACGCTTACCAGGACCAGGCAAGGCCAATCATCGACAGACCCTGTTCTTTATTGGCTTTGTGACTGACAACCAGATCTTTGTTGTTCATGACTTTGTCTTTGAATTGAATATCGGTTGCCGAAGCTTTCGCATCATAATTGACCGCAGCTTTTACCCAGCCGGAATATTCCACTTTCGCCAAAGCCTGGAAGGCTTCCACACGGAAAGAGAACTTGTGACTGAC
Organism: Bdellovibrio sp. MYbb2; assembly: GCF_056175685.1. Taxonomy (NCBI): domain Bacteria; kingdom Pseudomonadati; phylum Bdellovibrionota; class Bdellovibrionia; order Bdellovibrionales; family Pseudobdellovibrionaceae; genus Bdellovibrio; species Bdellovibrio sp. MYbb2. The sequence goes on from NZ_JBJKJI010000001.1 coordinate 254,566, forward strand.
TCCGCGCGGAGTTGCTGCTGCCACCACCACGTCAGTTTTCAGTTTTTCCTGGGTTTCTTCCACCGCACGGCCCAGAAGGCTGTTTTTAATGACCGGAGAATTGAACCACATATTAAAACCACGGTCAGCAATTCGGCTCATCACGGAACCGGTGCTTTCGTTGCTTTGAATATCCAAAGGAATGATTTTAGCGACGTCTTCTTTGGTGATTTTAGGGGTGACTTTATCTTCAGGAATCACCAGGGGCTTCGTGGTACGCAAGTCCACCTTGGCCCAGCAGGCACCTGAAAAACCCATCATCATTAGAAGGCAAGAAACTAGAAGTCTCATACATACCTCCTCTTACAAAGAGCATTCCACCCAAAGTGGCTCCAGTCCCTTTAAAGGCGAGATAATAAGCAAATAACAGCAGTAGAGCGGGATGTAAGACTTAGGACGTCCAGCGGCACTTCACATGACAACTAATTGTCAGCCAGTCGATGGACTTGTTTCAAAACGATTCATCTGCGCACCGGTTTTGCATCTATGGTGCCTGAACTTGTGGGTCCTAAGATTTCAGTCAGCGGGTTTGTTGTGATTTCAAGAACTTAGATCACAGCCGTCCTGCTGACTGGCTCAAAACGACACACAAAATTAGTTACTTGTCGAAAAGTTAAACACTGGAGACTCTATGAAACTCAAGAACGTTAAGTGTGGCGTAATGGCATTTGCGCTAACAGCGAGCTTCATCGTCCCCCAAACACCTCAACAGGTGTGGGCGGCTGGAAGCACATCAACATTCCCGCTGAATTTATTTGGCGATGACGACAACAGCGATACAGGCCTGGGTTCGACATCTCCAACCATTCCTTCCACTGGAGGAAACAACGGCGGTGGTGGCAGATCCAGCTCAAGCTCCAGCACTTCAAATTCGAGCGGCTCACAGCCACGCTCATCCACGACAGTAAAGTCAACTTCAACCACGCCGGGCAAAATGAATGCGGCGAAGGTTCCTGAAGCTTACAGCTGTCCTTTGTTCGACAACAGACCTCACGCAGAACTTATTTCTGCTATCGACTCCCTTTCCAAAGAGGTGAAAGCTTCTCCGGAATGTACAGGCAGTCCTTCTGCAAAATCTTTGGAAGACAACGGTAATGCAATCAAAGAAAGCATTTCTGCTCTTCAAAAACTGATGACGGCACAGGATCCTTCCCAGGTGAATGTGAACTCCATCGAATCCACAATGGCGTCAGCTTTGACGGCGGTGGGTAACCTGGGTGACATCGTCAACAACAACAACTTCCTGAATTCCAAGTGCGGTCGTCAGACGATGTCCACTGGTAAAGTTCTGCTGGCACTGAATGACGTGATCAACGGCCTGGCTCCATACGCTTTGTTCGCGGTTTCCATGAACGCGGCTTTGGGTCCGGCACTGCCATTCGTTATCGGTGGTGCGGTTGCAACCAGCGGTATTTCTGCGATCGCGAAAATGATTGATCAGAACACTCTGGACATGAGCAATCCTGAACACCGCAAAGCGGTTCTTCAGAACACCTGCCAATACACGAAAGTGGCGAAAAAAGTTCGTTTCATGCAACTGGCTCAATCCGGCAAGATCGAAAAGATCACTCAGGAACTTGAAAAGAACGTGGATCTTTACAACGCGAAATTTGCCAAGCCAACAGGCGAACTGGCAAACCTGCTGAAGTATAAGGATTCTTCCGAGAAATATCTGTCCGCTGTGGGCGTTCAATACACCAGCGACAAAGCGGATATCACAACGGTTGAAGAACAAATCCTGAGCAACAACGACGACCTGATGGTTTGTACACTGGCTAACGAGCTGGTGAACTGGGGTGCGGATGGCAAGACCTTCCCGTCTTCTGCAATCCTGAACCTGGAGCGTGCGACAGTTCAATCGGACCGTACAACAAAACTTCAGGCTTTGACGCTGAAAACGCTGCACACGAACTCTATGAAACGTGTTGCTGAATACGCAGCGAAATCCGGTGACAATGAAGCGGCTTTAAAAGCTTGTGCGCAGACCGGTCGTTCCTGGATCCAGGGCATCCGTCAGGCTGTGAACACAACTGGCAACGTGGTTGCCAAATCCAAGTCTGATCTGGAAGTTCAACTTTCCACCAACGCTGATTACCGTCAGTGGAAAGCTCAGTACACTTTGATCGAAACAGAAAGAACCACGATCAAACGTGTTGAAAAAGCGATGCAACAGTTGTCTCAGGACAATTCCATCATCGACCGCTCTGAGCTGGCTCAGCGTATGGTGAACCTGAAATCCGGTCTATTCGGTTCCCGCAGCGCTTGGGGCTTCGGCAAACCACCGGTTCTGGCGTGGATCAACCACACTAAAACCATGCATGACCAGGCTGTTTCCGGCTTCATCGCCAACATGAAAGCACTTCGTGCTGGTTCTTACAGCCTGACTGACGCTGGTTTGGGTAAAGCCTTTATCATTACTCCAGCTGGTGGTTACTATCAGGATCCGGTTATTCAGGCGGCAAGCCAGAAGATCAGCCAGAACCTGTCGAACTTCACTTTGGATCAGTTGCCAGTGGGTTCCCGTGAAAACGAAATCGCGTGTCAGCAGCTTGAATCCGCTTGGTTGGATTGGTCTGCAGCGATTGACCATATCGGTGCGATCCAGTTCTTCTGCGATATGATCGATCCGGTTTTGGATGTTAAAATGGATTCGTCTGTTGTGACTTCCTGCCGTGGTAATGCTCAGTTGAATGGCCGTGGCTACGTTAAATCCACAGTGGATCTGGCGAAGCAGGTTCTAAGCACCAAGGGCTATCAGAACGAAGCTACATTGGTCAGCAAGAAGCTGAAAGAGCTTCAGTGCCCAATGCCCGCTGTTTCCGTCATGAATCAATAATTCGAGTTTCTTAAATTAATGCCAAGTGAAGGGTCTCTGCAAAGAGGCCCTTTTCTTTTTTAAGGGAAGATGGAAACACGCTCCGAGTTCAACTGAGCGACATCCAGAATATCCTGACGACTCAGCCCGGCCTGCGCCGTGCGTATCACCACCTGCACCCCGGCACGAACATAGTCCTGCAAGTCCGCTTTCAAAATGACCGAGTTCACATTATAGATAAACGGCTTTGCCGCAGCCAAAATCAAAAGATCCGCACGCGACAAACCCGAACTTCCCGACATCACCACCAACTGAACATTGGCGTTTAAAAGAGCGACCAAGTTGTCACGGGAAAGACGACTGCTATCGACATACAGCACATAGGTGCCCGCCGCCGCCATGTCGATAAAGTCCTGACTGGTATAGCTGGTCTTACTGACTGAAAGCCCCATATTCACATTGGGATTGGAAAGCATTGAAAGCAGTTCGGCCTTACCAATCAAACTGACTTGATTCTGGCAATAAGTGATACGCGACACTTTCGCGATCTCAGTCACATCCGTCGCCGTCATATTCGAACCCGAATTCTGCTGCAAACACTCCGAAAACTGCGGCGGCAACGCAGCCAGCACCGAACTAGAGACCAAGATCACCAAGACAAAAGCAAAGCCCTTCATAAGCACCTCACACCTTCAAGTGTAGTGCCTACAAAAAATCATGGCTCAATAATTTCACTGATATTTGCCAAAGCCGCACTGCTTCGGAAAAGTAAGCAGGTACCTTTTAAAAGCGAGGGACGAGGAACCGTTCAAAAAGGTCCAGCCGCAAGGCGGAGGACCGCCCTCGCAGCGCAGGCGTGCTCCAAGCACGTCGAAGCGAGAAAGCCCGCTGACAACGCAGTCGGATGGGCCTTTTTCAACGGTTCCGGCTTATTCGTCTAGGATGTAGTTGATTGGATCTACGGCCGTGCCGTTAATACGCACTTCGTAATGCAAGTGCGGGCCTGTTGAACGGCCGGTATTACCCACTGCGCCGACAACGTCCCACTTGTTCACACGCTGACCCACTTGAACATAGATCTGTGACAAGTGACCGAAACGAGTGGTTACACCATAACCATAATCGATGGTGATCAGCTTACCGTAAGATTCATCGTAACTGGCAAAGACGATCACGCCGTCAGCCGGAGCATACACAGGGGACCCCGGAGCTGCCGCGATGTCCAGACCCGCATGCAAAGCGGTCTTACCCGTGAACGGGGACACACGATAACCGAAGCGCGATGTGATCCAGCCCTTGGCCGGCTTCATGTTCGGTGTGGAATTCAACAAGCTCTGGCGTTCGGAAAGACTTTCCCAAAGATCGATGACACTTTGTTCTTTCAACTGGGTTTCTTTGACGGCCTTGTCGATACGGACCACCAAAGACGCATAGTCCTTATCCGCATTTTCGTTGGCAAGTTCACCGGCCTGATCGTTCAAAGGCTTTTTGTTGGCAAAGACCTGATCCTGTTCTTCCAGAACGTCGGCGCTTTCACGCTGTTCCATCGGTTCGTATTCTTCCACTGGCTGACCGGCAGCAGGCTTTGGACCCATGGTCAGCTTGGTGATACGGTCGTCGGCATCGACGTTGGTGATCAATTTCAGCTTGGTGGTGAAGGTCTTCACACGCTCCAAAGAGTTTTCCAAAGCGCTGACTTTGCTTTCAACCACCTGGAACTGTTTGATCAGCTGAGCATTTTCAGCTTTAAGACGTTTGTTTTCCATGGCCTGCAGAAGCAAACCGAAATAATCCACCAGACCAGCGGCGAAAATGATGATAACGATCGCGGAAATAAAAGAGATGGCTTTAAGCCAGGCAGCCGAGAGCACAAGCTTACGGGTTTTCCCCGTCTGATTGCTCACAATAAACAGCGTGACCTTCTTTTTATCCAAACCTTGACCCCTACTTAGATGTCTTCACCAGAGTTATTCGTGAAAATGCACCAGCATCACTGTGACGTTGTCATCTCCACCATTTGCCAGGGCTTGTTCTACACAGGCTTTAACGGCTTTGTCAGGTGTATTTTGATTTAAAATCTCAGAAATTCTTCCATCTTCCACCAGGCCCGACAGACCATCGGAGCACATGAGGAAAATTTCCCCAGGGAAGATCTCGCGCTCAATGATATCAGGATAAACTTCGCGCTCATAACCCACACTGCGGGTGATGACATTTCGCCCCACAAACTGGCGCACCTGCTCTTCACTCATCACACCGGCACGCAGCTGTTCATTGATCAGAGAATGATCTTCCGTGATCTGCCACAGGTTCGGACGCTTGAACAAATAACAGCGGGAATCACCGACATTTCCGACATAAAGGTGTTTGCCGCGGATGTAAGCCATCACCATCGTGGTGCCCATGCCGGCAAGCTCGGGACGCTCGTTGGCGGCCTTGTCAAAGATGCGTTTTGAAGACTCTTCGTAAGCGTGCAAAATCATTTCGCGCGGCGATTTTTTTGCAGCTTCGGGCTGAAGCATGATTTCTTCAACCGTCTCCACAGCCATGCTGGAAGCGACTTCCCCGCCCATATGGCCACCCATTCCATCCGCCACGATAAACAAACCCAGTTCCCGATTAATCAGGCAGGAATCCTGGTTCGAATCACGACGAAGACCTTTATCTGTCAGATACCACGAGTCAAATTTCATAGTTGTATCATTTTCACCCACTACCGACAGAAGAGTCAAAGTCTGGCCCTAGACTTGGGTCGCAATCTTTGAGTCCGGCTCACCATCTTCTCAATTTCAAGTGTCATAATACCGATAGAAAGGGGTGAGGTCTTATGAAGAAGTCACCGACTTTCAGAAAATATATTGTGCTGTCCCTGCTTCTGCACTTTGTGGTCGTAGGAGGCTTTTACATCACGAGTCTGCTAAAAGAAGAAGCCCCCCTGAAAGAGACTGTCAGTATTGATTTTCTGACGCCGGAACAATTGCAACAATTTGCCCAAGCTGAACAAGCCCTGCAAAAGAAGGCTTTGCAGGTGCCTGCCAATCAGATTGTAGAGCAAAGTGAAACCTCTGCGAATGAGGAAGAGGTCGACACGCGCTTCCTTTCCGCCAAAAATCAGAAGGTTAACAAGCAAACTATCGCCGTTGAACGTGGTCAATTCCAGAACACCAAAAAAGACCAGGCTGTAAAATCGGGTCCAAAAGGCGATGGCCGCCAGAAAAATGTGGCCAAGTCTGAAGAGTCCCAGAAACAAATCGCCAAGGATCTTTTCAAAGGTTTTGATGCCAATGAGGCCATCGAAAGACAGAAGGTTGCTGACCAAAAAACTGGACTGGGTGAAGGTCGTGGCACCGGTGAACAAAACACCGGAACCGGCGCTGAAGCCAGCCAATCCAATGATTATATTAAAGACGTTGAAGTGGGTCTTGAGACTTTGCTGAACACTCGCGAGTTCAAGTACTACTCTTACTACAACCGCATTCGCAAACAGCTGTCCCAGCACTGGGAAGGCCGCGTGCGTGATAAACTGAGCAAAATGTTCAAAGAAGGACGTGCTCCAGCTGCTGCCAATCAGGATCGCATCACAAAACTGATGATTGTTCTGAATGACAAAGGAACCCTGGTGCGTGTTCAGGTTCTGAGTGATTCTGGCGTGCAGGATCTGGATGACGCTGCCATCGAGGCCTTCCGCGCTGCTGCTCCATTCCCGAATCCGCCAAAAGGCATTGTGGAAGGTGACGGCACTGTGAAAATCCGCTGGGACTTTGTTCTGGAAACCTAAGCTCTTTTCGTGAGGCTTTTTCATTAAAAAGCCTCTGCCGACTTCCCTCGTGCAAATCACTTCGCTTCCTGTTATGACGGGCCTATGCAATCCACTTCTGCAAAGCCCAACACTCCCTTCGCATTACTGATTCTTCTGCTGGCCAGTCTGACGGCTTTCGGCCCACTTTCCATCGACATGTATCTGCCGGCGTTTCCGGCGATTGCAGAAAATCTGAATGTGCCTTTGTCTTCCGTGCAGATGTCACTGGCCTCTTTCTTTATCGGCCTTGCCACCGGTCAGATTTTCTATGGTCCGATCACCGATCGTTTCGGGCGCAAAAAACCTTTGTACGTGGGTTTGGGAATTTACGCGTTGGCGTCTTTGGTGTGTGCATTCACCAAAAATGTGGAGATGCTGATTTTGTTCCGCTTCCTGCAGGCTCTGGGTTCCTGTGCGGGCGTGGTGATTTCACGTGCGATCGTGCGTGATTTGTTCACTCACCAGGAAACCGCTCGTGTGTTTTCACTTTTGATGCTGGTGATGGGGGTTGCTCCGATTCTGGCTCCGTTCTTTGGCGGTTACATTTCTGAGTTCTTCGGCTGGCGCGCCATCTTTGCTTTGATGGTGATTATCAGCACCTCCTGTATCGTGATGCTGGCCATCTTCCTTCCTGAGACACATCAGCCGGATCAACGGGTGCATATCAAAGACTCTTTGAAAAACTATGTGCAGATTATCAAAGACCGCCACTTCATGGGTTATGCTTTGGCTGGCGGTGCCGCTCAAGCGGGATTGTTTGCCTACATCACAGGCTCATCGTTCGTGTTCATCAACCTGTTTGGAATTCCGGCGAAGAGCTTTGGTTGGGTTTTTGGCTCAAACGCCATCGGCCTGATTGCCTGTTCACAAATCAATGCCCGCCTGCTGAAACGCCTGAGCTATGACGTGATCTTAGAAAAAATCTTTGTCGTTCTTGGGGTGCTGGGCGCAATCCTGGCTATGGCCGGGATCTTTAACTGGGGCTTCTGGGGTCTGGCAATCCCGTTATTCCTGTTCATCGCGGCCCTGGGCATGACCTTCCCAAATGCCACCGCGGGCGCCATGGCGACACAAAGAAAGGCAGCGGGCAGTGCCTCTGCCCTATTGGGAACTTTGCAGTACGGGATTGCGGCGCTGTCGTCGGCGGCTGTCAGTCGTTTGCATGATGGCACAACTTTGCCGATGTGTGCGATGATCGGCTTCTGTGGCGTGCTGGCCTTGGCACTGCATCGTTTGTTGGTGAAAAAAACCGTCTGATCGTCTGCGGGCACATTTCCCCGGTTGCAGGGCACTCTGCCCTGCCTTGTTTCGTGTAACTCAATTTAAGCCGAACACAGACAGCGCAAAACTTGCATCCACGGCCTTCTTATCCATCAAAATTGATGAAGAGGAGGTCCTCCGTGAAGCATCATCCAACCAAACCCGTCCCTTCCGCAGGCAAACCCACACAAAAACGCAGCCCCCCGTTGCATGAAACCGGGCGACATCAAAAACCATCAAAACCTGAGGTGGGCCGCGTACAACACACTCCCGAAGGCACCATAGAGGAAAGCCACGAAGAACAGGCCCCCTAAACTGAAAAATATTCATTCGGGGCTGTGCAGGGTGCAGCCCCTTCGTCCTAAATAGAGCCAGAACTCTTGCTGCGGGGCTTAAAGGCATGGACTCCTCCTCTGTAGAGTGCTAGTTTGCAGTCGCTATAAAAGACTGAAAAAACTTAGGAGAACCACGTGGATAACACTAATCTCAAAAACGCAAAACCTGAGGTTCTGGACTCTATCGCGAGACGCGCCCATTACCTGGCTACCCAGATGATCTGGCAAGCCAATCACCGCACCGACAAAGAAAAAGGCGACCCAAAAATTGGTGGTCACCCGGCCGGCTGCGCAAGCTCCCTTCACATCATGGGTGCGCTGCACCTGTTGGTAAAATCCGGTTTCGATCACATCGCGAACAAACCGCATGCTTCCCCAACAGATCACGCTTACAACTATCTTTTGGACAATTTGCTGAAGTCCGATCTTTCCAAACTTTCTTTGGAAGAAGCCAACCAGGCTATGCACGGTCTGCGCAAGTTCTCCAACGGTGACGAATATGTGTTCCAGTCCTACCATTCTGCGTATGACCCGGATCAACACAACTTCTTCCCGTCTGGTTCCGTGGGCATTCCACCTGTTGAGGCCGGTTACATGGCTTTGGCTTACCGCTATGCTGCTGAACACGGTTACGATGTGCCTAAAGACGCACACTTCTGGGCTGTTTGCGGTGACTCTGAATTCCGTGAAGGTTCCATGTACGAAGCGGTGCCTGACTTCTCTGAACGTGAAATCGGCAACCTGACTTGGATTCTTGATTACAACCGTCAATCCCTGGATGGTCACCGTCTGGTGAACAATGCGATTTTGGGTGGTACGGATGCAGACCGTGTTGAAAGAACAATGGCTGCCAACGGCTGGGAAGTGATCCAGGTTCGTCACGGCGGCAAGCGTGAAGCTTTGTTCGCGAAAAAAGAAGGCGAAGCCTTCAAAAACTTCCTTGAAAAAGAACTGACTGATTACGACCTTCAGGCGTTGCTTTTGGTTCATGACCTGAAGCTGCTTAAAGACACTTTGGCCAAGGACTATCCGTCTCTTAAAAAATTCCTGACTGCGACTGCGGACCAGGACGTTTACGAAGCTCTTCGTGATTTCGGTGGACACGACATGATGGCCCTGGCCAAAGCCATGATGAAATCCAAAGAATCCAAGCGCAAGCCAACCATCATCATCGCTCACACCCTTAAGGGCTGGGGCTTGAAAGCGGCGGCTCAGCAGGGCAACCACTCTTCTCTTCCACACGAAGATGAAGTTGAAGAACTGCGCGCAAAACAAGGCATCACGGGCAACACCCTTTATGCTCGCTTTGATGACAAATCCGTTGAAGGCAAATTCCTTTCCGCTCGCGGCGAGAAAATCTATGCTGACATCAAAGCTCAAAATGCACTGAAAGCAAAAAATCAGGATTACTTCCTGACTAAACTTGCTGAGTTCGGCGACATGCCATCTTCTTTGGAAATTAACACGAAGATGACAAGCTACCCGCACACGCAGTGGATGCTGGGTCAATTGACTGCGAAACTGACTCGTATCTCCAACACCTCTTTGAATGAGTCTGAATTGAAAGCGGGCCAGAAAGCCCTGACTGACAATGAAAAACCATTCAAGCTGCCGGGTGAATTGTTCATCTCCATGGCTCCGGACGTGGGCACTTCCACGAACTTGAATCCAGCGATGGATGGCAAGATCTTCGGTGCTCAGGAAGTTCAGGACATCGAGGCTGAGCTGGGCGTAAAAGACGGCAAACTTCCGGATCTGGTTCCTGGTGAAGACGTTACGGATCGTTTCCTGCGCTTTGAAATCGCAGAAGGCAACGTTATGTCCTGCGTGGGCGCATTCGGAAAAATGCGTGATATCGTGGGCGTGCCAATCATCCCATTGATGACCGTTTATGACTTCTTCCTGAAACGTGCACTGGATCAGTACTTCTACAACCTTTACTGGAAGTCCTCTTTCATCTGCGTGGGCACGCCATCAGGTGTGACACTTTCTCCGGAAGGTGCTCAGCACGGTTGGAAATCTGACGTTCAGATTCCAAATCAAATCACTTGGGAACCATACTTCTGCCAAGAGCTTGACTGGATCATGGTGGATGCGATCCGCAGACACGTATTGAACGACAACGCAGGCCGCTCCGGCGTATTGCTTCGTCTGGTGACTCGTGGCGCAGAACAAAAGGACTTCACGAAGTATCTTTCCAAACAAGCCCGCTTCAAAGTGGGTCTGGAAGGCAAACTGTCCCGCGCGGAATTCCCGGTGGCGGGCGCAGTGAACGAAGAAGAAGTGGCAGCGATGAGCGAAGCAGAAATGTTCGCCGTTGTTCGTGAAGACGTTCTGAAAGGTGCGTACTTCCTGATTGATTACCGTGGTTACGCAGGATATGAGCCGGGCGACAACGTGATCAACATCTTCGCAATGGGTGCCTTGGTGGCTGAAGCCATGAAAGCTTCCGAAGCTCTTCTGGCTCGTGGTATCTATGCCAACGTGATCGTGGTGACTTCATCTGATTTGTTGACTGGTATCCAGGCGCACGAAAACGATTACCATTATCTGCGCAACGAACTGGGCATCAATGCGGATCTTTACCTGAAAAAAGCAGAAGAGATCTCTACTGGTGATCTGATCACTGTTGCGGGTCGCCGTGTTCCTGTTGTCAGCGTTCACGATGGTGAAGCAGGTCTGTTGGATAACTTGGGTTCTATCATTGGTGTTCGTCAGGAATGCCTTGCGGTTCGCAAACACTCCAAGTGCGGTCGCCCTTCTGAGATCTTCAAGTATCACCACCTTGACGACGCTTCGATCGTTGAAGCCTGCGGCAAGGTTCTTTCTGAAACCGCTCTTGAAAAAGTCATGGTTTCTGAACAGGCATTGGGCGAAGCAAACCAGGCTTCCCACAAAGCCGCTCACTGGACTGATTTGTGGCCATCCGCAACTCACAGCCAGAAACACTAATGCGCAAAACGCAAAAACAAGAACTCCCCTTCGATGGGGAGTTCTTTTATTCCCGCAGCAAACGTTTTGAAGAAGTCGTCTTTTTCGTTCACTTCTTCGAAGGCAGCAAAAAACAGCTGCTTCGTCACATCAAGCTCGTCAATGAAATGGGTTTTGATGCCTTCGCTTTCAATCTTACCGGCACCCACAAAGATCTGACATCACTCAAACTGCCAATCAGCTCCAAAGGCGGATTCGGGCTTAAACATATCTATGCTGATCAGATCGAAACCCTGTTGAATCAGGTGCCCGGCAGAAAAATCATCTTCTCGTTTTCAAATCCCACGGCTTCGGCAATTGAAGCCATGGCCCGTCGCAATTGCAGCGACACCGTGGCATTGGTGTGTGACAGCGGACCTTCCGGAAAGTTCATTCCGTCGGCTTACAACCTTTACACGCACGAATACAAGATCCGCCCTTTGCCACTGCGTCTGGCTTTGACCCCGGTGCTGAGTCTTGCCTGGAGTCCGTTCCTGCACAAGGATTTGGACAAGGATCTAAAGACCTTCCCGCAGGGCTTTAAGATTCTTTCCATTCGTGGCTGGAAGGACCTGCTGATTCCGCCGGATCACATCGACCACGTGTTTGAACCGCACACGAATCTGGATTGGACCAAGCTTTCCCTGCCCGAGGCGGGTCATTTGACTGGATTGCGTGATTTCAAATCCGAATACGCGCCCACGCTGGAAAAATTCCTGAACAGTGTCGCAACCCCTTTGACATGATCTTTGATCCGCAAAACCCTTTCCCCCTGATGCCCCTGACGGACTATGCCTATCACGAAGCCCAAGCCCATGCGGCATTGGTGGACGACTGGCTGGGCTTTCAGTGCCTTGAGGTGGAAAATCAAATCCGCGCCCTGCCAAAAAACGCGGGCGAACATCAGAACTGGGAACACCTTTCCCTACAGGCTTTTCAAACCCCTTACTGCGAGATTCACAACATTCTGGATCTGTTGCAGCCACAACCGGGTCAACACATCGTGGATCTGGGATGCGCTTATGCACGGATGGCCTTTGTCCTGCATCGCCACTATCCCGGCTGCCGCTTCACCGGCTTTGAGCTGGAGTCTTTGCGTGTCCATGAGGCCCAACGGGTTTATTTCCATCACACGGGAAAGAATCTGAATGCGCTATCACAGGATCTTTCAACCACCGATTTTATTCCCCCGGCGGCGGACATTTATTTCATCTTTGATTTCGGCAATCAAAGATCCGTTGAGAAAACCCTGAACGACCTGAAAGATCTTGCCAGACGCCAGTCCATCACTGTGGTGGCCCGCGGAAAATTGTCCAGATTCTGCATTCACAAGGATCACCCTTGGCTGACGGCCATTCAGAATCCCCAGCACTTCGCGCATTTTTCCATCTACCGTTCCTGATTTGCACTTACACAACAAGCTTTGGTTTTTGTAGCTGAATCCGGCCGCATTTTCTATTCTGGAAATCCTGGAGGGGACCCATGAAAATGATTTTGCCATCAGCACTGCTGCTGACTGCCGCCCTGTTTGCCTTCGCTGAAGAATCTTTGGCAGGCTGGGGGTTCGGAAAACGAAATGTCGGCTACATTTACGAAACCAGTTTTTCATCCATGGGATGGCGTTATCTGTCCCTGCTTGAAGACAAAAGCACGGATGATCCCAAAACCCTGGAATCATCCCAGCGCAATGCCTGCTACAAACGCTATGGCACCATTATCAATGACAACACTTTGGATATTCGCATCGCCATCGGCTACTTCGACTGGACAACCGGAAGCAACGTGCATTACGCCGGGCGCAGTTACGGCGTCAGTCCTTCCTTGGACATCGGTGCCTACGAGGCCCTGAAAGATCTTTTGACGTCTTCTTGCGGCGGCAAGGCCCGCTTCTGCGGCTTCCGCAAAGATCCGCAGAACAGTTCACTATTCACTCGCGAAGTCACCATCCATGGAAAAAAGATCCTGGCCCGTGTGGAAATTCGCTTTTCTTCCGCGACTGAAATTCTGTCAGAAAACCTGGGAAGATACCGCGATACTCAAAATCAAAGATCTCGCTATGCGGATGACTTTTTCACGCGTTCTTTGCGGGAAGCCGACGCCGTCTTTTACTTTGGGCATGCCCGTAACGGCGGGGGACCTGATTTCTATCCTCCCGTTTTTCTTCCCGGCACAAACAAGCTGAATTACAGCGGCTATTACAAAGCCAAGCGGCCTGGGTTTAACAAGATGCTAAATGCACTGGATTCTTCCCGTCAGGCCCCGGTGATTGGGCTGATGGCTTGCGCTTCCCGCGACCATTTCCTGCGCCGCACGCGGGCGGTGGCGCCAAATTCCGGAGTCATCAGTTCTATGGATGTATTGAACGTGGACTATGTCTATACCGCGATGATCGGCGCGGTGGATGCTTTGTTGCGCGGTCAGTGCCAAAAAAGCTTTTATCAGTCCATTCGTATGACCAGTGGCAATCAGAAGTACATCACCATGGATGGAATGTTTGAATAAACTCACATCAGGCCGGAGCAATGTCCGGCCTTGATTTGCAAATCAGCAAAGATTGATTTTTGCGTCGGCCTTGATCCTTCCTTTTACTATAATAAAAACATCATAGCCGAAGGAGGAAATCATGAGTCAGCTTGAACATCTGCCTCACCCCAGCCGCTTGCCTTCTCTGAATCACCATACACTGGCCTTTTTTTCCAATCCCGATGACGTTCGCAAAGCGGCTTCGGCGCTGGTCAATGCCGGCTTTCATGAGGCCGACATCAATGTCTTTGAAGGCGATGATGGGGTTGAAGCTGTGGACCTGGATTCAATCCACGCCGACCTGATGGAAAAGTACTATCGAAAATTCGTGAAGTTTTCAGACTCGGCCGAATGGCATTTTTTGACCGAGGCCGACGATGAACTGCGCCGTGGGCATATTCTGATGTGCCTGGTGACCATGAACGTCGAAGAAAAGGACGTGGCGGTGCCGCTTCTAAGAAAACACAAGGCCTTTGATATTCGCTACTGCACGGGCATCGCGATTGAAGAGGTTGTTTAAGGATTCTTTCTAGGGTACATCTGTCACATTCTTTGTGAGGTGACAGATGACCGACCTTGAATTCAAAATTTTCAAAGTTCCTTCCGAATTTGGCGAATGGCTGGCGGCCTTCGAGGACGATCAGCTGATTTTTCTGGGCAGCTACAATGCCGGGAAAAAATTGGTGGAAGGCGATCTGGCCTCTTTGATTGAGAAATTCTACAGCGTGCGCATTGGCTCTTTCCAACCAGCCAAATGGAACAATGGCAATTTCTGGACAACCCAGCACCAAATCAAGCTTCAGGGCACCGAATTCCAAATGAAGGTGTGGCTGGAGCTTCTGAAAATACCCGCAGGCAAAACCGTCACTTATTCTGAGCTGGCTAAAAAACTGCGTAAAGGATCCGCAGTTCGCGCTGTGGCCACCGCCGTCGGTAAGAACCCCATCAGCTACTGGATTCCCTGCCACCGCGTGGTCGGCAAAGGCAGCAATCTTTTGAAATATCACTGGGGCCCGGAAGTGAAAGAATATCTGCTGATAAAAGAAGGCGTGCTTTAAAACTTCAGATTGAAATTCAGCGTGATGCCGGGATTGCGAACATAGTCGTACTGATCAGCAAAGTCGACATTGGGAATCACCTGCACATCCAGCATGTTCTTGTACAGGACGCGGCTCCAGGCAATGCCCAAATTATAGCTTTTCATCTGATAGTTCGGCCGGTTTGTTGACGTCACAAAAATATTATACGAGATATTCGATCGATTGCTGAACCAGTGCCCCAGGGCCACACCGTTGGTCACCGTGAACAAATGGGCACGGTCTTCATAGTCACCCTCATTCACAAAAGTCAGATTAAAGCGCTGGGAAAGCTGAAAGGCAAAGTTGAAGGCCAGAAAGATCCCCGTGCCCTTGTCGGCATCGGCATAAAACTGCAGCTTTGGGTTCACCCGATAGTTTTTGCCGCGCTCGACGACGCTTTCAAGTGTCAGCGTGTGGGAAATCAAAAAAGAGCCGGCAAAGCTAATGCGCGGCTGGAAAGACGCTTTAACATCCCCCAATTTGCGGAAGAATCCCAGTGTCGCCCCGTAATCCCGTTCGCGCGGAGTCTGACGAAGGTATGTCTGGGAAATACCGCGCTCTTTGGTTTCATCATAGCTGGTAAAAGTGATCTGCCAGTATTCTTCCACATTGGGAAGACGCAAATTGAAATTGAAACCGAAGGCATCGTTGTAACCTTCTTTTTCGTTATAATAAAAAGACGGCTCTATCAGGAACGCGGTTTTATTCTGTTTGGTGGTGTACTGCTGACCGGCCAGAAACAAGTCCACCCCTTCGGCCAAACCGTCAAACCATTCAGAAATGGCGACGTTACCGGTGATGAAGGACTTTTCCCATTTGCCTTCCTTGGATTCCGACTCGGCTTCCGAGTATTCTGCGCGCGCATTTCCGCAATACAGGGCCAAGGCCAGCATCACTGACCCCAGAGCACTTTTGCGCGCGAAAGATATTGGTGCTTTTTTCCCCTTCACGTTTTAGTCTCCAAACATGAAGTATTTTAGACTTATCCTTTGCTTCCTGTCGCTGAGTATCTCACTGCTGGCTGCAAAATCAGTCCAAGCCTACATCCCTCAGCGTGGTAACGTCGTGGCCACCCTCAGTCCCTATTTCTTCAAAACCAATTATGACGGCCACGAGCAGGGACAAAACAAGATGACCACCGGGATTTCTTTGGTGGCCAATGGGGATGTCGACAACAAAGGCAGTCTTGAAATCGCCGCAATCTACATGAACAAAACTTACTTCCGTGAAGACGGCAATCGAACCGTTGCAGAAAAAACCCAGCTGATGCACATCACGATGGGATACCGTCGCTGGTGGACAGAACCTTTTTCAACTTCACTGGCTCTTTACACCTCTTATCCGATGGGACTTGTGGACGTGCTTCACAACGACTTCACGCCGGAAGAAGACATGGGCACCACCGCTCGCTCCACCACTGAAACCGGGCTGGATTTGGCTCTTCAGTATGAGCTGATCAACCGCGAACGTTTCACGATCGTGGCTGAAGGGCGCTACTCGTACTCGCTGACCAAAAAGTCCAACGAATACGCCGACCAGTACGGCGCCAGCATCGGGATCAGATACTTCATTCAAAGCAAAGTGGCGTCCCCGAAAGAGCTTCGAGAATAATCAGGTCCTAATTTAGATAAGTTAAATATTTGATTTTGTGGGTCTTTTAAGAAACACAAACTTTGGTCCATATTTGAAAATAGCCTCTTTACTTACATATAATTTACATAGTAATTTATATGTAAATGGAGAGCTTCAAATGAGCACCCTCGCCCTTCCCGAACTGGCTAACATCCCCTTTGTTTCTGCCGAGCAACTGCAACCGCCGCCGGGCCTTTCCACCGGCGTGAATGTCCTGGATGACTTTCTGCTGTGGAAAGGAGTCCCGCAAGGCGACCTCAGCCTGTTGCAAGGGGCCCCCGGCACCGGCGCCACTTCCTTGTGGATTCGCATCGTTCAAAACGTGCATTCCCAAAACAAGTGGGCGGCATGGATCAACGGGGATGCTCAGCTTTTCCCCGCTCATTTAAGCAACTACAAAATCAATCTGAAAAAACTGCTGGTGGTCAAAGAGCCCAAAGAAAATGAACAGCTTTTCTGGCTGCTGCAGGAACTCATCACCAGTTCCCTGTTTGAAGTGATCGGCTGCAATCTGAAAGAGATGTTTTTGAAAAACCATCAGCTGCAAAAATTGAAACGACTTTGTCGTCTGCACAAGGTCGCTTTGGTTTTTGTGAATCAGAAAGCCAGCAAGTTTGTAAACCCGCTGTTCAGTCTGATGATCCATTTTCAACGCGACTTTATCACCATCCAAAGGGCCTTGCACCGTCCGACGCCGTTCAATCTGGCAGGGAGTATGATTCATGCGAACTTTATGCATCAATTTAAAAACACCGCAAGAAAGCTCCTCAGCTGAGGCCTTTTTGGTGCTGAACCCGCGCGTTCAGTACCGCTTCCCGCACTATATCTTCGTGGACATTGGTTCGACCCAGCACTTGATGGGCGGCGAAATGGGCTGCCTTGAAAAAGCGCTGGAAATCGCAGCCAAGTTTGCTCCGGATGCCAGTGCTGCCATTGGTGATACTCCGGCCGGCGCACAGATGCTGGCGAAATGGCGCCCGTCGCATATCAGTCTGCGCGGCAAAGAACAGGAAAGCTTCAAAGGCCTGGGACTGGATGCCCTGAAAGATCTTGAAGGTCTTTCGCCGTGGGCCCAGAAAAAACCGGTCGAGCACATGATTGCCTTCTTCCACACCCTGGGTGTGTACGGGCTGGAAGGTGTTCTGAATTTTCGTCTTAATTCACTGCGTGAACGCTGGGGGGATTTTGGGGTTTTACTTTGGAATCGTCTGCATTCTCAGGACTCTCAGGTCATTTCACCTCTTGTGCCTCGCGACCCTCTTGTGGGCTATGGCTACCTGGATGATCCCTTAGGTTCCGCCCCCCTGCTAATGAACCGGCTCAAGGTTCATCTGGACATTCTGTTTGCGCGCCTGCAGGGCTTGGCCCGTCATGCGCAGCGCCTGGATGTGGTTTTACACTGTGAATACTCGGACAAACACTACAATCTTTCGATTGAACCCGTCAGCCCGACACGCGATCAGGAATTGTTCGAGGATCTGCTATTCAAGAAACTAGAACAGCAGGTTCTGGAAAATCCGATCCGGGAATTTGAAATCACTTTGTTTGATGTACCGGAAAAAATCCAGCAGCTGGATTTCTTTGAACCCCGGGACAACACCGAGGACCGCTGGCGCCGCCTGATCAGCTTTGCAAAACAATCCCAGTGTGAAATGGGCTTTCTGCAAATGGAAGCCAGCCACTTCCCCGAACAAAGTTTCCGTCTGGTGACCGACTGGCCCGAGGACTTTAAACCTCAGGATCTGGTGGAAAGACAGGACGAGGCTTTGCAAATCAAATCAGTGTATGCAAAAGCTCTGGCTTCCAGCCCGCGCCCGTCCCTGCTGCTGGAAAAGCCACAGGCCCTGAGCACTGGCGAGGTGCAAAAGCTTCGGTTTGTGTCGTCCCTTCCCAGTGAACGCATTGAATCGGCCTGGTGGCAAATTTCAGTTCAGGATTTAAAAAACAGAGATTATTACTTTGCGCTCTCTCATCAAGGTCAACTGCTGTGGGTTTTCAAAGATCGCATAAATTCACAGGTCTACTTGCATGGGTACTTTGACTAATAAAGCTTTGATTGCTTCACAAAATTCCAGGCTGCCGGCCAAACCCCGGCCGCGCGCCAAAGGCTTCGTCGAACTTCTGGGTCGCAGTAATTTTTCGTTTCTGCAAGGGGCTTCCAGTCCTGAAGAGATGGTGTCGCAAGCCGTGGAGTTCGGTTACGACGGTATGGCGCTGTGTGATCTGAACGGCCTGTACGGCGTGGTCCGCGGTTTTCAGACCATTCAGTCACCTTCTTTGTTCACCGCTTCGCCGCAAGTGAAGGAAGGCTTTCATTATCTGATTGGTTCAGAGCTGACTTTGACCGATGAAAGCTCCGTCGTGCTGATCCCGATGAACAAACAGGGTTATTCGCATCTGTGTGAAATTCTGACATTGGGAAAACGTCAGGCGGCCAAGGGTTTTTCCAAACTCAGTCTGGAACAGATTGAAAAATACAATCAGGGTCTTTTGTGCCTGGCCATCCCGCCGTGGACGGACGAACGCTATGAAAAACTTGAAAAGATTTTCGACAACCGCCTGTATCTGCCGCTGTGGCGGGATCTGACCTGGGAATCCCAGGAATTCTGCCGACAGGGCTTTGCGCTGGAAGAAAAATACCAGGCGCGTCTGTTTGTTACCCAGCGCCCGTTCATGCACAGTCCGGAACGCAAACCTTTGTTTGATGTTCTGACCTGCACTCTTCATCACACCACTTTGGCAGAGGCGAAAAACAAACTGATTCAGAATTCTGAGAGATGCTTAAAAAGCCTCGATGATATTTCGTGGTTGTGGCAAGACCGCCTGGATCTTGTGGAAAAAACTGTGGAGATCTCGGCACATGTGACGTTTTCACTAAATGAGATACGTTACCGCTATCCCGCATCCAGCTTGCCTTTGGGGATGACTCCCACCGAACACATGCACCACCTCACATTGAAGGGCGCGGAAAACCGCTACCCTGAAGGGATTCCTGACAAAACCTTAAAACAGATCGAGCACGAGTTGGAATTGATCAAAGATCTTCAGTACGAAGATTACTTTCTGACTCTGAAAGAGATCTGTGATTTCGCTTCATCCAGAGGGATTCTTTATCAGGGCCGCGGTTCGGCGGCCAATTCCGTGGTGTGTTTCTGTCTGGGATTAACCGCGATTGATCCGGTGCAAATGAATCTGCTGTTTGAACGTTTTCTGTCACGTGAAAGGCGCGAACCGCCGGATATTGATATCGACTTTGAACACAGCCGTCGCGAGGAAGTGATTCAGCACATCTATGAAAAATACAACGAACGCCACGCGGCCATGGTGTGCACGGTGATTCGTTATCGTTCCCGCATGGCCATTCGTGAAACAGCCAAGGTGTTCGGCATGCCGCTGGCAAAAATCAATGCCATGATCAAGTTCATGGGCCGTGATGGCATGAAGCGCCTGCTGGATCCCGCGGTGGCTGCGGATTTCGGCATGGAGCCGGGGCCGTGGAAGATGTTCATGGCGCTGGCTCAGCAGCTGCACGGATTCCCCCGTCATCTGGGAATTCACAGTGGCGGCTTCCTGATCACTCAGGATCCCATCACTGAAATGGTTCCCGTGGAAAAAGCCACCATGAACGGCCGCTATGTCATTCAGTGGAACAAAGACGACGTGGACTTCCTGCGCCTGATGAAGATTGACGTTTTAAGTCTGGGAATGCTGACGTGTCTGCGCAAGTGCTTTGATCTTTTGCGTGATGTGAAAGGCAAGGACTACAGCCTTGCCACTTTGCCTGCCGATGACAAACTCACTTACGACATGATCTGCCGCGCGGAAACTGTCGGCGTCTTTCAAATTGAGTCCCGCGCGCAGATGAACACTTTGCCCCGCATGCAGCCCAAAAACTTTTATGATCTGGTGATTGAAATCGCCCTGATCCGCCCCGGCCCCTTGCAAGGGGGCATGGTGCATCCATTCCTGAAGCTGCGCCAGAATCCGCCGAAAGAAATCAAATATGCGCATCCCGCTTTAAAGGAGATTCTGAAAAACACCATGGGCGTTCCCATATTTCAGGAACAAGTGATGAAGATGGTGGTCGCTGTGGCGGACTTTACTCCGGGTGAAGCTGATGAACTGCGCCGGGTGATGTCGTCCGCGTGGAAACGCAAAGCCACCATGGGTGGTATCGAGCAGCGCCTGCGCACCGGATTTGCCAGTCACGGGATTTCCAGTGAATACGCCGATCAGATTTATAAAACCATCGAAGGTTTTGCCAACTATGGTTTCCCGGAAAGTCACTCGGCCAGCTTTGCTCTTTTAACTTATGCCAGCTGTTATCTGAAATGTCATTACCCGGATGTGTTTGCCTGCGGCCTTTTAAACAGTCAGCCCATGGGCTTTTACGCGCCCCGCACGATCATCGCCGAAGCCCAGCGAAATGGCGTGGTGGTGGCGCCCTTGGACGTGCAAAAATCTGACTATGACTACACTATTGAAAAAACGGCCTCGGGTGATCAATTGCGTGTGGGGTTAAGATCTATCTATGGCATTCCCGAAACGCTGCTTCGCCGGGTTGAAGACAGTCGCAAAACAGAAGGTCTGTATCAGGATCTGGCGGATTTTATCCGTCGCACGCAGCTTCCCCGCAGTATGCTGCTGAAACTGGCCGCCGCCGGTGCTTTTGAATCTTTCAACGGCAATGTGCGGGAACTGATCTGGAATCTGGAATCTTTAAGCCTTGATCAGCAAAGCTTCCTGTGGGGGCACCCCAAAGAGCAATTTGAACTGGGTGAAGACGAGGATGAACCTGAACATCTGCCGTTTGAATCCAACTGGGACCGCCTGCGCCGCGAATACGACAGCAAGGGGTATTCCGTTGAATCCCACCCGATGTCGGTACTTAGAACCTATCTGCACAGTAAAAGCGAAGCTCTGCGCGAAAAACGTTTTGTGCCTTATTTTTCTTCGGATGATCTGAAGCGCATGAAAACAAAAACCAAGGTGCGGGTTGCGGGTCTGGTGGCCATCACTCAGCGCCCGCCCACCGCCAAAGGAATGTGTTTTATCACGCTGGAAGACGAATTCGGCTTTATGAACATCGTCATTCACCCCGAGATCTATCAAAAGGACCGCACCACGATTTACACCAGATCGCTGCTGGAAATCCACGGCCAGGTTGAAAAAGTGGGCGTCATCACCAATATCCGCGCTGAACGTATTCTGCCGCTGGGATAGGCCCTGAAAGTGCTTTTCAAGTCCGATCCCGCGGTGTTATGGTGCCGGCATGATCCGCGAAGCCATTGAAATGATTTTCACCCCTGCCACGTCCGTCGCCAAAAAATACGGATTCGTCTATCATTCGATTTCTTTGAAGCACCGCTTTGAACGCTGTAAAAAAATATGGCTACCGCATCTGAAAAACTGTCAGGACACTTTTCTGCAAGTTGTAAAAGGCCTGCCTCAGAAAAAATCCGTGGTGGTTCTGGGCAGTGCCCATTTGCATGAAATCCCGCTGCACCTGCTGGTGGACAATTTTGAAAGCATCACCCTGGTGGATGTCATTCATCCTTTGAAACACCACTGGGCGGCCAAACGCAATTCACGCCTGAAGCTGGTCACGCAGGATCTGGGTGGATCTTTGCACGAACTTGAAAATCTGAAATCCCTGGAAGACCTGAACAAATTGATTCAGGATCTGTCTGCAAAACAGCTTTTCCATTTTGAGGCCGATTTGATTGTTTCCGGGAACCTTTTGTCGCAACTGGCTCTGCTGCCAATGGAAGCTTTGGAAAAATTCATGAAGAAAGATCTGACTTTGGCTGAAAAAGATCAGATCTGCACGGCCTTCGGTGAAATTCATCTGAAGAATCTGCGCCAGTGTTCCGGCCACAAGCTGATTTACACAGATCGCGAAGTCACCTATCGCAACCCTCAAGGGGAAAAGATCTATCAGGGCTCTTACCCCGTGAACTTTGAAGGATTCACCAAATTGCGTGAATGGGATTGGATTCTGGCTCCGCTGAAGGAAGCCTCGAAGGACTATTCCATTGAAATGAAAGTGGAAGCTTACGCTTCCAAATAAAAAAGCCGCATTTCTGCATCACAGATTATGCGGCTTTTCTTTTTAGCAGCGAGGTCCTTTGCTGCAACCCAGAAGATCTTCGGTCTCTTTCAACTTGA
Source organism: Bdellovibrio sp. MYbb2 (assembly GCF_056175685.1). Lineage (NCBI taxonomy): Bacteria > Pseudomonadati > Bdellovibrionota > Bdellovibrionia > Bdellovibrionales > Pseudobdellovibrionaceae > Bdellovibrio > Bdellovibrio sp. MYbb2. The sequence goes on from NZ_JBJKJI010000001.1 coordinate 277,186, forward strand.
AGAAGTTTTTCAGGCGGGACTTGTTATCCAGATGAGTTGAGCTGTCACTTTCATTTTCTGCATCCTCAAGATGGCACATCCAGGCCAATGCCGCTTTGGCTTTTTCTGACTGAACTGAAAGCTCCTTATCCTGCGCCAGGAACTTGTTCAAGATGCGGAAACCAATGATATCAGCCTGCGTTTCTTTGTTTTTGCTTTCAATGAACTTTGCAGACTTGTCCGCCAGATCCGTGTTCACACAAGACAGCACCCGGTTATCCAGTTCAAATCCACGGAACTGCAATTGATGAGTCATCTCATGCGCCAGGGTCATCACAAGGCCTGCGATTCTTTCCGTCTTGGTTTTTCCGGCATTCAGCAACAACTGACCAGGACAGATATAGATCACACCACTGGGACCACCCCCCGGCAGCAATGAGCGAGCCATCACGCTCAAACCGTCAACTCCGCAGCCCACGGCCATATCAATCGTGACCGTGTCTTTGCCTTGATAGGAATTTTCAAAAGTCTCTGACACGGACTGAACCACGGTCGTATTCAAGGCACCGACCAGGTCCATACGGCCATTTTCAAGCTTTTCTGATGTCACAAACTCAATCATCAGCTTGCGCACGATCTCAGTGGCTTCTTTCACTTCTTCATCATAGTTATAGATGGTTCGGTATTCTTTGTCGGCCAGGACCAGCAGGCGACTTTGCGCTTGGAATCTTTTGGCTCCATCGGTGATGGTTTTTTGGAACGACTCTTTGGATCCATCAAATTCTTCCGACAAAGACAGCTCGGCTTTCAGGGCTTTCACTGCGGCGGCGAAACCGTTCTTTTTAATATCCGCCACGATGGGCAGAACCGATTTTTCACAGATATTGATTTCAGGTGTTTCGCAGATCGGAGCAGATCTCGCGCCCGGAACAATTTGTTCCGCCTTGGCTTTATCGGTGGCCTTGTTGCGGTACTTTCTTGCGTAATCAGAATCTTTTTCCGCACACGCGGCCAAACCCAAACTGATCGCAAGGATAACGCTAAGCTTTTTCATAACTGCTCCTTTTCTTTACGCGTGAGTACTGAAAAACGGCACTTCCGCGGGCCGGAGCCCCGTGGTTCGAGGCGGACCTGATAGCTAAGGAGTAAAGCAAAGGCAGGGCCAAGCCGCCGTCTCAAAATGAGATAGCGAAAAAGGTTCCCGGTTCTTTTTTGGGTCTACAACGCGTCTAACGCAGTGGGGACCTAAAAAAGAACCGGGAACCTTTTAGTTTATTTTTTGAGGGCGATGTAGAGGCCTTCGAAGGTGGGGATGATGGCGGATTCGAACAGGGTTGGGTCCGCCAGGCGCTTGTTGAAGTCCTGCATGATGCGGGTTTGTTTGTCTGAGAATTTCTGCGTGGGTTCTCCCCACACCGAGCCTGACAGGAAGATGTTGTCAGCCAGAATCAAGCCGCCTTTACGAACGTTTTTCTCGGCCCAAGTCAGATAGTCAAAGTAGGCCGCTTTGTTCCCGTCGATGAAGACGCCATCAAAAGGCCCCAAAGCTGCGATTTTTTCAAGCTCTTCACGAGCATCACCCATCACCAGATGAATTTTCTTTTGGGACTGATCCAGTTGTGCAAAAATCTGTGACGAATACTCGCCATGCTTCGGATCTTTTTCCAAAGTCCACAGCTCCCCGCCTTCAGGCAGGGCTTCAAAGATGTACTGGGCAGACAATCCTGTCAGCGTGCCGATCTCGACAAATTTGCGGCAACCATGCGTGCGCACCAAAGTCTGAATCAACTTCGCTTCAGCAGCATTGATGCTGATTCTTCCCAGATTCAATTCATCCGCAAACTGGCGAGAACGTTTTTTAAGATCACTTTCTTCAGAAAGAAGTGAAAGCATATAATTGTCTTTGTGGGTTAACACGGATTCACGCATGCCCTATCTTCGCACATCCCGCCTGTGAAGTTAACAGGAAGTTAATTTGCCCGTCATTCTGCTCGCGCATAGCCTTAAGGGACCTGTTTCTCTAACACGGAGGTATTTCCATGAATTTGTCTTCAGCTATTAAAATTGCCGCTTCCTTGACCCTGGTGTTTGCCTTGGGGGCCTGCTCCAGCAAATCCAAAAAAGAGGATGAAAACGTCATCGGTCAGCGCGGCAACCGCGGTCCTGATTCGGCCCTGTCCGGAGCCGCCGGTGATTTAAAAAAATCCACCAAGTTCTCAACCCTTTCCCAGAACATTCGCTTCAATGTCGGAAGTTCAGAACTAAATGCCTCCAGCCGCCGTGCTTTGGATGAAATCGCCAGCGAGCTGAAAAAGACCGCCAACTCCTATGAAAAAATCCGTATCTCCGGCCTGACTGACCCTCAAGGCGACACCGATCGCAACCTGCGCCTGTCGGAAGCCCGTGCGATGCGCGTGCGTGACTATCTGGTTTCTCGCGGTGTAGCTGAAGACAAACTGGAAACCATTGGCAAAGGAGCTGTCGCCCGCGACACCATGGGCACATCCTCGCAAATGGCGCGGGATCGACGCGTGGACTTTGAGATTGTCGAATAACGTCAAAAACGGCAAGATAGTGGCCTATGAATCCACTTCTTGTCTTTGACCTTGATGGCACTTTGATTGACTCGGCCCCGGATATTATCGTGGCCGTCAATCGCACTTTGGCAAACCATTCCAAACCAACTCTGAGCGATGAACTAATCATCTCTCACATCGGCGAGGGCATTAAAAAGCTTATCGCCGATTTATTTAAAGACGACCCTTTGGAACCCGCCGACATCATCGCCCTGGAAATGGAATTCCTGAAAACCTACGAAGAAGAGATGCTGCAAAAAACCCGCATCTATCCGGGCGTGGAAGAATTCCTGTCCCGCTATCAGGGACCGATGGGTATCATCACGAACAAAAATGAAATCCCCGCGAAGGTCATTTTGAAACACCTGGGCCTGGACAAGTACCCGTGGGTGAATGTTTTCGGCGCGGATACTTTGGAAGAAAGAAAGCCCAGTCCGCTTCCTTTAAGAACAATGATGAAACTGGCGGGCCGTCTGCCTGGCAACACCCTGATGATCGGCGATGGCATCCCGGACATGGTCTCAGCTCAAAGGGCTGGGGTTGCCTCTATCGCCATTGGGTTTGGCTATACGGCGACTCCTATACTGGAGTCATATGAACCCCTGGCCGTTTTGGAACACTATCAGGAACTCTCAGATTTGATTGAACGAATCTCAGTCCGGGCCTGATGGACGCTGGACCTTGGTCCCATTCGTGGGGGCAGTGTAAAGGATTAACCAAAAAACTCCGATAACTTCTATAGGAATTAGTTTGAGGAGTGGAATGAAGACCCAAGGCAAAATTTGGATCATCTATGATGCTGAGGCCAAGACGCAGACAAAGCCAATGTCTGTGGTTCAAGCTCAAGTTTCGATCCTGTCCATTCCTGAACATGAACACTCGAAATTCTTCCTGTGGACCCCGGGCTGGGAAAGCTGGCTGTCCATCAAAGACTTCCTGGAATCTGATCAAAACTATTTCGTCATCGTTCAACCCCCGAAGCCAGGCGGCATGCCTTCTCTTCCGGGTGAAAATGAACACACTCTGACCGCGACCAAGAATGCTCCAGCCACCAATGGTGGTGTTGACAGTCCGTACACGCAGGTTGTGGTGGGCGATATTCCTCTGAAGCACCGTGAAGTCGGTGGCTATCACCAGAAAGATTTTAACGGAGATGATCTGGATCTGGCCAAGATCCGCAAAGACAAATCCGATATGCCAAAACCTAAAAAGAAAGGCGACGAGCCTGAAGAAGATCCGCTGTCCCAGGCCGCGAAGCCTGAGCCCAAAGGTTCTGATCGCCGTCGTGATCCCCGTCACAACTTCAAAATTGAAGTCGTGCTGGTATCCAAGGTGCGCTCGTTCCGCACTTATTCGAAGGACATCTCTTTAAGCGGAACCATGCTTGAAGACGAAATCCCAAGAGACTTCCTGAATAAGCCTTTCGATCTGATCATTGTAAATCCATTTGAACCGGATCCATCCAAAGCCCGTCTGCTGTTCCGCGCGAAAATCGTGGGTGACCTGGCAGACCCTCGCCGTCTGATGTTCATCGAACAAGACGTCACCATGACATTGCGTCTGGATGCTTTGCTGAAAGCTTACGTGGCTTATCAGGATCAAGTCCGTCGCAGCGCCGGCTAATCTTACTCCAACCTTATCAAAAAATACTGTTTTGCAGGACCGCACATCGGCGCCTCTTCACGACTATCGTCGTATAAATTGCGATACTGAATTGTTTGCTCCTTAATCATCTTTCAAATTTTCAGAATAATTATTGCGTTAAACCCTCTTAATGAAAGATCGAGGCCAGTTTTCTCATATCACCGTCAAGACTCTTTAACACAAACCCGATATCTAATTTTGAGAAATCCATTAAGGAGTCTTTATGAGTACACTGAAGTACGTTGTTGTGATGGGGACCGCACTTGGTCTGCTGACGGGTTGTCAGAAAGAATTGGAAGAAGCTTCCAAACCCCGCTACCTGTACATCGCCAGCGGCGCCTGTTATTCCGGCACTGGCAACACCACTTACAGTGCAACGACTTCCTCTAATGTGATCTTCCGCATCGGTCTTGAAACTGCTCAGTATGAAGGCCGCATCGCCGATTTTTCTTCTGTGCTGGATGCTCCGGGCACAACTCCGGTCAGCATTGTCAATCACGACGATGAACATCTGCTGGCCCTGCTTGAGCACACCGGACAACGGCGTATCGAGCTGATCAAAAAAGAACTGCTCGGCGAAAGACAAACTTTTTATAACAACACTTCCGCGACGGCCCCTATTGGCGCGTTACAATCGGCCGCTCGCTTTTTATTTTCAGTCGTGGATGGTCTTTTGATCAGCCGTACAACGGCGATCGAAAAGCTCGACACGGGCAAGTCCCGCGAAACCGGGACAGGCACCAATGCCTGGGTGCAGGGACCGGGTGGCGCTTGCAGTGCCTCGGTCACCAACATCACTTCACTTGCCACCTATCCAACATCATCCAATGCCGCTGGTTACAACATCATCTACACTCATTCCCAGAATGCCTCCAGCGCCAACAATCGTATTGGTATCATGAACGGACTGACGGGTTGGAACGGAACCACCGGATGTCTGGCGGCACAATCCGGCCCGGCCCTGACCGCTTACCCGACGTCTTCGGTGTACATGCCTGATTCCGGGCGTATCGCGGTGACTTACGCAGGGATCTCGGGATCCATGCTGAATTCAATCTACACTTATGATGTTGATGAAACCGCCAACACCATTTCAGATGCGGTGAATGCTTATGAGGTTCCCAGTGTGATCTATGGGGCTTCGGCGATGGTTTATGACGAAGTGAAAGGGCATCTGTATGTTGCCACTGGCGGCTCCGTGACGACGAATTTCACGACAGGAAACATTCCGTACAATATTGAAAAATTCAGCTATGACAGCACGACGAAGACGTTCACCCGTGTGGGTTCAACGTCCTATTACAGCGGGAATCTTGAAACCCGCTGCATTTCGTCCATGTTTATTGGAAATTAAGGTGTTCCGATGATCTGAACGCCCCAGCTGACCAGATCCCCATTGAAGGTTGAACCACCATCGATGACTTTGATTGTCCAGGTGCCGTTGGAACGTTCCTGGAAGAAGGCATTGCTCAGGAAGACTTCATTGTCATAATCCACCTGACCCAACAATGAATTTCGCATATTCAAAATCATGCTCTTGGTGCCTGACGGAGACGTCAATTCCACACCCAGATCGCCCACACGGTCATGATCCACCTTCAAACGAATACGAACCCCTTCGATGCGCAGATTGTCGGTCACCGTCACGGTATTGCTGACACCCGTCGCACTGTAATCAGGAATTGCCACACGCGTGGTATTTTCAATCCAGCTGGTCCCCGAAAGACCGGCCGTAAATGTCGAAGTATAGTTCTTTGCCATTGCCACGGCGGCATCGACATTCACGCGGCCAAAGCCATACCAGTTATGGAATTTGAAACCGGCACTGTTGGTGACCCAGGCATTTTCCCAGACAGCACCGGCAGGCAGAATCACGTTCTTGGCAGCATTCCCCGGATAATTCCGCAGAGGATGGTTGCTAATCGCCCCTGAATTCGGACGAACCTGCACGGCTGTTTTGGCCAGGATGTATTTCACATCACGCCAGTTCAAGTTCGGATTGGCTTCCAAAAGCAAAGCAATCGCACCCGTCAGAACCGGAGCCGCCGAAGAAGTCCCGTTAAATGTCGTTGTGTAATTGCAATTCAGGTTTCCGTTATTACCCCGTTCGAATTCTACTTTGCCCGAAATGCTGGTCTGAGCATAACCCGCCGTGCACCCCGTGCGGTCCGTGGTCACCATCGCCGGAGAATCATCCCCCGACTCTCCCCCAAAGGAAGAAATCCATACATTGGCCCCAACAGAAGAATACGAAGCTGCATCGCCTGTCGAATTTAAAGCCGCCACAAGAATCGTGTACGGAGTGCTGTTGTCCGGATCCAGATTGGAGTTACCGATGCAGTAAGTATCTGTCGAGCCTTTGCATTCCACCAGGAAGTCATTTCCCGCAGACTTCACATAGATCGAGCCTTTACCGCTGCGACCATTAAGCACACCGTTTAGCAAAGCCGTTTCCCAGGCAGCCACCGGATCCGGCAGATAGTTCTGAGAATTCCCCCAGCTCATATTGTAAACATCATGGCCGCCACCAAGTTGTTCGGCCATACGAGTGAAAGTTTGTGAAACTCCGGTGGAAAGGAAATTGTACGCCAGCAGCTTTGCCTTATAGGCAACACCCTTACTGCCCACGCCATTATCACCCACAGCTGCCGCCAATCCCGCAACCGCAGTCCCGTGATTGTCGTCGGCAGAGTTCGGCGGAGCATTGTTTGTTCCGGAGGTGTGATAGTTCCTGGAAACCCCATACAGGAAGTTGTCCTTCAGGTCAGGATGGACATCCTGAACACCGTCATCGGAAATCACGATCTTGATTCCATTTCCGGTTAACCCGGAAGTCCAAGTCTGTAACAGATTCAAATCCACACCGGCCGTTCCGGCATCACTGGCAAAAACTTTTTGTCCGGTATTATTGATATGCCAGGCATAACCCAACAACGGATCTGCGCCCGTGCCCGCCAGCTCTTCACCAACCGCAGTGAAACTGTTTTTCGCGCAGTTGGTAAATAAAGTCCCCGTGATAGCAGCTATCACCGCAAGGCCCATCAGCATTTTGGCTTTAGGACTAAAACTTTTCATACTTCCTGCTTAAAATCTCCAGCTGGGTCTGACTGATGCCAGGTTCGCTGCTTAAACGTTCTTTCAAAGAGGACAAATTAAAAGTGTCCTGCGCCGAAGTCACAAAATACATATTTGCTTCCGGCATCGAACCCACAACTTTCAGGTCATATTCCTGAATCAGAGAATCGATATTCACGCCTTCATTCACGGTGATCTGAATGGTGCCGGTCACAACGCCCGCAATACCTTTGCGTTCGTTATAAACTGCCAATGGCTGCGACGCCGAGAAGTGGCGGTCATCGCCGCGGAAGCCGTCTTCTTCGACCAGATAGTAACCGTTGATTTCAGCAAGATAGGCGCTGCGCTTTCCGGCAGACTGCGGATACGCGGTTACACCTTCCCACACCTTCCAGGCAGTCCCGGAAAGAACTGATGACTGTGCCAATCGGCGATCATCAGGCTTTGGCAAAACTGTTTGTTTTCTTTTTGGCTCCAGCAACCGGCGGGATTCTTCCGCTTGGTTCTGACCGTGCGACGGGATTTCAGTAACCTGCATTTGCGCACCCGGGGACTGCATGGCGATGTCTTCTTCGCTCAGACGGTCCTCTGAGGATTCAACAACATCGGCGGCCTCTTGCAGGGATTCAGTCAATGTCGGCTCCTGACCTTTTTTCAGGAACAGGGAAAGCGCAACAACCGCTGTGATTACAATAAGTAAGATGATGACGTGTTTACGTGCCATGAGTCCTTTAATTCTATCGTTAAAAAGGGGGCCACGTTCACTATTTTCTGCAAGAAGTATTGGGAAAGTATGGAAACAGCCTGTGTTCTCGTTTTGAGACAGAACTTTGGTCTGTAATAAAAAACCCCTCAGCAATCACTCACTGAGGGGTCCATATTTTTTTAAATCATTTTCTCTTGGATTACGTATTCAACTTCAAAAGCGTTTCCACAGTTTTTTTCAGCTTTTCAACGTCGAATGGCTTTTTGATATAGTCATCAGCGCCGATCTCGAAAGCTTTTTTCATGTCTTCTTCAGAAGCTTTTCCGGAGACAAACACCAGCGGGATTTTTTTAAGATCGCGGTGTTCTTTCAGCAGTTGCGCCAGTTCAAAACCGTTGATCCAAGGCAAGCCCACGTCCATCAGAATCAGATCCACCGAGTGATCATCCAGCACCGTGGAAAGCTCGGTGCCATCGGCCGCAAGCTTTGTCACGTAACCTTCACTTTCAAGGATTCTTTTCATCGCCAGGCGCATGGTTTCGTCATCCTCGATCACCAGAATGATTTTTGGATCCAGCTTTTTCTTGGCTTCACGGAACTGATCCAAAGGCACCACTTCCTGAGAGGCAATGCGCGCTTTGGTCATTTTCTCGATCTTTTCGATCAAATCCTTGGTGTTGATTCTTTTGTCCTTCATATCTTCCTTAGTGAGCTTCCTGGGCTTCCAGCCATCTTTCAGCATCGATCGCCGCCATACAACCTGTACCGGCTGCCGTGATCGCCTGACGATATACGTGATCTTGCACGTCTCCCGCCGCAAAGACACCTGGAATGTTAGTATACGTGGTGTTGGGCTGGGTGATCAAATAGCCTGTCTCATTCATATCCAAAACACCCTTGAAAAGGTCGGTGTTCGGCTTATGGCCAATGGCCAGGAATAGACCCGTGATCGGAAGTTCTTTGACAGCGCCATCAACAGTGCCTTTGATTTTTGCGCCGGTCATACCTTTGCCGTCACCCAGAACCTCGGTCACCTCAGTGTTGTAAAGCACTTCGATTTTCGGATTCTTCAGTGCACGGTCCACCATAATTTTGGAAGCACGGAAATGATCACGTCTGTGAATCAGGTACACTTTGGTTGCGAAGCGAGTCAGGAACTGAGCTTCTTCCATCGCCGTGTCACCACCGCCAACTACGCCGATTTCCTGATTGCGGAAGAAGGCACCGTCACACGTTGCACACGCAGAAACACCGCGGTTGGCGTAAACTTTTTCAGAAGGCAGACCCAGATACTTCGCGCTGGCACCAGTGGAAATGATGATGGATTTGGCCAGGTGAAGTTTGTCACCGATCCACACTTTGAACGGACGCTGGGAAAAATCCACTTTCGTCACGTTACGGGTGATGAAACGAGTGCCGAATCTTTCGGCCTGTTTTCTCATGACAGTGATCAGGTCAGGACCGGTGATCCCGTGGTCAAAGCCCGGGAAGTTTTCAACTTCAGTCGTGGTCATCAACTGACCGCCGGCCTCTTCACCTTCGATCATCAAAGGCTCCAGATTGGCGCGGGAAGTATAAATAGCGGAAGTCAGGCCTGCAGGGCCGGAACCGATGATGATGACGTTTTCAACTTTTTGATCCTGAGTCATAGATTACCTCACAATTGGTCGGGACAATAACGGATCAAGGCTACCACAAATGGGCCCGTTTTCATTAGTTCTTTGCACGTTTTGGACTGCGTCAGCTACACTGGGCTATGCCTTTGATTTCTTTTAAAAAGAACATACGCACTCCGGTGGATGTCCCCACCGAAACGGTCCTGATGACGGCTCTGCTGGAGGCCGGACTTCCCGTCGCCTCCAGCTGTGACGGTGACGGGGTTTGCGCAAAGTGCAAAATCGTTGTCGTTGAAGGCCAGGAACACCTCAGCGCTGAGAACGAAACAGAATGCTTCCTGAGGGAAGCCAATAATCTTCCCAAAGAAGTCCGTATCAGCTGCCAAACCCGAGTTCTCGGTGACATCACTGTCGATGCTACGTACTGGTAATTACAATTACCCCCTGGTTCTGTCTCAGATTGATAGTTAAAAGAGGGCTTTGTCTCATATTCTCTATTCAGAACCTCGACCGTCAGGCCGATAAAATTCTAGTCCGGGAGGATCATGAATATTCGGCACCTTTGGATTTTACTTCTTTCCTGCTTATTCTTAAGCGGCTGCACCATTGAGGCTGAACTGCTTCGTTTGGCCGCCGATGGTCTGCCGTCTCTAAGCCCACCTGAGGGAGGAAATCCTTCCAAGGTCACCGCCTCGTCCTTCAATGTGCGCACGAATTTCCCGGAAAGACGCGGGAACGCCCAACAGATCCATATCGGCAGCGACGGACAAATTATCTTTAATAGCGTCATTTACAATGATTACTACACGAACAGCTACTTCAAAAAGATAAACAACCAGGGTGCCCCGGTTGCCCTTTCCACCGGGAAGTCACAACAAGAGACTCCGTATTTTTCGCAAGCGCACTCGGCCTTAAATTCCACTGGCGACGTGATGGTGCAACTGGGTTACATTTACGATCCCTCGGGTGAATTCATCGGCCTTGTGAAAACAGATATCAATGGTGTCGTCGACACCAGTTTTAACAGCGGAAATCCTGTAAATATCAATCTGGATCAAACCAAATACATCGCCCGATGGCTGAAAGTGGATTCTTCAGAGCGAATCTATGTGATTGGGGAATTCACCGACACTGGCGTCAGCGAGATCTTTATCAGCCGCTATCTTACCAACGGCAGCCTCGACACCAGCTATGGCACCGCCGGATTTGCCAAAACGGATGTGAGTTCCGCCTTCAGCATGCTAGAAGACTGCACCCTTCAAAGTGACCAAAAGATGGTGTGTGCCGGCGCGGCTGGGAACCAATTCTTTGTTGTCCGGTTCAACACAAGCGGTGTTCTGGATACAACCTTCTCCGGAGACGGCATTCTAACCGACTACTATCAAGCCACGATGTTCGATATGGACCGCATCCATTCTGTTATTACCAAGCCTGGCAAAATCTTCGGTCTGGGTCGCGGGACTGTCGCAGGTCCACGAATCATCGCTCTGAATGATGATGGCACCCGTGATAATACTTTTGCCACCAGCGGCCTTTTCAGCCTGGCCCCAAACTTTTCCTACACCGACCATATCACGTTAACATCTTCAGGCGATCTGCTGATCACAGGCAGCAAAGTAAACGGCGCCAACACCGAACTGCGGGTCGCCAAAGTCCTGGCAAATGGAACTTCGGATGCCAGCTTCGGGACCTCGGGACTTGTGTCGCTGAGCGATTTCAAAATCAAAAACACCGCCCTGAATAAAGTTGCGACTTCTGTGACCCTGGATGGATCCGACCGCATCTATCTGTATGGAATCTCCATCAGTCCGGACAGCCCTCGCGGTTACTACGTGACCAAACTGGAAAGTAACGGCAGTCTTGATAACTCTTTTGGCACTGCCGGAGTGCTCAGACCGCATTTTTTGATTTCTTCAAATGAACAGGTGAAGCGATCCTTAATACAGGGCGAAAATCTCCTGGTGGCCGGGACGATGCTTGAAGGAAGGGCCGTGTTTTTATCCAAAGAGCACAATTACGCACTCGACACCAACTTCGGAATTCAGGGGCACTTTACTTTTTACGCCGACAACTTCGAATATATTGAATACATGTTCCTGGCTGAAAATCCTGCTGGAGGCTACTTTCTGTCAGTGGATATCGGCAACGAGGCCACCCAGATAACGACTCAAAAAATTTTAAAAATCACCGCTGCGGGCGCTCTGGACACTTCATTTAATGGAACGGGCATCATCTCACTTCCCAACCCTGAAGCCATGTCGATGGGAATTACTGCCGCCGATGCAAATGGAAATCTGTACGTCCTGAACAAGCTTTGGGAAGGGGCTAACTCGGAGAAAATGATGATCTCCAAATACAATCCGGCCGGCGTCCTTGATACAAGCTTTGGCAGTTCCGGGCAGCTTGTGACCACACTTGAAGTCTGGCCTTTGGACGCCACCTTCAGGAACGGCCGCTTGATGGTTGCGGGCAACAGCTATGATGATGCCTATGTCATCCGGTTTCTGCCTGACGGATCGCTTGATCTGACGTTTAATTCTGTCGGGTACACCATGCAAAGTATCAACATGGAAAACGAATACATGTCGCTTCACTTCGACAGCGATCAAAATGTTTCCCTGTTTTATGCAAACTATGATTCTGAAGAAAAGTTCATTCTGAAAATGGACCAAGATGGAGTTCCGGATGCGACTTGGGGCACGGGCGGCATCCTGGCTATACCGACGGCACCAGCAAACATGCTGACTTCAGCCGTCTGCGATTCTCAAGGAAGATGGCTTCTGACGGGAACGGAAAACTATAGAAAAGCCTTTATCGCCCGCCTGACTCCAGCCGGAACTCTGGACACCACTTTTGGCAACAACGGCTACGTGGTAGATGATGACTATTTGCAATTCAAAACAATAGCGATCGTTGCAGGTGACGGTATCCTTACAACTGGCGAAGTTAATAACAATGGCGTCATCGACGTTGCTGTTATCCCTTATGACAAGGATGGCGTTCGCTAGTGCAACTTTCAAAGAGCCCGCTTTTGAAAGTCCCTGCCAGGATCATCAGATTCATGATCGGGACGATCCAGACGACGGGCTTCTACCGGCTGCGGAACCGCGCAGCGCTCCCCTTCAACGCGTGACATATTGGTTTTTCGCCCAATGCCCGATTGATTTCGTCCATAACAAGGAATCACTGAGCTGCGCAAAACGGTGGTCGGCTCCGCAGGAGCCACAAAGTCAGTTTCGCGTGTGATTGCCGCATTTGCCTTTTCAAAGCCCAGCAGCAGGATCAAAGCAAGGAGTGCCAGAGCAGCCTTAAATAAAGAACCCATAGAAATCTCCTTCTATGGGCCCATTGTATCCCGAGTTCGGGACTAATTTTGAATTTTGCGTTTTAACGCTGGACCTAGAACCTTAGGCCTTTTGCAACCGGACGAAATTGATTTTGATGCCTTCACGCAGGAAGATTTTCTCAAAAGCCGTTTCGAAGTTCTGATCTTTCATTTCGGAATTGTGCAAATCCTGAGTTTCAAAAATGATCTTGTACGGAGACTGACGGATTTCATCCATCGCCCACAGGAAGTACACCAACGAATCCGTTTTGAAATTGATGAATGAACCCGGCTTTTGCAGACGGAACAGCAATTCCAGATTGTCTTTGCAGACGAAACGATTTTTCGGTTTCTTCGGCGACGTCCATGGATCCGGGAAATGGATATAGACGTTGTCGATCTCGCCTTCCGCAAAAAGATGATCAATGTTGAACGCATGAAAACGCGTGATCGCCGCATTTTTGCAGCCCGCATTCATGGCGCGACGGATGGACTGAATCAAAGGTTTATATTTCAGTTCCAGGCCCACCAGCAGACGGTCAGAATGGGTTTTTGCGTGATGTGCAAAATAAGTCCCGTTCCCGGTGCCCACTTCCACGTCCATTGGCAAAGCCGGATCAGCTTTGAAAACGTCAGAACGCCATTTGCCCTTGTTCAGCGGAGCACGCAGCTCATCGAAAGCCACATGTGCATATTCGCCGTTCAACGCCAGGGTGTAGGCATTCTGGTTGGGAAGGTCTTTGGTGATATTAATTTGTCTTCTTAGGGCCTGATCTGTCATGGGTCCCTTGATTAGTCGGACCCGGGTCGTCGGTCAAGCTTTTCACAGAGAAGTCCTGTCTGTTGCGGAAAGGCTGCAAACGAATCGGGCACTGAGGGACCTCGCAGCTGTCACAGTAGGATTTTTTACAAGGATCCAGGTGAAAAGCCAGCTCCCCGTCAAACTCATAATCCTTTACCACGGCCGCCTCAAATTCACCGGTCATGGCATGAACCTGAGAAACATCCCAATATTCCGGCACCACCATATGGGCGTCCACGTGATGGAAACGTCCCGAGCGGATCACCCGCAGATGGTGAATATTGATCACCCCGGGCACTCGGTTTTTTTCAAGCGCCCCTGCCAGCAGTTCGAGCGATTCCACATCCTGCTGGTCCATCAGACCCCCCAGGGATTCACGCACAATCTTGAATCCGGCATACGCCAGCTGCAAACCCACCAGCATGGCGATCACCGGATCCAGCCACTGAATTCCGGTCAGCAGCACCAGACCCAAACCCACCATCACACCCGCGGTTGTCAGCACGTCGGACAGCACGTGGGCCCCGCTGGCTTTCAGTGCGTCGGACTGATGGGTCGTCCCCACTCGCTTCAGATACAAACCCAAAGCCAGATTCACCAAAGCAGCTCCGCCGACAATCAGCAAACCCATTTCCAGCTTCTGAGTCGGTTCGTGATAAATCAATGCCTTGGCGGCCTCGGCAATAATCATGATCGCGGCAAAGAAAATCATCCCGCCTTCAAAGGCGGAGGAAAAATATTCGGCTTTGCCATGGCCATAAGGATGATCCTCGTCCGCCGGTTGAGCGGCAATACGAATCACAAACAGCGCCACGATGGCGGCAATGACATTCACGATGCTTTCCAACGCATCCGACAAAACCGCCGTGGAGCCCGTCAGACGATAGGCGACAACCTTCATCGTGAATATCACGACACTGGCGATGGCAGAAATCCATGCGGCACGATTACGGATTTTATCAGCGGACGAAACAGAGCTTTGCATATAAGAGCGTTTTCTTAGATACCCCGGACGAGGTCAATGACTAATTAGCCAGCAGCCTTACGGCGCTTATGAATGGCAGATTTGATTTCCACCACAGGTGCAGCTTCGGGCTTGTAATGAGCCACTTGATTGCGTCCCGCACGCTTGGCTTCATAAAGCGCGTGGTCGGCACGACGAACCAGTTCACGGGCACTGATATTTTCACCCGGAATTGTGATGGCAAAGCCCAAAGAAGCGGTCAGCTTCATTGAATCTTCCCCATTGCGGAAGGTGGTCTTTTCGATATTTTCACGCAAGCGTTCACAGAAATACATCGCACCGGCGTGATTGGTTTCCGTCAGCACCATCAGGAACTCATCCCCGCCGTAACGGGCCGGGATATCAATGTTACGGGTGTTGGCGCGAATGATCTTACCCACTTCAGACAGCACATAGCTTCCGAACAGGTGATCATGTCCGTCATTCACGGTTTTGAAATAATCCATATCCATCATCACGACACAGACATCACGATGGAAACGACGACCGCGCTCCATCTCGAAGTCCAGACGTTGATACAGCGAACGCATGTTGTACAGACCCGTCAGGTCATCGGTATCAACAAGCTCTTTGAGTTTTTCATTGGCGAAAAGCAACTGCTCGTGCAAATCACGGATGCGCAGCTGCGAGCGAATGCGCGCCAGAAGCTCCAGCGGCACAAATGGTTTTACGATGTAGTCATCCGCACCCGAGTCCAGAGCCTCGATGATCGCCTCGGTGCTGGAATTTTCCGACACAAACACGCAGGAAACGTGAGACAGGCGCTCACGCACGGATTTCAACACCCGCAAACCCGCCATGGAAGGCGCCATCCAGTCCAAAATAACAATGTGAGGGATCCAGGATTCGATCAGCTTATGAGCTTCCGCCTCGGTGGTCACACCGCGCGCGTCGTAGCCCTCCCAGCGCAATGGCTCCAGGAGAATTTCCAGGCTGTCCTTATCGTCGTCGATTACTAGAATACGGCGACTTTTAGGTTGTTTGGGGCTGACTTCAAAACTCATCTACATACCAGTGTAACGTTTGGGATACTGATCGGTTAATTCTGGGAATTATTTAGACAATTTTCTAATCATAAGACTGGGTAACCAAACTTTAATCCTGCCCCGCCGGGAGAAGGACTGGTGGCTGAGCTCCGGCGCTTCGGACAGTCCTCGCTCGGTGGGTTCTTCCATATTTACAGGCCCTTTGGCTCGTCGGGGCACCTTGCATCCCACACTTCCCCGGACCTGCGGAACTTGCGGCGGAGCTCAGCCCCCACCCCTTCCCCCTCAGACAGATCTTGTTGGTGCGCCCGCGCGCGAAGTGTCGGCTATTTGGAGACAACGTGATGCCCTTCGACTGGATTGGGATTTGTGGACTTTGGGCCGGGGATTTTTCTTACATTTTCTGTGTTTTGTGGAGGGGTCTGATGTGGGCGCTAAGGGGGTCTTATTCGTTGAATTGTCTGGGGTTTTTCGTTAATTATGGTTGTGGTGTTTTTCTTTGAATTTTGAAGGATGTTTTTATGAGTTTGAACTTCACCGAGTACGAAACAAAGTGGCAGAAAAAATGGATGGACGCGAAAGCGTTTCAGGCTGAGACAACCAGCTCCAAGCCGAAGTATTATGCCCTGGATATGTTCCCTTACCCTTCGGCTTCCGGGTTGCATGTGGGTCACATGGCCTCTTACACTCCGGGCGATATTATTTCCCGCTACAAGCGTGTGAACGGATTCAACGTTCTTCATCCGATGGGTTATGACGCTTTCGGTTTGCCTGCTGAACAGTATGCGATCCAGACAGGTGTTCACCCTGCAATCACCACCAAGAAGGCTATCGACAGCTTCCGCAAAACATTGCAGACGTTTGGTTTCAGCTTTGACTGGAGCCGCGAGATCTCCACTTGTGAGCCTGATTACTACAAGTGGACCCAGTTCATCTTCCTGAAGCTTTATGAGCGTGGTCTGGCTTACCAGAAGGAAGTTCCGGTCAACTGGTGCCCGGCTTTGAAAACTGTTTTGGCCAACGACGAAGTTGTCGACGGCAAGTCCGAGCGCGGTGGTCACCCGGTGATCCGCGTTCCGATGAAACAGTGGATGCTGAAAATCACCGACTATGCTGAACGCCTTTTGAATGATCTGGATAAACTGGACTGGCCGGAAAGAACCAAAGAAGGTCAACGCAACTGGATCGGAAAATCCGAAGGTGCGCGCATCACCTTCCAGGTTCACGGCGAAAAAGACACCTTCGAAGTCTTCACCACCCGCCCGGACACCTTGTTCGGTGTGACTTTCATGGTGATGGCTCCGGAACATCCGCTGGTTAAAAAAATCACGTCCCAGCCGCAATACACGGCGGTGGAAAATTATATCGCTGACACGGCGAAAAAATCCGAAGTGGACCGCAAGGCTTCCACGGAAAAAACCGGCGTGTTCACCGGGGCGCATGCGACCCATCCGATCACGGGCGACAAAATCGAAATCTGGATTTCTGATTATGTGCTGATGGATTACGGCACAGGGGCCATCATGGCTGTTCCAGGTCACGATGCCCGCGACTTTGAGTTCGCAACCAAATTCAACATCCCGATCAAGTCCGTTCTTGAAAGTGATCTGCTGCCATTTGAAGGCGACAGCATCATGATCAACTCTGAATTCCTGGACGGCCTGAATAAAACTGAAGCCATCTCCAAAATGCTGAAGCATTTGGAAGAAAACAAACTGGGTGTTCGCGAAGTTCAGTACAAGCTGCGGGACTGGCTGTTCAGCCGTCAGCGCTACTGGGGCGAGCCGTTCCCGATTGTTCACTTTGCTGACGGATCCAAAGGGGTTCCAGTCAATGAACTTCCGGTGATTTTGCCGGAAGTCGCTGACTACGAACCAGCTGACACTGGCGAAGCACCTTTGGCCCGCAACGCGGACTGGGTGAAATACATGGATGGCGATAAAGAAGGCCGTCGCGAGACCGATACCATGCCGGGTGCGGCGGGTTCTTCCTGGTACTTCCTGCGTTACATTGATCCGAAAAACACCGAAGCTCCGTTCAGCCCCGAGGCTGAAAAGTACTGGATGCCAGTCGACCTTTACGTCGGCGGTCCTGAGCACACGGTCGGTCATTTGTTGTATGCCCGCTTCTGGACAAAGGTTCTTTTTGACTGCGGTCTTGTGACCCACGATGAACCATTCCAGAAATTGGCGCATCAGGGGATGATCCTGGGCCCGGATGGCGAGAAAATGTCGAAATCCCGTGGAAACGTGATTTCTCCGGAAGACATTGCCCGTTCCCACGGTGCGGATGCTTTGAGAACCTTTATCAGCTTCATGGGTCCGGTGGACAAGGACAAACCCTGGGCTCCGACTGGTATCGACGGTGTAAGACGCTTCCTGGATCGTATCACCCGCCTTGTGGTGAACGACGACGGTCAGCTGGTGGCAACTTCCGAGGCTTTGACTCCGGAGATTGAGAAATTAGTTCACAAAACGATTAAAAAAGTCACAGAAGACATCGAGTCCATGAGCTTTAACACTGCGATCAGCGCCATGATGATCCTGGTGAACGAGCTTTACCGTGCAGAATGCCGCTCTGTTTTGGCCGTTAAACCGCTGGTACAGATTCTGGCTCCGTTTGCCCCGCATTTAGCTGAAGAATTGTGGGAAAAAATGAACGGAGAGGGACTTTGCGCTTTGGCTCCATGGCCAAAATATGATAACACCCTGTGCGCTGATGACACTGTGACAATTGGCGTGCAAGTGAATGGAAAAATGCGCGGCACGATCGAAATTGGCGTGGCAGCCTCCGAACAGGAAGCTCTTGCCGCGGCGAAAGCCGTTCAACAGGTGGCAGCTGTGCTTGGCGATAAGAATCCCGACAAGGTGATTTACAAAGCCGGCAAAATTTTGAACTTGATCGTTAAATAACTGGGTTCTTTTACCGAAAAGGACCCCTGAAAAAACAACGTGGGGTCCTTTTATCCGGGCCCCCTAGTCGTGAGGGCCAGAAGAGATGTCTAATTGGAGTCCTGAAAAAAGCGCTGAGCTTTATGGGATCAACAACTGGGGCAACGGTTATTTCAGAATTAACAGCGCAGGCAATGTTGCTGTCACTCCGATGGGTGCCACAGGTCCGACAGTGGATCTGCATGAGCTGACCCAAGATCTTTTGGACCGCGGTATCCGCGTTCCCATCATGATTCGTTTTCCGGAAATTATTAAATCCCGCGTGGAGCTTTTGAACGGCTGCTTCCAAAAAGCATTTGCTGATCATGGTTACAAAGGCCAGTACCGTGGCGTTTACCCGATCAAGGTGAATCAACAGCGTCACCTGGTTCAGGAGCTGGTGAAATACGGCAAAGACTACTCCATGGGTCTTGAAGCAGGCTCCAAGCCTGAGCTTCTGGTTGTTCTAGCTTTGATGAACACTCCGGACGCGCTGATCATCTGCAACGGCTTCAAAGACTGGGAATACATCGAAACTGCGATCCTGTCTCAGAAACTGGGCCGCAACACCATTATCGTGGTGGATCGTAAAGAAGAATTGAAAATGATCGTGGACGTGGCGAAAAAGTTCAACGCCCGTCCAAAAATCGGTTTCCGCGCGAAGCTGAACACTCAGGGTGCCGGCAAATGGGTTGACTCCTCTGGTGCCCGCTCTAAGTTCGGTCTGACTTCGACTGAAATCGTGGAAGGCGTTGAGTTCCTGAAAAACGAAGGCATGCTGGATTGCCTGGAACTGCTGCACTACCACATTGGCTCTCAGGTTCCTCAGATCCAGTCCATCAAGTCCTCTTTGAAAGAGGGCGCACGCTTCTACACTGAGCTGTACAAAATGGGCGCAGGCCTGAAGTACATCGACGTGGGCGGCGGTCTGGGTGTGGACTATGACGGTTCCGGCCACTCTGACAGCTCTGTGAACTATTCTGAGCAGGAATACGCCAACGACATCGTGTCTGTGCTTCAGACATTGTGTGATGAAAAAGGCATTCCACATCCAAACATCGTGACTGAGTCCGGCCGCTTCCTGGTGGCTCACCACTCGGTTTTGGTGTTCAACGTGATGGGCGTGAACGATCTTCACCGCCATGAACCGCCTCGTCCAGCGACGAAAGCGGATCATTCCATCATGCAGGACATGCAGTACATCTATGAAAAGGTGAACAAAGACAATATCAACGAGTGCTTCAATGACCTTGAACAGGCCAAACAAGAAACTCTGCAATTGTTCACTTACGGCGTCCTAAGCCTTGAACAGCGTGCATGGTGTGAATCCATGTACTTTGCGATCGCAACCAAGATGATCAAACTGGCGCGCGCGACTCCGGATTGTGAAGACATCGTGGCGGCTTTGGGTAAAGAGCTGTGCGACACTTACTTCTCGAACTTCTCTGTGTTCCAGTCTGTACCGGATTCATGGGCGGTAGGTCAGTTGTTCCCGGTGATCCCTATTCACCGTCTGGGCGAAGAGCCTAAACGTGAAGCGACTTTGGCGGATCTGACGTGTGACTCTGACGGTGTGATTGAAAAGTTCATCGACACAGCTTCCGGCGAACCGAAAGAAACCATCCGCCTGCATCAGTTCACTGATGGCCAGCAGTACTACATGGGTGTGTTCCTGACCGGCGCCTACCAGGAGATCCTGGGCGATTTGCACAACTTGTTCGGGGATACTGATGCAGTTCACATCTCTTTGAACGGCGTGGGCTACACTATTGACCACTACGTTCCAGGCGACACGGTGACTGAGGTTCTGTCTTACGTTCAGTACGGCCGCTCTGAAATGGTCGACAGCGTTCGTCAGGCGACGGAAGAATCCATCCAGCGAGGCTCGATCACCAAACAAGAAGCCAAACTTCTGATCAAGCACTACGAAGAAGGTCTTTCCGGTTACACATACCTGGAAGAAGCCGAGTAACCCAAAAGGTTCCTGGTTCTTTTTTGGAAAACTTCAAAGCGGCGGACAACAGTTCGCCGCTTTTTTTTAACCATCACTCAACCACTTCCGTATCGGCTTGAGTGATCGCAGGCTTTCCGCAACCCGAATATGCGACCGTTGTGATTTTATCGGAAGATCTCATCGTCACGACCCCATCATCAAACCCGCAGGCCGCACGGTGCAGACCGTCCGAAGAAACACTGTACACGTTCTGAGTCACGCCGCCCTTCACATGGCTGACATTCCCACTGATCTGAACAAAACCTGCGCCTTTGGCGGCGTCTTCGTCCGGGATGAAATCATAGAAGGAAACTCCGGTGATCTGATGCTGAACACCCTCCACGGTGGAGGTTTCCTCAAACTCGCGATCAATCTGAATCGCCCCGCTGGCAAGACGCGTGTGGGTGTGAGTGGACTGAATGTTTCGAACCAAGCCCGCCTTACCATAAACATCAACATCGGTGTCGATCACCGAGATCACGACGCCGTTTTCTTCTTCACGGGTGCTGATCAGATTCACGACGCCTTTAACTTCGCGGCAGGAATATTCATACAAGATCTCGCGACGAGTGTCCGAGTCCTCTTTCACCGTTCGTTTTACACAAGAGCCTTTGGGCAAAACCAGACCCTTGCCCGAAGCAAAGGATATATTTAAGAAAGGATCCTGCATGATATCGCCCAGAGCTGCGTTGTGAGAGTCAGAATCCAACTGGTCGCAGACCTCGCCGACCATCTCGGAATCAGGCACCGCTTCCGAATCATCACTGGGGTCGTCAGTGGAATCATCAGCATTGTCATCGCTGGTGGAATCGTCTGTTGTGGTGGTTTGTTCAGAGGTTTTAGAACTGAAATCATCAGTGAAAGACACCGGCGTTTTACAAGAGCTCAGCATCAAAGCCAGAAACAATCCCCAGATTCCCGCGTACATCCTTTTGGACATCATAAGATCCCCCCGCACGAACAAGTGCGTTTGATGGGATCAGGTTAGGGGGAAAGTATTGAGGGACTATGCAAGCCCCTCAAGAATGAAAAGAATCTCGAACTGATATATTACTTTAGACCCGCATTAAGACTGGAGGTCATTTTAACCGCAGTTGGGATCACAACCGCAGGACATCGTGGATAATCACGGCGGGATGCATAGGCCAGACGGTCCTCGGAAACCTCACGGCTCATTTCGTATCCAGCAGCGGTTTTTACAAACTTGTATTTGATCACAGTGTCCAGATTCAAAGTCTTTTTCTCGAACGAGTACAAACGGCAGAAACCATCATACTTGTTGTCGTTGTAAGTCACCTGGGAACGAGACAGGCTTGTGAACTCAACAGTGCCATCCGCATAGATACGACCCTGCTCGATGCCTTTGGAATTTACCAGCTTGTTGCCGTCGATTTTCAAGGACACCGGCAGATCATTCCAGCCACCCAGCTGTTCGCACTCATAAAAAGAAAAACCAAGTTCAACATTTTCAGCGGTTTGATCCAGATTCAAAGCCACCGTGCACTTCACATTGCGAACATCAGCAGAGCCATCCAAACGGAAGTATCTGGCTGTCATTTCGCCAGCACCTTTGATTTTACCAAGAACTTGAGCTTGAGCAGACATTGCGAACACAGATACGAGAGCGAACAAGACAGCTTTCATGATTCCCCCGAAACTAAATTGGTAATTGCTTGGAGCATATATAAAAAAAGGTGGCCTGAGCCACCTTTTTTTTAAATTACATTTTAGAGTCGAAGGCGTCGCGGACTGCAAGACCGATGTTGATCAACAGGGTCAGAGTCAGAACCAGAGCCACCATCGGGCCCCAAACAATCCACTCTGCAATCGTGAACCATTTTTGAGCCTGAGCCAGCAACTCACCCCAAGAAGGAGTCGGCGGACGAAGACCCAAGCCCAGGTAATCCAGGAAGGACAACGTATTCACGCCACCAGCGATAAAGAACGGCGCAAACGTCACAATCGGAGTCAGACCATTCGGCAGAATGTGTTTACCGATGATGCGGGAATGATTTGCACCAATGGCTTTCGCAGCCTCAACGTACTCACGCTTTCTCAAAGACAGGAACTGGGCACGCATGTAAGCAGAAATCCCGGTCCAGCTGAAGATCGCAAAGAACCCGATCAACAACGGCAAGCTTGGAGTAAAGATCGAGATGATGGTCAAAAGAACAATCAGAATCGGAGTACTTTCCACGATCTCAACCAGACGCTGACCAATCAAATCGGTCTTGCCGCCCATGTAACCCATGACCGCACCGATCGTGATACCGATAGCATAAGTCGCCAACCAGGATCCGATCGCGAACAACATCGTGTAACGGAAGCCGTACAACAGACGAGTCATCACGTCACGACCGCTCTCATCCGTACCCAACCAGTTTACCTTGGTTGGAGGGGATGGATATGTATCCACAAGCTTGTTGCTTTCATACGGGTCCCACTGAATGACCGGCCATACAGCCCAATCACCCTCTTTCATTTCAAGCTCGCGATAGTCCATCACATAGATGTCATCACGGCCGAAAGCAGTTGGGTGATAGTCCTTGAACAATGGGAAGAACAGCTTCCCGTTGTAGCTCATCACGTGGGGGTGATTGTTGGCCCAAAGTTCCGCCGTGAAGCTCACGAAGAACATAGCCAAAAGAATCCAAACAGAGACAACAGCGACACGGTCGCGCTTAAATCGCTTATATCTCTTCAGCGTCAATTCATTGCGAATAAGATATTTTTCGATCATTTGAAGTCAATCCTTGGATCAATAAGAACATAAATGATGTCAGAGAAAATACGTCCGAACATCAAAAGCAAAGACGAAATAAATGTCAGACCCATGATCACGTTATAATCACGTGCCATGATGGACTGGTAGCCCAGCAAACCGATACCGTCCAAATTGAACATCTGTTCGATGATCAAAGAACCCGCCAGGAAAGCCCCGAAGAAGCCACCCAAACCGGTTGCGATCGGGATCAAAGCATTGCGAAGAGCGTGCTTGAAGATAACCACATTGTCAGAAAGACCCTTGGCGCGCGCTGTACGAACAAAGTCGGACTTCACAACATCCAGCATGGAATTTCGCATCAAAGTGGAAAGCTCTGTGAAACCACCGATCATGTAACAGATCAACGGCAGCACAAAGTGGTGCGCGCGATCCACGATCTTACCCCACGTGGTCAGCACTTCGTAATCGTCCGAGTGCAAACCGCCCAATGGGAACATATTCAGTTTCCCGGCGAACACAACGATCAGGAAGATACCCAAAACCAATGGAGGGATGGAGTACGTCAGATTCAGAATAATAGTGGTGATACGGTCAAAAGCGCCGCCGGCCTTGATGGCCTTGCGAACACCCAGAGGGATACACACCAGATAAGTCAGGATCAAAGAGGCGATACCGAACTGCAAGGACACCGGGAACTTACTTTTGATCACGTCAATGACCGGTTCCTGGTAGGTGAAGCTTTCACCGAAATCCAAACGGGACAGGTTTTTAAGCCAGATGATGTAACGTTCGTGCAAAGGCTTGTCGAAACCGTATTGCTTCTTCAAAGCCTCAATCACTTCTTCGTTAACTGCGGAATCACCGCGACTGTTAACGCCAGCAGCCCCGCCGCCGCCACCTGCAGAACCGAAGCGAATAGCTTGCAGTTTCTGTTCAATGGGGCTGCCCGGAGCCAGATTGATAAGAACGAAAGTCATGATGGTGATCCCGAAGAATGTCGGGATCATCAGTAGTAATCGGCGAATCAGGTAAACGATCAAAGCCCTACTCCCAAACTAATAAGAGACAGATGAACAAATCCAGAGGAAGAAGCCTATTGAGGCTTCATCCACCAGTAGTCTGTACCAATTTCGTACTTAAATGTCTCTGCAGGAGTGCCCATGCGTGAAGAATTTGCATAGAATACGTACTTGTCGTTGAACAGGAACGCGTATGGAGCGTCTTCAGCGATTCTTCTGTAAACTTCTTTCAACTTAACAACACGTTTTGCTTTATTCGGCTCAACGCGAGCTTCGTCGATCAGCTTGTCAACTTCAGGGTTTTTGTAACCGATGAAGTTAGAACCACCCGGGATCGCACCGGAAGAGTGCCAGATTTGTTTTGGATCCGGATCAACAGAACCACCACCCCAAGCCATGGTCACAGCGTCGAAGTTACCTTCGTCAACCAGCTTCAGGAAGGAGTTCCACTCAAGATACTTAAGTTCCATGTCGATACCCGCTTTTTTCAGGTCTTCACGGTACATAGTCCAATATTTCTCTACGTCTTTATTAGGGTAGATCAAAGTGAACTTGAACTCAGATTTCTTGCCGTTAACGGTTTTCTCAAGAACACCGTTTTTATCAGCATCAGCCCAACCGGCTTTAGCCAGCAATTCCTGAGCTTTCTTCGGATTGAATTCCAAAGCTTTGTTGCCTGGATTGTATTCGGATTTGATGTAAACCGCGCCGTTGGCAAGGTCAGACATGCCATAACGGAACTTTTTGTTCATCTCTTCACGGTTCAACAGGTGAGCCAAAGCCACACGCACGTTTTTGTCCTGGAACAATTCTTTGCGGAAGTTCCAGCCCACGAAGCCGTAAGACTTAGGAGCGCTGTTCGCAACTTTGTGCTTAAGAACAGTTTTGCCCCAAGGAGCGCCTTCAGTTTTTTTCATGAAGGATTCGATACGCAGATCAAGGTAATCAAGCTCACCTTTTTTAGCGCGCTCAAGTTGAACGTTTTCGTCTTTGTAGAAACGAAGAGTCACAGTGTCGAAATTGTAAGCGCCTTTGTACAAAGGATCGCTCAAGCCCCACCATTTGTCGAATTTCTTCAACTGGATCATTTGACCACGGTCAAATTTGGACATGGAGTATGCGCCCGTGCAGATCAACTGACGGTTCATTTTTTTGGATTTTTCAACATCGCCATAAATGTGCTTAGGGATGATGGTCAAACCCGCAGCAGATTCAAAGTTTTTGAAGTACATGTCTTTAGCTGTGAATTTCACAGTGTGAGCGTCAACAACTTCAACTTTGGAAAGGCCTTCGTAGTAGGGACGAAGGTGAGCTGCTTCATATTTTGGTTCGAAGATCGCGTCGAAGGAGAACTTAACGTCTTCAGCAGTTACCGGCTTGCCGTCATGGAAGACTGCGTTTTTACGAAGGAAGAATGTGAAAGTTTTGTTATCTTTGGAAACTTCCCATTTCTCAGCCAAACGAGGTTTCCAGTCATAAGTCTCAGAGTCACGAGACAAAAGACCTTCACACACCATTGCTTGCACGTTGGAACCGTACACGTCTGTGCTTGTGATCGGATGAACTGTAGGTGGTTCACCGCCAAGGTTGTTTACGAAATTTCCGCCTTTTGGTGCAGAAGCATTTGGTGCTGCTGCGAAAGCGGGAGCTGTCAAAGCTGAGCTCAGTGCAAGAGCCAGGAGTCCCTTCATATTCATTGTGTTTCCTCCAAAGAATTTCGCTGGGAATTTAAGTGGTTCCCAAAGTTGGGTTAAAATGGGTTATGCGACAAAAATAATCAAGTTATTGCTCGATTGACGCCGCGCTTAAATGCTATACCATGGGGGCTAATTTAAGGAGTAAAAAATGTCTGAAAAGACTGTGAAATTCGACCCGACAACCACCATCTCTGCAGAGTTCGGAATCTTCGGAATTCCGATGACCGAAGACGAGTCCAAGGTCGTTCTAGTTCCAGTTCCCTGGGAAGTAACCACCTCTTATGGCGAAGGCGCTTCTCGCGGGCCTCAGATCATCCGCCAAGCCAGTGAACAGATTGACCTTTTCGACATTGAAGTCGGCAAAGCCTACGAAGTCGGCTACCACATGCGCGATTTCCCTGAAGACCTGTGCAACATGAACGACAAGTTCAAGGCCGTGGCTCAGGAACTGATCGGAATGCGCACCAACATGAGCGACGACGAAGCCAAAATGAACAAGCTGGCTTCCCAGGTGAACGAAGCCTGCGAAGAGATGACCCAATGGGTTTACGACCAGTGCTCTGACGTCCTGAAAAAGGGCAAGCTGCTGGGTCTGGTTGGTGGCGATCACTCCACCCCGCTTGGAGCCATCCGCGCCGTCAGCGATAAATTCAAAGGCGAGTTCGGCGTTTTGCACATCGATGCTCACGCGGATCTGCGCACGGCTTACCAGGGCTTCAAGCAATCCCACGCTTCCATCATGTACAACGTGATGACTGATGCTAAAAAGCCTCAGAAGCTGGTTCAAGTCGGCATCCGTGACTTCTGCGAGGAAGAATACGACTTCAGCAACTCCCGTGAAGACATCAAGACCTTCTACGACCTGGAGCTGAAACGCCGCATGCTGAAAGGCGAAACCTGGGAACAAGTCTGCAAAGACATCATCAAAGAGCTTCCGCAGAACGTGTACATCTCTTTTGATATCGACGGTCTGGATCCGGCCTTCTGCCCTCACACCGGCACACCTGTTCCGGGCGGCTTGAGCGTGGATCAGGTCTTCTTCCTGTTCCGTGAAGTGCATGCTTCCGGCCGCAAGATCGTGGCTTTTGACCTGAATGAAGTTTCCACCGGCGGCTTGCCTGAAGGCGAAGTTGAATGGGATGGCAACGTGGGCGCGCGTATTTTGTACAAAATGTGCGGCTGGTTGGTGAAATCCAATGCTTAAGGTTTACGAGTACGCGAAGTGTTCCACCTGCGTGAAGGCTTTGAAGTTCCTCGACGGTAAAAAAGTTAAATACGACAAACTGCCGATCGTCGACAAAGCCCCGACACAAAAAGAGCTGAAAGAAATGCTTTCGGCTTTGAAAGAGCGTGGCGGCAGCATCCGCAACCTGTTTAACACTTCAGGTGTGATGTACAAGGAAATGAAATTAAGCGAAAAGCTTCCATCCATGACCGAGGCAGAATGCCTGAAACTTCTTTCTGAAAACGGCAAACTGGTGAAGCGTCCGTTCGTCATCGGCGACGACACTCATCTGGTCGGATTCAAAGAAGATGAATGGAAAAAAGTTTTCTAAATAAAAAGGTCCCTTGCGGGACCTTTTTATTTTGTTCGATGGTGCGGATGAAATCCTGGAGGAGCTTTCTTACCAATCTCTTCTTCAAAGAAGCCGTTTTTGCGGCTGCGAAGAATGAAATAGAATCCTCCAAAACTTATTGCCAGCACCAAGATCACGACTGACAGGCTTATCATAACTACCTCCCATCGCTGCCTTTATCTTTTCACAAAGAAAAGTGAGCAAATAGAGAGGATCCATTTTTCAGCGTTTGTTTCTCAACATATCAGACAGCTTAACCAGCCATTTTTCCACCGACTTACGCAGCGACTGCCCTTCAGTCAGATCATCTGCATTCACCAGGACGTGCAGAACCACGATCATCACCGTGATGACCGCCATAGAGCCAGGAATCAATGCCAGAGCCGGAGACAAACCCGACAGCTCTTGCTGTAAAGCCCTAACGGTGAAGGCCTGAATAACGAAACAAGGTGGCTATGAGCAGGCCGGAAAATACGATTTTTCTCATAGTGGTGTCCTTTCTTAAAACAAACGAAGCCGTTGTGGCCCCGCTGGTGGTCAAAGGACTGGTAAAGCAACAGTGATGCCAGAAAAAAATGCACCACCTGATTTCGCCATTATAAAGATTAAATTGCGAACTTGAGCTGAGATGAATCGGATTCCGAGGAAGATTTCTTTTGTGTGCCTAAGCGAACTCCCAGCCCCACAAGTCGCACCGGCACCGCCCTGCGATTCCAGGCCTTTTCAAGCAGGCGTTCAAAATCCTGCAAAGTGGGAAGGTCATGAATGACTTCTTCATGAGTGGTTTGTTTGAAATCGAAAAACTTCAGTTTGATCACCAAACCCTTGATGCGATCGTGATACTGCCCGCGATCCATCCGGCGCACGAAGTCCTCGTACAACGAAGGCAACGTCTTTAAACAGTCCTGCAACGTCGGAAGATCCTTGTTGTAGGTCTCTTCCACCGTCAGGGACTTGCGCTCCCACTCGGTGATCACCTCACGATGATCTATGCCGCGGGAAAAATCATAAAGCTCGGCGGCGCGCGATCCAAACCAGTGCGACAATTCAAGAACGGTGTATTTCTGAATATCGCCACAGGTGCGAAGCCCCAGATCATGCATCTTCTGGGCGGTGACCTTACCCACCCCGAAGATCTTTTCCACCGGCAGATCTTTGACGAAACCCTCCACATCCTGGGGGCGCACCACGAACTGTCCGTTGGGCTTTTTCCAGTCACTGGCGATCTTGGCCAGAAACTTGTTCGGAGCCACCCCGGCCGACGCCGTCAGATTCAGTTCGGTGAAAATCAAACGGCGGATTTCCTGCGCAATCAGAGTGGCGCTGCCGCCAAACTGCTCGCAATCGGTGACATCCAAATAGGCTTCATCCAAAGACAGCGGCTCGATCTTGTTTGTGAATCTTTCAAGAATTTCGCGAACTTTGCGGCTTTCAGCCTTATATAAGTCAAAATGTGGAGGAATCAAAACCAGTTGCGGACACAGGCGCACCGCTTGTGAAGAAGGCATAGCCGAACGCACGCCGAACTTGCGGGCTTCATAGCTCGCGGTGCACAGCACGCTGCGGGTGTTCGGTGGACCGCCGATCCCCAAAGGTTTGCCTTTGAGTTCGGGACGGAACTTCACCTCTACAGCCGCGTAAAAGCAGTCCATGTCGATGTGAATGATCTTCCTCATTTACACATTATTTACATATCGAAAGAACTAAATCAAGTCGGATCTGCCTGCATCTCGGCTGGAGGCTGGGGTTCCGTGGGCAGGCCTTTCACCGGAACAAACTTGGCGGAAATAGCCGCGTGGGCTTTGTCGGCAATCAGGCCACGATCATCATCCGTGGTCGAGTAGATAGGCTCCAGAAACTCGATCTCGCCCTTTACGGATTTCAGAATCGCAGACTTCCACATGGACGTCGCAAACGGGATATCCCCATACCAGCAAAGATGATCACGCCACTTCAGGCTGAAGTCTTCACCGTTCACTTCACGGAAGTTGATCACCACCGGTTGAATCGGCACCCCGGCTTGCGCCGCGGCCATCATCAAAGTTTTTTTGAACGGCAGCACACGCTCACCATTGGTGGACGTCGCTTCCGGATAAAGCACCACGCGGAATCCCGCGCGCAGGGCGTTTACGATGGACTTCATTTCATCCAGAATTTTCGTGCGACTGCGGCGCTCAACGTAAATGCAACCACCCATCTCGGTCAAAAGACCCAGGAATGGGGTTTCACGCATTTCATTGGAAGTCACAAACAGCATCGGACTGCAGGACGCCAGCATCAGAATATCAACGAAGCCCATGTGATTGGAAACGATCAGACATTTTTGATCATTTGCTGGCTTGTTGATAACAGTCAGATCCAGATTGAAAACCTTCAGAATCAGGCCTGAGAAAAAGCGGGAGTTATTTGAAAAACGCTGAAGCCTTTTCTGCGGGTCGCGCACCACCAGATGACAGATGTACGACCACAACATGAATGTCAGGATAATCAGAACAAAGACAGTAAGTTTTAGGACTCCGCGGAGTCCAGCTTGAATCGCTTCCACAGGGTCCTATTTAAATCTTCCCGATGAAGAATCGTCAAGAAGTCAATGCACTGGAATTCACGATCCCATGCAGGCTCCCCGCCGATATAAGCTCCGGCCTTCAAGTAAGCGCGGCACAAAGGGGGAAGAAGTTCCTCAGCCTGGGCTCTCTGAGTCTCCGTGAGAGGGCTTCGGACTTCTTCTAAAAAGTGATTCAGCATCGGCATTGTAAAGGCCAGCGTCGGTCGGGTGCGAAGCCCCGGCACAATACGCCCTTCCTCTTCAAAGTACCGGGTCAACAGGGCTGCATCGCGGGGATCATCCGTCTTCACCGTCGCGCAACCAAAAAGCATTTTGGAATCAGAGGCTGCCATGTATTCAGCAATCCCGCGCCACAAAAGCGAGATCAAAACCCCGCGGCGGAAATCCTTGTGAATGCAGGCGCGCCCCAGCTCAAGCTTCACACCCGGCTGGGCCAGAATTCCATTCATCATGAACTCTTTGCCGGAATAAAATTCGTCAGTGAACAAAGAGCAGTTCAGTCTATAGGTTCCCACGATCCGATTGCTGCGCTTTTCTTTGATGATCAGGTGGTCACAGTCGAAGTCAAATTCATCGACGTCCACCCCTGTCGGGGCTTTCTTACCCTGCATTTCACGGTGGAAGACCTCGTAACGCAAAGTCAGTGCTTCTTTCAGTTCTTCAACATCGGTCACCGTTTTTATTTCAAAAGGACCCACTTCTGACTGAATATGGATCTTGGCTTTGAATTTATGGATGCGATTCAGACGCAGTTGATAGAAAGACTGCAGATTCGTGGAAACTCGCTCAAGACTTGCGTAAGCCAGAGAGTTGATCATCGAAGGCCCCCCTTAAGATCAACCTCAGTGTAGCGGGCTTTAAATGTGAAGATTGTCAGAACTGCGACAGGATATTGTTGGCGTTCCATTAAAGGGCTATGCTATGAGAAGGATACGTCTATGGAAACAGCTGTTTTTCGCAAACCACTTTCCGATATTCCACTTCATCAGGAAGCCGAAAGCTACCTGAAGGAAATCATTCAGAACCTGCCTCAGGACCTTTCTCCAGATCGCTCGGGTTACTACTCCCTTGAAACTGAAGAACTGCTGACCAAGGATGCGGCGGAACGTTTAGCGCAACATCTGAATACTTGCGATAAACCGGTCAGCTTTGAAGATCTGCGTTCCGGCTGGAATGCCATCTTGGTGGATTATCACCGGCAGAACAACTGGAACTATCCGGTTCAGGCGCAAAAGCCGGTGAAAGAACTGACTCAGGATCAAAAGACCGCGCGTGAGCTGTGGCCGTATATCTGGGTGATGATTCAATCCATGATCATCCTGAAAACGGCTGTCTATTATTTCGGAATCACTGGATCTTCAGATCCCTCTACCAGCAACAAAGTGATGCTGGTCCTTGCCATCCTGACTTCGTTCGGAACCCTGGGCTTCTTTGCCTGGAGAAAATCCCGCAAATGAAATTGTTTCTGTTTATTGCTGCGGGTTTGATCTTAAGCCCGACCCTGCTGAATATTCCCAAAACCGAAACTGTTTCCTTGATGGGAACAATCGCGGCTTATGTATTTCTATTTGCCGCGGGTTTAGAGCTAAGTCTTAAAAAAACTCTGGCCCATGTGAAAGAAGCTTCCTGGATCAGTGTGGGGGCTTTCATCTTTCCATTGATTGCCGGGTATATCGGTGCCCTGTATCTGCTTCCGGAAGGCAGCAACACCTTGTTCGTGGCAACCGCCATGGCCGTTTCCGCGTTGCCGGTAATCATCCAGCTTTTAAAAGAAGCAAACCTTTACACCACCAACCTGGGCCGCCTGATCGTCAGCGCGGCCACCTTGTGTGACATTCTGGCGTGGATCATGTTCTCGTTCCTGCTGCCGCCACAAAATATGGGACCATGGATTGCCTCCCATCTGCCGGTGTTTGTCTTTATGGCGGGACTTTTCATTTCAGACTGGAATTTGATTTCTGAAAAGCACATCGAACAGCTTGAAAGTATCACCCGCTGGGTGTTTGCTCCGGTGTTTTTCGTCACCATTGGCTGGGGCCTGAATCTGGCGCAGCACTTTGATGCCCGTCAGGTGGCGATTGTGACGTTGATTGCTTTTGCTGGAAAGATCATCGGATCCTACGCGGTTTCCCGCTGGCGCAAGTTCAATCACACGGACAGCATGACCATCGGACTGTCACTGAATGCCCGGGGCGCCATGGAAATTCTGATGGCCACCTTCGGCTTGAAAGCCGGACTGATCGACATGACTTTGTTCACAAGCCTTGTTGCCATGGCGATTATCACCTCCATGGTCCCTGCTTTAACCTTCCGTTTGCAAAGAAAACTCAGACAATAAGAGACGCCGCTTTATTCAGGCGGTCAAACAGGGATTCCCAGCGCTCACCGGTCTGGTGGGCTTCGCGGTAAAACAAAATGCAATCTTTCCCGCGTGCGGCCACTTCACGCAAGTGACCATAGAATTCACGCGTTGCCAGCAATGGATCTTCCGACAGCTTCAGGATTTCATAGGAATGAATCCCCGCTTTGGGTTTGATGATCTTGATGCTTTCAATTTCATCCGGCAATTCACCGATCTTTTCATTCACTTCCATCAACACACTTTCCGGGCTGCGGGATGGATCCAGACACACCACCATCGGAACTGGCGGCATATAGTGATGCTTCATATGTCCCGGGGATTCGCGCTTGTCGACCTGCTCGATGAATTCATAAGCCAGGCCTTTTTCTTCCAGCACGCGTGCAAGATCTGATTTCAGAATATGCCCGCGGCGAAGAATCGACAGCACCACACCTTCCGGACGGTGACGAACCAACAAGACTGTGGATTCGATGCCGATTTCACAATCGCCACCATCAACCACGAAAACGTTTTCATTTTTGAATTCCACGCGCACATGCGAAGCCGACGTCGGCGACGTGCGACCGAACTTGTTGGCACTGGGGGCTGCCAAAGGCACACCCACCTGCTGCAACAGCTCCAAAGCCAGCGGGTGATTTGGCATGCGAATACCCACGGATTCAAGACCCGAAGTGATCATCGCATTTACGGAAGGATCCCTTGGCAGCACCATGGTCAGCGGACCCGGCCAGAAAGCTTCAGCCAGAGCCTGGGACGCCGGTCCCCAGAAGGCTGTGACCTTCTTCGCCTGTTCAATAGACGCCACATGAACGATCAAAGGATCAAAAAACGGACGTTCTTTGGTGGTAAAGATCTTTTCGATGGCCGAAGGGATATCAATACGGGCCGCCAGACCGTAAACGGTCTCGGTGGGGAAGCCGATGACTCCCCCTTCTTCCAGAATGATTTTGGCTTTGGCCAAGGCCTCGTTCGGCGTCAACATGGATACTTTTGTACATCAAAGCAGACGGGATTGAAAGGTTTCCCGTCTATTTTTCTTCCCGCAGGATGCTCAGGGCGCTTTCACGCACGATATCCAGACTGGCCAGGAACGAGATCACCAGACTTAACGTCGTGATAATCAGCACCGACAGCAGCGGCTGCACCAGCGAGAATTTAAAGTCACTTTCAAAGATGAATGTATTCAGAGCAAAACTCACCACCACACTCAGCGCCGCCCCAAAGAACGAGGCGATAAATGCGAGGAAGGCAAATTCGGTCAGAATGAAGCTTGCGACCTCTCCCCAGCTGGCGCCGAGAATTTTTAGCATGTTCAGCTCCCAACGGCGCAGCTTGATCTGACTGCGCACGATCGAAAACAGCACGATATATCCGGTCAAAAGCGCCAGGCCCGCCATCAGCTCCAGGGACCAGCTCATTTTTTCGGCGGTCTTTAAGACATCATCCACCGTGCGCACAACATCAATAACCGACACGTTGGAAAATTCCTTGGCAATGGCATTTTGCAGTTCAGATCTTTGCTGTTCTGGCAGGAACGGAATCGCTGCAATCCAGCTTTTCGGGGCTTCGTTCAAAACACCGTTTTGCACCATAATAAAGAAATTCGGCTGGAAGCTTGTCCACTTCACCTTGCGCAGGTTGATGATTTCGCCTTCCACTTCCACGCCCTGAACGTCAAAGACCAGGACATCACCAATCTTAAAGCCCATGCGGTCGGCAAAGCGGGTTTCCACCGACAACTCGGCGCGCTTTTGTTTTTCCGGATCAAAAGGACCCGAGAACGGCCGGCCATCAATCATGATTTCGGAATCAGAAAGACCTTCACGGAAGGACAGATTCATCCCGCGGTTGCGGAAGCGGGCTTCACGCTCTTCTTCACGGGTTTTAAATCCCTGGGTGTCGAGCTTTCTTTCATAATCCTGATCGTTCACTTTCAGAATACGCGCGCGCACCAGCGGAGATCTGCCCAAAGGCTTCACTTCACGATCCGCCAGAATCTTTTCAAGACCCGTCCATTGTTCATCCTGAATATCGAACATAAACAGTGACGGGATCTTGCTGTTGGCATCCAGCTGGAACTCCGCCTGCAACGAGTTCTTCAGCTGCGGCAGAATATTGATCAGCAAAGCACCTAAACCCAGCGCCACAAAGATCGCAAGACTCGCCCCCGCACGGCGGGAAAGACTTAAAAAACTGAACTTCAGGAACCAGCGGTTCAAGCCGCGAATCCAGCCGGCCATTTTTACGGTGCCATAACCGATCAAAAGCAGCGCTAACACCACGGCCACCATCGAACCGACAAACAAGCTGCCGATTTTCCAGGAATGCGCCTGATACACAGAAAGGAAATAGAACAAAGCCACACAAGGCAGGAACGTCCAATAACGACGCTGGCCCTCGCCCACGGCAAACTTTTCTTCACTGAACAGTTTCGCCGCACGCAGATCAAAGATCTTCATCAGGAACGGGATACTGACCACGAAGCTGCCAAACACCGCCATCAACAGGCAGATGAAAAACGCTTCCGGTGTCACCGTCGGGCTTAGATCAAACGGAGTGAAGTTCGCAAGCAGCTTACTTAGCAAAGGCAAAACCAACAAACTAAACAGCATTGTCGGAATGGTGGCCAACAATCCCAGCATCGAGGCCTGCAGGATGTAAACGCTGACCGCCTGGCCACTTTGCAAACCCAGGGTGCGCAAGATGGCGATTTCTTTCATACGCGTGGATAGGAACAGACGATAGATGTAGGCCGCCCCCAGCGCCGACATAAACAGGGCCACGATCGCAACCAGGCCCAGATAGTCTGATAAATAACCCAGCTGACGACCGGAATCTTCACCCGCTGTTTCAGGGGTTTCAACATTGATCTGTGGATCAGTCAGAACATTGTAAAGCTGATCACGCACCAGCTTGTGATCCGTGGTGTCTGGCAGCTTAAACAAGTGCGCCAGCGAGAACGTGCTTCCGTACTGTAAAAGCCCCGACTGCGGCAAAAGCTCGCGGTTCACAAAAATTCTGGGTGCAAGACTTGCCATGCGGAAAGTCTGAGTCGCATCTTTCTTCACCACATCAGAAATATTAAGTTTCAACTGACCCAGCTGAATTTCGTCACCCACATCAAGTCCCAGTTGGGATTTCAGTTCGGGATAAATCCACGCTTTGGGTGCTGAAAGAATATCTTTGTTGTCACTGCCCGCGGTGATCTGGCGGCCGGATTCAAGATCCAGCTCCCCGTAAAACGGATAAGCCTGATCGACGGCTTTGACCAAAACCAATCTTGAACCCTTGGACGAACTAAGCATCGCAAAGAATTCATAGATTTTGCCTTCGGTAGCACCGGCTGGAACCACTTCACGCATTTTCCTGGCTTCATCTTCAGTCAGTTCGCGGCGCGCGGCCACGGCAAGATCGGCAGAAAGAATGGATTTAGCATTGGCCTGGATTTCAGTTTCCAGCGCCACGTTGAAGGCCTGCAGGGACACAAAGCCCGTCAGACCAAGACTTAAATTGAATATGAAAAAGAGCCCGAAACGCCAGCTGCGCAGAAGCTCCCGGCAAGCAAGTCTGAAAATCATTAGGCTTCCTTCAGCTGGCCTTCATCAAGGCGCAAAGTACGTTCACATTTTTTCGCCAAAGCTTCACTGTGAGTGACAAGTAACGTGGTGATTTTGTGTTTGCGAACCACATCAAAGAACACATCCATGACCTTGTCGCCCGTGTGGATATCCAGGTTTCCGCTTGGCTCATCCGCCAGCAGAATTTTCGGCTTCACCACCAGTGCACGCGCAATCGCGACACGCTGACACTCCCCGCCGCTTAGCTGACTTGGGAAGTGATTCAAACGATGCCCCAGGCCCAGCTCGGTCAGAGCTTCCTCGGCACGGGCTTTGGGATTTTCCATTTTCAGAATTTCCAGTGCCAGCATCACGTTTTCGACCGCAGTCAAATGCGCGATCAGGTGATACTGCTGAAAGACGACCGCGATGTTCTGGGCGCGGAACAAAGTCATCTGCTGCTCGCTCATCGGGGTCAGGTTGATCTTATCAACCAGAATCTCGCCGCTGTCAGCGCGCTCAAGACCCGCCAGAATTGAAAGCAGCGTGGACTTGCCACTGCCGGACTGACCCACGACAGAAACGACCTGTCCTGGCTCGATAGTGACGTTAAGGCCTTTTAGCACCTGAATCTCGGACTCCCCTTGCAGGAAACCTTTTTTAACATCTTTCAGGATCAAACTCACAACGCCCCCTTTAGAACTGAAAACACATTGTCTGCGATTATCTTATGACCTTCTTCGTTGGGATGAATCCCGTCGGCCAGATTGTATTTTGGATTTCCCGCCACCTTGTCCAGGATGAACGGAATGAAGGTCAGCTTGTATTTCTTAGCAAGCGACTCGTACATTTTTTTGAATTTATCGGTATAGTCTTTGCCGTAATTCGGCGGCATATACAAACCACCCAAGATGACTTTTACTTTCTGAGATTGCGCATATTCGATGGACTGGGCCAGATGTTTTTCACTGTCTTCGACCTTCAGACCGCGCAAACCATCGTTCGCCCCCAGCGCCAGCAATACGACATCTGGTTTTGATTTAAAGACCCACTTCATACGGCTAAGACCTGACGCCGTGGTGGAACCACTGACCCCGGCATTGATGATGGTCCATTCTTTTTTGCCAGACGCGTGAAGTTTCTTTTCAAGGACGGCCGGAAACGCCGCCTCTTTGGCAACACCATATCCTTCGGTGAGCGAATCACCCAGGACGATCAGTTTTTTTTGTGCGAAGGAAAAAGAGCTGCAAAGAAGAATGAGGAGAAATAAAAAAGGTCTCATAGGGTTCCTATGAGACCTTAGTTTTTAAGACTATGACAAGTCCAGCTTCGTCAAAGTATGGGCTGCTTAGCGAGGACCACCGCGACCACCGCCGCCGAATCCACCACGTCTTTCGCCGCCGCCACCGCCGCGACCACCACCGAAGCCGCCACGACGTGGACCGCCTTCGCGAGGAGCCTGAGGACGAGCCTCAGAGATATTGATAGGACGACCGCCCAACTCAATACCGTTGCCTCTTTCGATAGCTTGATCAGCAGCAGAGTCATCAGTCATCTCTACAAAGCCGAAGCCTTTAGAGCGACCAGTTTCTCTATCCATGATCACTTTTGCTGAATCTACCGCACCGAACTGTGCGAAGTGTTGATGAAGTGCCTCATCGTCTACAGAGTAAGGCAAGTTGCCTACATAAAGTTTCTTAGCCACAAAGACCTCCTATGGTTGGGCCATATTACCCGAGGAAGCCTTCGAACAAGATAAAATCGAGTACACTCACACGGGGACTTAACTGCATTAACGCTAGCATAGCCCAAAAAACGTGCAAGCCCAATTTTAAGCGCGCATATTATTAAATTGTAAGGGAAGAGGGAAGTTCCCACCACGCACCAGACTGATGCATTCCTGAAGTTCATCAATACTTTTTGACGTCACTTTCAGTTTATCGTCAGCAACCTGCGGCTGAACCTTCAGCTTGGAATCCTTAATCAATTTAATGATATCCTTAGCGATCTCGCGGTCAATTCCCTGTACCAAAGTGACCTTTTGGCGAAGCATTCTGCCACCGGCCTCTTCGATCTTTTCGAATTTAATCGCCTTGATATCAATCCCACGACGGTGAAGTTTTGTTTGCAGGATGCTGGCCATGGCACCAACTTTGTATTCATCCTCTGCCATCAGGACCATTTCTTTTTTATCCCACTGAAGCTCAGCCTTACTGCCTTTGAAATCGTAACGAGCTTCAATCTCTTTACGCGCCTGATTTACAGCATTGTCCACTTCCTGAACATCAATCTCAGAAACAATATCAAACGAAGGCATCGAAAATATCTCCAAAAGAATAATAAAGAAATTCGAACTAAAAATCTTAATCAACCAAATCCGCAAACCAATAAGGCTGATCAAAAGGGTTCAGCCGCAAGGCGGAGGGGTCCCCTTGAAGCGGAGGCGTGCTCCAAGCACGTCGAAGCGAAAAGGGTCCCCCGACAACGCAGTCGGATGGGCCCTTTTCATCGGCCGCTTAGTGACCACTATTGCCGTGGAGTCCGTGGGGGTGTCCGTGTAGTACCTCTTCCGCCGTCGCCTCACGAATCAAAACCATCTCAATTGCAAATTCAAGATCCTGACCAGCCAATGGGTGATTGCCATCCAAAGTAACTGATTCGTCAGTGATTTTTGTCACGCGTACGATGTGTGCGCCTTGACCCAATTCCAAACGCAAGTGAGCGCCGATTTCCAATTGTGGAAGGTGCGCAAGTTCTGCTTTAGGAACGTCCATGAACATGTTGTCTTTAACTTCGCCGTAAGCGTCTTTCGCTGCCAGCTTCACAGTTTTTTTATCGCCCTCTTGCAGGTCTTTGATTTCTTCTTCAAGTTTAGGAATGATTTGACCCGCGCCTTCCAGGAAAGGAAGCGGTTGGTTGCGCTCGGAAGCGTCCAATACAGTGCCGTCAGGTCCTTTAAGAACGTAGTTAAATGCCAGAACTCTTTTCATAAAAATGCCTCCTGTAGCGCTTAAAACGTCGGTATCCCATTTTGGACCTATTCAGGCAACCGAAAAGACCCAGTTCTTTTGAATATTTAACGAGACACTTGAAATTGAGACGCAGAGCTAGATATAATCATATTTAGGATCGCGCCTGAGGGGGGAAAGCATGATGCACATGTCCTCGCTGAGGTCTTTGTTGCTCAACTCTAGCTACGAGCCAATGCAGGTCGTAGGTTGGCAAAAAGCCTTGGTATTGTGGTTTCAGGGAAAAGTGGAGATATTGGAAT
Organism: Bdellovibrio sp. MYbb2; assembly: GCF_056175685.1. Taxonomy (NCBI): domain Bacteria; kingdom Pseudomonadati; phylum Bdellovibrionota; class Bdellovibrionia; order Bdellovibrionales; family Pseudobdellovibrionaceae; genus Bdellovibrio; species Bdellovibrio sp. MYbb2. Next base: position 316,616 of record NZ_JBJKJI010000001.1, read on the forward strand.
ATCACTCTGCGTTTGCCCGGTCGGTACAACGAAGGTTTCAGCTGCCCAGTGTTCTGCGGCTGAAGACGTATGTACGACCCCGGACCGCCGGAGCCGTCCGATTCTGCCGGGAAAACGTTTATATCCGCGATAATTATACCTGCCAGTACTGCGGCACCAAACTCGCCGCCAAGCTCCTTACTCTTGATCACGTTGTTCCCGCCTCCCATAATGGTCCGAAAAACTGGACCAACGTTGTTTCCGCCTGCCGGGACTGCAATCAAAGAAAAGCAAACCGAACACCCCGCACTGCCAATATGCCTTTACTGAGTGAACCCCGTGCCCCATCATGGTTGCCAACACTGCAACTGGAAATCGGCGAGGATCACGTGCCTCCCGACTGGACGCCCTATTTAAGACTGAATACCGGATGACGACAGAGTACGAATTCAAAACCATCACCACCACCGAGACTCTTCCTATCCGTCAAAGAGTTCTTAAGCCTCATCTGCGCGCCGAAGAATGCGTGAATCCGGGAGACGATCTTCCGACCACGTTCCACTTCGGCCTTTTTATTTCCGGAAAACTTGTTTCTGTCGCGACTTTCATCCAGGAATCACATCCTGCGTTTTCTGCCGGCTATCCTTATCGCCTGCGGGGCATGGCCACGGATGACAGCTATCGCGGCCAGGGCCTGGGACAAAAGCTTGTGCGCTTTGGTGTAGAAGAATTAAAAAGCCGCCGCTGCGACCTGGTGTGGTTCAATGCGCGCATCAAGGCTTTTCCATTCTATGAAAGACTCGGATTTTCATTCTACGGACCGCTGTTTGATATCAAGGATATCGGTCCCCATAAAACCATGTACAAGCATCTTATTCCCCGTTAACCTCTTTGCAGGAGGAATCGGTGAATAAGGATGTTCACAATCAGCTGACCTCAGCACTGACCACCATCATCAGCGAAACCAACGGGATCTCGCTTTCTGACACCATTGATCTGCTTTTGTCTTCTAAAATGAAAACAGAGAATCTGGATGCCTACGGCCTTGTTGTCGAGTTCCGTGATCTGCTGAATCGTTTTCAGATCAATCAGGTGACGATCTCGTCACTGCTTAAGCACCCGATGTCCGCGGCGTTGTTTGAGTTCTTCAAAAATTTCCCCCTGAAATACAACGAAGAGCACATTCACCTGACCGGCGCAATCACCGCAGAATTCATCTATCCAAGATTGAAAAAACTGATGGAAGGCCCGGACAAAGACATCTATGAACAAAAAATCAAAGAGGTCTATGGCGACAAAGCCCTGCCCATCCGTTCGGTTGAAGACGTCGACCGCCTGATCCGGCTGCAGGAAAACGAAGGATTCTCGCGCTATCTGAAAATTCTGTATCTGCCAAAACTGATCTTCATCAATCGCGAAGTTCACAAGGAAGCGGCCTATTCCATGGCGGAAGAGCTGTATTATAAATTTAACGTGGGCCGCGTGCGTTTGAAATTCTCGCTGTCCCGCTCCACCGCCAGTTCTTCCGAACAGATTCCGGGCATCGACAATGTGACTTCCGAGGATGTCGTGCTGGGCCTGTATGACGGCTTCCGTGCCTTCCAGGAAAAGCATCCGAATTTTGATTTCATCCTGTCGCCGTCTTTCAGAAAAGAATCCAATCACTTCGATTCTGAAAAGTTCAAAACGCGCCAGGAACATTTCATGGAACAAATCAACGAACTGGTCGACATGATCGACAAGTATCCGTTCCTGGAGCGTCACCTGCGTGATGTCGACACTGTCGGCGACGAACGCGAACTGTACCGCAAAGAGCATTTCAACGAAATGCAGGCGGGCTTCCGCAAGCTTCAGTACCGTGGCTTCAAGATCCGTTCGCACCATGGTGAAACCTGGCACACTCTGAAAAAAGGCATCCAGGCCGTCGACAATGCCATGAACATCTGGCACATCGACACGCTGGAGCACGGAATCAGTCTGGGCATCAACCCGAACAAATACTTCCACCGCATCTATCAGGATATTCTGGCGAAGAACCAACAAGGTCAGCCGATTCCTGAAAAGGATCCGCTGTACCGCGAACTGACTGAACTTGATTGGGGCTTCAACCGCCACGTTCTGGAAAAAATCCTGCAAGGGACCAAGATCACCGCGGAAGAAGACATTCTGTTCGTAAAAGCCAAGTTCCACACCGCTCGCGAAGTCGAACATTATCAGCACGACGTTTTGAACCGCATGATTCAAAAAGGCGTGACCCTGGTGTCCCTGCCGTCATCAAACAACAAGCTGACCGGCAAGTTTGAAGACTACAAGGATCACCCGTTTTCGTGGTGGGAGAAAAAAGGTGTGCAGCTTGGCGTTGGCACCGACAACCACGTGACATTGAACACGAACTTCATTTATGAAATGCTGATCCTTCTTTACACCGATGCGGTGAACTTGAAGATTACAAAATTGCTGATGGTGACCACGGGCGAAGTTCGCCGGCCATATATCAGCCACCTTCTTTGGAAGATGCGCAAACAACTGGGAAAGACAACGCAGAGATGACTACCGCAAAAAAATCACGCCGCCTGAGCTGGATGGACACCATCCGCTCCCTTGCCCGTCCGAAAGTTTCTATCATGCTGGCCCTGGGCTTTTCTTCCGGGCTTCCCTTCATGCTGGTCGGAAACACCCTGGGATACTGGCTGCGTGAAAGCGGGATCGCGCTGGCGACCATCGGGTTTCTTTCCTGGGTGGGTCTGGCGTATTCGCTGAAATTCGTCTGGGCTCCGTTGATTGATAAAATGAATGCGCCGATTTTCGGTGCCTGGCTGGGACGCCGTCGCGGCTGGATGATCATTTCCCAAATTCTGGTGGGGATCTGCTTGTTTGGCATGTCCTATGTCAAACCCGAAGGCGGCTTGGCGCTGTTCACCCTGCTAGCGGCGGTGGCGGCCTTTGCCTCTGCCACCCAGGACATTGTGGTGGATGCGTGGAGGATTGAAGTTTCTGACGCCAGCGAAGATATGGCCTTATTGTCTTCATCATATCAACTGGGTTACCGTGCTTCTTTGCTGGTGACGGATGCGTTGATTCTGATTCTGGCGGGCGCGATTGGCTGGTCGGTTTCTTATTCTGCCATGGGTGCTTTGATGGCCGTGGGTGTAATCGCGACATTATTTGCCGCTGAACCAAAGCACGGACCGGCAAATGTTCCCGGGGCTGTGTCTTTGTGGTCTGCGCGCGGTTTGTTTGATGCGGTCGCGGGTCCGTTCATTGCTTTCTTCAAACAGCATGGCCAGCGGGCTTTGTTGATTCTGGCAGCCGTGTGCTTGTACCGCCTTTCTGACTTTGTCATGGGTCCCATGGCAAATCCGTTCTATGCAGATCTTGGTTTGACGAAAGAAACCGTGGGCGCGGTGCGCGGGTCTGTCGGCTTGATCGCGTCAGTTGTCGGCGTAGCGGCGGCGGGCCTGACGGCAGTGCGCTTTGGCTTTATCTCAACATTACTTATTGGTGCCGTGATTGGTCCGGCGTCCAATCTTGGCTTCTCGGTTTTGGCGATGATGGGACCCAGCACTGAAGTGTTTACGGGTGCCATGATCGTGGATAACTTTGCCACGGGCTTTGCCGGGACCGCGCTGGTTGGATACATGTCGAGCCTGACGACGCTCGGATACACAGCCACACAGTATGCCCTGCTGAGTTCGTTCTATGCTTTGTTGGGAAAAGTTCTGAAAGGCTTCTCGGGGCTTGCGGTTCAGAAGCTTAACGAAACCCACGCTTTGATGGAATCTTACGCGCTCTTCTTCCTGGGGACCGCAATGATCGGAATCCCTGCGCTGCTTCTTTGTATTTTACTGGTAAGAAGCACCACCAAACTTTCAAAAATAACATCTGCTTGATAAAAGGCCCGGGCACCGGGCCAAAAAACAACACTGTGTCTTTTCTTTCACCGAGTTCCCACTAGGATTCTGATTCATTCTGAAAAACCAAAGTGCTATATTGGGCGCAGAGGTTCAAATGCCAAAAAAAGTCGTCATCGTCGGTGGTGGTTTTGCGGGGCTGAAAGCCGCGCGTGCTTTTGGAAACAAAGAAGATGTTTCCGTCACTCTTATTGATCGCCGCAATTATCATCTTTTCCAGCCCTTGCTTTATCAGGTAGCCACCGCGGGACTTTCCCCGGCAGAAATTTCAGGTCCCATTCGCGGCATACTTTCCAAGTACAAAAATGTTTCGGTCTTTCTGGACAATCTGGAAAGCGTTGATCTGAAAAACAAAAAGATTCAGGTTCCGGATCGCACTCTTGATTATGACTATCTGATTCTGGCGTGTGGAGCCAAGCACAGTTACTTCGCGCATCCCGAGTGGGAAGAAAATGCTCCGGGCTTAAAGACCCTGGAACAAGCCACCGAAATTCGCCGTCGTCTGCTGATGGCTTTCGAACGAGCCGAAAAAGAAACCGATCCTGAAAAACAGAAGCAGCAACTGACTTTCGTGATCGTGGGCGCGGGCCCAACGGGTGTCGAGCTTGCAGGCACCATTGGCGAGATCAGCCGTCACACTTTAACCAAAGACTTCCGCCACATTGATCCGTCACGCACCCGGGTGATTCTAATTGAAGCAGGCCCAAGAATTCTTGCCGCCTTCCATCCGGATCTTTCCCGCAAAGCCGCAGCAGACCTGGAAGACCTCGGCGTGCAGATTTGGACCAACACACGAGTCACAGATGTAAAGTCTGATTCTGTGGTTCTGGGTGATGAAGTCATTAAAGCCGCCACCATCTTGTGGGCCGCAGGTGTTCAGCCATCCAGTATCAACAAAACGCTCGGGGTCCCGCTGGACCGTGCGGGACGAGTGATCATCGAAAAAGATTTAAGTTTGAAAGAACACCCGGAAGTGTTTATTTTGGGCGATCAGGCTTGTTATCTGACCGACAACGGCCAAGCCTTGCCAGGACTTGCTTCGGTGGCTATGCAGCAAGGAACACATGCTGCGAATCAGATTCTGCGAGAAATCGACGGCAAACCCCGACTTGATTTCAAGTATCTCGACAAGGGCCAGATGGCCACAATTGGCCGCCGCAAAGCCATCGCACAAATCAGCAATCTGAAATTCAGCGGATTCTTTGCGTGGATTTTGTGGTTATTCATTCACGTCTATTATCTGATTGGTTTTAAGAACAGAGTCTTCGTCATCTGGCAGTGGGCTTACTCTTACTTCACGTTCAAACGAGGTGCTCGATTGATTGTCGATAAAGAATGGAGATCAAAACCAAAGCCGCCTGTTTCGTAACACTGGATCTATCCAAGTCTTGAGGCGGTCCTTAGCCTCAAGACATGTACTTACAAAACTTCCACTCCATTCAGCCGCCATATGAAAAAAACCAGAAGGAATGCCTTGAGTGGCTTTCCGAAGCCCACAAGCTGGCACAAAAGAATCAGGGGTACTCGCAAGAGGACTACCTGAAGATGCTGCAACGAGTGGGCTGCCCGGAAACCCAAATCGAAAAAAGGTATTTCTTCATTCCGGATGTGGAACGTTCCAACTGGGATGACAAACCGATCTATCCGGTCAAATCCAGTTCTCACGGCGTCAGCATGCACATGCGCCACGAATACTATCATAAAACTGTGAAAGAACTTTTTGAGCGCATCTATTCAGAGCGCACCTTTCCTGATGATCTGATTCACGTCAGCTGCACCGGATACATCTCGCCCAGTGCCGCACAGATGACCGCGGTGAAGGCGCCTAAACCAGTCACCGTCACCCATTCCTATCACATGGGATGTTACGGAGCCTTCCCCGCCCTGCGCATGGCTTCGGGCTTTCTGGCGAATGAAAATATTCTGGGAAAAAAACTGACCGTGGATCTGGTGCACACCGAACTGTGCAGTCTGCATTTGAATCCGGAAGATCCGACGCTGGAACAAATGGTGATTCAAAGTCTGTTCGCGGATGGCTGTATCGCCTACTCGATGTCCAGTCAGCAGCCAAAGCAGGGGTTTAAAGTTCTGTCGCTGTATGAAGAACTGATTCCCAACACCACAGCGGCAATGGAATGGATGGTGTCGGACTGGGGCATGAAAATGAGCCTGTCGAAAGATGTGCCGATGATGGTGGGGGATAAGATCCGCGACTTTACCACTCGCTGGCTGGCGGAACGCGGGTACGATCTTTCTCACGTAGTTAAAAATGGTCTGTTCGCAGTTCACCCCGGCGGTCCCAAGATCATCGATCAGGTGGTGAAGCATCTTGAGCTGAAGGAAGAACAAGTGGCCCACAGCCGCTCGCTGCTTCGCCAGCGCGGCAACATGTCGTCAGCGACGCTTCCGCATTTGTGGGAGCAGATTCTTCGCGACGACAGCGTTCCGTCGGGCACACCGATCATCAGTTATGCATTTGGTCCCGGACTTACTGTGTGCGGAAGTTTGATGGAGAAACTATGATCAGCGCTTTTTTGGTTGTATCGGGTATTCAAGGGGCTGCAATTTTATTTGATGAATTCGTTTTTCACCGCAAACGCGGACTGCCGCGGTGGGAACGCATCGGGCACCCCATCGACACCATGTCCGTGATCGCCTGCCTGCTGTTTCTGGCCTTCGTGCAGCGAACTCCGACCACGGAAGTGATTTACTATATCATGGCGGGGCTTTCCTGCGTGCTGGTGACCAAGGATGAATGGATTCACCGCAAATACTGTTCAGCCGAAGAAATGTGGCTGCATGCGGTTCTGTTTCTGATGCATCCGCTGGTGCTATTCACCGGAATGGCCGAATGGGAAGACAATCGCCCGCTGTTCCTGGCCGTGGCCGGAGGAATCTTCGTCTTTTTGATTTATCAGGTGGTTTATTGGAACTTTGTGGAGGTTCAAGCCCGCAAAGCCAAGCAAAAGGCCCACTACGCCCGGGTTCGACAGGAAGATCTGTACGAATACTTCGGAGAATAGACCCCTTTTTTTGGTACAAGTCCTTGCATTGCCGCGTTGCGCTATGATACTTTGGCTTCTCTTTACGTTCCTGTTTGCGGAGAGGTGGCCGAGTGGTTGAAGGCGCACGCCTGGAACGCGTGTGTAGGTCACAAGCCTACCGAGAGTTCGAATCTCTCTCTCTCCGCCATTTATTCCAAAAAACTAAGCCATAAAATTTAAACTAGAGACAATGAACGTCGGCCCGATTCGAACGACAGAGTTCGTACAAAGGCGCACGACGCGATCGCGCTTCAGCGCGACGGCGAAGCCGCTTTTTAGGTGTTGGCATCAGCCAACAGTCGCGCAGCGACCAAGCCCAGGATGGGCGCAGCCAATCTCTCTAGGCTCAATACACAAACCAAATATCCTTAATCAACCCATCCTTAAAATCATAAATCGCCACAACATGCGACCCACTGGGAACCACGGACTCTTCATCCAAGACCTTCCCACTCAAAACAATCCGACTTTTCAAAGTGCAATGCAGATCCGGGGTATTCTTAAACTTCTCGCCGTAACTTTTACGAAAAGCCTCCATCCCGACCATGAACGGCACGTCCTGTCCCAGGCGATACGCCGTCACGTCGGCATGATAGAACGAACAGAACTTTTCAATGTCCCGGGCGTTGTAAGCCTCTAGCTGCCCCTGAACCAATGCGACTCGTTGTTCGGTTGTCATTAGCGAGGCTCCTCAATCTTCAAAGTGCTATCCACAGAAACATTATCAAGGACCTGAACCTTCCCCGATGGCCAGCGAACTTCCACCCTGGAAATATCCTTCACCTGCCCCAACCCGAAATGCAAAGTCGGATCATTCTGCTGATTCATCGTCCCGGCCACACCATCAACCTGACGCAAGAACACGCCACTCGAATGATAAACCCGCACCTGGGCTGCCACGGCCTGAGTCCCCGAACGAGTGCCCTTGATCTGCACGCGCAGATAGTTGTTTGCATCCCCCATCACGTTTTGCAAAACTCGGATGGCCGGAGCTTCCTTGTTCTTCGCTCTGCCTGACTGAACCAGATCCATCTTGCCGTCGTTATTCAGATCTGCCCAAGCCGCCGCATAACTGTCAAAGACACGAGTCCCGTGAACCGCGCTGACCTCTTGAAACTTGAAGTTGCCAGTGTTTTTGTAAAGTACTGAATACGAGTAGGCCAAATCATAAACCTGACTGATGTAAACATCGAGCAGGCCGTCGTTATCAAAGTCCGCAGCCGTGGTCTGCGCCCACAACTCATCCCCTTTATATTTCGAGAAATCCCCGATCGGGCGATAGGGAATGCCAGATTCTGCTCTGACATCAACCAACCGATAGGACGGATGTCCGGTGTTGCGATATATTTTTGAATCGTCACACAGGTAACCGCGCTGATCAAAGGTGTTATTCTTTGGATTTATGCCGACAAACTTATGCACTAGATTGGAAACCCACAAATCCAGATTGCCATCATTATCAAGGTCCGCCCAGATTGAAGCAATGGTATGCCCATACTGAGGCCCATAGTAGGCCTTGCGGTTATTGTCATAGAACTTCTTCGGATCGTGCGCCCCTTGAACATTCAGCAGCGGAGCTTTATCCACCATGATCGTCGGATTCAAGGTGTAAAAGTTGTTCGGTCGCAGACGGTAGTTCGAGAAATAAGCATCTGTCTGTCCGTTGTTATCATAATCAGCAACTGCGATACCTCGCAGGTAATTGGGATTCTGTGCGAACACCGTGGGCGTTGCATCCAGGAACTGCTTGCCCTTGATATTCAAAAACATCTTTGCTGGCAGCAATGGATCACCGAATTTGGGTTCAGCAAAACCAACAAGCACATCCATCAGACCGTCTTTATTAACGTCAACAATGGCCAAATCATGAGCGTGCTCTGGAATTTCAAACTTTAAAGCCCTGGAAGATTCCGCAAAGCGCCCCGCAGACACTTGCACAAAGGCCTGTCCCTTGGTGGTCAGAATATCCAACAAACCATTGTTGTCGATATCCACAAACAGCGGCGCCCCTTTTAAATCCAAAATGCCAGCAGTATTAGTCACATCGTCAAAACGGATGTTGCTGCCATTACTGACGTTGCGGAAAAGTCTTCCCGCCGCCAGCATATCCACCCAGCCATCAGCATCATAGTCACCAAACACAATTGTGCCTGAATGAACTTTCGGGATACCTGAAGACTCGGTCACATCCTGAAACTGAGACGCCGTAGAGCTTAAATCCGCATTTTCCGCTTCTGATGATCCTCCCGGATGCGAAACCTGAAAGCCCACCAGAAAACATGCTGCGATCACTGACGCACAGAAGAAAATCCGATTCATTTCAAAGACCCTTCTAAATCCTGAACCGAGATCAGGCAGGAAAATTTCTTAGCCGCTTGAGCAGCCAAGCAGAATTTAACAACCAGAAAGGCCACATCCGCCGGATCGCGCAGCTGATGATCGGCTTTCATCTTTTTGAAGTTCGCCACATCCGGGAAATCCTTCTTTTTAAATCCACGAATGGTCTGCTGCATCTGGGTATCCAGAACACCGGGGCTGAAATGATAGATTTTGATTTTCTTGTTCTTGGCAGTTTGTAAATCCAGAGCGGTGTTTTCGGTAAACATTTTCAGACCCGCTTTGGAAGAACAATACATCGACCAACCAGCAATCGGACGGAATGAGGCCCCTGATCCGATGTTAAAGATCGTCAAAGGTACTTTTTCTTCGGTAGCTATCCGAGCGCACGCTTGTGAAAGCAACAGCGGAGAAATCAAATTAGTCACCAGATGAGTATTCATCTCGGTCGGATTCAAATCCGGCAGTGAGCCCACCGGATTGATCAGCGCTGCATTGTTAATCAGATGAATCTTTTTGAAATCAGAAAAGTCCACATTCTGAAGAACCGATTCAATTTTCTGAATCACCTTAAGACCATGGCTGAAATCCGCCGTGATATGTCTGAATCTTGAAGATTTGATATTTGGACGAGAACGCGAAAGGTTGATGACCTGATGCCCTTTTTCAAGAGCTTGCAGACACACCTGCTCCCCCAGTCCCTTGGAACCGCCGGTAATGATAAATAAATCCATAATATAATTATGGATTCCCGTCCGGAGTTCAGCAAGAGCGACAGGAAAGCAGGTCCAGAATTGGAAACACTAAATACAAACTGAATGCATCAGCTGGACCATAGACCGCCATTAAATTCCCGTGCTAGTCTTGATCCAGGAGAACTCCCATGAAGAATCCACCAAAAACCATCCCTGATCATACGGCAGTTCGCGTAGCTTTGTGGCGCGCCATCCATCTACAGCTGGATGCTTATCCCCCGGTGTTCAATGATGACGTGGGATTGAAACTGATCGCTCCGGAAGAGGGCTGGCAAAAACGCGGTGACATGCACCCGATGGGAACAAAAGGCTACCGCGCCTCTATCGTAGGACGCGCAAGATTTCTTGAAGATCTGGTGTTAGAGCAAATAAAAAATGGTGTGGATCAGTATGTGATTCTTGGAGCGGGCCTGGACACCTTCGCGCAACGCCACCCGCAAGTGGCTGACAAAGTTCGCATCTTTGAAATCGATCAGCCTGAAACCCAGGCCTGGAAAAAGAAACGCCTGCAAGAAACCCGCTTGGACACCATAGGCCATCTGCAGTTCGTGCCCGTCGACTTTGAAGCCGGAGAATCCTGGACAGAAAAATTGATTCAACATGGCTTCAATCCCGGCAAACCGGCGGTGATTGCCTCTACCGGCGTAACCATGTATCTGACCCTGGCGGCGAACAAAGAAACCCTACGCGAGGTCTCTCAGTTCGCGAAAGGTTCAACGCTTGCAATGACTTACATGGTGCCGCTAGATTTGATTGATCCGGAAGAGCGCCCCGGCCACCAAATGGTTTATGAAAAAGCCAAAGCCGCGGGAACGCCTTTCATTAGCTTCTTCCGCCCCGCAGAAATGACCGCACTGGCTTTGCAGGCAGGATTCCCCAATGCCAAGCACGTGTCCCGCGAGCAGATCATTGAAAAGTACTTCAAGGGCCGTACTGACGGGCTGGAACCTTCCAAAGGCGAAGAGTTCCTGGTCGCCCAAACTTAGCTCTTTACCTGCTTGGGGAAATTGGATAGATCTTCGCTATCCAAGGACTTCATTCAGAAAGGATTCCTTATGAGCACTTCTCTTGATCAAATTCAGTTCGACACTGCTGACGGCAAAAAATCCACCTTGTCTGCTTTCAACGGCAAAGTTTTGCTGGTTGTGAACGTGGCTTCTGAATGCGGATTGACTCCGCAGTACGAGGGGCTTGAAAAAGTTCACGAGAAATATGAATCCCAAGGACTGCGTGTTCTGGCTTTCCCGGCGAACGAGTTCGGCGCACAAGAGCCCGGCACAAACGAACAAATTCAGGAGTTCTGCCGCACTCAATTCGGCGTGAAGTTCCCGGTTTTTGCAAAAATGGTTGTTAAGGGCGAAGGCCAACATCCGCTGTACCAGCAACTGACTTCCCTGCAACCAGCAGCGCAACAAGTTCCAGGCGGCAAATTGAAGTCTGTTCTGGAAGAACACGGCCTTCTTTCCGGTGGTCCTTCTGACATCATGTGGAACTTTGAAAAATTCCTGATCGGCAAAACCGGCAACGTGGTGGCGCGTTTTGCGCCAGACATGACTCCGGAAGATCCAACAATCGTAAAAGCGATTGAAGCCGAGCTGGCTCGCTAATCATGACGTGGGTTCTGCTTCACAATCCCAGCTGCAGTAAAAGCCGCGAGGCGATCGAAGCCCTTCGTTCCATCGAAGGACTTGAGGTGCGCAAGTACCTTGAGAACCCCTTAAACGAAGCCGAACTGCGCTCGCTCATCCAAAAGCTCGACACTCCGGTGTCGAGCTTGGTGCGCACAAAAGAGGCCCTCTTCACCGAGGCGCCCTTTGATGTGAATAGTACCGAGGAAGTGATTCATAATCTGGTGAAAACACCGCGATTGCTGGAGCGCCCAATTCTGATTGGCAGCAAAGCCGCTGCCATCGGACGTCCTTTTGAAAAGATTCAGGGACTTCTTCTGCAGGTTCTATAAAAACTTTAAATATAGAACAGAAGAGAAGCTAGATTCTTCACAGTCCAAAGCGGCATAAATAATTTGCATCTTTACTTTATAGTGACCAACTCTGCCTTCCATCTCTATCGGACGCGCAGCAGAATCAGCACCCAAGATATCTGCCTGCTCTCTAACCTTTGCCGCGTAATCAAAAATTAATTCTTCTTCTCCACCCACAAAAAGGAATACACGTCCGGCTCTCATGTCGACACGAATGGAGTCCTTTGTACCCGGTATTGTTCTATGACCTTCTGACACTTCCATTAAGTAGTCATAGCCACTAACATTGAATGATCGTTCCCTGTATTCATGATAAACATTAAAAATTCTGCAAGAACGTTTTCCATTCGAGTACCTTGCCTTTCCATACCCACGAGCACGATTCATTCTGAACAGTTGATCTTGAAGGTCCGGAACTATTCCAAAAGACATCTTCTCTTCATTGGGACGTTTTATGAAGATCCCCCTTTCAAGGCCCTTTTTTTCTAAAACATCAACTGCCTTAAAACGCACGATCACTTGCAATGCCGAACTTGCCCGGTCAATATCCAACCTTTCCCACTCTGAAATTTTAAATTCACTTAACGTCTGATAGCTATCACGGTATTTCTGCAATAGACTCAAGAATCGAGAGCTTTGACTTTGAACTGAAATTGCAGAAGGACTCATTGGCCCCAATGACGTAATCAACAACAACACTGCCGCCAGCGCAATCACCTTTCGTATCTCAGTCTTGCTATAAATCAAGCGCAGGAGCCAACTAAATACCATAACGGTAAATATAAAAACCAAATAGACTCTGTCCGGTGTAAACCCATAGTCACTAATTCTTTTTGCGATCCCGATCAGCATCATTATAAAAAGAGGTGCAAATGCCAAATTGAATAAGCGACGGTATCGCCAAATACCCTCATCACTACGTCCTTGGGACTCAAGATAAGAATTGATGGAAAAAAAGATCAAATACGCTACTGCAATGGGCCTACTCACCATCCCTTGGGGCAATTCAAATACTATCAATATTTTCAATGAATAGATTAATAGTACGATCTGATAAACGATCATTACCGGAATAAACAGAAGACGAACAACTCTTTCGACAAGCCCCTCCAGTGAGTATCGAAGAGCTGCAACTTTTGCAGCTTCAGGCTTAAAGTGAGCAAATAGGTTAACTGGAAGAAAAATACACAACGCCGCCAGCCCAAGTTTTTCGATTAACTTCGGCAACTCCCAGGCAAAGAGCTCTTTAACAACCCACAGCAAAAACGCCAAGAGGCCCAAAAGCACCGAACTGATCGAAATACTTAGACCAAGGGCATACAATACGAAGATCAGCCAATGAAAACCAACCGATTCGTCTCTTCGAACCGCTGGCGGTGTTAACAGCAAAAGTAAATAAGCTGCGAAACCGACGTGCGCCTGCAAACATGGTAGATATCCCAGATAGTACGACATCAGGTAGCCGAAAACAAAAACTGCCGTCAAAGCAGCAGGAAGTAATCCCCGCGAAATTTTGCGGCCTTCTGAGAGATAGCCAGCCCCCAAACAGACAGGAAGGCCCAATAAAAACCCGTAAAGCGCCGGTTCCAAAAACTTTCTAGCACTCTCGGAGTCTTGATGAAGTAAAACCGCCAAAAACAGTGTGCCTGCCAACGAAAACAGAATCAGCGTGGGATTTTCTCGGATATAGTTCGCTACTTCGGATCTTAAATTTTTGATCATTTATAAAGACTAAAAAAGCCTTTAGCATAGTCAACTAACTTCTGATTAGTCCGGACCAACAATAGAGACGCTGCACTTCCTTTTGACTACTTCTTGATCCCCGCCAAACGACGACGGATATCACCCAAAGTACTGCGTGGAATACCCAGATATCTTGCGGCTGCGGATTCTGAGCCTTTTTTCTTCAGCGCAAAATCAATCAGCTTCAATTCAAATTCGGACACCACGTGGCTGTAACGCCCTTCCAGTGCGGCTTCGTCAATCTCTGCCACAGAAGAGCTTTTGATAACTTCTTCGTATACCGGAGCCGACTGCACAAGGTGCGGGGTCAGATCTGATACCTGGATTTCATTGTCTTCAGCCAGGACACATGCCACTTCAATCGCAGATTTCAATTCACGAATATTCCCCGGCCAGGAATACGTCAGCAAAAGTTCTTCAGCCTTTTTACTAAAGGACTTATCCCCATAGTTACCCGCACGCAGGAATTCGTTCGCCAGATCCAGAATGTCCTCTTTACGCTGACGAAGCGGCGGCAAAGTGATCGTGAACTTTTTGATACGGAAAAACAGATCTTCACGGAATTTCTTATCCGCGATCATTTCTTCCAGGTTTTCATTGGTGGCGGCAATCGTGCGGCAGTTTACTTTTTTGCCGAAGTCCTGCCCTACCGGATAAATGTCACCGCTGCTCAAAGCGCGCAGCAGTTTCACCTGCAAGTCTTGACTGAGGGTTGCCAATTCATCCAGGAACAAATCCCCGCCATCGGCACTTTCAAACTTACCCGCGCGGGATTCCGTGGCCCCGGTGAACGCCCCTTTTTTATGACCGAACAACTCGGATTCCGCCAGATGGGACGGAATCGCACCGCAGTTCACCGCGATGAACGGACGGGAATCATCGTTTTCAAGACTCCACAAATACTGCGCCATCACTTCTTTACCTGAACCGGATTCACCACGAATCAGAACCGATTGACCAGAGCCACGGATTTTTTTGGCCGTGTCGATCACGGCCTTAAACGCCGGGGACTTGGTGTATAAGTTAATGTGCGAAACAAGCTTTGATCCCGCCTGATGCTTCAAGGTCTGATTGCGACGAAGCAGGCGGTGCAGTACCGGGGCTTTGCGCAGAACTTGCGTCAGCACTTTGCCATCAAAGGGCTTCACCAGATAATCAACCGCTCCGGCCTTCATGCAGGCCTCAACCAGATGAGATTCATCATGACCGGTCATCGCCACCACCACCGTACTTGGATAGTGTTTTGAAATATGCTGAATCAGCTCAATCCCCTGGCGTTCTGCGGATTCATCCAAAGACAGGTCCGTGAAAACCAGATCAATAATCTGCTTATCCAATACATCCACGGCCTCTTCCATAGAGTCCGCCAATGTCACCGCATGACTGGTGGGAATCTGAGATTGCATGGTTTTACGAACAAGTGTTTCGTCGTCAACAATCAGAATACGCATTAGGAAGTCCTTACTTTAAGTTCAAATTGTGAAATCCAAGGCTTGGGTATCAGGTGAACATTCAACTTACGAACACGGTCCTGCACCCATTTTTCGTCAAATTCAGAAGTACACAGGTACGCTCTTTTAGCGAGCGCCACCTGTTCTAAAATCTCAAGACCCGTTTTGCTGCCATTCAGATTCTGATCGATGATCAACAAAGCAGACTCCGGCAAGGAAGTCACCGGCACCTCGGCCAGGAACTTATCCACGGAGCTGTAAAACGCCGCCGCAGTCAACCCCAAGGCCGCAGCCTTGGCCTGCCATGCACTTAGTACGTTCAGATCATCATCAACAAAGAAGATCTTTTGATCTAAGGCAATTTCAATGGATGGAGCCAGCCACGCCGGGTTCTTTTCTTTGGGAACTTTCATGGTAAAGACAGTTCCCTCGCCCTCGACCGTTGAAACTTCCAAAGTCCCGCCTGTCCACTCGATCGCGGCTTTGGCCTGGAACAGACCCAAGCCCGAACCTCCGGCTTTCCCCGAGGTGAAACTGCGCTCAAAGATCTTTTCAAGAATCGCTGCCGGAATGCCTTTGCCATTGTCGCGAATCTGCAAAGTCCACTTTTTGCCTTCCGCGCCCAGAACCAGATCCACCTTGGTGGCGCCGGCTTCAAAAGCATTATTGATCAGATTTGAAATAGCGGCCTGAAGTTCATTGACCTGCAGGACACTCCAGATTTCAGGCAAAGGCGAAACCCCTGTCAGGGTCAGCTCCTGTACCGGCTTCAGTCGCACACTGTGTTCGTTCACCACACTGGCAATCAAAGGCTCCACCAACGTCAGCTTCGGAGCTTCCACCCCGGATTCCTGATCCTGTTTTGCAATCGAAGCGGACAGTTTCTGTACGATGCCTGCAACACGTGCCACGGCGCTTTTCAGAATTGCCAAAGGCTCCATCGGGGCATTTTCAATCTGGCTGAGCGCCATGTTCATGCTCATCAGCGGACTGCGAATATCATGCGCCACCTGCGCCGCCACCTGGCTGCGGGCCTTGTCGCGCTCGGCTTCCAGCAAACGGGACTGGCTGGCCTGCAACGCCTGAAGCATGTGATTCAGATTTCGGCCCAAGCCATCCAACTCGTCCCTGGAGTTCCGGCCGGGGCCCTCGCCGGATTCTTCACCAGCGACATTCACTCGTTTGGAATAATCCTGAGTCTGCGTGATTTCAGCCAGCAAGGTGTAAATCGCATTCACCTTGCGCAACAAAGTTCTGGTCAAAACACGGGACAGCCACAACGAAAACAGGATCAACGCCGCCGCGGTTCCCAGCAGCGTGTACTTGATTCGATTGAGTTCTTTTTCAATGGTCGCCGCCGAGATTGTCGTCACCAGTCGGTATTCTTTGCCACTTTTGTCTTCAAGCGAAGTCAGAACCACCATACGCCCATCACGCCAGTAGGCCCCATCGGCTTTGGACACCATTTCGGCGGAATCAAATGTCGGTTCAAACTCGGGTCTTGTCACCTTGCCCAGATTTTCGTTTTCCGGGCCGAACAGCTCCACATTCAGATTGTCCACATCGTGATGGATCATGTCTTCCAAAAGATTGTTCATGGCAAGCTTGGCCTGATCCCCCTCAAGGCGCACCAGGGTTCCTGCCAATAGATTCATGTGATCGATGTAGGATTCTTCAAATTCGGTGATACGATGACTGGAAAGGGCGGTGTTCAGGACCAGACACACCGTCAGTGCGGAAAAGACGGCCGTCCCAAAGATTGCCAGAAAGATCTTTTTAGAAAAGCTCATTTGGGAAATTCGACTCATGAATTGATCTTAAAACATGAGCCTTTTATGTCAAAACAATA
This sequence comes from Bdellovibrio sp. MYbb2, assembly GCF_056175685.1. NCBI lineage: Bacteria > Pseudomonadati > Bdellovibrionota > Bdellovibrionia > Bdellovibrionales > Pseudobdellovibrionaceae > Bdellovibrio > Bdellovibrio sp. MYbb2. Next base: position 333,666 of record NZ_JBJKJI010000001.1, read on the forward strand.
TGCGGCTTACTTGCGTTTCTTACGAGGCTTCATGGACGCCTCGGCAGCCTCGATGATCTCTTGCAGGCTCAGCTCGTGTTCCGGCTGGGACGCGATGATTTCATAGTCGGACTTGCTGACCTTGATCACTTCGATGGTCTTGTTCAAAAGTGCCTGAATTTCTTCCAGCAAAGGTTTTTCCTCGTTGCTGCAGAAAGAAACCGCCACGCCCTTGTTAAAGCCGCGTCCGGTGCGCCCGATGCGATGGACATAGTTGGCTGGCTTTTCAGGAAGATCATAGTTGATCACATGAGTGACATCCGGGATGTCGATACCACGAGCACTCAAGTCTGTGGCGATAAGAACTTTGCAGTCACCTTTACGGAAGGTCTTCATCACCTCAGCACGGTCGGTCTGATCCTTTTCCCCATGCAGGGTCAAAGACTGGACCTCAACACGGGCCAGAGCTTTCGCAACACGTTCTGCGCGCACGCGGGTTCTGACGAAGATGATGAACTTGCCGTCAGCATTCTGGCGCAGGTACTCGGCCAGGAAGAAGCGTTTGTCATCCATTTCCACAAACATCACAGAGTGCGTGATGTTTTTAGAAACCGGATCTTCCGGAGAAATCTGAATACGAATCGCACTGCTGCGAACTTGAGAGAACGCAAGCTTCTTGATTTCCGGATTGATAGTCGCAGAGAAGAACAGCGTCTGGTGACGCTTCGTCAGCTTGCGCTTCACGGAAGTGATGTCGTCGATGAAACCAAGATCCAGCATGTGATCGGCTTCATCCAGCACCAAAGTTTCAATACGGCTGATATCCACATGCCCCTGGGCAATCAGGTCAAACATACGACCCGGAGTCGAAATCAGAATATCAATACCATCCTGAAGCTTCTGAATTTGGGCGTCTTGCTCCACGCCACCAATCAAAGCAAATGGCTTCACCTTGGTGTGCTTGGAAAGCTTGTTGAAAACCTCGCCGATCTGCTGAGCCAGTTCACGAGTTGGCACCAATACCAGACATTTGATCCCGATAGCGCGTTTGCTGCTTTTTTCCGTGTGGATCATATTGATGATTGGAATAGCAAAAGCTGCGGTCTTCCCGGTTCCGGTCTGGGCAATCGCCAGAACATCCTCGCCCTTCAAAATGGACGGAATGGCTTTGTACTGGATGTCGGTGGTTCTGAAGAAACCATTGTCGTTCAGGTTACGCAGCAAATCTTCAGACAAATGGAACTTTTCAAACTTCACGGGGGACCTCTTGGAATTAAACGAAGCATGTACCACAGGGCCCAAAAAAGCGGGACTTTTAATTGAAAAAAGGAAGAAATTTCCAGAATTTACCCTTCAAACGGGCCTTAAATCGACATGACAAATTGCAGGGTTTCAAAACCCCCAATCGGCCTTAAGATAAACTGGTACAAGGAGGCCCCCATGCGCACTATCACCGTCTTTAATTCCGTCTCAATGGACGGCTATTTTGCAGATAAAAACTCGGACATGAGCTGGGCCCACAATCAGGAACAGGACGACGAATTCACCGCCTTCGTTGCCGGAAACGCCAAAGGGGGCGGCGCTCTGCTGTTTGGACGAAAAACATTCGAAATGATGGCCAGCTTCTGGCCCACCTCTGCTGCGAAAGAGGCCATGCCCGAAATCGCCGAAGGCATGAACCGCATGAAAAAGTACGTCGTTTCAAGAAGCCTGAACGAAGTCACTTGGGAAAATTCAGAGCTGATCAAAGGTGATCTGATCAGCGAAATCAAGAAGCTAAAAAAACAAAATGGCCCGGATATCGCCATATTAGGCAGCGGCAGCCTGGTCGCCCAACTGGCGGAAGCCAATCTGGTGGACGAATATTCAGTGGTGGTGCTGCCGCTGATTCTGGGCTCGGGCCGTTCGCAGTTTGACGGTTTGAAGTCCCGTCGTGACCTGAAGCTTGTTGAATGCCGCAGCTTCAAAAATGGCAACGTGTTTCTGCGCTACCGTCCCACTCAAGCACAAGAAGGCCTGCACTAGGCCTGAACTTATTAGGAATTTTCTCGCAACCGGCTCTCTAATGGCCCAGCCCTACTTGCTTTTGAGGACGAAACTTTATCAAATGTAGAAATGCAAAATAAAGAAGTGGATATTCTGGTCGTGGGCGCCGGCATAATTGGTGTGTCGGTGGGTGCGGAACTTTCTCGTCGTGGCGCCAAAGTGTGTGTGATTGACAAAGGCACCGTGGGTAAAGGCTGCTCTTACGGCAATGCCGGATGGATGACTCCTTGTTTTGCCATGCCTCTGCCAATGCCGGGCATGCTGATAAAATCAATGAAGTGGCTGCTGAATCCCGAGGGTCCTCTTTATATCAAACCTTCTTTGTCTTTGGATCTGGCCACCTGGATGTACCACTTTATGAAGAACATGAACGCCACCCAGGCCCGCCGCGCGGTGGATGCCCTGGTGGTGCTTTCCCAGAAAAGCCTGACTGAATATGAAAAACTGGGACGGCTTTATCCGGAAACCCGTTTCCAGCAAAAAGGTCTGATGATGGTCAGCCGCACCCAAGCCGGCGTGGCCGCTGCCGTTGAGGAACTGGAATACGTCAAAGACATCGGCGTTACCGGCAAGATTTTGAATGGCGACGACATCCAGCAGATGGAGCCCGCGTTGAAAGCTCCCCTTTTGGGCGGAGTTTACTTTGATAAAGAAGCCATGGCCGAACCCTATCTGGTGGTTCAGGCACTGGCGAAAGAGATCCGCCAACACGGCGGCGAAATTTTAGAAAACTGCGAGCTGCAGGATATGGAAATTTCCGGCAACCGCATTGAATCTGTAAAAACATCCCAAGGCACCATTCGTGCCAAGCAGATTGTCATGGCGACCGGCAGTTGGTCCAAATCCATGGCCAGGATGATGCGCCTGCGTGTGCCGATTCTGGGCGGTAAAGGTTACGCGATGATCGTTCCGACTTTGGAAAAGCAGCCGCAGTACCCGATCATGCTGGTGGAAAAAAAGATCGCGATCACCCCGCGCGAAAACACACTGCGTATCGCAGGCACTCTGGAACTGGTGGATCAGGATTTTACGATCACCCAAAGACGAGTTGAAAGCATTAAAAAAGGTGCGAAAGAATTTTTGCATCTTCCCGACGACCTTCAGGTTCAGGAACTGTGGGCGGGACTTCGTCCGTGCACTCCGGATGGCGTGCCTTTGATTGGCTATCATCAGAATTTGAACAATCTGGTTTTGGCTGTAGGCCACCAGATGCTGGGGCTGCAAAGCGGTGCTGGTACGGGACTGCTGGTTGCAGATCTTGTCGAAGGCAAGAAACCGTTTATTGATATGTCCGTTGTAAACGCGAATCGTTTCTAAATTCGATTCGCGTTTTTTACTCAGGCCTTAAAGCGATGAGTGATAAGTCCATGGGTTGGATCATAAGGGGACAACCCCACAGTGACACGGTCACCGACCACAACTTTGATTCTGAACTTTTTCATTTTCCCGCACAAACGTGCGCGGATATCGACTCCGTTATCAAGAGTGATGAAATAAACACCCCCGCCGGACATGTCTGACACTTTTCCGTCGATGCTTACCAAATCGTCCTTCGCCATAGGCCTCCCTGCATTGAAATAAAAAAGCCGGTCTTTTTTAGGGGACCGGCCTTCCCAAGGTAATCTTAGTAAGAACGGCGAGAGCCGCCGAAACCGCCGCCATTGCGACGAGGACCGCCACCAGAGCGTGGCTCTTGTGGTTTAGCTTCAGAAATATTCATTGCACGCCCTGCCAGATCCATACCGTTCAATTTCTCGATGGCAGCACGAGCTTCAGTTTCAGTGGACATTTCAACAAAAGCGAAACCTTTGCTGCGACCCGTTTCACGATCGGTGATCACGTTGACCGTATCAACAGTTCCGAATTCTGCAAAAACCTGATTAAGTTGATCTTGATCGACATTGAAAGAAAGATTGCCGACGTAAATTTTTTTTCCCATTTTTTGCCTCCGTTAAAAGCTTGGGGGCCATTCGCAGAAGACAAAAGGACATCTAATGAACTATGTGAACGACAGTGTGGGCTCAGTAGAACACACGCGAGTGGCTATAGATATAGCCAAATCCTTATATGAAGAAAGTATGTAATGTAAGAGCTCAAGTCGTTCACCGCCGAACTGACCCAGAAATCAGTCAAAATACAGCAGGCCGTTCATCGGGGCGAGTCAGAATTTATTTTCTCTTCGCAAATCCTGACTTCTTCGGTCCTGATGTTTTTTTGGGCGCTACAGTCTTCCCGGCAAAGGGATTGATTTTGCCACTCTTGCTTTTGGGCTTACCGGCAGGAGCTGAATTTCGGCGTGCAGACTCTCCGCCTTTGGCAGGCTTGTTTTTATCAAACTTTTTCGAACGATCAATGAAGGCAAATGTCGGATCGACTTTGATTTCCTGGGCACCCTGCAAGTAGCCTTTGATTTTGGTATACATGCGCGTGTCTGACGGCGTGACAAAGGTGATGGCTTCACCACCACGGCCCGCACGAGCGGTGCGCCCGATTCGGTGCAGGAAGTCCTCAGACTGGAAAGGCAGATCAAAATTCACCACGTGATCCACGTGCGGCACATCCAGGCCGCGCGCCAGAAGATCTGTTGCCACCACGATGCGGATTTCACCTTCACGGAAGCCACGAACCACACGGTTTCTTTGCCCTTGGGAAAGTCCGCCGTGAATCAGATCAGTCGAAAAACCGTATTCCTTCAGATAGTTCCCCACCGCTTCACAGTTTTCCTGATTGCCGGTGAAGACGATCACCCCGCCGCGAGTGGCGTTGAGTTCATCCAGCAAACGGTCATTTTTCATTGAGCGATCCAGGAACAGAACCTTTTGTTTCAGGCTTTCCACCGGCGCTTCGGCTTTTTCTGAACGCACCATCACCACATCAGGTTTCATGAACAGCTGGGCGATGGATTCAACATTAGAACCAAAGCTTGCCGAAAACATCATCGTCTGGCGCGGACCACGCAAAGTGCTTTGAATGGTACGAAGCTGCGGGGCAAAGCCCATGTCCAGCATACGGTCCGCTTCATCCAGCACAATCACTTCCACATTCTGCAATAACAGCTTGTTGCCGGAAAGGTGGTCATTCATGCGACCCGGTGTTGCGATGATCAGGCGTGGATTTTTTTTCAGCTGGTTGGCTTGTTTTGAACCCGTGGTGCCCCCGATGGCCAGGCACACCGACACCGGCATTTCTGCACAAAGCTCCAGAAAGACTTTGTAAATCTGCTGGGCCATTTCGCGGCTGGGCACCAGAATCAGACCGCGTGCCTCAGGTTTTCTCTGCAACGTGGTCAGCAACGACAAGGCAAAAGCCAAAGTCTTGCCACTGCCCGTCTGAGCAATAGCGATGATATCCGAACCATCAAGACTTGCCGGGATCGCCTGGCTTTGCACCGGCGTCGGTTTGGTGATTTTCATTTTGGTCAAAGCCGGCATCAACACGGATGCCAGGTTCATATCCTGAAAGCTATTGGCGCGAACGGGGGAATTATGCAGTTTCATAGGGCGCAGGTGTACCACAACCTGTTGAAAAGAGACAAAAAAAAGCGGCTTTAAGCCTTCGCCCAAAGCCGCTTTGCAATTATAACAGACCTGATTACTTCAAAGACGCCAAAGCCGCTTCGTAATTCGGCTCATTCACGATCTCGGACACCTGCTCAACATACAAAACCTTGTTGTCAGCAGAAAGAGTCACCACCGCACGGGAAAGAAGACCCGCCAAAGGGGAATCCGTGATCTGAACGCCCCAGTCCTTGCCGAAAGAGCTGCGGAAAGTGGAAACAGTCTCGCAGTTCTTGATGCCTTCAGCGCCGCAGAAACGGGCTTGAGCAAATGGAAGATCCGCAGAGATGTTCAGAACAACTGTGTTATCCAGATTGGAAGCTTCCTGATTGAAACGACGAACAGACGCCGCACAAGTGCCGGTGTCCACGCTTGGGAAGATGTTCAAAACTTTCTTTTTGCCTGCGAAGGTGTTCAAAGAGACTTCAGAAAGATCGTTGCGCACAAATTTGAAGTCTTTGGCGGCAGTGCCCGCTTCAGGAAGAGTGCCGGAAGTGTTAACGGGATTGCCCTTGAGTGTGATCGATGCCATGGATGCTCCTTTTGTTAAAGCGAACCCAGCATAGCACCGATCCGGTGAAGATCAAAACGATCTACTTGCAAATGGACAGATTCTGGCTCCAGCTGACGATGGACTTATAGCTGGTCTTGTCACCGGCGCGCAACACAGACCAGTAACGGGCGCCACCTTTCCAGGCACCGTCCACTTTGCCGGCAATACGTCCGTCGCGACCCACCCAGCGATCCAGAATTCTGATACCACAGCTCAGGTTTTGCAAAGGATCATGAAGATCTTTGGTGGACTTAAAGCCACAGCCATAAGCATTGCCTGATTCGATGGAAATCTGCAGCAGACCCCGGCTGATCACACGATTGCCGTTGCTGTCGTTGAAGTCCTCGGTGTAAGAGGTCTCGGTTTTAAAGTTACTCTCAAATCTGACCATGGATGACAGCACAAAAGCCCAATACTGCTTGCGCTGTGCATAGGACAAACCGAAATACTTCGGACAAAACAAGCTGCGGTCCGCCGGCATCACGTCCAGCAGATTCGGACCCAGTTTATCCAGCGCACTATAAACATGCGTGGACCAGGCCTTGCCATCAGCGACCTTGTCTTCCCAAAGAGGAATGACTTCGCGCAGATTATTATCCACCGAAGGAGGCGTCACCGGCGGAACCACTTCCGGCTCCACTGGATCCGGCGTCGTGGTGCCGGTATCGGTATCAGGAGTCGACGACGAGGAGTTTTCCGAAGAACCTACCGTCGAAGAGCTAGAGGATTTACAACCCGCCAGGATCTGAACAACAAGCAACAGGGCGACTACGAAGAATAGTTTGTGTTGAGGGGTGCTTTTCATTCTTAACCCATCGGCATAAATTTCCCTGTGCTTGACTGTGGCTCAAACTGTCGAAGTTTTTGTAATTTTCTGGGCCTTTTTCCGTAAACCGAAAATCATGGATTTCCTACACACCGAAGGCCTGTTCGAGGCAAAAAAGTGAACGGCTCTAGAGTCTGACCTTCCCTTTTGGCGACGAAGTCTTTACAACTGGGGGATGTCTGAACATTTCGAAAAACGTCGTCCGGTCTTTTTACAGCTTGGTTTCAACGAAGCCGCCCTGCCTCAGCTAAAGGCGTATCTGGATCTGTTGTGGTCCTCCAATGAAGAGCTGAATCTGATCAGTCGTAAAATGACCTACGAGGAATTGATCGACAATCACGTCATCGACTGCCTGTTGCCAATCAAGGACTTCCCAAAAGACATCAAAGTCGCTGCGGATTTTGGATCCGGCGGGGGTCTTCCGGGTGTGATCTATGCCATTCAGTTCCCGAACGTGGAATACCACCTGTTTGAAAAATCAAAACTGAAGCAGGAATTTTTAAATCGCTGCATAAGCATTGCGCCGAACCTGCGCATTCACGGCGAGATCCCGCCCAAGCTTGAAAAGATCGAAGTGGTTTCTTCCCGCGCCTTCAAGCCGGTGGATGTGATTCTGGAATTCAGCCGTGATTATTATAAAAAAGGCGGCAAGTACTTCCTGCTAAAAGGCCGCAAAGAAAAAATCGACGAAGAAGTCACTTTAGCCCGCAAGAAGTTCAAGGACCTGAAAGTCACTATCCAGCCCCTGAGCTCTCCGGTGCTGGAAGTGGAACGTCATCTGGTTCTGATTTAATTATTTTGGCCTTGTCACCACAAGGCCAATGCCTCCGGCGATCAAGCCCCAAAACGGCGAACCAATCCCCCACAACGTCACACCCGAAGCTGTCACCAGGAACGTGAGCAGTGCGGCCTCACGGCTCCAGTCCTCGCGCATGGCGGAAGCCAAACCGTTCGCAATCGTCGCAAACAAAGCAATGCCCGCCACCGACAAAACCAGCTCTTTCGGGAAGGCTGCAAACACCGCCATGATCGAGGCGGCAAAAAGTGAAATCAGCAGATAAAAAGCCCCCGCGGAAATAGAACTGATATAGCGCTTGGCGGGATCTTTATGGGCTTCCGGCCCGGCACAGATCGCCGCCGTGATCGCCGCAAAGTTCACCGAAAACGCCCCAAAGGGTGCCAGCAACATCGTGGCAAGCCCTGTTCCAGTGATCACCGGAGAAATCGGCGGCTGATAACCTGAAGCTTTTAACACCGCCACCCCGGTCAGATTCTGTGAAGCCATCGTCACCACAAACAGTGGCAATCCGATCCCGACCATCACCGGGAAAGAAAACGCAGGGATCACAAATTCAGGTTTGGCAAATTCAAGGTGCACGGAAGAAAAATCCAGCATCCCCTGCACTTGCGCCACCAGCACACCCGCCAACAACACAAACAATACGGAAAAGCGCGGACTGAATCGGCGGGCGGCAAAATAAACCGCCAGCATGATCAGCACCAGCACTGGTTGTGCTTTCAAAGAATGAAACACATCCATCCCAAAACGCACCAATACTCCGGCAAGCATGGCCGACGCCAACGCCACCGGGATACGGTTGGCCACGCGGGCAAAAATACCCGTGACCCCGGATAGCACAATCAGCACACCACAGAAAACAAAAGCTCCGATCACTTCCGGCATCGGAATGGGCGCTGCAAAACTTGCCACCAACAAAGCGGTGCCGGGTGTGGACCACGCGGCAAGAATCGGCATCTTGTAATGCCACGAGAAAAGAATGGAAACCAACCCCGCCCCGACACAAACGGCAAAGACCCAGGAGCTGGCCTGAGACGGCGTGGCACCCGCAGCTTGGGCCGCTTGAAAAAGAAGGGCCACGGAGCTTGCAAAGCCCACCAGCACCGCCACGATGCCTGTCGCCACACTGGGAAGAACAGAAGTCACTGATTTCATGCCTGAACGCTACCACGCAGTTTGCTGTTCAACAAGGAGGGGGAATTTAATTTGTCCCCGCCGAACCTTGTGAAAGACGATAACAAGCTCATCCGCAAGAAGGAGTTTGCCATGTTGAAAGTGACCGCTGAACACCCCGAATTCAAATACATAGAAATCCTGGTCGACGGGGATATTAGTAAGGATTCCGTCGTACCCCTTCTGAATCTGATACAAAAACGTATTGATGACTGGGGTGAAGTCAGTGTTCTGGAAGAAGTGCGTGATATCGGCAAGATCGAACTTGCGGCCTTCTGGAAAGACCTTCGTTTCGGGATAAAAAATCTCAAGAAAATCCCAAAAGCTGCTATAGTGACAGACATCCACTGGGTGAAAAACGTCAGTAATTTCTTTGATCCGATTGTGGGCACTGACATTGAAGTTTTCACCCGTAAAGAGCTGGATCAGGCCCGCGCCTGGCTGGCGGAAAAGGAACCGGATGAAGCAACGATCAATAAAACAAGTGGCCTCCGCAATCCGTGAGGATATTGACGATCTTGTCACCCGACGCGCACTTCCCACCAATCAGGTGCGCATCGTGGATCCGTTTTTGTTTTTGAATCATCACGGTCCGCAGACTTACCCCTCCCCGAATCATGGATTGCCCTTCGGCCCGCATCCGCACCGCGGCTTTGAAACGGTGACCTTTATCCTTGAAGGCGACATCGCCCACCGTGACAGCGGCGGGCACGAAAGCGTGATCAACGCCGGTGGCGTGCAATGGATGACAGCCGGAGACGGACTGATCCATGAAGAAGTGTCCTCTGCCGAGTTCATGAAAAATGGCGGCCCGCTGGAGATTCTTCAGTTGTGGGTGAATCTTCCCGCGAAACTTAAACGCACCAAACCCAACTACAAAGGTTTGCAAGCCCCGGACATTCCAAAGATCAAAACCGACGACGGTAAAGTGACCGTCGAAGTGATTTCTGGCAGCTGGCTGGGGGAAAACGGCGCATTCAATCCTTTGGTGGATATTCAGTGCCAGGTGCTTCACCTGAAATCATCCGCCCAATTGGACCTGAGCGCTTCAGCCCCGCGAAATGTTTTCTTTTATGTTGTGCGTGGAACTGTGACCGTCAACGGACAGACCGCCGAAAGATTTCAGTTGGTTGAGTTTAACAACGACGGTGACACCCTGAGGGTGAATGCGGAAGAAGATGCTGTGATTCTTTTTGCTCATGCTGATCCTTTCAATGAACCCGTGATTTCCCACGGGCCGTTTGTGATGAACACCAAAGCAGAAATCATTGAGGCCATTGAAGACTATCAGGCCGGAAAATTCGGCTAAAGACTGAGGTTCATACCCCCGTCATCCATTCTTTCAGGACGGCTCCAGTAATGATACTGGGGCGTCCATTCATCCATCCCGATACCGGCAAGGCTAAGCAGACTCCACACCGGGCAGAAGGTGTCCCCTGGGCCCACGACAGTGCTGTTCTTTTTAAAGATGCGCTCTCCGCGCCGTTCATAGTACACCAACCCCGGCATATTGTTTTTTCCCGGCACTACACTCTGTTCGCGGATATAAAGGCCGCCCCCGTGAGACACCATATTAAATCTCCAGCCACGGTCATTAGCGAAACGCCGCTGCACTTCGGGTGAATCCTTTGAAAACATCACCACGGTGAATTGATCTTCCAGGGCCGGCAAGAAAGCATTATAACCATCCGCCCACAACGTGCAGGAACGGCAGCCCTGCCCCATATTGTGAATGGCCAGCAGCCGGTCCTTGCCATCAAAGAGATCGCGCAAGGTGACTTCGCCATAAAGGTTTTTGAAGATGTAGTTTTTTACTTCCAGCGGAGGATTGTCTTTTCTTAAAAGTTCCAGCCGACGCTGCAGACGATAGATATCATTTTCAAGTTTTTGGATTTCGCCCAGAGGATTTTCATTCAACATAAACGCCCCCTGTTCTTATTCTAATTTCAGCGAAGGCCTTTGTCCGGATGTTTTCTGTCAGGGGTTTCCGCAATATCAGGCACTAATCATGTCAATTTGCTGCCCAGAATCCGCACGATCTGCAAAAGATTCTCGGGGACCTCTTGGCGGTCTTCCACGCTCCAAGCGGCTGACAGCATTGAATAACAAAATGCCCAGCCCAGAATCCGATACGGATCCATCGCAAGTTCCCGATAAAGAATGTCCAGTCGCTGATCCAGAATCTTTTCCAGAGGCTGCTCCGAAGGATAATAATCCAGAGGATTTGAAATCATCGCCCCGACTTCAAAGGCCGGATCGCCTACATAACCATGTGGATCAATGATCTTCCAGCCATCAACAGAAGCCAGAATATTGTCATGATGAAGATCCCCGTGCAAAAGAACATCCCGTGGGGATGTCATGCAAAGTTCATCATAAAGAACCGCCACCAGCAGGACCAATTCAGAAGGAAGCTTTCCGTGCAACAGTGATAGCGACGGCAGAAAATCACGCACATGCTTGTAAGGCAGTGGTCCCGCCGGGCGCTCTTTTCCCAACGACCGGATCATTTCTGCAATCACCGCGGTGGCTTCAGCATCCTTGCCTTGTTTCACCAGTGACTTTAAAGAATTCCCGGGCGAAACCATCTGCATCATAAAGGCCCGCTGATCAGCTTGTACTGCCAAAACCGCGGGAGTGACTTCGGGATAATATTTCAGCCATTGCAGTTCTTTATCCAGAATCCCATCCGGACATAGAACTTTGAGGACCACAGGTTTTTTATCGGCATTGGTACGCGCGTATCCGACAAAGTTATAGGACAGATCTTCGGCACGCCCGGTGATCGTCAGATCCCAACGCTGACAAAGACCCCGCAACAATGAGGGAAGACTTTGCAGCCATTCTTCGCCAGCAATGCCAAAAGTATCGCGGATGTTGTTCACAAACGGAGCGGGAAAATTCATACTCTTGACTGTGGCACAGCGCTTCGGAAAAAGTAAGCAGGTACCTTTTGGACCTTGATCCAGATTGGTTGGGGGACTTTTGACTTAAGACAGGAACGCGCCCAGCCTGAATTCATGCTAGAAATGATTCTGTCTTTATTTCTGATGACGAAAGCCGCTCCTGCAAGCAATTACGCGAGTGTGACTGACACTCTTCGCCGCATTGTTCAGGAAAATCCCACCAACGCTCAATGGATCGATATCGGTCCGTCTGATTCCGGCCAGATGATCTCGGGTCTTAAAATCGGAAACGGTGAAATTGCTGATCTGATTGTTGCCACTCACCACGGCAATGAATACGGCTCCACCGCCGTAGCCCTGGGTGCTGCAGAAGCTTTTGCCAGAAATCCAATTCCAGGTCACACCGTGTACGTGATTCCGGTACTGAATATCTCCGGATACAATTCGCGCAACCGCTATGAGCGTACTTCCGCGGGGTCTGTCGATCCAAACCGCGATTACCCGGGGCCGTGTGTGAGCGGAACTTCTCACCGTTCCAAGGCCACCAAAGCTTTGGCGGAATTCCTGGAAGACGCCAAGATCGTAAGTTCTGCCACCTTGCACACCCACTGGCCGGCCGTTCTGTATCCCTGGGGCTTTTCTACCCGTGACACCAAAACTGAATACGACAGCACCTTCATCGGTCTTTCAAAAGATGCGGTGGTGGAAAGCGGTTATGAAGTCGGAAACTCCAAAGAACTTCTTTACGCCGCCGACGGTGCCTTTGAAGACTATGCTTACTGGAAACACGGCGTGTGGTCTTTGCTCTTTGAAATGGGCACGACTCATTCCCCGTCCCAGAATCAGATGAAACAAATGATTGAAGTGAATGTGCCGGGTCTGCGCCGCTTCTTTGAAAACGCGCCGAAACAGCGCGCTGTGAATCACGCCTTCACTGGCAAATGCGACAAGAGCTCCCGTCAAAGAGAGCACCTGGAATAGTCTTGTCTAACGGGCCGTCAGCACAATCTTTCCGGTGTGCTGACTGGCTTCCATCATCGCGTGGGCCTCAGCGGCCTGTTCCAGTTTCAAGACTTTATAAATCACAGGGCGCATTTGATTTTTATTCAACAGCGGCCAGATATTCTGCGACAACGCCGCGGCAATGCGGGACTTTTCCGCCACCGGACGTGCGCGCAGGGTTGAACCCGTCAAAGTCAGACGCTTAAACATCACCTTGCGCAAATCAAGTTCCACCTTCGCCCCTTGCATGGTTGCGATCTGAACCAGACGCCCCTGCACAGCCAACGCTTCAATGTTTCGAGTGAAGTAATCACCACCCACCATATCCAGAATCACATCCACACCCTTGTCCGCCGTAAGTGATTTCACCACGCTGACAAAATCCTCTTCCTTATAAAGGATTACACGCTCGGCCCCCAGCTCCTGACAGATCTGCACGGATTCTTTTTTTCCCACAGTGGTAAAGACCCTTACCCCCATGGAGGACGCCATTTGAATGGCCGTGGTGCCGATGCCGCCGGCGCCTCCGTGAATCAGAACGCTTTCGCCTTTTTGCAGGCGACCGCTTTCAAACAGGTTCGTCCAGACAGTGAAGAAGGTTTCCGGCAAAGCGGCGGCCTCAATCAGACTCATGCCTTCCGGAATCGGCAAACACTGTCCTTCCGGAGCCGCCACGTATTCCGCGTAACCGCCCCCGGTCACCAACGCACACACCATGTCGCCCGTTTTCCAGCGAGTGACATCCGCTCCGACTGCGATGATTTTACCCGCAACTTCAAGCCCCGGAATATCCGAAGCCCCCGCGGGCGGAGGATAGCTTCCCTGCCTTTGCGCGCAGTCCGGGCGATTTACGCCGCTTGCGTGAATTTCAATCAACACCTCGGTGGCGGAGGGTTCAGGCTTTGAACGCTCGCGCACTTGTAAAACTTCAGGTCCGCCGGGTTGGGTGATTTCAATTACACGCATCAGTGACTCCTTCTGGGATTCATTCAAAATGCGCCGCAGATATTCCGCCGTCAAGACTTTGAAACTGGGCCATAGGCCAGTTGCCGGGCGTTAAGCCCGAAGGCCTGAAACACGATAAGATTTATATGAGAATCTGGCTTCTGGGTTTAATCATCACAAGTGCTGTCACCGCGAAAGCTGACGAAAGCTCCGTCTACAACTGCCGATTCGACGGCGAGTACGGAAACTTTTCCTCCATTCGCATGAAGAAGTATTTTGATCCTGAGGAAAACATGCAGATGGGCAAAATCGATCTGCTGCAAAACCTGGTGGTGGTGGAAAGCACCCCCGCCCGCGTTTATCAGATTCCGCTTTTGGACAACCAAACTTATGTGCAAATGTGGAACTCGAAAGACGTTCGCGTCGATGCGCAGCTTTCCTATTCGCAAGGTGGCCGTGAATTCAAAGCCACCTATACCAAGAACGAAGAAAAGAAAGCTCTCGTGTGCCGAGAGCTTAAAGATTAAAGATCAAAATTTCCTGAAGCTTCCGGCTGGTAAGTCACCGCCTGAACTTTCAGTTTTTTGCTTTGTCCATTTGGAAGCTTCCAGTTGATCTCCTGCCCCACACTCAAGCCCAAAAGCGCAATACCCACCGGCGCCAGAATCGACAGACGGCCTTCTTCCAGTTTGGCATCCTGCGGATACACCAATGTCATTTCACTTTCCTGACCGGAAACTTCATCCAGAAATTGCACGCGGGAATTCATCGTCACCACGGTTTTAGGGATTTCTTTTTGAGCGATCACGTTGGCACGGCTCAGTTCTTCTTCCAATGCTTCGGCAAAAGGGCCTTCCACCTGGGAAACCAATGCAGACAGACGATGGAAATCCTGATCAGTGACTAAAATACGAGGCTCAGTGCTGTTGTTGTTGTTCATAACTCCTCCTAAAGGAATAAGAGCGTTTGTTTTAAGTTGATTTGAATTTCGAAAAAGTACGGGGAACTAAAAAGGTAAAACTAGGCCTTCAGCAGAATTTCTCTGCTGCAACAGAATCTTAGAATAAGATTTGCGAATGTTGCGCGGCTCATTGGGTCATTAAACCCCACTCGGCCTCTTTTTTCAAGGTCGAGTGCGAAAAGACCGTAAGTCACTGATTACTTTGCGGGTTCTTGAACTTGCTGACTGATCTCCAGCAGGATTTTCCGGGCCTGTTCATAGTCTTTGTCCGAGCTATCCTTGAATCCCTCCAGATGATAGAGGTTTTTCAGCGCCTTGGCCCCATCCGGAGTGGACGAGAAGCTTTTCAGCGCCGCGATCAAACGGGCCCCGATCTCGGCCGGAAAGTCTTTGCGAAAGACCACTGGATCACTGGGAATGGAGTCGGTCTTTTGAATAATACGCACTTTTTCATAAACATCCGGGAACTGCGCTTTCACCAGTCGGCGCGCATCCTGAAGAACACCGTCTTCAGAAGGAGTGTGATAAGTCGCCCCGGCATCCACCCGGCCCTGATAAACCATCGTCACCACGCTGTCGTGTTTGCCGGCAAAAACCGTGTCACCCAATTTGATGTTGTGATCTTTAAAAAGCTTCGCCGGCAGAACGTAGCCTGAAGTTGAAGCGGGATCGACATACGCAAACTTCTTGCCCTGCAGATCATTCAAAGATTTGATTTTCGGATCGGCGGTGATGATCTGACCCCAGTATTCCGAAATACCACGGTTCACTCCAATCAATTTTGCCTGCGCACCGTACTTGTCGTGAGCCAGCACATAACCAAAAGTGTTTAAGATCGCCACATCCACTCGTTGCGAACCGATGGCCTCCACGACCGCCACGTAACTGACCGGCACCTGCATGCGCACGTGCAGTCCGGATTTTTCCAGAATCCACTTTTCCAGCAGCTTTCCATTCTCCATAAGCACGGCGGAATCCTGGCCCGGAACCAGTGCAAACTGAATTGGCTTTTCGCGGCTTCCCAATTCCTTTTGTGACGTGCATGTAATCAAAAGAAACGGGAAAAGGACGACAAGAAAAAACTTCAACAAGGTGCTTCTCCTAACAGATTTCTCATCGAATTTACTCTTGGTATTAAATGTATGCAATAAACACTGTCATAAACTAATATGGATTGTAAACATGAGCTGTTTTCGAGGATAAGGAGGGCATGGAAATGTCTAAGGTGAAGGTTGAAATCGATGCTGATCTACAAGATCTGATTCCTCAGTTTATTGAGAATCGGAAGAAGGACATTGAGTCCCTTAGCGCCCTCGTGGAGAAAAATGATCTCCAGTCCATCGCGCAAATGGCTCACAAAATTAAAGGTGCCGCTGCTGGCTACGGCTTTGCCGAACTCAGCGACCTTGCAGCTCAAATGGAAGTTGCCGCAAAGAAAAACGATGCAGCTCCATTGCCTGACCTTGTGAAGAAAATGCGCATTCACTTTCTGAATATCGAGATCCATTACGTCCCGATGTAGGAGCCTATGAACCACAAGAACCGCTTGTTTCTTTTTACCTCAGTTCTGGTACTGGGCACTTTGCTCATTGCCGGAACAGTCGGTTACAAGATGGGCAGTTCTTCGCTGGAACAAAGCACCCGCGAACGCCTGGTGCAGATTCGCGACTTCAAATCAGACGAAATTCAAAAAGAATTTGCCTATCTGAAGAATGCCCTGGTGCTGACTTCGGAATATACTCCGATCCTGCAGTTCCTGCGCCGTTATCCCCAAGAATACCAGCAGATGCAGAACTGGCTTCGCGCTAACGGAAAGCCCACGGCCTGGCGCAAAGAGATGGAAGAACGCAATCCCTCTCAGATTTCTGACTATCCCCGAATTCTGGAACAGTTCACGGCCCTGCCCCTGTTTTTACAATATCAGTTTCAACAAAGTGCTCGCACCCAAAGCCGCCCCCTGCCTCAGCTGGCATCGGTCAACGGGTTTTCAGACCTGAACTATTTCCGCAGCTATGAAGGTCTTCATTCCAAACTTTTTGATGTCCTGGAACGATCCCAACTGAGCGACGTTCTGCTGATTGAGCCCAACGGCACCGTGGCTTATTCAGCAGCCAAGTCCCTGGCACTGGGGGACAATCTAATTTCCGGCCCGCTTTCAAATTCCCGTCTGGCGCAAGCTTATCGCTGGTCCCTGAACGCGCCCAAGGGCGCCAGCAAGTATTTTGATTTCACCCCGATCAGTCATTTCTGGCACACGCCTGCTGCGTTCCTGACGATGCCCCTTTTTGATCAGACCAATTTTGTCGGGACTCTGGTGTTTCAGCTTTCTTTGGAACGCATTGATCAGATCTTAAGCCACAACCGCAAATGGAAAGAGCTGGGACTGGGCATGACCGGCGAAATCGTCGCTTTCGGCACGGACGGTTTTGTGCGCAACAACCCGCGCTTGTATTTGGAAAGTCCTGATCAATTCCTTCAAAAGGTGCGTCAGCAAGAGGATTCTCGGGCCGCTCTGGAAAGCATCGAACGATCCCGCTCGGCTTCGTTGTCTTTGATTCTTCCGCCCAATCAAGTTCGCCGCTATATGGAACGAGGCGTGGCCTTTGATTCCAGCGAAGACTATATGGGCACCCGCAGCCTGCAGTCCGCGGGCCGCGTGAATGTTGCCGACAACACGGACTGGATCATCATCAGCAAAATGGATCTGAATGAAAGCCTGGCGCCACTTTCTTACAAGCTGCCATGGTTCTTTATCGGCGGCTTCCTGCTGTGGAGTTTAGCCCTGGCCGGAGCCTGGTTGGTTTATCGCCGCATGTTCTTCCCTTCCCAGGTTCTGGCTGACGGCATGGACAAACTGAAGTCCCACAACTTCAGCGAAGTCATGCCCACACCGGAAGAGGAAGAATACAAAGAGCTTTACCAAAAGTTCGACGAGGTTCGCGAAGACTTCCGCAAAACCAAGGCCGCCCGCGACTTCCTGGAAAACGTAGTCTATTCTTTGAACGAGGTTTTTTTCATTGTCGAAGTGGAGGACGTTGAAGACAGTCTGCGCAAGAACTTCCGCGTGCGTGGATTCAATCCCACCGCACAGTCTTTGACTGGCGCCCCGGCCCACACCCTGAAAAGCAGCGATTTAAGCCTGTGGCTTGAAACCGACTATTCCGTGATTGAAAACTCATTGCGGGAGCGCGATGCCAACAAATCCACCCACACGGCCGAGGCTTCTTTAAAGAAAATCACCGGTGAACGCGTGCCGCTGGAAGTTTCCTGGGCACGAGTGAACACGGAAAGCAAAGACAAGGTCCTGCTGGCCATGATGGGCACCGACATGCGCTGGAAAAAGGAAATTGAAAAAGAACTGAAGCTGAAGGAAGACCTGCTGAAAGAATCCCAGTCCCTTTCCCGAACCGGTTCATTCCGCTGGGACATCCGCACCGGCAAATGCCTGTGGTCAGAAGAGGAATTCCACCTGCTGGGTTTAACTCCGGACAACGTGGTTCCCAGCTATGATTTGTTCCGGTCTTTGATTTTGTCCGAGGATCTGCCGGTCTTTGATAAGGCACTGGCTGAGGCGCACAAGAACATCGCCCCTTTCCATGTGGACCTGCGCATGAAAAAGCAGGACTCCAATGACCTGATCTGGGTGCGCTGTCAGGGCCGTACCGAATACGATGATTATGGCAATGCCCTGTTCATGTACGTGACCACTCAGGACATCACCGAGCTTCGCCGGGTCGAACAATCCCTGATCACCACCAAGAACGAAGCGCTGAAGGCTTCTCAGGCCAAGTCTGAATTCCTGGCTCAGATGAGTCACGAAATCCGCACACCAATGAACGCAATTATGGGGATGGCGGAACTTTTGAAAGAGACACGGCTTGATGCCGATCAAAAGTACTATGTGACGATCTTCTGCAAAGCCGGTGAAGTTCTGATGTCTTTGATTAATGATATTCTGGATCTTTCCAAAATCGAAGCCGGTGAAGTCTCTATCGAAAACATTCCGTTTGAGATGACCAAGCTGATTGCTGACGTTGAGGATATGATGAAACCCCGCGCCCTTGAAAAGGGTCTGAACTGCATTTGCGAAATTGCTCCGGGAGTTTCGCCTCACCTGATGGGCGATCCGACGAAACTTCGTCAGGTGCTGATCAATCTGATCGGGAATTCGATCAAATTCACCCACAAGGGCCAGGTGCGTCTGGTCATTGGTAAAAATCCGTCCAAAAAAGACACCCTGCTTATCAGTGTTACCGATACGGGCATTGGTATTCCCGATGATCGCCAGCACATGATCTTCCAGAAGTTTTCTCAAGCCGACAACTCCGTCACCCGAAAGTATGGCGGCACAGGTCTGGGTCTTGCGATCTCCAAGAGCCTGGTGGAACTGATGGGTGGCCAGATCTGGTTTAAGAGCCGCCCGGGCACTGGAACGACCTTCTTCTTCACGATTCCGTATCGCGAACAGATCTATAATCCGGTAAACTATATGCCGGTGCCAATGCGCACCCCTGAGCTGGATTTTGTAAGTCCGAAGCCGCGTGATCCAAACCATAAGGTGAAGATCCTGATTGCCGATGACACCGAGGACAATCGCACCCTGTTCACTCACTATCTTAAGAACGAACCGTTTGAAATAATTGAAGCAGAGAATGGACTTCAAGCCATAGATCAGATAAAGTCAGGTGAGTTTGACATCGTCTTTATGGACGTGCAAATGCCTGAAATGGATGGCTATGCAGCCACCGATCGCATCCGTGAATGGGAAAAGGAAAGTCACAAGCCTCCGGTTCCTATCATCGCCTTGACGGCGCATGCTTTGGCGGAAGATCGACAAAAATCCTTACGGGCCGGCTGCAACGATCACATCGCCAAGCCGTTTAAGAAGGACACCCTGTTGGGAGTCATTAACAAATACTCTCTGTAGGAGAACCAAGGATGGCTGCGCCACAAGAAGAGAAAAGCCGATTGCTCATCGTCGAGGACGACTCTGATATCCGTGAGCTGTTGAAGCATTTCCTCAAAGAATTTGTGGATGAAATCGTGGAAGCCGAGGACGGCTCTGCCGCTCTTCAGTTCGTCAAAGCCCAGGAATTCGACACCATCTTGTCTGATATTGAAATGCCCCATATGAACGGTCTTAAGTTTTTGGCTTATGTGCGCTCTTTGGGTCAGATGACTCCGTTTGTGGTGCTGACTGCTCACGGTGATCATTCCCGCGCCCTGGAAGCTCTTTCTTTAGGCGCCTTTGACTTCATCACCAAGGATTCCAAACGCAAAGTCGTGATCGAAAGCGTCTGTGCGGCTTTGAAGTTCGGCCGTGAGATGAAGTCCTCCAAAAACGATGCTGTGAGATCCTCTCACCTTCGAAAAATCTATGCGGATATGTCCAAGTCTTCCGAAATGAGACTGCGTAAGATTATCGAGGAAATGTCGTCCTAAGATTTGACCGGCTCCCGATTTGAGGCCATGTTAACTTCACAGGAGTTGCCCCATGGTTAAAATGTCCGGAGTCTATCAAGGTCACAAACACAGTGAAATCAAACACGGCCCATCCGGTGCCGCGCTGGAAACTGACGCCCCTAAAGACAACAATGGCAAAGGTGAATCATTTTCTCCGACCGATCTTGTGGGTGCCGCCATGGGCAGCTGCATGATGACGGTGATGGCGATTGCCGCTGACAAAGACGGTGTGGAACTTAAAGGCGCCCGCTTTGAAGTGGAAAAAGAAATGGGTGTGAACCCGCGCCGTATCGTGAAGCTGAACGTCGTCTTGCACATGCCTCAAAGCATCCCGCACGACTACAGAAAAAAACTGGAACAAATCGCCATGACCTGCCCGGTGAAACAAAGCGTTCACCCGGACATGCAGGTTCCGGTTTTGTTCCATTATGACATCTAGTTATTTCACCAGAACAGAAACCTCGGCCACTTTGCTGTCTCCTTCATAAAGCACAAAGTGGTGACGGCCCAGTGAAGGCGACCACAGATAAGAATCGGTCGCCTTTATTTTTTTATCCTCGTTGATTTTCCAGTAAAGATCTTTCTTTAAAGAATTTTCCACCAGCAGCGGCATCTTCTGATTTCCCGCGGGGATCGCCGGGTCCAGCGCCAGCACCATACCGTCTTGAGGATACAAAATGCGCGCCCCCGGATAAGCTTCAGGCATGGACTCTTTGACGGGAACGGCTTCAGCCATTCTGGCTTCTGAAGGATAGTGATCCTGCAACCAGATCATGGTGCGTTTCCAGATCGGGGCGGCGCCACTGACGCCCATCACATTCCACATGGGTTCCCCGCTGAAGTTTCCAACCCACACACCGACGGTGAAACGGTCATTCATGCCCACACACCAGTTGTCGCGCATGTCTTTGCTGGTTCCGGTTTTCACTGCCGCTCCGGGCAAGGCCAATGCCGAATCCAGACCAAACCCCAAAGCGCGGTTCTGATTGTCTGCCAGAATTTCTTTCACTTCGCGCGCACTGGAAGCTTCAAACACTTCCGTGGCTTCGGCAATTTCCTGATAAGGTTCAAATTTTAACGACGACAAGAATCCATCCTGTGCCAAGGTTCGATAACCTTGCGCCAGATCTTCCAAGGTCACGTCCGCCACCCCCAGCGCCAAGGCGGGGCCATAGTGTTCGGGTTCTTCAAGATCTCTGAAATTAAGTGCCTTTAATTTTCCCCAGAAAGATTCGTCATTCAAAAGCTTAAATGCTTTCACCGCGGGGACATTCAGCGAAGATCCCAAAGCCGTCTTCACCATCACCCAGCCATAGAACTGGCGGTCGTGGTTCTGGGGTTTGTAAACCCCGCGGTCAAAGACGATATCCACAGCGGAATCCTCAAGCCAGGATTCGGCTTTCAAAAGTTTCTTTTCAAATGCCGTGGCATACAAAAATGGTTTTAGAGTTGAGCCCGCCTGCCTTAAGGATTGCACCCCGTCGACATAAGGGGCACTGGACAGATCCCCGGATCCCCCGACATAGGCAAAGACTTCACCGGTGCGGTTTTCAATCACAATCACCGCGGCATCATTTACATTCTGCGCCTGCAGTCTGCGAATCTGGGAGGTGATCTGTTCCTGGATATAGCTTTGCAGATCACGATCCAGGGTTGTCTGAATCTGCCCACGTCGGCCATCTTTGGAAAACCGCTGCGCCAGGTGCAAAGCCTGCTGATTCTGTGAAATCATTTTCTGCGGCTGGATGCGGCTGATGCTGTCTTTGAAAGTCGCACAAAGATCCGGTTCCTGCCAGCAGGCGCGCTTTTCCCACTGGGCTGTTTCAGAGTTTGGTGAACGAATCAGGACAGACAAGAGTGTCGCATCCACACGGGAAAGATCCGCCGCACTTTTTCCAAACATCATCCACGACGCCGCGTTCACCCCGCGCAGTTCACCGCGGAAGCTGACCAGATTCAGATAGCTTTCCAGAATTTGTTCTTTGCTCCATTGGCTTTCAAGCTTGAGGGCCGCCAAAGACTGGCGCATTTTTCCGGACAGCCCCCGCCAGGTTCTTTTATCGGGATGAAGCAGCTTCACAAGCTGCATGGTGATGGTGCTGGCCCCGCGCGGAGAATCCTTCACACTGCGCTGGTACACCGAAGCCGCCATCGCCACCGGATCCACACCCCAGTGACGGAAGAAGTTTTTATCCTCGGATTTTAATAATGCCGTGGTCATGGCCGGAGCAATATCCTTATGATCCGCCCACAGCAATGTGCGCTCTTTCAGATCCTGGCGCCACTGATGCAAAGGTTTGCCATGACGGTCCACCAGAAAAAGATCAGAACTGACATAGGACTTTTTCACCGACTCATAGACTGGCAGTGACGGCACCGTGCTGGCAAACAGGGCTACACCGGCCACGCCACCCAGCAACCCGGTCCCTGCAAGTGCCCAGATCAGTTTCTTTCTCATTGCACGCTCCATACGGATTCTGGCAATTCAGCAAACAGATCGGGGCTGTACATGGCTTCCACTCGTGGAGCTGGCAGCACATAGGTTCCTGACTGGTTGATGCGCAGGGTGTATTCCATCACCTGTTCTTCTTGCGGGAACCAGGAATGGTAGAAACGAATCAGTTCAGCCTTTCTTTCAACCGAAGTGGCATAAGAAGCCTGAATCACACTGGCGCCGGTTGGAATAGGATCTTCCACCACCACCCATGTCTGAGGTGCCTTGGCTTTGACCTTCAACTGCACCTTGGCGATATCACCCACACTCCAGCGGCCTTTTTCTTTCTGTTCAACTGCTGTGATGATTTTTTCGACGTTAAACCCGGCGAAGACCGCTTTGCTCACCGGGACAGCGGCTTTGACTGAAACCGTGATCCACGGACGACCCGCACCCTGCTGATCCATTTTCAGCTCGGCTTTGTCCTGGCGCCAAGGAAGACTCAAGGAACCAGAACTTCCCTTGGACCAAGCGTACTTTTCGGACGCGCCGGCAAGCTCGGCCACGAAGGTGCCTTCGACTTTTTCTTTGCCATAGTGTTCTTGCAGGCGTCTCATCACGATCGCGCCCCAGGCGTTGTCCGAGGTCAGGGCCCAAGCCCCTTCCTGTTGAAGAGACCAAGCCCCCTGATAAAGGCGAGGAATGTCAGACTGCCACTGTGGAAGCTTCATCATGGTCAGAATCAAACGCAAGACCGAGCTTTCTGAATCACGCATCAGCCATGGCATGGATTCCAAACGCTCGTCTTTAAACTGCAAACGTTTGGCCGAGAAATAAAACCTGTTGCGCAAAATGGATTCAATGTCCTTCAAAGTTTGTTCGCGCCCCGGGACATCTTTTTCCCACAGGTGAATCTGATACCATTCAATCAATGTGTACATCGGCCACTGATTCGGTGAATACTCCACCGCCGGGATGGTGGCGACATTCAAACGGCGATAGCGGGACAGAGTTTCCATAACTGTGATCTTTTTAAGAACACTGTCGGCGCGGTCGGCTTCATGGCTTTCCCGCAAGCGGCCTTCTGCATAAGCATTCATCGCATCCAGCATGCGGTTTTCATGTTCATCGCTGAAAGTGAAGCCTGCTTCATGCGCGATATTCAATACATAAGCCGTCAGATTGACACTTCCGGAAACGGCATTACCGGGGAAGTAGCGCAGCAGCCCGTTGCCATCCAAATAGGTATCAAGCTTTTCTTCAAGCTTCTGCCAGGCCTTCTTGTCATTCAAGGACACGGTTCTTGAAACCTGCTGTTCAAGACATGAATACACATAGTTCTTCCAGAATTCGCGAATGCCCTCCGTGGAACCACCCAATGAACTGTTCAACTCAACAACGATCGAGCTTTTGGCAGGATCCGCCCCGCCAGGCTGTTGCAAAGAAAGCTTCTTGAAATCAGGCCAGTTGCCAAATTCGCTTTGATAAATTCTTGCCACTCGCACCGGAAGAATCTGCTGGGTCTTTTTGATCTCATCCACTGCGCGACCGTCAGCCGTGCGTGCACTTAAGATGTACTCCAGTTGGGAAGCCCCGGCCGGAACTTTTATTTTCCAGAAGATCTCTTTGGCTTCACCCGCCGCCAAACGCAGCGCCTGCGCCGGATGCGTCCCCGCATTTGGCGTGACGGCCAGATTCAAATTCAGATCCTGAACTTTGTCCGAGGCGTTTCTGACCGTGAAGCCTGCCTGAAATTCATCGCTGTCACGAACCACCGAAGACAGCCCCGGCATGATCATGACGTCCTGAGACGACTGAATGGATGTCCAGCCCGTGCCGAACTGACCGTGTCCCTGCAGGGCCACCGCCACAATGCGGAAGCTGGTGGTGGAATCATTCAGTTTAATATCCACTTTCGCCTCCCCTTTGGCGTTCAGTTGCACGCTCGGGTTCCAGTACAGCAAAGTATCAAACAGCTCGCGGCGAAGCCCCCCGGCACCGTCACCGCCGACAGGAACGGCTTTTAAACCAAAGTGACGACGACCCACCACTTGGGTTTGCGAGGTCGCGGTCTGCACCGTGTGCGGGCGCAAACGCATCATCGACGACAGCAGATCCCAGGAATCATTGTCACGCAAAGCCAGCAGTCCTTCATCCACCGCCACCAAAGCCACTTCTGCTTTGGATGCCGGGCGCCCCTGACTGTCCTTCACGCTGATTGTGACTTGGGATTTCTGACGTGCACTGTAAGTCTTTTTGTCCGTAGCCACCGCGACTTTCAAAGTGTTTTCTTTCCAGCCCACTTTGATCTGCGCAAGACCCAGTTTGTAAGCGGGCTTGGCCAAGTCCACCAAAGCGGTTGGTTTTGGATCAGCCAGTCGTCCCCGGATCGCAAAGGCCGACACCACCACATTCGGAGCGTACTCCTTTTTGATCGGAACACGAATCACCGGACTGTCACCGCTGACGTCGATAACTTCTGAATGCAAAATGCCATCACGCTCGACGGTCACCAGAACTTTGGCTTGCGGGAATGGCGTGCGCAGCTGGAACTCGGCTGTTTCGCCCGGTTCATAGGTTTTCTTAAATGGAATCAGATCGGCACGGTCATTGTCTTCAGATCCAAACCACTGATTTTCACCGGGACGAATAATCCATTGAGTGACATTGCTGTAGCTTGCGCGGCCTTGGGTATCTTTTCCCGACACCACGGCAATCACGGACCCGGAGACCTTGGTTTTTCCCTTGCACAGGAACTGTCCGCTTGCATCCGTAACCCCGCGACAAAGCTCGCCCACCTTTTTGTATTCACGGAAATCTTCATAGGCATAGAAGCCACCCACCAAACGCTTACGATGAGTGTAATAACGACTGGTATACAGATCGACCTGAACATTCTGATTTTTCAGCGGGCGCTGCTGCAGATCCAGGGCGACCACGTCAAATTCGACCTTATCCGGGGTTGCGGACCAGCCGCGGGATTTCATCCCCAGAACCAAAGATGAAGACCACAGGGGGAATGTGCGGCTCAGGGATTGAATTTCGCCATTCGGGTCTTTGTATTCAATTTCAGTGCGCAGATTCTGCGGAGCTGCTGCATACTTAATTCCCGAGATGGATTCCTGGGCCACGCCTTGTTTGTTCAGCTTGAAATCACGCGTGCCACTTTGTGGGACGTGACGCTGAATCTCTTCTTCCCCTTGGCGGAACAGACCTTCACTGACAGCACCGTTGGCGAAAGCATATTCCTGGAAGTCTTCGTTTTGTGGCGAGAAATATCCGGGCTCAACGTTCCAGCGCATCTTCACTGGCAATTCCCCGGTAGGGCCACCGGCAAAATAAGTCCCTGACACCTGCACGGGAATGTTCTTTTCCTGCACATAAACAGGTTTTGTTCCATCCAGTCTTACCTGCATTAAAGGCACACGGAAGTTTTCAACTGCCACGTCGCCGATTGCAATGCTCATGGCTGGTGTGTCTTTTTCCAAGGTCAGGGTCCAACGACCCAGCTTCGCACCCGCCGGCACCGGCCAGGTTAAAAGAGCCACCCCGGTTTGTTTGTTCCAGGTCAGGGGCAATTTGAAAGTCTGAAGGCCCGAATCATGGGCCACCGTCAGACGGGTCGGCCATTCATTCCCTGCCGGTAAAGAGAAGCCAGCAAGGCTGGTCTTACGCAGAACGATCTTTGCTGAAAGCCTTTCTTCCGGCTTTAGCAAAGTGCGGTCCAAAACCGCGTGGCCCAGCCATGGGGAATCCGTGTCACCTGAACGAATCTGGAAGCGCCAGGATTCAATCCCCTTATCCCAACTGGTGTGCGTGAAACTGAAGTCCTCGCCTTTTTCCGCCATGGCAAAGAAGCCACCATAGAAACTGCTTTGCGGATCAGTCGCCCAATCATCAACAGGTTTTGCGAACTTAAATGAAGCCCAGCCCCGCGCATCCGTGGTCGCGCTGGAAATAACATTTCCGGCGTTATCAAAGATGGACACCTTAGCGCCCGCGACCACTTTAGTGGTTTTAAGCTCTGTCACCCACACCCAGGCTTCGTTGCGAGTGTGCTTAACATGCACGGACATATTCGTCACAAGCCCTGCCGAGCGCACATAAAAAGGTTTCTTCTGATCCAGAAGGTTTTGCCCCAAGAGCGGGCTTTTCATTTCCACCACATAGAAACCCGCAGCCTTCAAAGGAATTCCCACGACCTCAAGGTCCGTGGCTTTGGCTGGCTTATCGACTTTGATCTTCTGCGTGGTTTTTCCCTGCCAGCTTTTCATGGCTTCTTCGCCGTAAGAATTGCGCATCACCTCGCCCAGCGCTTTGATGACGGACTTAAAGTCATTGGCCTTCAATTGCCCCGTCCAGCCTGCAAACTGAGTGTCCACAGACTTTTCCACGCGACGCAAAGTCACAGCCATCGCGGCTCCAGGACCGGATTCGATCACCCCGAAGGTGGAGGCAAACTTAAGCAGCGACGGGTCGTCCCCTGTTTTTACTTTCAACGGGAACTGAGATTGATTGGACAAAAGACGGTCATCCTCGTCCTTCATTTTTGCCGGAATCACAACGGTGTACTGGCTATTGGCGGCAAAAGGCCCCTTGAATTCCAAATAACTGACAGTGTCTTTGCTCCCTGAGGCTGCATCCAGATTCGTGGCTTTGATTTTCTTCCCGTCGGCGGACTGGATATAAATTTCTTGCGCCAGCTTCGCCGAAAATGCGGACGAAGAATTCAGGCGCATCCCCATCAAGGGAACACAAGGGCGGTTCGCAGCTTCACGATCACAGTTGAAAGACAGTTTAAATGACTCACGCACATTGAATTCATAAACTTCATCTTCTTTCGAAGCATACCCCGAAGGTGACTGCACTGCTTTCGACCACACCAGACTGACCCGTGCCCCTGCGGGGAATGGGCGCTGTGCCTTCAGAACGACATAGTCCCCTTTGAACAATTCTTTTTCGTACTTGTATTCGCTTTCTGCCGCCTGATAAGTCTTCGTGGCTTCACCACCGGTGATGACTTGTACCGGAACACGATCCCCCAGTCCTTCAATCACAAAGTAAACACCCGCAGCCAGGGATTCGGTTTTTACTGCAGAATCAACAAAGACCACAAAGCTCTGCTCGGGATCCACATTGCGGTATGTTTGCGGGAAGATGTTCTTAATATGCGGTCCGCCGGTGTTGAAACTAAAAGTCTGACCTTGGACTTTCACTTCACAAGATTGCCCGCCGGCCATTGGCTCGGTGAAATCAAACACCCAGTTCTTGGTGTCGATCCAGCGGCCTTGTCCTTTTTTGACGTCAAAGCAAGAGCTCTGCACTGGTGAATCCAGTTTGATCTCGCCAAATCTGACCATCGGTTGATTGAATTCAACCCGCACTTGCTCGACAGATTTTACAAACCCCTGTGGCGTGAAGGTTTGCACCTGCACTTTTTGCTGAGCAAAAGACACCGTGGTTAGAAGAGAGAAAAACAAACTGATCATAGATGACTCCTTCTGGCCTCTTAAGCTTGTCTGTGGCTTTCATTCAGGTCACTGGTTGATGCCCTATGCCGACGTTCTCAAAGGGCTTTCATTCTCAAAACTGGACTTAGTTCCGTATTCGTTCTCATCTCAAAATCACAAGGCAGAGACGTAAGATTTTCTCTATGAGGTGATTAGTTTTTATCTATTGGTGAGCTCACACAAAACCATGAGAAAATGGTGGTTAGTAAAGGGAGGTCACTATGACGACTCTTGAAACCAGAGCTATTTTGGCTCCGAAAATTCGTTTAGGACGTGTGGTAATTTATTTCTATCTGACCACATTCATCGTGGTCGGTATTATTGCTTATCTGGCGAATGGCTGATGACATCAATAAGGGGATCAGTGACAATATTCAGCACAATACTGAAAGGGGATCCCTATGAAGAAAATGTTGCTTGTCAGTTTGTTGGCCGTTGCGATGACTTCTTGTATGCATAAATCCAAGAAGGCGGAAGCTCCAGCCCCTGCTGATTCCACTCCAACCCCGACGGCGACAGCCGCTCCGCAAAAAGCCCAGGCCGTTCTGAAAACCACCAAAGGTTCCAAACTGAAAGGCATCATTCACTTCACCGAAGGTGATGGCGAAATGAAAATCGAAACCATGGTTGAAGGAATCAAACCAGGTCCTCACGGATTCCATATCCATGAAAAAGGCGATTGCTCTGCTGCAGACTTTTCTTCAGCCGGTGGCCACTTCAATCCGACCAAGGGATCTCACGCAGGTCACGACGGTCATGGACGCCATGTGGGTGACATGGGAAATCTGATTGCCGACAACAAGTCCAAAGCCATCACAACTCTGGTGATCAAAGGCATGACCATGAAGCCAGGTGTGGAAAGCATCATCGGTAAAGCCGTGGTTATTCACGCGGACAAGGATGATTTGAAATCCCAACCGGCAGGAAACTCTGGTGCGCGTATTGCTTGTGGAGTGATTCAGGCCCTTTAATCAAGGGCCCGAAAGAACGGGTGAAGGCTTAAACGGCCTTCACCTTCTGGAAGATTCGTCCGAAGATGCTTTCACCTTGAGCGTTGAACATTTCCATCTCAACGGTGTCGCCGGACTTCATAAATGGCGTTTTGATCGCACCTGTCTCGATTTGTTCAATCATGCGTTTTTCCGCCAGACAGCTTGAACCATTGGCATGATCTTCATTGGAAACAGTTCCACTGCCGATCACAGAACCAGCCGCCAGGTTGCGGGTTTTTGCCGCGTGGGCAATCAACTGACCAAAGTGGAAGTGCATGGCGCCCGCATTGGCTTTACCAAAGAATTCACCATTGTATTTCACGTTCAGCGGCAGATGAATGCGCCCGTCTTTCAGTGCTTCACCCAGCTCATCTGCAGTCACTGCAAATGGCGCCAAAGCCGATGCCGGCTTGCTTTGGAAAAAGCCAAAACCAGAGGCCAGTTCTTCAGGGATCAGGCCGCGCAAAGACACGTCGTTGATCAGAACATACAAACGGATGTACTTTAGAGCTTCATCAGGCGTCACACCCATCGGCACGAAATCAGTCACCACACCCACTTCACCCTCAAAATCCGTCCCGTGCGCGAAATCACGCTGAGGGATGTCTTCTGTTGGCGCCAGAAACTGGCCGCATTCGCCCTGATACATCAGGGGAACGGTGCTCAAAGTCTCTGGCAGCGGAGCTTTGCGCGCCATGCGCACAAGCTTGATGTGATAGATAAAAGCAGAACCATCAGCAAATAACCACGTGCGCGGAAGCGCGGAGTGGAAATCACCTTCTTTAACGGCAAAAGCACCGGTCGCTTTGCCCGCATTCAGATCGTCAGAAAGTTTCTTCAGGGAAGCTTCTTTCTCGGACCATTTTTCCATCGCCTCACGCAGGGAAGATGCAATCGCTGTGGCTTTCACCGCAGTCTTCAGATCGCGGCTGATCACACACAATTCACCATCCATACCCTGAGACGATTTAAGAGAACCTAATTTCACGTCGTATCCTATTTCAAAAAATCTTAGTCAAAAGTGATCTGCAAGTTCGCGCCCACTGCGCGGTAGTTTTTCAGACCGTCAGCTGCATCACCGCTGGCAGTTTCATAATACAAAGTCGCGCCCAATTGCGGGGCAAATTTGAAGCTTGCGCCGAAGATGATCGGAGTCAGTGGAGATTTAACATCGTTCACTTTGCCGACTTCAGCATCGCTGTCCAGGTTCAGACCCAAAGAAACACCGGCAAACACGCCCGCGTATTCTTCAAATTTGTACATAAGAGCCACCGGAACATCCAGATAGTTCATGCTGATCTTGTTTTCATCACCTGTTGCATCGGTTTCTACAACCACCGGTCTTTGAGTGTAAAGCAGACCTGTGCGCATGTGCCATGCACCGGAAATCGGGAAATGAGCTGTTGCCCCGAACTGGAAACCCATTTGGGATTTTACAGAAGCCAGATCAGAATCCACTTCACCGGACTGCTGACGAATACCCACTTCCAAACCATAATCAATATCTGCCATCGCAACGGATGACATCATACCCAAAGCCGCCATCACTGTTAGAGCCAACTTTTTCATTTTAATCCTCCTAAAGGCTTTCATTGAAGCCCTCAAATAGTCCCATAATTTGAATTACTTATCAAAACACCACACAGCATTTAGTGCCATCTCGTTTATAACCTTATCCAGCGACACCTCGCTGTGCTCCAAAGCCAGGTGGTGTGCTTCAACGGTTCCACGAGCGGCCAAAACAATCAGCACCAATGGAAGCAGCACACGCCACAAGGTTTCAAACTTCGACCCGGCCTGCGGGGAATACTCGTCTTTCCACTCCCCGAACTTAAGGCTTTTCACCAGCATGTATCCAAGGCTGAACAAAAGAACTGTGATGATACAGAAGATCCAGGACTGGTTCTGCGGCAAGGACTGGAACTGTTCCAGCCAGCTTTGCATGTTCCAGGAATTGTAATCTGCAAAGCGCATGCGCTTTCCGTACTTTGCGAAATGGAAGAAGTCCACAAACGTCAGCGCACAGATCAGGAACCAGACAACCGTGAAATATGCCTTATAGAACAAAAACCCGGCGCGCGGCCATTTCTGCAAAACCGCCTGAATCATCACCAGGAAATAAAGCGGGATAAAAAGAAAACCAAAAATCAAAAGATCAAAACGAAAGCCGGCCAGGAAGGACTGGGCAATTTCAACAAACGCCGCATCCGGAGTCGCATGAAACACTGACAAGAAATAGAGATTCAGTCGGAACAAGGTCATGAAAACGATCATGGCAAACGCCAAAACTGCCATTTTCAAAAACACTTTAGAAGAAAAACGCAGAGAAAAGATAAAGCGATTGGGCATCGAAAAGTCCTTTGACTGAAAATCAAAAGCAGAATGAAATGTGAGGCTCAATAGGAGTCAGTATATGTCCTCGATAGTACTTTACAACTATTTTCGAAGTTCCACTTCGTACCGTGTTCGCCTGGCTTTGCACCACAAGGGTCTGGCCTTTGAATACAAGCCCATCAATCTGCTGAAGAGCGAACAACTGACCCCCGAATACAAAGCCATCAATCCTCTGGGCGGCGTTCCCACCCTGGTTCACGACGGCAAGATCATCCCGGAATCGTTTGCCATCATCGAATACCTGGATGAGGTCTTCCCACAAACCCCACTGATGCCGAAAGATGCTTACAAGCGTGCCCGCATCCGCCAAGTGTGCGAGGTGATTAATTCCTTCATGCACCCGATGGCCAATTTGAAAACCCTGAAGTATCTGACCGGCAAACACGGCTACGATCAGGACCAGAAAGACGAATGGGCCCAGCACTGGATCTATCAGGGACTTGAAGTTCTTGAAACAACCCTGAAAGAATTCTCGGGAACTTACAGCTTCGGTGATGAAATCACCATGGCCGATGTCTTCCTAATCCCGCAGCTTTTAACATCTCAACGCTACAAAGCCGACATCACCAAATTCCCAACCTTGGTAAAGATCAACAACAACTGCCTGAAGCTGGAAGCCTTCCAAAAGGCTCACCCCTTCAAACAAATCGACACCCCAGACGAATTCAAAAAATAAATCCCCCCATTTGGGGGCAAGGGGCAAAGCCCCAAAAAAAGGGCGACGCCGAAGGCCAGCCCTCCCTCCTCCCCGCAAAACCAGGCTGTTCAAAACGGTTCAAGCGCAAGGCGGAGGGGTCCCTTCGAAGCGGAGGCGTGCTCCAAGCACGTCGGAGCGAAGGAGGTCCCCCGAACAACGCAGTCGATTGGGCCGTTTTCAACAGCCCGTCTTAATTATGATGAATAAAGAGGAAGTTCCATTTGTCGATGACTGGAATGATGATGAACACCAGCATCGAAACGTTGAGCCACATAAAGAAGGCCAACCAACGTTCGGTCCCATTGGACTTATAGTATCGATAGAATTCTTGCAGAACCTTGAACACAAACGGGAATGTCAGAAGTACGAACATCCAGCTGGCGTGAACGAACATCGGCGCCGCCAAAGCCACACCCACATACACGAAGGTGTAAAGACCGACCTGGAACATGGTTTTTTCCATCCCCAAAGCCACCGGCAAGGTTGGAATACCTCCGGCCGCATAGTCATCCTTGTAACGGATCGCCAGCACCCAGAAGTGCGGCATCTGCCACAGGAACATGATCAGGAACAGATACAAAGATTCAGAGTTGAAAATATCCGGATTTGCCACCGCGTAACCGATGGTCACTGGCAAAGCGCCCGGGATCGCACCCGGAACGGCTGCAAACACCCAACGGCGTTTCCACCACAAAGTGTAAGGACCGTTGTAAAGGAAGACGCAGAACAAACCCACCCAGCCGGCCACTGGCTCCAGCTTGAACAGAATGTTCAAACCCACCAGCAACAGACCAACAGAAAGAATGCCCGCCGCTGCCGGTTTGATTTTACCGGAAGGGATCGGACGCTTGGCTGTACGGGGCATTTTTTGATCAAGCTTCCAGTCCTGCACCTGATTCAGGGCCAGCGAACCGGAACTGAGGAAGTAAATCCCCAGCAGAGCTTCAAGGAAGATTTTCCAATCAAAGGGATTTTCAATCTGGAAACCAGTGGCATAGCCGGCCAGTCCCGCAAGGACTGAGAAAACGACTATGCCAAACTTGGTAAGATCTGCGTATAAACGTAACACGATGATCTTATAGTGGGCTGACTTCTAGTACGCGTGTCGCGATATCCATAGCACAAATCACGAAAAGCAGCGCCAGGAAGAAGAAGCCGGAAGCAAATACGAAACGGTTGATTTTGGTGTCATCTTTCAAGTGCATGAACCAAAGACACACAAGAGTCGCTTTCACCAAAGCAATCAGGAACGCCACCGGCGCCGCCAAAGCACCCAGATTTGCTCTGAAGTGGTGGGCGATGATTGTCAGGAAAGTCAGACCGAACAACGCCATGGCAACTTTGAAGTAAGTTGCCAGTGGAGTGATGTGCGGATGAAGAACATTCGGGTTGTTGTCGTTATGTTGAGCCATTTGTTACCCCACCAAATAAAGAAGAGGGAATAGGAAGATCCAGATCAAGTCGACGATGTGCCAGAACAAACCAACACCTTCAACAACGATCCAGTAC
Source organism: Bdellovibrio sp. MYbb2 (assembly GCF_056175685.1). Lineage (NCBI taxonomy): Bacteria > Pseudomonadati > Bdellovibrionota > Bdellovibrionia > Bdellovibrionales > Pseudobdellovibrionaceae > Bdellovibrio > Bdellovibrio sp. MYbb2. Next base: position 367,412 of record NZ_JBJKJI010000001.1, read on the forward strand.
TGACTGTGGAAATCACCGCGGATAGTGCGGATCAAACACCAAGTGATCAGACCCATACCCAACAATACGTGGATACCGTGCAGACCTGTCATTACGTAGTAGAAGCCGAAGTACAAACCAAGGTTTGCGTGCTCTGCGCCCACTTTCGCGACATCCAGGAATTTACCCGGGAACAGACCCAGGTGGAATTTATGCTGGTATTCGAAGTACTTGATCACCATGAAGATCGCGCCGCAAAGAACTGTCGTTGCCAGGGCAAGGACCGCTTTTTTCTGCTCGTTCTTCTGGATGAAGGAAATCGAGATCGCCATTGTGAAGGACGAGAAGATCAGAACCAGGGTGTTCACGAAACCCATCTTCCAATCTAGGGAAGATGCGCCTTCAGCGAACATCGCTGGATACATGTTGTGATAGATAGCATACCCAACAAAGATCGCACCGAACATCAGGATCTCTGTCAGCATGAACAACCAGATACCCTCTTTACCAGAGGAATACTGTTGCTCAGCCGTTTTAAAGTGGTGAGCTACGTGTGCTGTGTGAGCGCCGTGAACTGTATTATCTGTACTCATAAGGCCCCGCTGTTACTACTGGTTCAACACTGAAGTTGTCGTGTGGAGGTGGAGAGGACGTCTGCCATTCCAAAGTTTTGGAGCCCCAAGGATTCATCGGAGCTTTTTCACCCTTCATCAGACCCTGAACGATCGTGTACAGACCAACCAGGAAGCCGATAAGGATCAACCAGGAACCCACTGTGGAGATCTTGTTCAGATTCTCGTAAGCCGGGATGTAATCGAAGTAACGACGTGGCATACCCATCGCGCCCAGGATGAACTGAGGGAAGAAGGTCACGTTGAAACCGATGAAGATGAACACGAAGGAAATACGAGCTGTGGTTTCGTTGTACATCTTGCCGAACATTTTCGGGAACCAGTAGTAGTAACCACCCATCAACGCCATCAAAGTACCACCCACCATCACGTAGTGGAAGTGAGCTACCACGAAGTAAGTGTCATGGAAGTGAACGTCGATTGGAAGTGTAGCCAACATAACCCCTGTCACACCACCGATGGCGAACAGGAACATGAAGCCCAGGGCGTACAACATCGGAGAACGGAATTCCACAGAACCTTTGTAGAACGTCGCAACCCAGTTGAACATCTTGATCGCTGTCGGAACCCCAACCAGCATTGTCAGGAAAGAGAACACGATACCGGTAGTTTCAGACTGACCGGATACGAACATGTGGTGACCCCAAACGAAGAAGGACACCGCCGCGATACCCAAAGAAGAGTATGCAATCGCCGTGTAACCGAAGATGACTTTTTTGGAGAAGGTCGTGATCAGCTCAGAGATGATACCCATTGCCGGGATGATCATGATGTAAACCGCAGGGTGAGAGTAGAACCAGAAGAAGTGCTGGAACAATACCGGGTCACCACCCAGTTTAGGATCGAAGATACCGATACCCAGGAATCTTTCCACTGCCAAAAGAAGCAATGTGATACCCAGAACCGGAGTCGCCAACATCTGAAGGATCGCTGTGGCATACAAAGACCAGATGAACAAAGGCATACGGTGCATGGTCATGCCCGGAGCTCTTAGCTTGTGCACGGTCACGATGAAGTTCAGACCTGTCAGGATGGAGGACATACCCATGATGAAGGCTGCCAGAACCATCATCGCCGTCGCTGTACCCGTTCTGATAGAATATGGAGTGTAGAACGTCCAACCCGTGTCGATCTTAGTAGTGAAGAAAGTTGCAATCGCCAGGATCGCACCCGCCATGAAGCAGTACCAGCTCAGCAGGTTGATTCTTGGGAAGGCCACGTCTTTCGCGCCGATTTGCAAAGGCAGGAAGAAGTTACCCAGGATCGCCGGGATACCAGGAACGATAACCATGAAGACCATGATCGCCCCGTGATACGTCATCACCTGATTGTAAACGTCACCGTTTGCCAGGATCTGACCCACGTTCGGAGCCGCATTCGGAGCAAAAAGCTCCAAACGAAGCAACAAAGCCATGATTCCACCGATAAGGAAGAAGAACATAACAGTGATGAAGTACATCAAACCGATACGTTTATGATCGACAGTAGTCAGCCAGGACCAGATGCCTTTTTCAAAATTGATATAGTTGTCGCCGTGAGCTTTAGTGTTCGCCATGCTCAACTCCTTACTTCAGATTCTTGACGTACTCGACAAGAGCACTCAGTTCGTTTTCGTTCAGCTGACCCTGGAAGGTGGGCATTACGCCCTTAGGGAAGCCTTTAACGATGTGTTTATTTGGCTCAAGGATGGATTCGCGAATGTAGTTTTCGTCGAACATGATCTTGGTGCCGTCATCCATAACTTCTTCGTGACCGAATTTCTGGAACAAAGAAGGACCGACCATTGCTCCCGGGTGATCCACCGCGTGGCAGGACGCGCAGGCTTTAACCGCAAACAATTTTTTACCTTTTTCAGCCAGTGGCAGGAATCTTTCTTCCTGACCTTGCTCAAGGTATTTGTCGAAGTCTTCGCGGGAAACAACTCTCAACTTACCGATCATGCCGGAGTGAGAAGTACCGCAATACTCAGTACAGAACAGGTGGAATTCACCCAGCTTGTCAGCTTTGAACCACAAAGCCGTGTAACGGCCCGGGATCGCATCCTGTTTAATACGGAAAGACGGAACATAGAAGGAGTGTAGCACATCTGCAGCCGTCAAAAGAATTTTGACGTCCTGATTGATAGGCACAACCACTTCATTCACGGTTTTGTAACCGTTTTTGTATTCAACTTCCCAAGCCCATTGCTTGCCGATCACGTTGATTTCCAACGCATTTTCAGGCATCGCACGCATTTGGTGATAGATGTACCAGCCCCAACCGAACACAGCCAGGAAGATAACCAGTGGAATGAATGACCACAGGAACTCCAACGCTGTGTTGTGAGAGATATAGGCTGTTTTGTCGTTTGGAGACTTACGTCTGTATTTCCAAACGAAATAGATCATCCCACCGATCACAAGGACGCAGGCGATCAAACTTGTTACAAGCAAGAATCCATAAAGATTGTCGACCTGCTTCGCAATCTCGGTTCCCTGCGTGGGCATGAAGGATTGGGCCTTCGCAATATTAAACCACATCATGTACCTTTATCTCCCCGCCGTATTGTTCTGCTCTCTGCGAGAGCGAATCCATACAGGCAATAACCAAATTACCATCACCAAAACCATCACCGCTCCGCCCATCTTCATTACGTTGAAGGCAACAAGCGTGTACTTGCTTTGATGTGGGTCATACTTAAAACAATAAAGCACCAAGCTGTCGACGAAGGTTCCGATTTTGCCATCGGTCGCTTCGTTCAAAGCAATCTTGATGTCCTGAGGATTAAACATAATCCCCGGCAGATAGCGCGAGATCGTTCCGTCCGGCGTGATCACAATCGCCGCTGAAGCGTGTGCCCATTCCTGAGCCGTCTCGTCCCATCTGAACTTGAATCCCAGAGCCTGCGTCAAAGCCTGCACTGTGGACTCGTCCGCCGTGATGAAGTGCCATTCTTTTTCAGCTCCGGCACGGTCATACAGCTTCATGTAAGTCTGTTTTTTGTTTGCCGCCAAGTCGGGAGTCTCTTTTGAGTCAAAACTCACAGACAGCAGCTTAAACTTCTTACCAATCGTCCAATCTTTTTCCATCAACTTGAGCGCGTCTGTCAGACCGTTCAAATGGAAGTTGCAAAGACCCGGACAGGAAAAATACACCGGCGAAATGATCACCGGATGTTTACCGTCGAAGAAAGACCCCAGCGCCACTTCCTGGCCATTGTCGTCTTTCACTTTCAAAGTCAGGTCGATTTTAGAACCCAACTTTTCGTCGATACCCACGCCTTCAAGCTCTTTGGGCTGCTCGCTGGCAACCTTCGGAGCCGGCTTGCCGTCGTAGGCTTGAGCACCTGCTGAAAACAAAACAAGAACGGCCGTTGTAAGCACCGTTCCCATTGTTCTTGTTTTCAATACCAGCTCATTGGCAAGCATTAATTAAACCCTTAATTATTGTGCGGTTTTTGCAAACTCAGCAACTTTAGCAGGATCGTCTTTGGATTTATTTTCAGTGATAGAATCGATGAAATGGATCACAGCCCAACGATCAGCCGGCTTGAAATGAGAGTAAGCCGCCATGGAAGAACCTTTGATACCATTTTGCAAAACTTTGAAGTGAGCGATAACGCCTTCACCTTGAGTCCATTTACCTTCAACCAAGTTGCGTGGTTTTGGATTCAAAGATGCACCCGCAGCACCGTCGCCTTTGCCTTCGTTACCGTGGCACATAGCGCAGTTTGTGGAGTAGAACTTCTTACCGTAAGTAACCATTTCTGGAGTGGAAACCCAAGGATCCTGAACTTTGGTGATATCGAAGACAGGAATAGCACCCTCTACTGCAGGGGCATTTGGATCTACAACGTTTTCGCCAAGATCAACACCTTTATTGATCGCAACGATGTAAACGAAGAATGCACAGACGAATACCATTGAAAAGGCAAACGCCAGCAGACCACTACGGTTATACTCATCTCTAGGCTCAGACATAGGTTGGCACTCCCTGGGGGACGCAAAGTAGTTTTGTCACAGTATTGTAATATATTAAACGATAACTAACCGAAAACAGGCTGATGGGCAACCTATTAAGCCGACCCGGTCGAGTTGAAATTGCGCGGCGCAATGCGCCACGCCATCACTAAAACAGGTAACTCCGAGTGATGTTCACAAAGGTTTCAGGATTCTCGATATTTGGACAATGTCCTAAGTCAGGAATTTGCGCAAATTTACCACGCGAAAATAGAGCCGCCAGAGCTTGAGAATCACCCTCAGAAAGCAGCTTGTCGTGCTCCCCGTGCAGCACCAGAACTTCATGTTCCACGGACTTCAAATCCTCGCGAACATCAAGCCCATCAAGGGCTTTAAGCACCCAGTGACCGATGGTTTGCACAGCCTTATAGGCGTCCGCCACCACCACTTCCTGAAAATATTGGGATTGAGGATTATTATTATGAATCGTGGATCCAATCACTGCCGCCGTCAGCGCGCGGTCCTGCTTCATCTGCTCAAACGCGGTGATCATCGAAGCATCAAACGTGACGCCTTGTGCCCCGACAGGATCCAGCAGAACCGCTTTTTTAAACAGAGTGGGTGCTTTTGACAACATCAGCGCCGCAATCAGCCCCCCGGTGGAATGACCCACCAGGTGATACGGACCCTTATTCAAGTTCTTAAGCAACGCGATGAAATCCTCGGCAAACAGGTGCATGTCAACTTCACTGCTGTCTTTGGGAGCGGCACTTTTACCGCACCCGCGGAATTCAGCGTAAATCAAAGAACCGGAATAGCTTTTTCCTGCCGCGTGTTTTTCCCAGAACTCCTGCGCCGGATACCACCAGCGATTGGAAGCCAGATTTCCATGGATGAAGAAAACACTTTCCGGAACCAGTCCGTCGACGATTTCATGGTGAATCATTCGCGACCCACCTGAATTTCTTCCTGCCCGCTGCGAACTTCACCGCGGAACGGATAACCTTCAAAGTCGCGGCCTTCAGAAAGTTTTTTGTTACCCGTAACGATCTGATAAACCCAGGCTGCCGTGAAATTCGGAACCGCTTCCACCATCTTGTGTTCGGAACCATTGATATACAAACGACTGGCGCGGGCTTTTTCCGGAACTGCATCCCAGTATTCGTCCAGCACACTGGTGTTGATGTATTGATCCTGGCGCGCAATCAACAAATGCAGTGACTTTGCCGGAATGGAATCTGTCAGATCGACAGGGCGGTATTTGCGAATACCCTGAACCAGACGGAAGGTGGCTTCCAGTTTGAATGGATTTTCAAGCACAATGGGTTCTGCCTGCGGATAAGTCGCATAGATGATCTGATGCAGATAGTAATCATACAAATCATCATCCGACATTTTATTAAACGGGAAGATCTGGCGAGTCGCCCAGATCTGCGCACGGATCCACTGATCCTGACCATCCAGCGGACGCGTGAACGGCGCCATCATGATCAGATTTTTTACCAGAGATGGATAAGCGGCGGTGAAGCCCGCAGCCACACCACCGCCATAAGACAGTCCTGCTAAATTGTAAGGACCTTTTAAATTCATTTTCTCCAAAAGCGCCTTAAGATCAGCGACCTGATCCTGCACCGGAATCGGCGCCACCACCGGCGCATATTTCAGCAACGTCTGCCCTTGGCCGATCGGATCATAGCGTAAAACGCCGAGACCTTTTGCCAGCAGAGCATTCACAAAAGAATCCCACTGACGGGTGCTGTAAGTCAGGCCATTGATCAAAACAACCGTGGGCTGTTTTTCTTTGGCGGGAACATAATCCACAAACAACTCTTTTTGCGGAGCAACCTGAACGAAGCCTTTGAATGCTTCAGCCTTTGCCAAAGATTCCAAGGACACAAAGAAACCTGATACCAAGACACTCAAAGCCAAGAACAGAAATCTCATCGAAGTCACTCCTTATAAAAAAGTTGTCAGATCATTAAAGAACCAAACCACCATCAACGCTGATCACCGCGCCGTTGATATAACCCGCCTGCTCGCTGGACAGGAACAGACATGCATTGGCGATGTCTTCCACTTCACCCAAACGCGCCACTGGAACTTTCGCCTTCATGCCGTCAAGCACTTCAGCCGGCATCGCTTTGGTCATTGCCGTGGCGATAAACCCCGGAGCAATCGCATTGGAAGTGAAACCTTTGCGACCCAGTTCCTTCGCCCATGTTTTGGACATACCGATCACACCGGCTTTTGCCGCCACGTAATTGGTCTGACCGAAGTTTCCGTAAAGCGCCACAACAGACGCGATATTGATGATGCGTTTGCTGCTGGAGTTCGGATTGAATTTTTCCAAAACAGATTTTGTGACGTTGAACAAACCTGTCAGATTGGTATTGATGACCGCATCCCAGTCTTCAGGTGACATCTTTGCAAAAGATTTGTCGCGGGTGATACCTGCGTTGTTCACAAGAATATCCACAGCCCATGGCAAAGACGCCGCGGCTTTCGCTACGGAATCACGATTGCCCACATCAACTTGCGCGATGTGAATCTGAGATCCGTATTTTGCAAATTCAGATTTGGCAGTTTGCAAAGCTGCTTCAGAATAATCCCAGATGGAAACATTTCCACCGGCTTCCAAAAAGCTTTTAGTGATTTGAAAACCGATTCCGGACGCTCCGCCGGTTACGATGGCATTTTTGTTTTTGAAATCGAAATTAATATTTGTCATGCACTTGAAGTACCCCGACAGGCCCCCGGTCCGTCAAAGGAAAAAGCACTTTTTCGCTCGGAGTATAGAGTTAATGCTCTAAATTTCTTTTCTTGCCAAAGTTGCGAAATTGAATTGTAGATAAGCGAAATCGCAAAGGATTAAATGATGACAACGACAAGAAAAGCGACAATTGCAGGGACCGGGATGTACGCGCCTGAGCGTGTGATCACCAATCAATATTTCAATGATCTTTACAAAAAAGACATCGGAACCTTCCTAGCGGAAAACCGCAACATCAAGGAACGCCGCTGGATGACTGAAGATCAGCGCACGTCTGATTTGATTCTGCCCGCTGCCGAACAGGCAATGAAAACCGCCGGCATCACGGCGAAAGATCTGGATCTTATTATTGTCTCTACCGACACACCCGATTATCTTTCCCCGTCCACCGCCTCGGTGGTGGCTTACCGCCTGGGTGCAGTGAATGCAGGAACTTATGACATCAACACCGCGTGCGCGGGTTTTGTTGTGGGTTGTGATATCGCTTCCAAATATATTTTCGCTGACAGCAAATACAAAAATGTTCTGGTGGTGGGCGCCTATGCGATGTCCAAGTATCTGAACTTTGATGATTACAAAATTGCCTCCCTGTTCGCCGATGGCGCGGGTGCGGTGATTCTGCAGCCATCCAAAGACAATTCAGGATTCATCGACAGTCAGATGTACACCGATGGTCAGTATCATGACTATATGGGCATCTATGCCGGAGGCACCGCCCAGCCGGTCACCCACCAGGTTGTAGAAAACAAAGGTCACCTGCTGACCTTCCCTAAACGCATTCCCCCTGAAACCAACGGCATTCACTGGCCGCGTCTGACTAATATTTTGTTGGATCGCATCCAGAAGAAGCCTTCTGATATCAAGCACTTCTTCATCACCCAGTTCAACGTGCAAAGCATTTACGAAACGCTGGATAAATTGGAGCTGCCGCGGGATCGCGCTCACTACGTGATGGACCGCTTTGGTTATACCGGCTCTGCCAGCATCGGCATGGCGGTGGCGGATGCAGCCAACCAGAAAAAAATGAAAAAAGGCGACTTGGTCTTTATGTTGGGCTCTGGCGGTGGTATGAGCATGGCTGCACTGGCTCTGGAATGGGGATACGACACTTAATCCACGAGAAGGTAATGATGGAACTGGATTGGCTGAAACGCTGGAAGCTTTATTCACCGAAAAATATCGCCATTAAAGATGGCGATACGGGCCGTGAATTGTCCTATGCTGAATTTTTTGATCTGGCCAATGCCGGAGCACACGTGCTGCACGAAAAATTTGGCATCTGCAAAGGCGATCGCGTGGCGGTTCTGGCCACCAACGAGCTGGAATATGTGTTCCTGTTCTTTGCCTTGCAACGCCTGGGTGCCATCATGGTTCCAGTCAACTTCCGACTGACCCAGCGAGAGGTCAACCACATCATCACCGACTCTTCCCCAAAGCTGGTTCTGTTCCAGGAAACGTATCGCGACATCGTCGAAAACCTTCCCGGCACCAGACACTATCTAATGCAGGGACCAGACAGCTTCGCTGCGGACCTGCTAAGCCCGCCAGCACAGGGGGAAGTTCCTTTTGTGCCCAAGGAAAATGACCCGGCGATGATCCTTTACACGTCAGGCACAACTGGTTCCCCGAAAGGCGCCATCCTGACTTACAAAATGATCTTCTGGAACTCGATCAACACAACCTTGCGATTAAATATCTCGCAAACCGACTGCACGGTGATCTTTTTGCCGTTCTTCCACACCGGTGGCTGGAATGTTTTGACGACGCCGTTCATTCATCGTGGTGCCAAAGTCGTGTTCTTGAAAAAATTCGACGCTGAACAGATTTTGTCTTTAAGTGAAAAAGAAAAAGCGACATTGCTGTTTGGCGTTCCGACCACCATGGAAATGATGGCAAGATCCCCGCGCTTCACCGACACCAACTTAGAAAACATCCGCTATGCCATTGTCGGCGGCGAACCCATGCCTTTGGAGCTGATCAAGACCTGGGATCAAAAAGGCGTTCCGGTGCGCCAGGGTTACGGCCTGACCGAGTTTGGCCCGAATGTGTTTTCTTTGAATGAAGAAGACGCCCTTCGCAAAATCGGCTCTATCGGTTTTCCTAATTTCTATACTGAAGCCAAAGTTGTCGACCCCGAAGGCCGCGAACTGGGAGCGAATCAGGTGGGCGAATTGTTATTGCGCGGTCCGATGATCATGCAGGGCTACTGGCACAACGAAAAGGCCACGCAAGACACCATCAAGGAAGGCTGGCTATACACCGGTGATCTGGTCCGTCGCGATGAAGAAGGATATTACTACGTCGTTGGCCGCAAAAAAGACATGTTCATTTCCGGCGGCGAAAATGTTTATCCTCCAGAGGTTGAGCAGATACTGCGCACCCACCCAGGGGTTCTGGAAGCCGCCGTCATTGGCGTTCCGGACGACAAATGGGGCGAGGTTGGAAAGGCCTTTGTGGTTCGCAGCAGCAATGACCTGACGCCGGAAACCCTGCACCAGCACTGCGTTCAGAACCTTGCTAAATTCAAAATTCCCAAGCATTTCGTGTTTTTGCCAAGCCTTCCCAAAGGCGACAGTGGCAAGATCCTGAAACGCGTCCTTGCGGAAACGGTGAATCAAAGTATCTAGCCAGCAGTTCCGCATTTTAAATTATACAAACTCCCGGGCCGGAGTTATACAAGGTCCACCTAAACGGAGACTTTTTATGAAAAAGCTGATGACGGGCCTTTTGTTGGCCGTAAATCTGATTTCCTTCAATGCCTTTGCTGACAAGCAATTCGTGGGCGCGAACAAATTCTATGACTTGATCGAAGACTACAAAACCGTCTGCAAATCTGCAGAATGCGCAAAGCCTTACCGCGAAAGAATCATCTACACCAACGGTGTGCGTGATTCCTTCCTGACAAAGTTCCAGTTCGAAAGACTTGAGCGCATCTCTGACAAGCAAGCCTTCATCTGGATGGACACTGTGTTGCAAGGTGACTATCACGCTGACGGTAAAACTGTTTTGGAAGAAGTTGTGGCGATCTTTAAAGGGTCTGTCGTTGTTGCTTACAAAGTCGATTACAGCCAGATGGCTTGGTATGTCGGGGCTTGTGGCTGGAATGGCGAAACCTTGGCGGGCTTGGAAAATTGTCCAATGGGCAAAATCCATGAGTCCAGCTATGTGTCCCCAGATTTCAAAACGTATATTCGCAACGACGACGACATCGCGTCCTTCTATAGATAGGTCCTAGGTCGAGTATTCATTTCTTGTCAGGTTGCGCGTATAAAACTCGTGTAAACTGACAAGTATATGTTCAAGTGGATCGTCCTTTCTTTCACCCTTCTATCTTTGTGCGCCTGCGAAAAAGGCCCCAATCTTGGGCCCGGCGACGACGATCTATTAGCCAGTGAAAATCAAGCCGACTGCGGATTCGTACAGAACTCTTACGGTCAGCGTGTTTCCTGGAAATCCAACATTCCGGTAAAATTAAAACTTCACAGCAGCTATCCGGCTGAATACGAAGATGCGCTTAACAAAGCCGCCCAGCACTGGAACGACGCTGCCGGGATGACTTTGTTCACCTTCAGTCACGTGACAGATTCCCAGGCCAACGCCGCCGCCAAGGATGCCAAAAGCACCGTACACGTCCTGACAGCGTGGCCCTGGCAGGAAGCTCCGAAAAAGAACTATCAGGCTTTAACGACCCTGTACTGGCGCTCGAACCAGATCTATGAAGCGGATCTGATTCTGAACGATCAGTTCTTTAACTTCTTTACTTACGACACCCCGTCTATGGGTTCGGGTGTGCATCTGGAAAGTTTGATGGTGCACGAACTGGGACATGTGTTGGGTCTCAAACACCGCGACAACACCATAGCCAGCGTTATGTGGAGTATTCTAAGTTCAGACACAATCCGCAACACCCTGACTCAGGCGGATCGTGATACAATAAAGTGCGAGTATTAATATGAAGAGACAAAAGTCACCGCCACAAAAAATGTCGCGCATGATGAGCCTGATCTTACTGATGGCGGCTCTTCCGTTTATATTGCACACTCTGAACGAGAAACTTTCGCCGAAACGCAAAGTCGCCTCCGACGGTGGATTAAGTTCGGTGGGCACGATCTCTGACAGTTTCGATTTGAGCGAAGCATCCCCTGAAGAATTTAAAAAAGCCTTCAAATACCAGATTCTAAAAAATGTCGAAGTGGATCAGTTCAGCGATGGCCCCGGCATCAAGCTGGGTCTGTTCCTGATGAAAAGCCCTGCCGGGTCCCGCGTATTTGTGTGTGACCGCTATCCGACCGTGGATCTTTTGTTCTCGGCAGAAGGCGTGGCGATTTCCGGTGAAATTCCGAAGATGGTCGTGCGAATTCCTTGCGTGGTCAGCGATGATCAGAATCACATCGCAGCCTTCCCGATTCCGTTTGCACGGATCTTTGCAAGCCCGGTCAGTGACTTTGAATTCGACATCACCGCCCCCGGCATTCGTGAAGGTGGCAAAATCTTCTTCCGCAATGTCGTGGATGAATGGCCGCGCGAGTGGGCTTGGACCGGCGTGAAGTTTTATGGAAAAGATGCTTCAGACACTTTAGAGATCACCGGTTATGAAGTGATCTCTGTCTTGGGTGAACCCCTGGTATTGCCCCAGGGTCAGTAAAACCTGCCTTAACGAACCGGCTCGAAATCCGGAACATAACGAACCTTGTCCTCGCCCTTTGATTTCTTTTCATACTCATCATAGGAACGACGGTGACCTTCAACATCGCGGGCAATCTGTTCGTCGATCTCGCGGTTCTTGCGATCGTTCAATGAATCCAGAGCCACGGCATTCTTTTCTGCCGGCGGCTGCCAGATATCACCAACATAGATGGCGTTGCCTTCAAAGAACTGCACTTCTTTCACAAACTTGATGCGCTTATCATAGAACACATAAGTCCAACGGTCTTTGCCATGAAATCTTTGAGTTTGGGTGGGGCTTCCCATCAGATCCAGAACGTCGTCTTTTTCCATTCCTGGCGTGATTTCTTCAAACTGCTTCAGCATGGATGTCTGGCAGGCAGACAGCATCAGGCCAAGCGAAATCAACGGTATAGCCGCATATCGGAGCATACTTCCCCCATTCTTCTAAGGTACCAGCTTCGCCCGTTCCTCGAAAGCGAGCAACTTTCTTTTGTCTCAAACTGGGACAGGGTTTTTTATTTTTTCAGGATGACCGGATCGGTCAGACTGGCCGGGGCCTGAGGGGCGGACTTTTTATGCCCGTCAGCAGCCTCAGAGGCTTCCACCTTTTTTACATCTTCCGGTGTGTCGTACTGACTGCGAACCTTCTTCAGGGTGCGTTTCACGGATGAACCCAGGCTCATCTGATTTTCCATTTCTTCGATGGTCTTTAAATCAATGCGCTCGTATTCGCGCTTATCCGCCAGACCCTTTTCAGGATAGCGGTATTTCAGCAAAGTTCTTTCTTTGTCGTAGTCTTTAAGATTCTTTGCCATGTCCTTGTGCAAGGTCATCATGTGGCCCAGAATCTCATTCACCTTGGCGGGGTCCTTGGTGTGCTGTTTTTCCAGAATCAGTTTCTGAATTTCAGTTTCCCCGGCCTTGATCTTGGCTTCCAAAGCCGCCACCCGCGCCTGAACCACGCCATAGCTTTCTTCGCGGGATTTGACCTCTTTCGGGGCCGCTTCCTTTTTTTCGCCGTGGCCTCCGCCATGCTCTTCCCCCCCGCTGGCCAAAGCCACGGAAGCAGACAAAAGAATTGTCAAAAAGCTTAACGAAATTTTAGGAACCAGACAGGACATCTTGCCTCCAGGAAATTTTAAAAGGCAGATACTTTATTCGGTTGATAAGGACAGATGCTTTAGCCGGGGTCAGCCCACGTAATACAAGCCTTCCGCCGCCCACGTGCGACAGCAGATCCGTCACATCCCAGCCAAAGCGGGAATCAGTCATCGCCTCGCGAAGCTGGGTCACCAATCGACTGGATTCAATCCCATCAATCGTGACCGTGTAAGCCAGTGGGCCCACCGCCGTGTCGGCGTTGGCAAAATCAGTGACATCAGAAAAATCCGCCGTGTCTGAAGACATCGGTGCAGGTTCTGCCATCGGCTGAGAATTCACCGAATCCAAAGTCTGACTGAAATCGTAAGGGGTTTCTTCCGCTGGTGGGACGTCCCCTGGAACCTCGACAGGTTCAGCGTAAGAAACATTGTCCTGCGGAGGCGCATTCATCCCCGGATCTTGAGAAGGCTCGTAAGCCTGCTCAGCATACTGCGGATCGCTGGAATACGGCTGATCCTGATAGGATTGTTCCGGGATTGAATTATCGGGAGTATAAGGGACAAATTCCTGTCCACCCTGGAAGTCGGTGCCGTTTTGAAAGCTTTGTGCAGGCTCTGAAAACGACTCGGCCGGAGTTTCTGGCTCCGGCTCGTGTTGTGCCAACTCTGGCTGTCCATTCCAGTCGACAAAGAAAACCGCATTGCAGTGGGAACACGTGAAAAGAGTCCCCAGATGCTTATCAAGAATCTCTACCGGCTGGTGGCAACTTGGACAAGAAGCCAATTATCTTTTTCCCTTCGTGTCTTTTTCCTGACGACGACGCTCTTCACGGTTCATCGGACGGTCGTCACGAGGGCCGCTTTGGAAGGTCATCTTGCGCTTTGGAGCATCTTCAGTCTCTGGCAGGCTGTGGCCGATGTCCGCTTCGCTTGGAGATGAATAATCCAATTCATCCAGGTCTGCTTCTTCCGGACGCAGGCTTTCCAAAACTTCCTGCTCGTTCTGCTGAGCCACCAATTGAACGCGCATCACTTTTTCGATCGCATCAGACTTGATGGTGTTGTTCAGGGTTTCAAAGGCTTTGAACGCCTCTTTTTTGTACTCGATCAAAGGATCTTTCTGAGCGTAACCACGCAAAGAGATACCCTCTTTCAGTTTGTCGATCACGTACAAGTGGTTTTTCCAGTGATGATCGATGCTTTGAAGAAGGATCATTTTCTGAACCTGTTCAAAGAACGGACCCATGGAATTTTTCTGACGATCCCAAACTTCTTTCACGCCGGATTTCACGCCGTCTGTGACAGTTTCAGTGTTCACCGCCATAGTCGTGAAATCGATTTTGAAACCGAAGCTTTGTGCCAGGGAGTTATTAAGACCTTCCAGGCTCCACTCTTCTTTTTTGCCGCCTTCAGGAATGTGAGTGTCCAAAAGATTGGAAACAACATCACCCAGCCAGTCCAAAGTGGTTCTTTCGATTTCCTGACCTTCCAGAACCTTGCGGCGCATGCCGTAGATCGCGTTTCTCTGTGCATTCATCACAGAGTCGTATTCCATCAGGTTTTTACGGATATCAAAGTTGTGGCCTTCGACCTTGCGCTGAGCGCCTTCGATCGCGTTGGTCACCATTTTTGCTGTGATTGGTTCATCTTCAGGGATGTTCAGCATTTCCATGATCTTCTGGATGCGCTCACCGTTGAAGATTCTCATCAATTTGTCTTCCAGGGACAGATAGAATCTGGATTCGCCCGGATCACCCTGACGACCGGAACGACCACGCAACTGGTTGTCGATACGGCGGGATTCGTGACGTTCAGTACCGATGATGTACAAACCACCGACAGAGCGAACTTCCGCGCGCTCCGCTTCGACCTGAGGTTTGATTTTCAGAACCGCTTCCGCGAATTCCGGAGAATCATCGTTACCCACCTGCGCTTTTGCCAGCATGTCGGCGTTACCGCCCAGCATGATGTCAGTACCACGACCGGCCATGTTGGTGGCGATGGTCACTGCACCCTTACGACCCGCCTGAGCGATGATTTCCGCCTCGCGTTCGTGGTGTTTCGCATTCAGAACTTCGTGCTTAACGCCTTCTTTGCGCAGGAAAGAACTTAAAGCTTCGGATTTTTCGATGGATTCAGTACCCACCAGAATCGGCTGACCCTTGGCCATACGTTCTTTGATGTCGGCAGTGATGGCTTTGAACTTCGCCTTTTCAGACTTGTAAACCACGTCTTCCTGATCGGCCCGCTGAATCGGACGGTTGGTCGGAATCACGTTCACGTCAAGATTGTAGATTTTTTTGAACTCGACAGCTTCAGTATCAGCTGTACCCGTCATGCCCGACAGTTTGTCGTACATACGGAAGTAGTTCTGGAAGGTGATGGTCGCCAAAGTCTGATTCTCAGACTTAACTTCAACGCCTTCTTTGGCTTCGATGGCCTGGTGCAGACCATCGCTCCAGCGACGACCCGGCATCAAACGACCGGTGAATTCATCAACGATCACGATCTCGCCGTCTTTGATCATGTATTCCACATCAAGACGATACAGATAGTGAGCTTTCAAACCCTGATACACGTGGTGCAGGATCTCGATGTTTTGAGGATCGTAAAGATTGGAAAGACCCATCAGCTCTTCGACTTTCGCGTTTCCGGCGTCAGTCAGAGAGGCTGTTTTGGATTTTTCCTCCATGTTGAAGTGAACATCGCGCTTCAGGTGCGGGATGATCTGATTCACAGCATAGTATTTGTCAGTGGAGGATTCCGCAGGACCGGAAATGATCAGCGGGGTACGCGCTTCATCGACCAGGATGGAGTCGCACTCATCGACGATGGCATAATAGTGAGGTCTTTGAACATAGTCGTTCAAATCAAACTTCATGTTGTCGCGAAGATAGTCGAAGCCAAGCTCATTGTTGGTGCAGTAAGTGATGTCACAAGCGTACATCTGTTTGCGCTGCTGATCTGTCAGACCGTGAACAATAATACCCGTGGTAAGACCCAGCCAGCCATAAAGACGGCCCATGTGTTCGGCGTCACGACGAACCAGATAATCATTCACAGTTACAACGTGCACACCGCGACCCGTAAGAGCGTTCAGGTAAACCGGCAAAGTCGCCACCAGGGTTTTACCTTCACCCGTTCTCATCTCAGCGATGTTGCCGCGATTCAGAACATAACCACCGATCAACTGTACGTCATAGTGGCGCATTCCCAATACACGCTTGGAGGCTTCACGGCAGACCGCAAATGCTTCCGGCAGAATATCGTGAACTGTTTCGCCTTTCTTCAGTCTCTCTTGAAACTCGGGAGTCTTGGCTTTGAGTTGATCATCCGTAAGAGCTGCCATCTGAGGTTCCAGGGCATTGATACGATCCACAGTGGGCTGGATCTTTTTCATCTCACGGTCGTGCTTCGTTCCGAACATTTTTGTCAAAATTTGTGTAACCATAGCCTATGAGGATAGACCCAAATTGACATAAGCGGCAAGGTAAGGGGGCAATTTCTGGATGCGTCATTGACGCGATTTCATTCAGAATTTCAAAGACTTCCTCGAGAGCGACCCCGACCAAAGCCTTAAACTATCGCAATGTAAATCGCACCTGACGAAGACCTTCATAAGCCGCGATCGCCACACTGGTGGCGAGATTCAGGCTGCGAGCCCCCTCCCCAATCATGGGGATCGTGACAGTTTGTTCCGGGTGCTTTTGCAGGAACTCGGGATCCAGTCCTTTGGTTTCTTTACCAAAAACGAACCAGTCTCCGGATTGGTACTGAGGTTCAAAATAGGTGCGCTGGGTCTTGGTGGTAAAAAGCCAGATGCGGGACGGATCTTCAACGTGTTTCCACCAGTCCTCGAAGGTTTCGTGGCGGTACCACGTCAGGTGAGGCCAGTAATCCAGCCCCGCCCGCTTCAAGTTGGTGTCGTTGATCTCAAAGCCCATCTTTCCCACAATGTGCAGTTCGCAGTTGGTACCAACACACGTGCGCCCGATATTTCCGGTGTTTTGCGGGATTTCGGGCTCGATAAGAACAATGCGGAAAAGCTTTTCTGTATTAGGCAAGGTGTCTGTAAACCTCTTGGCCCAGTTTGGACAGCGCCAGTCGACGACCTTTATCGACGATCAGCTCAAGATTCATCAGCTCACGATAGAGCGTCAAATCAATCGGTACAATCTCCCGGCCAGAGGAGCGACCCAGTCTCTGAATATAAGTGACCTGCTTGTCACTCAGTTTGGAAGTCAGCACCGGCTGCTCTTCCATGGAGCGTCTCCAGTCTCCGCCTGAAATCACCGTGGCATTCACAGGCAGCTTCAGAGGATTCAGGAAATAGATCCAGGCTTTCACCGGAGCGGACATGCCTTCCGGGTGCACTTCGATCTCTTCTCTGGAGTAAAGGCTCTTGTCGGGATCCATGCGATTGTAGCCGTGGAACTCATCCATCAGGCTCAACAATAGATCGGATCCCTTAAGTTCAATCAGTTGTCCCGGAACCAGGTCAGATCCCCCTTTGACCATCGCCGGGAAGCCCACTTTCAAGCGGTAGGCAGTTGCCTTAACCCTTGCAAATACTGAAGATTCCACGAAATTCTGGATCTTGCCGAAATGGACCATGCCCTCGCAAAAAGAACCGTAAACGAAAAAACGCGTTGTAGTCATTATCCCCCCCGAGTACGACAACAAAGTTTGATTTTCCGAAAATGAGGTCCCGTGTGTACCAAAAACCACATGGCACCGCAAGCCGCTTTGGCAGCGCTTTTTCTTTTTTTCCAAGGAGTGACACTTACTGGTCTGCGTTATTACGAAATTAAAAAAAATAAATGACCTTTCTAGTTTTTGCATTCCTGAGTTCCTTTGCTATCCTTTTGAAAATCCAAATTTAGAAGTTCGTTTTCCCGAACAAAGAAGTAGATGAAAAAAATTGAGGCAATCATAAAACCCTTCAAGCTTGATGATGTGGTCGATGCTCTCTCAGAGGTCGGCGTTGAAGGGATCACTGTCTCAGAAGTTCGTGGTTTCGGCCGGCAAAAAGGGCGCACTGAGGTTTACAAAGGCGCCGAATACGTTGTCGACTTTCTTCCAAAAATAAAAATTGAAGTGGTTCTTCCTTCAGCTCTGGTCGACAGCGCTGTCGAGGCCATTCGTAAAACAGCTCACACAGGCAAGATTGGTGACGGCAAAATCTTCGTGCTTCCTGTGGACTCAGCCCTTCGCATCCGCACCGGTGAGAAGGACGAACAGGCTCTTTAGATTATGCTTTTTTAACCCCCAGGGAGGCTCACGATGACCGGTAAAGATGTATTAAAATTCGCCAATGAAAAAGGCGCCAAGATGGTGGATCTGAAGTTCTGCGATATGCTTGGAACTTGGCAGCACCTGACTGTGCCTTTGCACCAACTGACTGCTGAAGCTTTTGAAGAAGGCTACGGCTTTGACGGAAGCTCCATCCGCGGCTGGAAAGGCATCGAAGAGTCAGACATGATCATCATGCCGGATCCATCCACAGCGATGATGGACCCTTTCATGCAGGTGCCAACTTTGTCTTTGATCTGTGATGTCTGCCTTCCGGAAACACTTCAAGCCTACAATCGTGACCCCCGCCAAGTGGTTAAAAAAGCCATCGCTTACATGCAGTCCACCGGCATTGCTGACACGGCCTACTTCGGTCCGGAAGCGGAATTCTTCATCTTTGATGACATCCGTTACGAACAAACAAACAACTCTGCCTTCTATATGATCGACAGTGACGAAGCTGTCTGGAACACCGGCCGCGACGAAGGTGGAAAAAACCTGGGTTACAAAATCCGTCCGAAAGAGGGTTACTTCCCGGCCCTGCCAACAGATTCCCAGCAGGATCTAAGAACCGAAATCTGCCTTGAACTTGAAAGATGCGGCATGCAAGTGGAACGTCATCACCACGAAGTTGCCTCCAGCCAGGGTGAGATCAACTTCCGCTTCGACACCGCTCTGAACATGGGCGACAAAATGATGTGGTTCAAATACATCGTGAAAAACGTGGCAAAACGCTACGGTAAAACTGTGACCTTCATGCCAAAACCAATCTTCGGTGATAACGGTTCCGGCATGCACATCCATATGTCCCTGTGGAAAGATGGAAAAAACCTGTTTGCCGGCAACAAATACGCAGGCCTTTCCGAAATGGCTTTGCACTATATCGGTGGCGTTTTGAAACACGCTCCGGCTCTTTGCGGTATCATCAACCCGACAACCAACTCTTACAAGCGTCTGGTTCCGGGCTTTGAAGCTCCGACAAAACTGGCTTACAGCTTCAAAAACCGTTCTGCGGCAATGCGTATCCCGAACTCCGGTCCAAATCCGAAGGCAAAACGTATTGAGTTCCGTACTCCAGATCCATCTGCCAACATTTATCTGGCAGAAGCAGCCATCCTGATGGCGGGTCTTGACGGTATCATCAACAAGATCAACCCAGGTGATCCACTGGACAAAGACATCTATGGTCTGCCTCCTCAAGAAGCAGCGGCGATCCCTTCTGTTCCGGGCACTTTGGAAGAAAGCTTGAATCATCTGATGAAAAACTGCAGCTTCCTGAAAAAAGGCGATGTTTTCACTGACGACTTGATCGAAACCTGGGTTCAGTACAAAATCGACAAAGAAGTGCGTCCGGTTCAACAAAGACCGGTTCCCTACGAGTTCCACTTGTACTACGATTGTTAATCGCGCCCCCCGCCACGCGGAGGATGTGGTGCGAGCAAGCTCGCACCACTGGACTAGATCAGCTTTAGATAAGGAAAGAATATGGCATCTGACGACGTAAGAAATTTTATGGGCTATCTGTGGATCCGAAAGGAAGATGGACTCATCACTATCGGTATCAACGAAGACGGTCTTGAAGACTTCGAATCCATTTCTTCTGTGGACCTTCCTGCAGAAAATGAACAGGTCGAAGAAGATGTTGTGATCGGAACTCTTGAAACTGATGACGGTCCACTGGACATCTACACTCCGGTTGCCGGAACTGTGGTGGAAGTAAACTCTCAGGTTATCGACGATCCATCTTTGATCATGGAAGACCCGTATGAAGAGGGTTGGTTGATCCGCATCGAGGCTGATGAAGAAGCCGATGAGGACGATGAAGACGAAGATGATGACGACGATGATGATGAGGATGAAGACGACGATTACGAAGATGAGGACGAAGACTAGTCCTTAACGACAAAGCCCCGGAAAACCGGGGCTTTTTTTTATCCTTGAATCAATGCCAGGTGGTTCCCTTCGGCGCCATGCGATCCAGCTTTCGGGCCGTCAGCCAGGCTCCGATCACAAAAGCCGCCCCGATCAAAAGGTGCACGATATGATCGGCGGTTCCCAGCTCCAGGTAACCTGGAATCAAACGCCACCAGAAGGAATCATAGTCCATCATTGGCGGAATCATCGTGGTGTTGGAACCAAATAAGAAACCGGCAAGGCCCAACATTCCATAGACAGCACCGAAGATATAGCTGAAGCGCTCAGCTGAAATCAGAGAATTATTCACGCCAAACCATAAAGCCGCAATACCCGAGAAGATGTGCACCAGATTGTGGGTCCAACCCAGATGCATTCCAAACAGGTTCGGCAGCACAAACCCTGCCATTCCGACCAGCACAAAAGCCACCCCGACAACCATGCACACCCACTGCGCGGGCGAGGTTTCATTTTCGGCCAGTACGACCGGCTTATCTTCAGGACGCTGAATCGGTTTCGAGACTTTCTCTTGTTTCGGAATCTCTTTGGGTGTTTTTTCAAAGTTCGATCTTTGCGGTTCCATAAGATGCTCCTTTGTTTAAACAGCATCATTATCCGCCTTCCCCGGGGGCATCGGCAGAAGTCTTATGGAATTTTGACAAGATTCATTGGCCCAGATGCGATTCGACAGGAATCCGGTGACCGTACTTGGACCTTCTGCTAAATTTCGCCGATGCCTGCAAGGTTTGAAAATCTGATTTTATATGCAATCTGCACCCTTATCTGGGGTTCCACCTGGCTGGTGATCACCTTCCAGATCGATGCGGCATCGCCGGTGACTTCGGTGTTTTGGCGCTTCCTGCTTTCAACGGTTATCTTGTTACTTTTCTGTTTCTGGAAAAAACAAAACCTGAAGTATTCCCGCCAGGATCATCTGCTGTTTGCAGGTCAGGGCGTGCTGATGTTTTCCATCAACTACATGCTGACTTACGTGGCGGAAACGATGGTCAGTTCAGGGATGGTGGCATTAAGTTTCACCCTTCTGGTTTACTACAACATGTTCGGAATGCGTCTGTTCTTCAAAAAACCCATCACACAGAATGTGATTTGGGGTTCTTTGCTTGGTGGCGTGGGGATCGTATTTATTTTCCTGAACGAGATTCTGAATTTTGATCCCAGCTCAAAAACCATCTGGGGTCTGCTGGTGGGCTTCCTGGCAACACTCTCGGCTTCCATGGGAAACATGGTCGCGCAGAAAAGCTATCAAAAGCGCATTCCCGTGGTCGTCACCAACACCTGGGGCATGCTTTACGGAAGTTTGTTCACTTTGATTATGGCCTTGGTGCTGCAACATGATTTGAGCATTCCCCTGAATGCCCGTTTCCTGGGGGCCCTGTTCTATCTGGCGCTGTTCGGATCCGTGATCGCCTTTGGCGCGTACTTGTCTTTGGCAGGAAGAATTGGAGCGGAGAAAGCCGCCTATACCAGCGTGCTTTCTCCGGTGATTGCTCTGACACTTTCCAGCTTTTTTGAGAACTTCCACTGGACGCCTTATATCATCCTGGGTGTGGTTCTGTGTCTGCTGGGAAATGTGCTGACGCTTACCAAGCGGGCGGGTTGATTCCCGGAGGAAGGAAGAACACACCCACTTGGAACATGATGGAAATCGTTTTATCTGTCGTTTTTCTTAAATCCCGGCCCTGAGGGGCGCCGTTATCCACGATGATTAAACCGTCATTGCTGCCGGAAATATAAGTATGCCCCGGAGTATATCCCGCGCCATTCATCATGATTGCACCCAAAATCGGGCGATACTTTGTTGAATCCCAGGCAATCCAGCCAGCCTTATAAAGCGCCATGGAATAATTCACGACCGCCGCGGTGCTGGACCAGATCAGCTGATTGCCTTTGGTTTTGTTAAAGTCATCAGTCACCCGATAGCCTGCGCGCTGATAGGCCTGGCGCAAAAGTTCTGACTGAAATTCTGCACATGGAACATTAGAAAACCCGTGGCGAACAGCCGTCCCTTGAGTCGCAATGCTCCAGGCCCCGGTGGTTGTGATCGCTCCGGTTTTTTCAAAGTCGATGGATCTTTGGGTCGCGACCTTTTTATCGATCATCAAATAGGACTTGGGCGTGGCCACTTCACGGTTTACCGCTTTCTGCAGTTCTGCAAAGATGCTCTGGTACTTTTCACGCTGAGCCGCTGACATTGATTCCGGTTTTACACCCTGATTTAGTTTCGCACCAAAACGTTTGGTCACAGAATTAACGTAATTGAACTTGGGCTTTCCATTGGGCTGATAATACTTCAAAAAGCCTTCGCCCGGAGTTGCCGCCTGAACGACTGCAAAGCTTCCTTCGGTGCCTTCCAGATTTCCGACAATGGAAGCAAAAACGAAAAGCCCGCCCGAGGTTTTGTTGATTTCATCAATCTTGCTTTGCGGGAACTGCGTTTTGAACGCATCAGTGACAGAAACGATTTTCACCGGATACAGGAATCCGGTGCTGGATCTTTCAATGGCTCCACTGGAGGTGCGGTAATCCAGATGTTTGACTTCGTAATTGGACGGAACCTCGATCTGGGTTCCCGCCGGAAGTTCGACTTTATTTTCAAGGATGCCGGCTTTTTCATAACGCAGGGTCATCGCCTGATTTAGCAACAACTTCTGACTTGTGACCGCAGAACCACCGCCTGCACCGGCATTGCCGCCCGCTTCTTCTTCCGGGGACTCCACTTCGGGAATCTGCGGAACTATCGAGGCGCTTTCGTTCCCGGTTTCATCAATCGCCGGGAAATCATTGGCTGGTGCGCATGCCGCCAGAGTCAAAAGTGCTGCCAACAAAAGAGACTTGGTGATTTTTGTGGTTCCTGCCATGGGACCTCCGTTCACAGAGGTCTTCGGCCGACTCACATTAGGAATTTAATCTTTTTCCCGGTGTAAAAACTTTTTTCACCAGATTGTATGCAAGTGCACAAGTTCTGAATGAAAAAACAATCGGAGTTGTTTGTTTACGGGGCTCTGGGCGAGCCCGGCAAAGCACGTTTACCTTCCAACCAAAGATTTCAATTCACTCACCAGTCCCTGCATAGCCTGGGACATTTGCGACATTTCATCACTGGTCTGCGCGACTTCCTGAGCAACCTGCGCATTCTTTTGTGACGCCTGATCCAGACGGTTCATTGCCTCACTGATCAGGGTGATACCACGGGCCTGTTCATGGCTGGCTCCGGCAATCTCATTGTTGATCTCCAGCACTTTCTTGGCAGAATCCAGAAACTTTTGCAGTTGCTCTCCACTTTGTGTCGCGGCCTCACTGCCTTCATGAATTCGAGTGACACTGTCTTCGATCATCTTCGAAATTCCTTTGGCCGAATCCGCACTTCGTTGCGCCAGCCCCCTGACCGCATCTGCCACAACCGCAAAGCCTTTACCCATCTCACCAGCCCGCGCCGCTTCAACGGAAGCATTCAGAGCCAGCAGATTTGTCTGAAAAGCAATATCATCAATGACCTGACTGACCTCCCGAATAGCTGCTGAAGACTGCTTCAGAGCTTCCATGGAACCGATCAGCTTTTGCACAGAATCCGCCCCGGCTTGTGAAGCCGCGAAACTTTCCGCCGATAAAGCTGATGCCGTTTTCGCACTTTCGGAATTCAGCTTCACCATGCCAGACAGTTCTTCCAGCGAAGCCACCGTTTCCTCCAGTGAAGCCGCGGACTGGGTGGCACCCTGGGCCAGGTCCTGGCTGGCTCTGCTTAAATGTCCACTGGTTTCATCCAGGGAATCACCAGAGCTTTCTATGTTGGCTGCAAAACGGGTCATGCGGGTAACCAGGCTCTGAGTGACCAGGAATCCACCGACGAAACAGAACAAAACACCTACGACCGCCACCACCACATTCAAAGTTCTCAGCCCTGTGCCGGACTGATAGGCGACTTCAGCATCCTTTTCAATCAGCTCGCCAAGAGACTCCATTTTTTCTTCCAGAACTTTAAAGTTGCTATTGAACTCTCCCAGTTCGCCCAAAGCAGCCCGATACCCTTGAGTACCGGCAAGACCTACAATTTTGCGGGTCTGATCGATGTACTTTTCCATTTCAGGTTTGGTTTCGGCGATGGCCTGGCGAGTGCCCTCATTCAGTGGAAGCTCTTCCAGAGTCTTCAGGTACTGTTTAAAATCCTGCGCCTTTTCTTCCATCTCTTGAGCGGTTTCCTTTAACTTTTCGGCTTCGTTTCCTTCCGCCGCCAACAAAGAGGCCAGCACAACAGATCTCAATCCATCATGCATCATATCCGCCAGCGTCATATTACGAACTGCCGGCAGTTGAACTTTAGCCACGTTGTCGAACTGATTCATCAGTGTCGTGGAGTTCACATACGACAACGTCGCCACTCCAATAAGGACGACGATGAATCCCACACACAAAAACAACAGTCTTTTTCTTAAAGTCCAACCCATGACGGCCACTTACCAAAGCTTGGATTCGATAGAAAGATAGACGAACACACCGCGCTCGTGCTCGACCGCGGAAGGGCCCAACCCCAGCAATGCTCCGATACCAGGAACCACTTCGGTTTCCTGACCCACATCAAACGCGGTGCGGATACCAGGAACAACATAATATGTGGACTCACTGCCCTTGGTGTCCTGCCCCTCGACCGTTTCCGTATTGTTGAATGCAAACTCACACAACAGGTTCGTCTTTGGAGTCACGTTGTAAACCACGCTGGTTCCAAAATTGAAACCAAAGATGGATGCCGTATCACCAACGGCATTTTTTGCATCGGGAGTGTAAGTAAAGCCGGCATTCCAGTGATTGGTCCATTTTTCATTCAAAGTCAAAGACACGGCCTGATTGAACTGAAAGCCCGCCACTCCATTGCCAAAGCCTTTTTTGTAGTCTCCGGTTGGAACAATCAGCGTAAGGCGCGGTGCAATCGCCACAAGATCCGTATTGAGCAGTTGATAGCGATAGTTCAAAAGAACATCACCCACATTCGTTTCCTCTTCCACCCCGTTCAGTTTCAAAACCGGGATCACATAGGAAAATTGATGGGTTTCATCCGTGATAGGAATTTCGTTTGTAAAGCTATAGGTCCAGTCATGAGCTGGGTCCATGTACTGGTAAGCCTGGATAAATTGAACGACTCCGGCTTCCTGATTGTAAGCTTCTTCGATCAAAAAGGAGTTGTCTTTAACAACTTCAGCGGATGTCGCCGTACATACAGACAACAAAACACTCGCAATGGTGATATTTCTAAAGAACGTCATGCAATTTGCCTCCGGATATTTATGACATTCTTTCGGAATTATCCTAGCAACGCAAGGTTCTCCAGACCATCGAGACTATCGTCAATAAAAGAAGGAGATAACAATAGTGCACACTTCCCGCCAGCTCCAGCGGGGAAATTTTCGCCATTTGGCTGGCAAGAAGGATCTGTGCTCCATAGGGAATCACCCCTTGAACCACGCACGAAAAAATGTCCAGAATGCTTGCACTGCGCGCCGGGGGAACACCTTCTGCCCTTGCCACTTCACGGGCCAGATCGCCAGTGATGACAATTGCTACTGTGTTATTTGCCACAGCAAAATTTGCGACCGACACCGACAGAGCGATGCTGAACTCAGACCAAAGCCTCTCCCATTTTCTGCTCCGAAAACGCAGATGCTCCAGCGCCTTCTTCAAGGTGCCGAGACCACCTTGCTCTTTCATCATCTGACCCAGACCACCCATGATCATCGACAGCAGAAAGATCTCCTGCATTTCTTTAAACCCTGAATAGATATCCTGACCCAAGCGCAAGATGGTATAGTCGGCAAAGAACAGGCCCAGCATTGCAGCCAGACCGATCCCCAGGATCAAGACCAAAAACACATTCATTCCCAACAAAGCCAGAATCAAAACCACAATATACGGCAACGCTTTATAGAGATCTCCCGGATTCACAGGCACCGCCACTCCGGACTTCACGGTGAAGTACAAAAGAATCAAAGTGATAAGGCCCGCGGGCAAACTAATCGCAAAGTTCACACGGAACTTGTCCCTCATCGAAGCCCCCTGCGAACGTGTCGCCGCAATGGTGGTATCAGAGATAAATGAAAGATTATCTCCAAACATCGCACCACCAACCAGAACTCCGAAAATAGCCGCCTTATCCACCCCACCGGCCGTCGCCAAACCCAAAGCAATCGGCCCCAGAGCCGAGATCGTTCCCATCGAGGTTCCAATTGCGGTAGAAATTAATGCCGCCAAAAAAAAGAAACCCGGCACCATCAGACTTTCCGGAATCACCTTCAGTCCCCAGTAAATCGTGGCATCCACACCACCAATCGCTTTCACGACGGCACCAAATGCTCCGGCCAGCAAGTAGATCATGCACATGGAAAGAACATTAAAGTCACCCAGGCCTTGCATAAAAGTGGTCAACTTCCGGTCAAAGGCACCCTTCATCAGAATAAAGGCCAGTATCACAGCCGGCAGCGTCGCCACCGGCGACGGTAATTGATAAAAAGCGAAATCCACACCCTGCCACAGATAGTAAAATCCACTCCCCAGAAAAACCGCAACGAAAGTCAGCAAAGGAAGAAAGGGTCTCATGCCTACTCCGTTCGTCGAATGATATGATAACCAAAGCGCGTGCGCACCGGTTGCGGAGTTGTTTCATTCAACTTGAGAGCAAAGGCCGCTTCTTCGAATACTTCGTCCATGCGACCTTCGGCGAAAACTCCGAGATCCCCGCCCGCACGCGCCGAAGGACATTGGGAATATCTTTGCGCAAGCTCTTCAAAAGTCTTTCCACTTTTCAGTGCGCGCAGAATATCTTCGGCTTCATATTGATGTTTTACCAAAATATGGCTGGCTCTGATTTTCATACTGCCCCTTTTAATTTGACGATCACTCAAAGGTTCCTTAAGGTCGTAAATGTGAAGTTCACTTTATTTCTGCTTCTTTTCAGTTTTTCCGCATGGGCAAAACCTGTGGAAGTCCATGTCGGTGGTTATGAATTCCCACCCTATGTGATCAACTCCAGCGGCCGCTACGAAGGCCTGACGCTGGATTTTATTGCATTACTAAACAAAAAGCAGAGCAAATATAAGTTCACCTTTGTGCCAACGACCTCCACCCGAAGATACCACGATATGAAATCCGGGCGATATCAAATCATTGCATTTGAAAGCAAATCCTGGGGTTGGGGCAATGAACAAGTCGACACCAGCAAAATCTTCCGCTTTGGTGCCGAGGTCTTTGTCGCCAATAAGGAACGCGCCAAAGATCAAAGCTTCTTCTCTGAACTAAAAGGTAAAACCATCAAGGGCATGCAGGGTTACCACTATGGATTCCTGGGGCTGTCCACCAGCAACAAAGCCTTAAAGGGATTCAATGTTGAATTCACCAACACTCCGGACGGAAACATCCGCTCGGTCGTGATGAAACGGGCCGATATCGCCGTCATTGCCAAAGAATATCTGGATATTTACCTCAGCAAACATCCCGATGATCGCGACAAGATCCTGGTTTCCAAGAAACCCGATCAGCTTTACGAACTGGGTGTTCTGCTCAGTAAAGAAAGAAGTCCAATTACTGCCGGCGAGATGAACCGACTGATTGATATGGTTCTGAACGATGGCTCCTGGCCTGCCTTGCTGAAAAGCAAAGGTATCGGCGAGCACAGGCTTTAATCTTTGCCCTCGTCCCCAAAGATCAAGTCCACTTTCAAATAAAGCGTCATAACCGGTGCAAAGTCATCTTTGCGGGCCCAGGCGATTTCGGGCGTGGTCTTAAGATAAATCCAGTCGATGCTGGTTCTTTGCGTGTAGGTTGATGACAACACCAGACTGTCTCCGTATAGAGAATAGCCTTCCATTTTCGTGTTAAAGCGGAAGTCATAGGACAAGGCCGAATCTGCCGTGAAGGTTTGAATCAACGACGGCCCATGGTGAGTTCCAAATCGTTCGTTGGTCATCGCCCAGTTGGCTTCGTTGATAAATCGGAACAGTAATTCACGATTGAAAGCATAATCCGTGGTCAAAGACGTTGTTTCTTCCCATTCGTCTTTTTTGGACCAGCGGAATTCCTGATAGAATGAATTTTCAAAAATTCCCAGCAAGAAGTTCCGGCGCAGACGAAGCTTCACAAAGTAATTCACCGGAATGGTCACAACCAACCCCGCCTCGGTGTTCAGATCCCAGTAACGCTGAGCCTGTTCCTCGGTTTCAAGACCGCTTTCCTCGTCGGTGTTTTTACGCGAAAAGTATTTGTCACGGATGCTTTTTTCCCATTTCTGAAAATTCGGCAGATAAAGATTCAAAGATGTTGATAGATCCTCGGAGCCCAGGTCGCCGTCACGGACATAGTACGTCTGCGACACACGCAATGTGCTGGTGTTGCGGGCATCGTCGGCTCTGGTATTTCCAAACAGGGCATCAACGCTTTCAGAAAGACGGATCACTCGATTGGACAAACTTGCTCGAGTGTCCTCAAGATAAACCCTTCCCACGGCCATGGATTCCTGAACGACGCCGGGCTTGGGAACAGGCTCTGCGGGCGGATTTTGAGGTTCTTCGGCATAAACCGGATTAGCTAGAAATAAACAAAAAAGAACCGAAAACAACCTCATAGAATCAGGTTAAGGGGCCCACTCACGATTGTCATTACAGGAATCAGCCACTTAACGTGGATCGCCATGGGTCGCTATTACGCCCCGATTATGATTATTTATGAGGGTGAGAAAAGTATCCCTGGATGTCCGACAATTTGCCCTGCCCTGCCCTCGACGCGGAAGCATCGAGCTGCATTCCGGCTATGGCGCGCCTCCAATGAGCGGGCAGGAAATCCATATGGCCATCCAGCGCCGCCGTCAGCGCGAATTCGATGATTATACTCCGGAAAAGAAAATGAGCTGGGTCTTTGAAGCCGGGCCTTATGAATTCCATATTTCCGGACGTGCCGACGGCATCACTGAAAACCCAGTGCAGATCGAAGAAATCAAAACTGCGTTTGATGTCGAAGAACTTTGGCGCAAACTTCGTGCTGATGACAATCATCCTTACATCTGGCAGCTGCGCACCTATGGATACTTCCACTACAAGGAAACCGGGCGCATTCCGTTTTTGAATCTGCATCTGGTTTCTTCACGCAATTTTAAGTCCATGGATCTGCGTGTGGAACTGGACATCGCCCACTACGAACTGTGGCTGGCTTTGCGTCTGGATGAACTGGTTGAAGAAACCAAGGTGAAAGAAAAGCTTTTCAAAGCCCGTCAGAAAATGGCGGAAGAAATGTCTTTCCCGTTTGCGACCCCGCGTCCCGGTCAGCGCGAGCTGATTGAAGGTATTGAAGCCCAGGTGGCCGATGAACACCCCTTGCTGGTGCAGGCCCCGACGGGTCTTGGAAAAACCGTGGGCGTGCTTTATCCCAATTTGAAGGACTCTTTGTCGCGCGGGCAAAAAACCGTTTATGTGACTCCGAAGAACTCGCAGCATATTGTCGCAGAAGAAGCGGTGGAAAAGCTGCAGGAACAAGGCAGCAAGATCCGTTCTTTGACCCTGACAGCAAAAAGTAAAATGTGCCTTAAGGCTGAAACCCTGTGCAATCCTGGTTATTGTGAATTTGCGCGCGAATACTACACCAAACTTGCCGAGCATGATCTGGTGAACAAACTTTCCAAAAAGCGCACACTGACTCAGGAAAAACTTGTCGAAATGGGTAAAGAATTCGAAGTCTGCCCGTTTGAACTTTCCGTCGAAGCCATCGAGCGCGCTGATGTTGTCATTGGTGATTACAACTATGCCTTCGCCCCGCGCAGCCTGCTGGGTCGTCTTTCGGAACCGTTACTGGAAGCCGGCGAAAAGCCGAATCTGGTGATCGATGAAGCTCACAATCTGCCCAGCCGGGCGCAGGATTATTTTTCTCCATCTTTGAGTGTGCAGGAGCTGGACATTCTGGAAGGCGACTTCACCAAACTGCCACCGACATTTTCCTTGCAAGCCGGGTCCCTGATCCGCAAAGCCAAATCCCTTATTCAGGAATACGGCGAAGACGGCGGTTCCCGTAAGGTCGACATTGATATTGAACCTTTCCTGGATCATGAGCGCTCGATTCGCGCCCTGACCACGGAATACCTTGAAAGCGAAACCGAGATCATCACCCGAGATCCGATGCTGCGCCTGATGAATCTGTGGAGTGACTTTATCGCGGCCCTTGAATACAGCGGTCCGGAGTTTTTCACGACTTATCAAAACAGCCGCTTCACGGAAATGCTGAAGGTCACCTGCTGTGATGCCTCGGAGCAACTGAAAATTGCCTATAAGCAGTTCAAGAATGTCGTGGCATTTTCTGCCACCCTGAAGCCCTTCACCTACTATCAGGAGCTTTTGGGGTTTGATCTGGAAAAATCCAAGACTTTGGAATTCCAGTCGCCTTTTAAACCCGAGAACCGTCAGTTGATGATCATCCCGCAGATTTCCACCAAACTCAGCGACCGCGTGGTCAGCTCGGGCAAAGTGGCCGAAGTTATTTCCCGGGTCACCCGCGTGAAAGCAGGCAATTACATTGCCCTGTTCCCAAGTTTTGAGTTTCTGGCGCAAGTGGAAAAACAGCTTCAAGTGCCACATCTGCGTGTGCTTCGCCAAGAGCGCGACATGAAACAACTGGATGTCCAGATTTATCTGGAAGAACTGAAAGCCGCCAACGAGCCGATTTTACTTTTGGGTGTTCAAGGCGGTGTATTCTCTGAGGGCGTTGATTTCCCGGGCGACATGCTGATCGGGGCCTTTGTCATTGGACCGGCGTTACCCAGCTTTGATTTTGAGCGTGAACAGATTCGCACTTACTTTGACGGCCGCTATGGCAAAGAAAACGGTTTTAACTACACCTATGTGTATCCGGCCATGGCCAAAGCCATTCAATCGGCAGGCCGGGTGATCCGATCTGAAACCGACAAGGGTGTGATCATCCTGATGGACAGCCGCTTCCTGAATCCGGTTTATGCTGAAGCCATGCCGCAGGGCTCGTTCAAGGAAAGTCCGCGCGAACTGGTATCGCAAAAAATTCTGGCTGATATTGAAACCTTCTGGAAAAACAGCGAAGTGCCATGCTCTTAAAAGATCTTCCTGTTTTCTTTTTAGACCTACAAACCACAGGCGCCAAACCCGGCGCTGCTGATATTCTGGAAGTGGCTTGGTCATTGTCCGACAAAGACGAAGTTCACAGCTTGCTTTCGGCACAAGCCGAAGACCGCCCGGTGCCCCGTCGCATTTTGTCCCTGACAGGAATTGCCGCTGAAGAACTTGAAAGTGCGACGCCGCTGCCTGAAATCTTTGAGCGTCTGTATGTGGATATTCAAGATCGTACGGCAGTCATTCACTTTGCCCAGTTTGAAAAACCTTTTCTGAAGGCCGCTTTTGAATCTTTGCAGCGCCCCGAGTTTCCAATCATTTGCACTCATGAAATTGCCAAAAGACTTTTCCCCAACCTGCCGGCGCGGGGGATTAAGGGGCTGGCCGGATATTTCGGCCATGCTTCGGGTGAATTCAAGCGCGGTGCAAGCCACGTTGAAGCCACGAGAATAATCTGGCAGCACTTGGTGAAAGAACTGGAAGGCAAAGGAATATTGACCTTCGTGGATATGCAGACCTGGCTAACCACCGAGATCCCCAAGAAGCGCACCAAGTATGAGTATCCAATGGCCAAGGAAAAACGCCTGAATTTGCCCAAGGTGCCGGGTGTTTATCGCTATGTCTCGCAATGGGGTGAAATCCTATACGTCGGCAAAGCCACGTCCCTGCATGATCGGGTGAATAGTTATTTCCGAGGGCAAAAGGGCCGTGACTCTTTCAAGCTTGAGATGCTGACCCAAGCCTATGACCTGATCGTGACAGAATGCCGGACGCCGCTGGAATCCGCTTTGCTTGA
This sequence comes from Bdellovibrio sp. MYbb2, assembly GCF_056175685.1. Lineage (NCBI taxonomy): Bacteria > Pseudomonadati > Bdellovibrionota > Bdellovibrionia > Bdellovibrionales > Pseudobdellovibrionaceae > Bdellovibrio > Bdellovibrio sp. MYbb2. The sequence goes on from NZ_JBJKJI010000001.1 coordinate 399,624, forward strand.
AACCGACGAAATCAAAAAATACAATCCTCGCTATAACATCAGCTTGAAAGCCGGAGAACGCGGCTTGGTGTTCTTTAGCCGTGACTTTACATCAATGAGTCCGGAACAAGATGACGAACACAGCATCGGGCCTTTCTCGAATGCTTTGGTCTTTGATTCGATTCTGAAGCTGAATGAATCCCTGAAATCGGAAGACCAGACATTTAATCCCGAAATGTTCTTTGAACCTTTGGATGCAGAACTTCTGAAATCCGGTTTTGCTCTTTTCTGCGAGCGTCTGGGAAAAAGCCCGGATGTGTTTAAGTCCTTAAGGTCTATTTTTGCGCAAGGTTTGATCTTTGTGAAAAATGCTCCGGACGAAGAAGAACTCGATGAAGCCGAAATCGAGGCCGAAGCTGCGGACTGCGATGACGAAACCGGCGAAGAAATCGAAATCGAACTGACCGCCGAAGACATTGCCGACAAATTTGAACGTCACTTTAAACGTGCGGCGCACGCTTACCTGCGCGCCCGTCGCATGACTAAACTTTTAAACTGCGACATTGAATATTCCCTCAGCGCCAAAGGCAAAAAATTCCAACTGCATTTGCGTGGCGGACACCCCACCCCAGAGCCCACACCCCAAACACGCAGCACCTGGAGCGGGCATTCGGTGGACACCTACGACCGCATGGCCGTTCTGCTGACCGAACTTGAACGCGTGCGCAGCAAAAATGGCCAAGTGTCAGTCCAGCGGAAATATTGAACTTCGAGTCCGATTCTGTTGCAAAATAGGACATGATTTCAAAGACGAGCTATAAATAGGTCGGAATTTCTCCTCACAAAAGGGGACTTTTGCCCCGAAATTTACCGCCATTTCGCTCAGAACGAAATTAAGCTGTGCTCGCAGTTGGAGCCGATCCTGCATTAGTCATTCAACAGAAACCAAGGGGTTGAAGAATGATGAACAAACAAATCTCAAAAGAAAATTGGAAGAGTTTGAAAGCTGAGCTGCGTGCAGCTTGGAATGAACTGACTGCTGAAGAAATCGAAAGCACACGCGGAAGCATCAAAGCCATCTATGGTTTGGTTCAGCAGAAATGCGAACTGCATGAAGTAGAAGTAAAAGAAAAACTGACTTCGCTGCTTAAAAAATACGAGCATCCACCGACTCGTTTCCACAAAGTTTCTTAACAAACGGCTTGTGTCACCTCCATGACGCATCCTAGGGGTCCCTCTGTTTCCTGCATTCTTTCAGAGGGGCCCCGACTCCTCTCCCGTAAACTCAAAATCAGAAATCACAACAAGGAGAAGCACCATGAAACATCTGATGATTCTATTCACCGGTCTATTGATCGCCACAGGTATTTCCACTCTGGCGCAGGCCCAGACTGCTGAAGATATAAAAAATGGAACAAATAACGTAAAGCTCATGTTGGGCTCCACTCAAGCCGCGGTAAACTTTGGCGTTGAGTACGAGCGCCGTACTGGCACTTTCGGGTTGGGCGCCATGCTCATGCACTCCACGAAAAACTCGGATGCGAACAAACCCGAAAGCACCACCCTGGGCGCCTTTGTGGCGTCTCACCTGTATGACCAGAATGATCTGGATCTTTACATCTCTCCAGGGGTGGCGTTGACCAACATGGATCAGATCCAAACATCCGGAGACGACGAAACCCTGTTTGGGCCGACTTTGAATATTGGAGCGACCTACACCATCAATCCAAATTGGGGTGTGGGTTTCGAGTACCTGACGATCTATAACTGGTTCAGCGACAAAACCGCAGACCACTATAGCTTTGCGAATGCCGTGCTTTCATACAACTTTTAGTTGATGACTTGAACCTGATTTATTGATTGCCAAAACTCGACTTGAAAGGGCTCTGGGGCCACGACCCAGAGCCCTTTTCGTTTTAGGAGCACCTCAACCGAACATGTCCGAAAATGGCTATAGTCAGACGTAAAACCACGCTATACTGGCGTCATGAAAAAGGACGACGTTTTTTACAATGCCATGCTGGCCCGGGATCCGCGTTTTGACGGCAAGTTTTTTGTCGGAGTCAAAACCACGGGCATCTATTGTCGTCCGATTTGTCCTGCCAAACCCAAACGTGAAAATGTCGAATTCTTTTCCAATCATCTGGCAGCCGAACAGGCCGGCTATCGTCCTTGCTTGCGCTGCCGACCAGAAAGTGCCCCACAGTCACCGGCCTGGATTGGGAAATCAGCCTTAGTCCGCCGTGCGATCAAGATGATCGATAAAATTGAAACCCTGGAATTCAACGAAGATCAATTTGCGGAATTGTTTGGCGTGAGCGCTCGTCACCTGCGCAGACTTTTCATCGAAGAAGTCGGAAAGACGCCGAAACAGTTGTCCTTTGAGAACCGTTTGAATTTGGCCCGACAACTGATCACCGAGACAGCGTTGCCTGTCACCGAGGTCGCCTTTGCGGCCGGCTTTAACTCCATTCGCAGATTCAATGATGCCTTCAAAGAACGTTTTAAGAAAAGCCCCTCCGAGATCCGCCGAAAGCCTGTGAAGGACAAATCGACTTTAACCATCCGGCTTTCTTACCGCCCCCCTTTTGATTTCAACGGACTGCTGCACTTTTACCGTTCCCACGCGGTGGGACAGTTGGAGTGGTTTGAAGAAGGGCTCATGCACAGAATTATTGAAGTGAACGGCAAAGTGGGACAGATCACTTTGAGCGATCTGCCTGATGAGTCGTGCATAAAGCTAGAGATCGACTTCCCCGACACAACAGCCTTGCACACCATCATATCCCGCGTGCGCAGTCTGCTGGATCTGGATTCAGATCCGGTGATTATCGCAAACGTGCTTGAAACCGACAAAGACATGAAGGCCTTGCTTAAAAAACATCCGGGCATCCGTCTGCCTTCATCCTGGGATCCGTTTGAAGTGGTTGTCGCCGCCATTCTGGGTCAGGTCGTGAGTGTTGAACGGGGTCGCGCACTGGTGAATGATTTGATCGAGCTTGCAGGCAGCGACTCAGGGCTTCTGCGCGATGGAAAATCGGTGCGCCTGTTCCCAACTCCTGCGCATGTGATTAAAGCTGATCTGACAAGTTTAAAAACCACCACCCGACGCAAAGAGACTCTGGTGGCCCTTTCCAAGGCACTGATCAACGGCCACCTTTCGCTGGAACCGGCCCAGGATGTGGATAGTTTCGTGGAAAAGATCCTTGGCATTCCTGGGATTGGCCCGTGGACAGCCAGTTACATGGCACTGAAGGCACTTCGTCACACCGATGCCTTCCCCGCGACAGATTTGATTATTGCTCGTGCGATTGCTGAACACCCTAAGACCAAGTTTGAAAGTTTCAGCCCGTGGCGCGGCTATGTCGCCGCCTTGTTGTGGCGGGAGTATTCCCAAGTCTTGAAGAAAACCGGGAGAAAGAAATGAATCAGCTTCAGTGGAAAATGAATTCACCGTTAGGGGATCTGTACATGGTCGCCTCTGAAAAGGGCCTGCAGTCCCTGTATTGGGAAAAGACCGCGGGGATTCCGCTGGCCTCTGCCCTTGCCGGGAAAGACGGTGCCGTTAAGATTCTTAAGCAAACCGAAACCGAACTTACGGAATATTTTAAAGGCCAGCGCCAGGATTTCGATGTCCCGCTGGATGTTGTCGGGACTGAGTTTCAAGAGTCGGTCTGGCGGCAACTTAAAAAAATTCCTTATGGCAAAACCGTGTCTTACACCGACATCGCCCGCCGAATTAAGAAAGAAAAAGCGGTTCGCGCTGTGGGAACCGCCAATGGAAAGAATCCGATTTGCATTATTGTGCCCTGCCATCGAGTGATTGCCGCAGGCGGGGGCCTGGGCGGATACTCGGGGGGCTTGGAACGCAAAGAAGCTTTGCTAAGACTGGAATCAAAACAGTTCTAAAACAAGAGGACCCAGAAGGGTCCCCTTGAACACCAACGGGAGGGCTTACTTAGTTACAGCTCCTTCTGCCTGCTCTTCAGTTTTTTTGTCTTTTTCCTTGCCGTGCTTTTTGCCTTTCTTTTCTACCTTCGCGACCGTTTTTTGGATGGCTTGATGTTCGTTGGTGGAAGAGGCCGCTGGCATACCTTCAGCGAAAGCAAATGAACCGGACAAGATCATAGACATTGCGATAACTGCGAATCTCATTGTGAACCTCCATTTGGTTACTGAGTTCTTGAAAACAAGAATAGCAAGAGGTTCTTAAGTCCCAATTAAAACAGGATTAATTCTTTTTTAGGGCGGGATTCCCCCGCAGTTCCATAAGGTTGCACTTCAAAATAAAGACCTTTTTATTTTCAAAATCGCGTTTTCGGGGTCAAACCGGTGTCTTAGAAACGGACCAACGGATTGTTTTGCAAGCTTGGAACAAGACTATTGGCGACAACCACCAGCCCCGCCCCCTAAAATGAGGGGACGGAGAACATCAATGAGCAAATCAGGTGCAACTTCAAAAGCGTCCCGTAAAAACCAAACCACAATCCCGGCGCGCGTTCGTCAGGCTTTGGGCATCGCCAAAGGAGACACCCTGTTGTGGACTGTGAACGGTGACGAAGTAAATATCCGTATCATCAACCGCAAACAAGTTGATTGGACAAAAACATCTGAACTGTCTTTGCTGGAGTGGACTGCTGAAACCGAAAAAGAAAAAGAGCCCGGCGTCAGCTTGTAAACTCCGCCTGTAGTTTCCTTGAATTTGTGGTTATTCGATCTTCTTCGAGGACCCTGGCCAAGAAGATGCACATTGTGCGTTGCTTTAATCTGGACATCAATTCAACTCCAACTAAGCTGATCATAAGAACTTAACGGCGAGGATTTCTTATGAAGCTTATTGTCGCACTGATTGTTTCGTTGCCCCTTTTTTCTCTGGCTGGTGAAATTCCCGGTGGCACCTATAGGCTGCAGGGACTGACCTTTACAGAGTGGACACAGTGGACTTGCGAAGGCACGCGCTGGAAACCGAAGTCTACAAAAAGACAAATTCAAAAACAAACGCGAGATCTTAAGATCAAGGATTTGGGATGGGCTCTGACCACCTCGGGTGTTGATATCCTCAAGCCTGGAACCACAGATACAGGCTGTACTTATCTGCATGGCACAGGCAAATCCACCAACAGAAACTCCCATGTCCTGATTCCTTACAAAGACGGAAGCCCCTCTTCGTGTCTGACAACCAATGACCAAGTTGTGACCCTGACCATGGGTCACGAGATCGACTTGCCACTGGGCCCGTGCACACCAGCTCGCCTTATTCAAACTGGCACGTTCAAGTTCCGCTATGGCTACGACCTGAATTCCGAAGGACAAGTCATCTGGAACCCGCAGCCTATTGAAACCGTGTCACGATAGAGCTGTAACCTTTTTCTAATCTTTAAGTTCGTACTGCTGCCAGTTGGTTTCAAACGGTGCAAACGCATACAGCCAGCGCACCGACTGAAGCTGTTCTGCTGACAAAAGATTCTTGTCGCGCAAAGCCCGGGCGCGATACTTCGCCCCCAGGGCGTGAATCTCTTCCACCAGCTCGGTGATGCTTGATTTGGATAATTCCACTTCAGCCGAATGCATGCACACATCTTTGTTCTTCAGAACCACATCGACGTGATCTAAAAACTGCATAATCTGCGGGCGCAAAATTGCACGAGCCAAAGGGCCTTTGTGTTGAAAGCGAATATTGCCAACAGCCTTAATGCGAACCTGATTTTCAGGAAGAACTTCCAACAATCCAAATTGTTCGATCTTACGAAGGACCTTGAACATCTTCTGGCTTGAAAGCTTCCAGACTTCGGCCAGCTTGTCGGGACTGACCCCGCGATGAAGTGCTCTGAAAATTCCAAACATGGCCGGATTCGCCGCAAAAAACTTTTCCTGATCTTCCGACAGAACATAGTCGACTTCTTTGTCCTGATTCGCGAGCGCCGCCAGATCAAAGAATGAAATCCCCACAAGGTCACAAATCTTAAAGACCGTTTGCAGGTTGCAGTTCTGGGTTGAGAAAAGCCTTTTGACGGTGACCTCTGACACTTCCATCTGAAGTGCGAGATCCGCATAGGTGATCTTCTTGGACTTTAAAACCTCTTGAAGGCTTTTAAGCAGCTTTTTGGCATCGGTGTGTTGGCTAATTTGATCCATATTCATGGGTTTAGTATCACTAATGGATACCAATTTAAACATATTTGATAAAAGTATCTAATTTTGACATTTCTAATTCCAACAAGGAGTTATCAATGATCAAAGTACTTACCCACACGGCCCTTATGGTTCTATTCAGCGCAACGGCTTTGGCAGGCTACCTTCCACCAAAAGAGAACGTGGCTTACTGGTGTTATCAGGCCTGCATCGACGACGCCTACACCAACCACAACGAGTGCGTCGCCGAATGCTATGGCGGCAGAAGACCGAAAAAAACGTACAACAATCAATACATTCAAAGCCTGACCCCAGGCCAGAACCAGAATCAGAACTGTGGCGAATACACCGATGGAGCTGAAACCCAAGCTGCCGCTTGCTGCTCTTGGGGTGAAAACATCCAAGGCTGCATGCCGGGTTGCTAAGCCCAACTTGAACCAATACCGATAGAAGCAAAGTAGCGGCAGATTCCCTACGATCTGCCGCTACCCTGCCGGATCAATGTCGAGTATCAATTCACCCCGGGAATGTGCCGATTAGTTTGTCATGCTAAGAACAACTTCAATCTGCATCGCCACTATTTTCGTTTCTCAACTTTCTTTTGCTGACTCAAATCAGGTGAAAGACTTTGGCTTCGGCCTTTCACACGACGAAATGGTCGCTCAAGGATACAAGTCCGTTGTGAAATCTTCGGGCAACGAGATTTACGAAAAGAAGACAAAGTCTGAATTCAAAAAGATCGTGTCACTGAAAAATGAATACGTGTCGACGGTTTACAGAAATCAAACCGGCGTGTACCTGCAACACACCAAGCTGGATGAAAAAGGTGACGTGCTTGGAATGGCCGAATGCAGATTCCAAATCGAAAACAAAACAACTGCCTGTGATGTGCAGACCAACGAAATCTGTCATGAACTGATTGAAAAAGTAGATTCCGGTTCTTACGGATTCGATCTGAAAAAGATCGAAGAGTGCGCCGACCTTTCCAGCAAGATCAGCTACAACAGAAAAAGCGCCGACGACTTTATGCCCGAAGTAGAGAAAAAACTAGGCGCCCTCTTCCCGGGTATCCAATCCGGCATCAAAAAATCACCGGCAGTCTCTCTGCAAACAATCTTGAAAGACTACGCCGCCTGCAAGAAAGCAGAGAAGCACCTAGCCAAACCAACAGAAGCCAGTGCAACCAAAGCCTCCCCAACAAAAGAAGCCAAAGGCTCCCACTAACTACCGAGGAGCGCAGTTTATTGTGTAACTTTGCAGTCCGCCGGGGCCATGCCAGGGTGGCCGTCGACGACAAGTTTAAAATTGCTCTTCGAGTTCAAATCCACCTTGCCCAAACAGATCGGCTTATTGTCGGTGGAGATGACTTCGTATCTTAGGACAAGATCATTCGCGTCCAGCACACCATAGTTTTTTTCAAAAGCTTCACCCGGCGCCAAAACCTTATCGTCCACAATGCTAAGAGGGGCTCCGCCACTCGCACGGGTCAAAATCAAATCTGCCATGAAGCGAACATCTGTCGAGTTCACAACCTTTGCTGTCAGCGCCTGCGCCGAACATCCAAGAATCAACACACAAACCATAGATAGGAATTTCATGAGTACCCCCATTTATATTTTTAGCACTGGCGTCCCGACAGAGATATTGGAAATTGGAGATTAGAGGATTTTTGCTTCGCAAAAATGGTAGGGAGTGCGGAGATTGAAATTTGTTAATGATTTCAGTGCTCTTTTTCCCAAATAGCTACAAAACACTACACCACAGTTAACTGGAACTCTACACTACTTTTCAAGAATTCCGTAAAAGGCATATCTTTCTGATAGTCGTAGAATGAAACTATTTTTCCACCTAATTCCACAGCTTCTCGCAAGGGACCAGGTTTGGCTCTCCTCTCGGCAGTCAAAACTATATTACCAGTGCATGCGCGTACAGCTAAAGAGGCATCAGCTTCTTCATCGTAAAGACCAGTCTTTTTCAACTTTTGTTTTACTTACTTTGAATAATTCTAAATATTTTCCTTCTTCATAAGTAGGCCATCTGCCTTCTCCGAAACCACCTGTTCTTGGACGATAGTCGGAAGGTTGCTGGTAATCGCCGAAGCCAAAAAAGCAGTCTGTCTCGATTCCACAAATTTCAATCTGCTTTTTATGTAGCCAAGCAGTTCCTCATTGGCAGCAGGAATACTTTCAATCTCAAATGCTCTAACTTCTTTCGTCATTAGCAATTTAAATTTATCACTTGGAAACAGATCTAACAGTTCGACCTTGTTTTCAAATAAAGTATATCATACTTTTCAGCTATATGATCAATCTTTGCGTCTTGAGTTGTCGCTAGTATTTCTAAAAATTTTTTAATTCAGATTCAAATTTCATATATTAAGACTCTTTTTTTCTACAGGAGTCCTTTTGATATAATTTTAATTCCAATTCCACCAATGGGCTTCGCCAAGTTCTCGATGATGCTATCTATACGCTCTTTATCAATCGTTTCAGTCAATTGCTCCGAGACGATGAATGGTTGGCCAACTGGAATTTCACCCATCAACAATTGGCATTTCAATAATACTTTCTTCTGTTTTTTTATTAACGAACTAACTTCAGATACTTCGCCAAAATAAATAGCCTTAACGCCCTGCGTGGCTTTTCTCAAATTCGAGAGTTGATAGAATAAAAATGCAGAAACCCCCACATTAAAACACACCAGGACAATCAAAATCCAAAGCAATTCGCGCTCCATTTAAGCAGCCTTCGTATTGATCTTAAAAGGACAGACATCTCTAAATTCGCACAAACTGCACTTTTTTTGTCTCTCTACTTCTGGCGCTGGCGCAAAATCTTTGCTCTCAATTCTATATGCCGTCTCAGACATCAAATCTAAGACTTGTTTTCTCGATTCATTGGTAACAGAAAAGTCTCGTTTAAATTCACTTGGCTTCCGCTGATCTTCCCCTAGGAAATGTAGATAGAAATTCTCTGGAGTCTTACCTACTGTTCTTTCTACAGCTTCCACATAAATATTTCCTTGATGACTTACAAAGGTACTATCAGGCTCTTTTTCGAATTTATCGCGCTTACCAGTTTTAAAATCGATAACTATTAAATTACCATTTTCGGTTTCTGCAATCGCGTCAATTTTCCCAGTAAGAATAAAGCTCGACTCTTCTAAGGTAAATTTTCTCTCAGACACTTGAATCTTACTGAGAAGATCTCCCTGATTATCGACGAAGTCTTTAAAATATACCCGAGCATATTCTTTTTGCTTCTCAGCTGCTCCCAACGCATCGAAACCAAAATTGTTCCAATTGCGTTCAAAAATATCATTTGCATCAACTTTAGATAGAACACCTTTTCCTTGAGTACGAACAAGATTTGAAACTTCTTCGATTGCAGAGTGCAAATTAGAACCGAAAGAGAAATACCCTCTGTGTGGGGCAGCTACAGAATGATTTAATGCATATTTATATCGAGTCGGACAGAATAAATAATACTGCAAATGAGAGGAACTTACTCTCAGCTTCTCCTTATATCGTTTTTTGTCCCCTCCGACTGCTGCTGTCGGCATAGCACAGCTCTCAATTACAGCAACTTTTTTTGATTCAATAAGTTCTTTAAGATATCTAGAAGGTTCTGCTTTTCGACTCTTTTTTCTAAAATACGAAAGATATAGTAAGCTCTCAGACCTTGTCACACCAACGTAAAGAATACGTCTAAAATCTGTATCGACATTCTCGTAGGTCGAGCTTTCAGTCCAAAATTTATGCGTATCTTTTACAAAAGGAATGCCACTCGAATCATCAGCTCGCCGACTTGGAAATCGACTATCTACTAGAGCAGGCATAAACACAACAGGATACTCCAATCCCTTAGATTGATGTATTGTTTGAATTACGACAGCATCGTCATTATCAACCGAGGGATTATCAAGAGCATTCTTTATAATATAGGTGAAAAATTCCCTGAAATCACTGAAGCTTCTCTTTAAAGTTTCGTTTGAGTAGTCACTCAAGAGCTGAGAAAATTTTCCTATTTGATCTAAAATCTCATCTGCTTCGATGGACTCTGATTCCAACGAATAGAACTTAATAGTTTCGGAAATTGTTAATACTTGGAAAAATAGATCCAGAATATCCGTGTAAGACTTTCTTGAATAATTACTTCCCAAGATTTTACGCCGCAAGTCCACAAGAGAAAAGACGCGTTTTCGATCATGAGGAGATTTAACAGGAATATCTTCTATTGTTAGAATATTCTCAATAACATCAGATTCGAAAGAGAGATTTTCTATTTCCGCCAAACTGTTTTCACTGAGAAAGCAAAACACTGGCGGCTTTAAAGAACCAAGATCCTTTATATTTCCTTTTTTCTTTGTTACAAAGTTCATTAAATCAATTATCTGCTGTACTGCAAGCTGACCGCTAAATGACTTATCGCCTTTTGCAATAAAGGGAATTCCTCTTGCGTCAAACTGCTCTTTTAATGAACCAAATATGCTTGAAAGACTATAGCAAAGGATTGCCACTTCATTATATGACTTAATTTTTCCAGAACTTTTTAACTCAAAGATTGTATCAGCAATTCCTTTTACTTCATCTTCATCCGTTTCATAAGAAACGATACCAACGGGCGTTCCATTTGGATTTTTTGTAATTAACTGCTTATCAGTTCGACCTTCCTTAGGAATCAGATCAACTATAGCTCTGCTGACCTCTAAGATCTCCGGGGTACTTCTTCTGTTTTCGGATAATTTCAAAGACTTACAACCTTTTACTCGCTCGCTGAACTTAAGAAAGTTTGTAACTGTTGCTCCTCTAAATCTATACAAACTCTGATCATCATCGCCGATGACAACAATATTATTTTCTGGTTCGGCGATTAGCCTAAGAATCTGATCTTGTAGGGGATTTGTATCTTGATACTCATCGACGATGATGAATTTGAACTTTTCTCTGACGGATTGCAAAACATCACGATGTTCCGTCAAGAGTTCATATGTTTTAGCCAAAATCGAAGAAAACCCTAAGGCCTGATTCTCTTTTAGAAGTCGAAGATACGTGGGATATGTTTCTATCGCGGCAAGCAAGTCTTTATTCTCATCAGAAGTCTTTTCAAGATACTTTTTAAGTTTTTTTACATCGGTTCCCTTTTCCTCAAAGGAACTGTAATACGATAGCATAGCGGAAATATTGCCAGCACTCGGTCTGTCATATATTGCAGACAAACCTAACTCTTTAAAATTCTTAAATAGAAATAGGCTAGCTTTATGCTCATCTAACACGCGTATAGATCTGGCGAAAACTCCCTTATGAACCCCAAAGTCTTCTAAGATGCGAAGACATACACCATGAATAGTTCCAATCGTAATATTCTCAACCTTGGTTGGATCAGAAATTCTTTGCTTCACACGGGCAATTAAATTTTCAGCTGCCTTTTCGGTAAAGGTCGTCAGCAAAATATTACTTGGATCAACTTTATAATGATCAATAAGAACCGCAGCTCTGCGTACCATTGTTTCGGTCTTACCGGAACCCGGCCCCGCAATTACCATAAGCGGTCCTTCAAAATGAGCTGCCGCTTCCGCTTGTTCACTTGAGAGGCCTTTCAAGTAGGTGTTCTTCAATGTATCTACGGCACTGTCTCGCTTTGACATATTGGTGGTCTTTCCTGAATTTTGTTTCACATTCAGACTATCGGTTTTTTTGTTTATTTCCTTAAGATGGCCGCTCAAAAAGCCGACTTATCTGACATGAAAATCGAAGTTAAAAGCGCAGATGTGCCTCAGGCGAATAACCTTGAGAAAGTCTTACGGACTTTAGTCGCTATAGATTCAGGATGCAAAACAGACAAGCAAATCGCTAAATTCATCGGATTTTCAGATAGACAAGGGCGCTACTACCGAAGAGCCGTAGAAATTTTTGGTTTCGCAATAAATCATAGCAATAAATCGGAACTCACGGAAAAAGGCAGAGAGCTTCTATTAGTACTAAAGACAAACCATAATTATGGCGAGATTCTTAAGCCGTATGTAGTAGAAATCCCAATTGTAAGAGAAATATTAGAACAGTTCGAAACATCGGATCCAGTCTCGCCAAAGATGTTTTTAAAGAAGTTAATTGATCTTTCAGAATTAAGCAAAAAGGACTCTACAGCGCAAAGAAGACTTTCTACAATTACTAGTTGGTTATCGCAAGTTGGCCTGCTTGTAAGCGTAGGAGATACTAAGTCGTCTAGAAAACTGTCTTTAATTCCCTACGTTCCAAGCCACACAACTCCTAACCAAAAAATACTCTCACTATACGAACGATTTCTTAGCTCTTTATCACCATACTTACCTTCTTCTGAATCCATAGACATATCGGAAAAGCTAAATAAGCAAATCTCTATTCTTTTTGAATTTACGACCACAAAAGAACTCAATGACGCTATAAAGAAGTCCAAAGATTTGGAAAAGGCTGCCAGGCTCACTCTCGGAATCTCGGAAAAAGAGAAAATTGATTATGATCGGTTGTTAACTGATCTAAAAATTCTGAAGGTCCAACCATTAACACCAGAAAGAGTCTTACTGGAGCGATATCGCGCATTAAAGGGATCTGCTGAAACAATAGCAAAAGGTGGAAACCTGCTCGAAGACATGATCGCTAATTGGCTTCATCAAAATGACGAGGAGTTTAAATCTCACTACCTATTTAAAGGGCTCTCAAAAAACTGTGATTTCTTTGTACCATCTTTAAACCTTGCAATCGAGGCGAAGTATTCAAAAACAAGTGGCACTAAACATGCGGGTGCCATCAAAGATCTTAACGAAATATCCAAGGCTAAAAAAAGCAAGAACGACCTTTTAGTTGGTCTTGTCGTGGCGGGGATAGGATTCCAAAAAGACCCAAGCTTCTGGATAAAACTCAAAGATCTCTACGAAAATAAAAAAATTGATTTTTTATTAACACCAAAAGATTTACGCACAAAGAAACCAAAGAACATAACGCGAAAGCCACTTCCTAGCGAGATTAACCCTGCTGACTTAGAATTAGATGTCAATTCTGCCGCATCATGGAGCATTGATTCAACTGATGAGGAGCTGGGCCTTATTGATGCAATTCTCTGGCTAAAAAGGTATTCGCAGGTCCTATTCTTTAATTTCGAATCACTATTGCAGACCTGGATTTCTCAAACTCCCTTCGCCGTGCAGTGCTTAAGACTAATTTTAGGTTGGTCAGAATCAAAAATGGAAGGGTTTATAAAAGCATCAGTGCCAGTGGCCGTAAAGGGTTGGAAAGATGATATGTGGGCATTTGATTCAGTAACCGTACTAGTAAAGGGACTAGCTAGAACTTTGAGTGAAGATGAGAAAGAGCAAGTTAGAAATTTCTTTAATGACGGTCATTCATATGGAGATCTTGTCGCAGCAAGGGACCTAGGACTTTCTGGTTGGGCAAAGCGCAAAAAGCAATCTAACGTAGAAATGGTAAAAAAGGCGAAGGCAAATTGTAAGTATAAAACTGGCGAAAGCACTTCAATCACTTTGCAAGATGGTACAAAATTGAAATCAAGCTTCTCATTTGTGGATGCCGATGGAAACACCAAACAGGTACTCTGCAAATTCTATTATACAGGCGGATCTGTGCTATCAGATCTCGCAAAATCTGTGGAAAGCTTATCTTCTACTCAGAATAAAGACTCCTGGTTGTTAATTACTGATGGTCCAGGATGGCTATCTAGAGACAAGGATCTCCGTCGCCTTCTCTCCCACGCAGAGAAGGCACAATTCCAAGTAATGAATTTGAATATGTGGGAGTCTTATAACAAAGCTCCTATAGTCCCAAAAAGACGTATTCCTTAACCTGATTAGACTGATTATTCTTCTTATGGCCGTGCGTCCCTACAGAATAAACATAATCTATTTCAACTAGTTCAACGGCCTTTCCGCTGTTCTTAATCATACCTTTAAGAATATCTGCGTTCGGGAAACAGTTTGAAGAATACGAAAGCACAAGAGTACTTTTCTTATACCTATCAAATAATTCTTCGAATGCTGGCACGATAGTATCTTTATGTGTGAACATAGAATCAAATCTATCGAACTTTTTTGTCTTAGTAGATCTGTTAATTTCAACATGGCTCCAATAAGAAACTAGTCCCTCTAAAAAATGATATCTTCGAGTATATTCATTATCAGATTTAAGCGAAAGATATGGAGGATCTAAATAGACAAGATCGTAATCCGTCTTTTTGAATTTCATGATATCTTGATTGAAAGCTCTACACTGTTCTCCAGTATTTATAACTGAATCATTGATCATCTTTACAGCAGCAATGAAATGATCTGCTAATTCAATTTTAAGATCTTTTCGACCATCATCATATCTCATGCCAGTGTAAGTAAAAATACCTCTTGGTCTTTTCTTGATACATGCTCGACATAACGCAGTTAGCGCAATAGCTTTTTTGTAGGGATTAGATAGAAATTCGATATTAGCAATTGCGGAGTCTAACCAACGGCAGTCCTTTTTACTGTAGTACAAACCTGAAAATTCTTTTTCAATGAAGTTACTTTTCTCAGAAGAATTGAACTGTATTATCTCTTGAACTTCGTCGTCATTGAGTTTTATACGAGAATTTTCAACCAGTGCTTTCGCAATGTAATAGTTAAATCGCATGTAGTCGTTAGTGTCGACTGACTTACCCATCATTTTCAGTAAGTATGCGACTGAAGATGTGCCGGAAAACGCATCCAGAGCCGTATCGAAATCCAGCTGCTCAAAAATACTAGAGAGCGATGTTAAGAGCTTTCTTTTACTCCCCATATATCTCGTATCGGGAAAGTTAACTAATGATTCCTCTTGAACAAGAGATTCCGCCTGACTACTCATAGCACCTCCATGTGCATAGACACATTATCGGTGCGCAAGGATCCCGTGGGAATATGTTTGCATTTGTTTAGTTAAAAACTGGATCCGGGGAATTTTTTGCCGGGACCTATCTCTAGTCATTCAACTAATACAGTTAGACCAAGGTTCGGTGATTACGTCTCCAGGCCTTCAGCCTCAACCTCTTTTAAAGATAAGTCGTCGGTTACTCTTTTCCAATCTGTACGACCATTTGTTTGTCCGCCTCTCGCAACAGTTCCAGCTCCAGATGGTGATCTAAACTCAATATCTCTTGTGGTTTTAAGAAGACCTTTAAACTCTGTGGGGACAACTGCGTCGGACTTAATAACTTGATCCCAAATATTGAAATAGGCGTGTCCTTCATCAAAACTTTGTCTTGATATGCTTTTTATATATGAACCTGCTTTTAAAAAATATGCATTACCTTTCACATACATAAAAGCTTTCGGCTGCGCATGCCCTTCGGGTACAAGATCTCGAGGTAAAGTTATGTAGAAATCAACTCCATCAGCCGGGCTACTTTCAACAACTTCAGGATTCTTTAATTGCGGAATAGGGTGACTTACATCTCTTGATGGAAAATATCCTAGTCCTAGTGTTTCAAGAACAAAAATAATGTTATCCATAAACTCGTTCATTGCCGCAATATCTGATTCTGGAAGACTGGAACCAGAGGGAATTGTTGAGTTTTGAACAGTTAACGTGCCGATAGCTTTTTCAGCTAAACGGTATATCTCCCGCTCTAAGTATTTTACGTGTGCCTTTGTTAGGTTTTTATCTTTCGATACAAAAACCACAAATTGAGTCCAGAAATCTTTTCCTTGAGCATGACTCGATAATCTCTCCGAGAAATTGTCTGTTTCTCCTATGTAGATATCTATCGCTCCGTTATCTTCCGAACCGTCACTTAGAAGAAAATAAACTCCCGGCTCGCATAGTTCGTCTCGTTGCCTCGCCTGACTCAAATGTTCCCTACGACCTATGAATGCCTGACCTGTCCAGTTTACAAGCTCCACCGATTTCAGAGATCGCGGATCAGAGCCCATTACAAATACCTTAAGAGTTCGTCCATATTTCATAGGGATCTTATCGGGTCATGGTAATTTTTTATAAATGGACTTTTGTTTTATTTTGTCTTTTTTGTACTTTTTATGAAAAAATGCTTTTCCGACGCACTCATTTCCACAAAGAATTTACATCTATTGTCTAAGTCCGGAATCTCGCCATACTTCTTTTTATAAATCGCTAAAAGCCGATCTACATCTTCTACCGCTTCAACACCATCACGACCAGCTTGATTTAGCTTGGTCATATTCACGGAACCAGAAACCTTCCCAATTTTCTTTTCATGATCCATAGCCTTTTTAGAATCGTAAGCTTTCTTAAGTGCATCGCAAATATCGCTTATCTCATCAATTTCAACTTGCTCGTCTTTACTCAATTCCTTTTCGTTCTTTACTTCCTCAGCAAGTAAAGACGACGAGGTAAAGACCAATGCAAACCCCAAAGCTAAAACAATTCTCATAAAACCTCCTAACGACCTTTCTTGCGACGTTCAATTCGATGAAGGGTGATTCGCACGTCACCAGAGAAAATCTCTTTCAAAATTTCCTCCCCAATAGAGTCATGCGGATCAGGCTCATCAAATAGCAATTCATGCACCGATATTTTTAGAACCGATGCGACCTTTTTAATTTGATCTGGATTGATTGATTTTCGGCCTGTGGTCCACGCATGGACCGTCTGCATAGGAACGCCAGCCTCTTTCGCTAAACGCGATAAAGACAAACCTTGCACCTTACAGAGTTGATTTAATTTTGAGCCTAGCTTCATATCGACCTTTCTTTCCGCAAATGAAACCCGCTCAATGACAACTTTCCTCAATATGAGATGCTGAATCCCAAATTGAAGATGAATTCATGGTAAAGACCGACATCCCCCTCTCTGATCAGAGATGACAAATCAGTTTTAATGAATTAAATGGCTAGAAACTACAAATCGCGTAGTTCGCAAGATCACGAACTACAGCCAAGAACTACAAAGCATTGCAATTGACGTGATTTCGCATGATTTACTGTGATTTACAGCGCAGAAGAGAAAAGAGGCTTCCCTCTCGTAAGTTTTTAAAATTGTTTTGTTTTTTCGTTTTTCTTAGAACTTTGATTTCTTTGGTTCGACTGCTGTCGAAAATGGTAGGGGGCGAGGGACTTGAACCCCCGATCCCAGTGTTATGAGCACCGTGCTTTAACCAACTAAGCTAGCCCCCCACGATCTGGAATAAAGAGAGCCTATCAAACTAAAAAAGGCTTGGCAAAACCACAGTGCATCAGCCTAAACGAAAAAAGGCTCCCCGAAGGGAGCCTTTGAAATTTGAGCTGCTTCAGCCTAACGGCACTGCGGCCGCTGGCCACTAGGAATCAAC
Source organism: Bdellovibrio sp. MYbb2 (assembly GCF_056175685.1). Taxonomy (NCBI): domain Bacteria; kingdom Pseudomonadati; phylum Bdellovibrionota; class Bdellovibrionia; order Bdellovibrionales; family Pseudobdellovibrionaceae; genus Bdellovibrio; species Bdellovibrio sp. MYbb2. Next base: position 417,038 of record NZ_JBJKJI010000001.1, read on the forward strand.
AAACGCTTTTAGTTTGTTGCTGCGAGAAGGATGACGAAGCTTTCTTAGAGCCTTCGCCTCGATCTGACGGATACGCTCACGGGTTACGTTGAAGTCCTGACCCACTTCTTCCAAAGTATGATCTGACTCTTCCCCGATACCGAAACGCATACGCAGGACTTTTTCTTCTCTTGGAGTCAAAGTCGACAACACACGGCGCGTTTGTTCAGCAAGGTTCAGGTTCACAATCGCTTCTGCAGGATTGATAACCTTTTTGTCCTCGATAAAGTCGCCCAGGTGTGAATCTTCCTCTTCACCCACTGGAGTTTCCAAAGAGATAGGTTCTTTCGCAATTTTCAGAACTTTACGAACCTTATCAACTGGCATGTCCATTTTATCCGCGATCTCTTCCGGGGTCGGCTCACGGCCAAGTTCCTGGATCAGGTAACGGGATGTACGAACAAGTTTGTTGATGGTTTCGATCATGTGTACAGGGATACGGATCGTGCGCGCCTGATCGGCAATAGCACGAGTGATCGCCTGACGGATCCACCAAGTCGCATAAGTCGAGAATTTGTAACCACGACGGTATTCGAACTTATCAACGGCTTTCATCAAACCGATGTTACCTTCCTGGATCAGATCCAGGAATTGCAGACCGCGGTTGGTGTACTTCTTCGCGATGGATACAACCAGACGAAGATTGGCTTCAACCAACTCGGATTTCGCGGCATCAGCTTCACGCTCACCTTTCCAGATGGCAGTGTAGGTTTCTTTCACCCAGTTGTGATTCATTTCAGTTTCTGAATCCAAACGGCTGATACGCTTTTCCGCTTCCTGAGCCTGCAATACGTAGGATTTGAACTTTTGATAGTTCAAACCGGTATCGCGGGTCATACGGGTCAGTTCTTTTTCGTTCGCATCGATCAGTTTCATACGTTCAGCCATAGCTGCAACGTCTTTGGAGAATGTACGCTCCACACCGTCTTTGATACGACGACGAAGAGTTCCGATACGGTTCACCAGGTTTTTGAACTTGATCACAACGCGGTTGATAGTTTTACGGTTGAAATTCACGGACTCGAAGTTCGCCATCAACTTGTCATTCATGACAACAAGCTCTTTCATGGCAGCCTGACGAGCCGGAGTGTTTGTCTCTTCTTTACGAAGAGTCATAAACAGCTTTTCCGCCGCTTTCTGGTACTCAGTCACACGACCGATAAGCTCATGGATCTTATCGATGTATTCCTTTTCATCGTACTGAGTGTCCTCGTCCTCAAGACCACGGAAGATCGATTTAACTTTGATACGGCCTTCATCAAGGCGCTTACCAAGCTGGATGATCTCGTAGGTACCCAGAGGGGACAAAAGGATCGCACGAACGATCTCGCGCTCCCCTTTTTCAATACGACGGGCAATTTCCACTTCCCCTTCACGGGTCAGCAGGGAAACGCTTCCCATTTTGCGCAGGTAAAGGCGTACAGGGTCGTTGCCCTTAACGTCTTCACTTTCCGCTTTTTCTTCGTCATCAATTTCTTCGTCTTCAGAATCGACGTTTTCCAGGAAGGAGCCTTCGCCCTCTTCCTCTTTCGAACTTTCAGACAAGTCTGAAATTACTACACCACCGGCCTCAAGGCCCTGCATGAACGAGTCCAATACAGATGGAGCAACAATTTCAGGAGGAAGGAGCTCATTGATTTCCTCAATGGTCAGCGCACCCTTCTCCTTTGCAAGCTTCAGGAATCTCTGGATTTCTTCTTTAATCAGAGTTTCCTGTTCCTGCAAAGAAAGAACCTTCACAGGCTCTTTCTCTTGTTTGTTTGGTAGGTTCGGTTTCATCAAATACCCGCCTTTTACCCTTTATTCAGAGAGATTCGGTTTCTCTGAATATTCATAATCTGTTCCAACTTATCCGAACTAGGTTCGTTTTTAAGATCACGTGCTAAGCGCTTTGCTTGATCGCGCAGGAAATTTTCTTTTACGCGCTTAAAGCAATCGCGCAGGAGTTTCATTTCTGCCTCTTCGTCGTACCCTGGATCGCCCTCATTCGCTGGGCTCACTTGGAATAAATATTCAGGCTGATCGACGTAAGAGACAAGCAGACTGGTCAATTTATCAAATTTACTGAGATCTTGTCTATACACATCCGTGGCTTTTTCGAGGATCTTTTTCACTCCTTCGTGGGCCACACTCTCGAGCAGATTTTCATTCACAAACTGATCAAAATTGGCACGACTTTTGAGTACCAATCCCAACAGCATCAGCTCTGCTTTAGAGGCACCCTGCAGACTGATTTTGCCGCCCTCTACACTAGAGGACACCTCTTGCGGGGGTTTCTGGTTAGCCGAGCCCATATTCGGGTTTGGCTGCACCGTCCTAGTCATCGCAGGGCGATTATGTGAATTTACAGGGCCGCTGCCTTGTATTCCCACAGCCTGACGCAGCCAAGGAAGCCCTACGTTCATTTTCTGGGCCGCCTCTGCCAAGTACAGGTCTCTTAAACGCAGATCCGGGATGGACTCAAACAAAGGTTTCAGCTTATCCGCCAGCTTCACCTTTTCAGAGGCGTCACCGCGATAACCGTCCATCCAACGGGCCAAAATCATCACAAACAGGTCTGGAGCACGCTCCAGTTCGACTTTCAGGGCCTCAGATCCGTATTTCTTCACATAATCATCCGGATCCATTCCATTCGGCAGCGTCAGTCCCTTGGGATAAAGATCCGCCGCCAGCAGGATCGGCAAACTGCGCTCGGCCGCTTCCATCCCGGCATTGTCCCCGTCAAACAGGGCCACCACGTTTTTGGTCATGCGCTTCAGCATTTTCCCGTGGTCCGGCGTCAGCGCGGTTCCCATCGTCGCCACGACATTGCGAATGCCGGCTTGATACAGGGACACCAGATCCATATACCCCTCTACTATAAGGGCCAGATCGTCGCTGCGGATGTAACGGGCTGTCTGTGACAATCCGTACAACACCTTCCCCTTCACAAAGACCGGGGTCTCTGGAGAGTTCAGGTACTTGGGTTCAGTTTCTTTTTTCTCTAGGTAACGGCCCCCGAAAGCGATGGGCTCACCCATCGCGGAAAGAATCGGGAACATCAAGCGGTCACGGAAGATATCAAAGTGCCCGGACTTGTTGTTGCGAGCCTTCACCAGGCGGGCTTCTTCGGCCAGCGCCATCGGCACATTTTTGCTTAGCAGGTATTGCTCCAGCCCGTCCCATTCCGGCAGGGCATAACCCACGCCGAAAGCTTCGATCACTTCCTGGGACAGCCCCCGGCTGGCGATATACTTCTTCACCGGATGATCGTGAGGAGCACGTTTAAGTTGCTCTGAAAAATAATCAGCAGCGAGCTTATTTACTTTTAACAACAACTTCTTTTTATCGCTGGCCTGGTCACGTTGCGCATCCTCCTTGTCCGGAGCTGGCATCGGGATGCTGGCACGTCCCGCAAGATATTCCACCGCCTCAGGAAAACTCATCCCCTGATAGTCGCGCAAAAACGAAAACAGGTTGCCACTCTTGTGACAACCGAAACAGTGATAGACCTGTTTGGTTTCAGAAACGGAGAAAGACGCCGTTTTTTCAGCGTGATCAGGAAACGGACAGCGGCCCATAAGGCCGCTACCACTAGGTTTCAACTGAGTGTACTGAGAGATGATGTCAACGAGGTTGTTAGCCTCTTGCACCTTCTCGATAAAGTCTTGTGAAAATCGCATGTATCTCCAACAAATTAGGAAAGCTTGGATTTAATAACTTCGCTCACTACTTTGTTGTCTGCGGCGCCGCCGGATTTCGCGATGACTTCTTTCATCACAGGACCCATGTCCTTCACGGTTTTAGCACCCAATGCTGCAATTACTTCGGTAACAAGAGCTTCAATTTGATCACGGCCCATTTGCGCTGGCAGATAAACTTCCAGCACTTTCAGTTCCGCGGTTTCCTGATCAACAAGATCTGTACGACCTGCTGTCTGGAATTGTTCGATGGATTCCTTGCGCTGTTTTACCAGCTTTTTGATCACGTTCATCACTTCATCAGCAGTGATTGGATCCGGTCTCATGTCGATTTCACGGTTTTTGATCGCAGCCTGGAGCATGCGAAGAGCCCCCAATTTAGCGGATTCTTTTGCGATCATGGCAGCTTTAACGTCAGCGGAGATTTTGTCTCTGATTTCCATAGTGCCTCCAAAAGGACTTAAGAGAGGATTCGGTCATAAAACAGAGGCGACCAGTGGTCGCCTCTTGAAAAAACAAACTTTCAAAAAGGGAACTAGTCGTTCCAACCTTTTCTGGATTTTTTTACAGCGCGCTTACGAGCGGCGATAGACTTCTTTTTAAGTCTTACAGAAGGTTTTTCAAAGTTTTCGCGTTTTTTAACTTCAGAAAGAATACCTGCTTTTTCGCAAGACTTTTTGAATTTTCTGAACGCAGATTCAAAAGACTCACCGTCTTTGATCTTAACCATTGCCACGACAATCACCTTCCTTCCCGTGTGGATTATGAATTTGAGAGAAAGAGTGTATAACAAAGCAGCACAAAAGGGGCAAGTTCTGGGGTCCTGACGCGGTATATTATTCTCAAGTCGGTGCTTTTTTATTGAACAGGCCAAAATCGGATGGGACAAATGCAACAGAGGGGACCCTATGAAAGCACTTATCTATCTGATATCACTGTTGTTCGTCGGAACCAACCAAGCCTATGCCTGGGAAGCGTTCTATGTCCTTAAACCCGATGAACTGCGCTTTTCCAAGGCAGCAGGCATCCAATCTCAGCAGACCGCACCCACCGATTGCCGTGCCCGTCTGAAGGAAATCACCTGCATTGTGAATCCGATTCAGGATCCAAAGGAGTCCCGCCGCTGCCAACCTGACAGTGAATCCATGGCCCCGGCAATTGAACGCATCTATGATGTGCTGCCGGCAAAACTGCAACAAACCTTCTGCAGCATGACCGTGCTCTTTATCGAAAACGACACCGAGGTTCTGGGTTATGCCGGCGTGCTGACCTGGGATGCCAACCGCGAACCACAAGGTTCGTTCATGGGTATTCGCCGCACCTTGGTTGAACAAAACTACGACGCCACCTCGGTACTGGGATGGAAAGAGCAAAAGGCCTTCGGCCTGAAGGCTCCGCCATTTGTGCATTTGCCAGAGGGGCCCCGCACCAGCATTGTTCTGCCATCATCGCTGTCAGCTCTTCATTATGTGATCGTGCATGAGCTGGGCCACATTTTGGATTTCGCCAATCGCGCCAATAGCTCCGAGCCCGGATCATGGACGGCTTTAAGCTGGGAAACTCCGGAAAAACCCAAGGCAGATCAGATGTTTCCGCTGTGGTCAAAGCTCTGCTTTTATGACTGCAAAGAACAGCTGAGTGTGGCCGACATGGAAGACTTTTATCGCCAGCTGGCGCCCACAGACTTTATCAGCACCTATGCTGCGGTCAGCCCCTGGGAAGACTTTGCCGAAAGTTTGACGTTCCATGTGATGGCCGAACATGCGGACTTTGAATATCAGATTCAAACCCCGTTTGCGACCTATGACCTTAAAAAGAGGTGGGACAGCCTGGGGATGAAAAAAATCTGGATGCAGGACTTCCTGAACCGCGATCTGAAATACCCAACACCTTTGAAATAGTTTAAATTGGGGGAACAACAACAGGAGTTCCCCTTTATGATGGAAATGCTTGCGAATCCGCAAATCTGGATCGCGTTCTTCACTTTGTTTGCCCTTGAACTGGTTCTGGGCATCGACAACGTTATCTTTATCTCAATTCTTGCCGGAAAACTTCCGCCACACCAGCAGGACAAAGCCCGCATCGCAGGTTTGAGTCTGGCAGTGATCACGCGCGTGATTTTGCTGTTCTCTTTGTCATGGATCATCGGCCTGACAGCACCTTTGTTTGAAGTGTTCGGCCAGGAAATTTCCGGTCGCGATCTGATCCTGCTTCTGGGAGGTCTGTTCCTGATTGTAAAAGCCACCATGGAAATCAATCACAAACTTGAAGGCGTGGAAGGCTCCCAGTCCAATCCGGTGGCGCATTCCTTCAACGCAGTGATTATCCAGATTCTATTGCTGGACATCGTTTTCTCTCTGGATTCCGTCATCACCGCCGTGGGCATGGTGAATGAGATTTCCGTGATGATCGCAGCGGTTGTATTGTCAGCTGCGGTGATGATCGTGTCGGCAAAATCCATCAGCAACTTCGTGGATTCTCACCCGTCACTTAAGATTCTTGCATTAAGTTTCCTTCTGATGATCGGCTTCACTTTGATCGTGGAAGCTTTGGAAGTTCACATCCCGAAAGGTTATGTTTACTTCGCGATGGCGTTCTCTGTGGGCGTGGAAATGCTGAACATTCGCATGCGTCGCAAGAAACCTTCTGAACCAGTGAAACTGCGCGAAAGAATCGCCGAGGAAACAAAATAGTGAACACCCCTGCCCACGACGAAAAATGGATGCGCAAAGCACTGGCGCTGGCCCGCAAAGCGGCCGAGCGCGAAGAAGTGCCTGTGGCCGCCATCGTTGTGGGACCGGAAGGGATGATCTCTTATGCGATCAACACCCGCGAACGTCAGCAGTCGCCACTGGGGCATGCCGAGCTTTTGGCTTTGCATAAAGCTTCGCAAAAGCGCGGCAGCTGGCGTTTAAGCGACTGTACTTTGTATGTGACTTTAGAGCCTTGTGTGATGTGTGCGGGCGCCATTCAGCAGTCGCGCATTTCACGTGTGGTTTATGGTGCGAAAGACGCCAAAGCCGGTGCGGTGGAAAGTCTTTATCATATTCTGAAGGACCCACGCCTGAATCATCAGGTCGAAGTCAGCGCCGGTATTCTTGAAGACGACTGCAGTGAACTTTTGCAGGGCTTTTTCAAAGGCCGCCGCGACGAAAAGAAATCTGAAAAAGCGCAAAAAGTTTTCCGCGATCGAGCCAGCGTCGTGGTTCTGCACGAAGGAAAAGTTCTGGGATTCCACGCCGTGGATCCGACCGCACAAGTGCCTTATTTCTTCCTGCCAGGTGGAGCCGTTGAAAAAGGCGAAACCCCTGCCAGCACCGCCGCCCGTGAGTGTCTCGAGGAAACCGGTTATAAGATCCGCATCCTGGAAGATTCTGCCTTTGAACGTGTTTATGATTTTCCCTGGGACGGCAAAGTTCACGCCTGCCGTACAGTGTTTTATGTCGGCGTCCTGGATCAAAAATGGGTCCCGCCGGGCAAAATTGAAGATGCCTCTTATCACAAGGGTGTTGACTGGGTTTCAGCCAAAGACGCCGCTAAAGTGTTCGGATATAACAAAGACATCCTCTGGGCCGTGCAAAAACTACTCAAAACCGCCCAAAAGGTTGCTGCCAGATCTGCCAAAAAACCTTAAGGAAGATAGAGGTTTACAGAGTCGCCCCTGACCTGTAGAAGTTCCGTCACATGACGACGACTAAATTTACCGACCTTCCTTTGATTGCCCCTCTTCAATTTTCACTTAAAGAAGCAGGATACGAAACTCCAACCCCGATTCAGTTGGCAGCCATCCCTGTTATTCTTGAAGGGCACGATCTGTTGGGCATTGCCCAAACCGGCACCGGAAAAACCGCAGCGTTTTCCCTGCCTATTCTGCAAAACCTTTCCAAACACACGCGCAAGATTGAACCAAAATCCCCGCGCTGCCTGATTCTGACTCCGACGCGTGAGCTGGCAATTCAGATTCACGAAAACATCGAAGCATACAGCAAACACCTGAACATGAAGCACGCTGTGATCTTCGGCGGCGTGGGACAAAACCCGCAAGTGCGCGCCCTGCAAGGTGGCGTGGACATTCTGGTGGCGACTCCAGGTCGTCTGATGGATCTGCACGGACAAAAGCATTTGAAACTGGATCGCGTGGAAATCTTTGTTTTGGATGAAGCCGATCGCATGCTGGATATGGGCTTCATGCAGGATATTAAAAAAATCCTGCCGCTGCTTCCACAAAAGCGTCACAACCTGTTCTTCTCTGCAACTATGCCGCACGAGATTCAGACTTTGGCCAACCGTATTCTGGTGAATCCGAAGAAAGTGGAGGTGACTCCGGTTTCTTCCACGGCCGAAAAAGTTGAGCAACATGTGATGTTCGTCGATAAGCCACAGAAGCTGGATCTATTACTGCACATTCTGAAAGATGAAGCTTTAGCCAAAGTACTGGTGTTTGTTCAGATGAAGTACGGCGCGAACCGCGTTGTGGATCGCTTGACCAAAGCGGGCGTTACCGCAGCCGGCATTCACGGTGACAAATCCCAGAACCAGCGTCAGCGTGCGCTGGAGGAATTCAAAAACGGCGATGTGCGTGTATTGGTTGCGACGGACATCGCAGCCCGTGGTATTGATATCGACGGCATCACTCACGTGATCAACCTGGAGCTACCGCATATTCCAGAATCTTACGTTCACCGTATCGGAAGAACTGCACGTGCCGGTGCAACGGGTGTTTCCATATCTTTCTGTACCGCGGAAGAAAGATCCTTCCTGTTTGCGATTGAGAAAACCACACGCACCAAAGTGAACGTGGTTGAAGATCATCCGTTCCATTCCACTGAAATTGCCAATGCTCCGGTGATGACCGTGGGTAAAGCCAAAGCCATCCTTGAAGGCCAGCGCCTGCAGAATAAGGCTAAAAACCGTGGCGGCGGCCAACGTCGTCAAGGTGGTGGCGGTGGTGCGCCTCAAGGCGGACAGGGTGGCGGAAAGAAAGCCGGTGGCAAACCTGCTCCTGGCGGCCACAAGCCTGCGCACGGCGGCGGCAAGCCGCATGCGAAGTCCGAGCACAAATCTGAGGGTGCGGCTTCTCACAAGTCTCACTCTAAACCGGCGCACGGCAAAACTGCTCATGCCAAACCATCTCACGCAAAGCCTGCTAACAAAAGTGAAAGCAAGTCTGCTGGCAAAAGCGAGTACGCTCCGAAGAAGCGCAGCTTCTGGAGTCGTCTGCGCAACAAGGACTAAGTTTTAGAATTAATCAAAGACCCAGAATTTTTTCTGAAGGTTTCACCAGGGGGCCCTTACAGGCCTCCAGGAACTTTTTCACCAAAGGCTCGGACGACAGGAATCTTTCTTCCTCGTCGATATGAAACTCCGGATGCCACTGAACCCCGACAAAGAATCCGTCCTGAGTGGAGCTGAATGCTTCAACAAGTCCATCCTCGGAAGTCGCCTCCACCTGAAGTCCATTCCCCAGCTTTTTTACACCCTGATGGTGAATGGAAACAATCTCTCCGCCTTCGGTATACATCTTCTGCAACATTCCGCCCGGAGTGATCTCCACCCGATGCGTGAGCTTTTCATAGAGTTCGGATTTAAAGTGCGCCAGATTGCTGGGAAGCTGGGTTGGCAGATCCTGAAATAACGTTCCGCCCTTAAAGACATTCATCAACTGAAAACCACGGCAAATTCCCAGAACAGGCTTGTTCCGGGTCGCAAAGGCCTTCAGCAGCTTCAACTCATAACGATCACGAATCGGATCGGTCTTGTGATGGGCCATGACTTCGATAGGTTCTTCACCATACAAGGTCGGACAGATGTCCACCCCGCCCTGAAGGACCAAACCATCCAGAATTTCTGCATATTGATGAACATTCAGATCATCTTTTTCAAGCAAGCCGGAAGATTCCAAAGACGGAACCATAAACACCAAGCCGCCGTGTTTGGCTATCAAGTGCGCCAGATTCTGTTCGAGATATTGAATGGATTTGCTTTTGATCTCAAAGCCGTCCGGAGTTTTATACAGCAGACGAGGAGAAAGACCAATCAGCAAGGGTTTTGCTGTGTCCATAAATTAATTGTGGACCCATAAAACCCTGCGGGCAAGTTTCTTTCTGCCTATTCCTGAGCTTCCAGTCGGTAGCCCAAGGACGGAACGGCAACAATACGGCCGTTGAATTTATGAATTTTACGCTTCAGATAGTTGATCTGTGAATCCACATTTCGGGAAGTTACTTCCGTATCGCCCCAGATTTCTGAAAGACATTTTTCACGAGTGACCAGATTGTTTTTTCCGGCCACCAGCAGTTTCAGAATATCGAACTGTTTTGGCGTCAGATTCACTTCCTCACCGTCGACAAATACCTGACGGGAAAGAAGGTTCATTTTCAAATTCGCCGCATTCAGCTCAGAAGCCGCTTCCGGTTCTTTTTCAGAAAGGCGAGCTTTGATTCGCAAAATGAGCTCTTTCACATGGAAAGGCTTGGAAATAAAGTCATCAGCACCTGTTTCAAACGCCTTGATTCTTTCATCAATCGTCGCCGCACCGGAAACGAAGATGATCGGCGTGTTTTTCGTGGAATCGCTTTCGCGAACCATACGACACACATCCACACCCATCACCCCTGGCATTTTATAATCCAGCAGAATCAGATCCGGGCGTTTTTCATTGATCAAGCGGAACGCAGAAGTGCTGTCAGAGGTGTAAGAACACTCATACGTGGAGCTGAGAATCTCCGCCAGGAGCTTACAGCTTTCTTCATAGTCATCTACAATCACGATTTTTTTTGCAGCCAAGTCCGTTCCCCTTAAAGGAGTGGAAGTCGTAAACATATTCATATTTAAAAGCATGAGCCCAACAAATGTAAAGTGCAAGTTGCACAGGGTCCAGTTTTACATGCCTTTAAATTTGATCTTCTTCGCTTCCAGAATCTTCTTCAATTGGTCTCTTTTGTCACCCTGGATCTCGATCATCCCGGCTTTGTCGCCCAGGATGTGGGTTCCACCGACGCCACATTTGGCTTTGAATTCTTTGGCCAAAGTCTTTAAGTACTCTTCATTACGAGGGAATCCATCAAGAACCGTGACTGTTTTTCCGCCCCGTCCCCCTTTTTCCAAGCGGAACACTACTGTGAACTGACCTTCTTGCACCGTGTCCTCAGGACGACAACGGCATTCGGATTTTAATTCCTTACAGTTGGGACATGTAACGTTGTCACGGGGATCAGTACTAAAAACTAAGCGAGTATTTTTCACGAACCTGAGCTCTCTTGATTGGATGGATTAGGGCTGGGCTCTTCACCCAACTTGTGCTGAGTATACTCTTTCCCATCGAATCTAAAAAGCTGCGGAGTTTCATCCATCACGGTCGCGATATTCACCGGGCGCTTCCAAAGTTTGAATACGTTTTTCAGGGTTTCGCTCATGAAATCCGGCTGCATGTCGATGCCTTCGTGCAGATGCGTCAGGAGCAGCTCCCCGCGGTTTTCAAAATTGGCGTCCTCAATGCGAATGATCGGCTGACCAAAGTTCGTCATATGGAACAACAATTGGGCTTTGATCGCCTTAAAGTCCTTGGTGTCGACCTCGAACTTCTGGGTCTTTTTATTGAACTTGTACACAAACATTTTGTTGCGCACACAGAAGTCCTCGGTCAGGAACTGATCAATGAACGTCACGTCATTGCAGACTTTTCTGACTTCGAAGATCTTGTCGCGGCCCAGGCCCAATTTCTTATCCCAGTGCTTGCGCTCGCGCACGTCGTCGCACTCTTCCCATTCGCGACCGAACTGCCCTTTGTTCCAACGGTCCTCGATATCGCGCATAAGTTCGATGCCGACTTTGTAGGGATTGTACCCGTTCGGAGCCATTGCCATCGTGCCGGCATGGTGATCGGCAAAGTCGATGATTTCAGAATCATTCAAAATCTTGGTCGTCATCAGCTTGGAATGCCAGTAAGACGCCCAACCTTCATTCATGGTCTTGGTCATACCCTGAGGCGAGAAGTAATAAGCCTCATCACGGATGATCGACAGCACATCCTGCTGCCAGTCCGTCAACGGGGCATAGTGAATGAAGAAATTAAGAACGTCTTTTTCCGGTTCCGCCGGGAAACGCTGAGCTTTGGCCTGCGCTTCGGCATCGGCCTTGCGGCGCTGTTCTTCAACAAAAGAAGGCGGATTGATATAGTCGCGCATATAGGAACGATCCACGCGTAGCAGATAGTTTGGTTCCTGCGCTGGTGGCGGATTCTGCGGCTTTACCACAGACTTTTCCACATACGGACTGTAGCGATCAATCAGATTTTCCAGGGACAAACACACGTCGATAAAGTTTTCCACCACATCCTGACCGTGACGGTCCATGTAGCGGCGGATGCGTGTGGCGTGATTCGCCATCTGATCCATCATCTTGCGGTTGGTTTTGGAAAACCAGATATTGTTCTTAAAGAAATCACAGTGACCGTACACGTGAGCCATGACCAGCTTCTGGTCCATCATGGCGTTGCCTTCCATCAGGTACGCATAGCACGGGTCGGTGTTGATCACCATTTCATAGATTTTGGAAAGGCCGTATTCATAGCTCTTGGAAAGGTGCTCGTACTCCATCCCGAACTTCCAGTGCGGATAGCGCACCGGAAATCCACCGTAAGCGGCGAACTGATTGATCTGATCGTAGGTGATCAGCTCAAAGATCGTCTCAAAGAAATCAAGGCCCGCGTCCTTCGCGATCTGGCAGATTCTTTTTCTTTCGGCTTCAAGTTCGGGTGTCAGATTAGCCATACGAGCTCCGCCCTACTTTCCTTTTCCCAGGAAGTCTTTGATTGAATCCAGGATCTTGTCGCGGTTTTCGATCTGACTCAGCGTCAGTCTTTCATCCTCGCCAAATTCCTTTTGCAGGTCCTTCAGGAACTGCCCGCTGCCGTATTTGCTTTCCACCTGGCCATAACTGAAAACGTTACAGTTCGGCAGGAAGAATTCCTGCAGCATCTTAACACATAGACGCGTATCCTCGCCCGACCAGTTATCGCCATCTGAAAAATGGAACGGATAAATGTTCCATTCATTTGTGGGATAATCCGTCTGGATGATTTCCTGGCACAGCTTATAGGCCGAGCTGATCAGGGTTCCACCCGACTCACTGGTGCGGAAGAACGTGTCTTCGTCCACCTCTTTGGCCGAGGCGTCGTGAATAATAAATCTGGTTTCAAGGCCCTTATAGTGTTTGCGCAGCCAGGTGTTGATCCAAAAACTTTCCAGACGGACGATTTCCTTCTGCTCTTCACCCATGGAACCCGACACGTCCATCATATAGATGACCACGGCCTGGGTTTGTGGCTGCTGCACTTTCTTAAAGGACTTGTACTGCATATCCCGGCGGATCGGCAGCACCAGCGGGTCTTCGGAATTATAAGTTCCGGAACCCACCATGCGCTTCAAGGCACGTTTGTAAGATGATTTGAAGTGGCGCAAGCCCTCTGGCCCCACCGGCGCAAGGCCTGTGAATTTTGTCTTCAGGGAATCAATGTTTTTGGCGCCTTTGGGCTGAATCAGCGGCAATTCCAGTTTTTCACCCAGAATGTCCGCCAGTTCATCCATCGACATTTCGACTTCGACAAGGTGTTCGCCCGGAGCTTCGCCGGCCTGACCCTGTCCGCCTTCACCCGGATCACCAACATCCTGACCCGGCTGCCCTTCCCCCTGACCGACCCCGCCCTGTTGTTTGGGACCGTACCGGAAGTTGGGAATATCGATGCGCGGAAGCGGAATCTTCACGAATTCATCTTCACGCTTCCCGATCATTTCGCCCTGAGAGACGTACTTGCGCAGATCCTCTTTGACCTTGCCTTTAACGATCTCTCTGAATCTGTTATGGTCTTCGCGTATCGACATTATTTATTCTTTACGTCCCCTCGGGCGAAGATACTTGCCACGTAATGCAATACATCCGTAGCAGAGATTTCATCGTAACCGAAGTCCTTGATGAGACGGGTTTTTACAATATCAATCTTCTCTTGAGTGTCTTTGTCAGCAACGTTGCTTACCAAAGTGGTCAGCTTGATGCTGTCTTTCTGATCCTCGAAGAGTTTCAACTCGATGGCTTTGTGCAGGCGTTCGTTCATCTTGTAGTTGAACTTCTTGCCTTCCAAAGCCAGGGCCCCGATGTAGTTCATGATCTCGCGACGGAAATCATCCTTGCGGGACTCTGGGATCTCGATCTTCTCTTCGATAGATCGCATCAGACGCTCATCCGGCTCCTCGTCGTTGCCGGTGAACTGATTGCGAACTCGTTCTCTTTGCGTATAGGCTTTGACGTTATCAATATAGTTGGCACACAGTCGCTGCATGGCACTTTCATCGGCACTGATGGCTCTTTGCACCTCAGCTTTGATGATTTCCTCGTACTCCTGCATGACCACACCCAGAAGTTCCTTAAACTCGGTCTTCAGCTCTTCGTTGGCGATCAACGAGTGACTTTTCAAACCGGATTCAAGCTCTTTAAACACCATGAACGGATTCACAGATCCTTTGTTGGACTGCTGAGCCGCCACCAGGGCGTTGGAAAGTTTATCCTGGATATAACGGGCTGAAATACCCTCAAGACCCTCACGCACAGTTTCTTTACGAAGCTCGCGAACGTTGTCTTCAGTATAGTTCGGCAGCGTTTTACCGTTATACAGTTTCAGTTTCTGCAAACGGGTCAAATTGGCTTTCTTCGGTTTTTCCAGACGGGTCAGAATCGCCCACATTGCGGCCATTTCAACCGTGTGCGGAGCAATACTGATTCCACGCACTTTCTGGGAATTGAAGTCGCGCTTGTAAATGTTGATTTCATCTCTCCAGCGCGTGATGTACGGAATGTCGATCTTCACGGTACGGTCACGAAGAGCTTCCATGAATTCGTTGTCCTGCAGACGACGGTATTCCGGTTCATTCGTGTGACCGATGATCACTTCATCGATATGGGTCTGTGCGAACTTTTTAGGTTTCACACGGTGCTCTTGCGAAGCCCCCAACAGATCGTACAAGAAGGCCACATCCAGCTTCAGAACCTCGACAAATTCAATCATCCCGCGATTGGCGACGTTGAACTCCCCGTCAAAGTTGAAGGCGCGCGGATCGGAATCAGATCCGTATTCGGCAATTTTACGATAGTTGATGTCACCCGTAAGCTCGGTGGAGTCCTGATTCTTTTCATCTTTCGGCTGGAAGGTGCCAATACCCACACGGTCCGCCTCAGAGATGAACAATCTTTTCACACGCACGTGCGACAGAACCTGCATCAGGTTGCCGTCGTATTTTTCCATCAGGGCTTTAAAGATAAAACGAGAAGGCGGGCTTAATTCACCATCCACATGCACACGGAAGCTGCCTTCCTGGCCTTTGTTGATGGAATCATAAACCGTGGAACGAAGCTCTTCCGGAATCAGCAGCAAAGGTTCTTCATTCATTGGCGAATGGAAGACCTTCACACCTTTTCCAAGAATGCCGTCAAGCTCAAGCTTTTCATCGATCCATTCAAACGTGTACACCGCACCCTGCTTGGTGTGCGAGTAGCGCTCAAGGCCTTTTTTTAGCATGCGGCAGATGGTGGATTTCGCACTTCCCACCGGGCCGTGCAGCAGGATCACACGTTTCTCGGTTCCGTAACCCAGGGCCGCCGCTTTCAGAACATTCACCAATTTCATCAACTGCACATCAAGGCCGAAGACCGCGTCTTTGCCATTGTTATGAACGTCGTCGAAAAACTTGTAGCGAATGACTTCTTTTTTGAAATCAATGTACGTCTCAGTGCCTTCCTCAACGATCATGTCATACATGCGCTGATAGGCGTTTCGCGTGATTTTGGGATTTTGTTTTACCAGGTCGAGATATTCCTCGAAGGTGCCACTCCAATGCTCTTTGGCATGAGTGCTTGAGTTTTGCCAGTTGGCGACCAGTGAATGCAGATCAAACTTAGAGGCCATATTCTCTCCCCAAGGTGATTGGTGACACACCTACTCTGTTAGAGTATGCCTCATTACTAGACGGTTAACGAGTTTTTTAATTTAGTTGTATTGCTTTGAACCCTTGCGGTTGTCTCAAGGTGAACAGCTCTGGTTTAAACTGGACCTCAGTCTTGGGTGCTTCAAAGAGCCACTGCATTTCAAATTGCGGGGCCGTAATTACGACTTTCTTTTGCCCTTCTTTTCGATCCAACCACTCGACGCGCGTTTGTTTGGCGATATTCTCACATTGATAAATCAGCCCTGCGGGATCCAATCCACATTTCCAACCGGGGCCTCTGACAGGTTCGTCAAAAGCAATATTGGCCAGATTCATCGGATGCAGTGGCATGCCAATCACATTGGCGAACGCACGTTCGGTATTGCGCCCATAAAAGAACGTCTTTTGAGGATAAACAGCATAAGAGATCTCTGTCGGACTCATCACAACACTGGCCACCTGAAACCCCAGCAAAGCCGTGATTTCAAAGCGTGCTCTTTCGTTTTTGATCGCAAAGATATCAATATTTAATGACTGGGTCTTATTTTCCTTCTGATTTTTGATCAGGGCCTTGGTTTCCCACTGCGCTTTTTGAAACGCACCCTCTTTCACTGTCTTAGTGACACATCCGGAAAGGAAAAGGGTTAATACGAACATGAAAAAATAATTGAACCTGTTCATCATTGCCTTAGCATAGAGAAATGAATTCTCTTAAACAAGCCTTGATTCAATTAAAAACAGACTGGAAAAACAGCCTCTTTTTGGGCTGTACGGCCACCCTGTTCGTTCTGGCGGTGCGTTTTACCCCTTACATTAGTGCCCTGCTGATTTCCTTCGGCCTGCTGTTTTTACAGGAAGTGACCAATCGTTATCTGACTTTGAAAGCCTGGCCGCGTGATCTGAATTTTCTGAAAGAAAATGCCCTGTCATTTATTATCTGCTCTTTGATTCTTTTACCGACCAGCACTCTGCTGGGATCCGCCATCGGAGTTCTGGAAAGCCCGCAGGATTTCCTGCACACCGTCCCGATGTCCTGGGGTCTTTTGATTCTGGCAGTGTATTTTTATCTGGTGCTGACTCATGCTCTGCGCATGACCATTGAAAATGGCACAGCACTGGCGAAAGCTGTGGATATTGCCGCCTTGGCATCGCTGAAGAACTTCCGCGAATATTTCATCATCGCTTTTTATATGGCGCTGGCGGTTCTGATCTCGGGAATCTTGTGGGGCGCGGGGTTCATCGTGTCTTTACCTGTGATCTTTTATGCCGCCCATTACTCGTTCCTGGCGACGAAAGAACGCGGCCTGCTTCAGGAAAAGAGAACCGAACCGGCTTCCTAAGCTTAAAAATAAAAAGCCCGCAGTACGCGGGCTTTTTTAGTTTTAATTGTAAATTTCAAATCTACTTTTCAGAAGCGTGTTCTGCCACCGGCTTTTCAACGGAAGCTGGCAAACGAGGTGTGCCGTTCAGCTCCTGCTTTTCAATTGCAGTGATCTTGCTGCGGATTTCCTGAACTTTTTTAGGCTCAGTTTCCAGATCCGCGGCTTTCTTGTACATCTTCTTGGCTTTATCGACCATTGAGTGCTTGTAGTAAGCATCACCCAAGTGTTCAGCAATGATGCTGACTGTGGACTGATGTTTGTAAGCGGCCTCCAGGAACTTGATGGATTCAGCGAACTTGCTTTGTTTGTACAAGATCCAGCCCAGAGTATCCAGAACATAGCCATCCGTCGGCTCAAGCTCCAGCGCACGACGCGCCAGTTTTTCAGCTTCCGGAAGCTTCACACCCATTTCAGCCCAAGTGAAGGCCAGATAGTTCAGACCCTGCACGTGGTTTGGATCAAGCTCCAGAACTTTTTGCATTTCGCTCACAACCACATCTTTGTTGCCCATACGGTCGTTGATCGTACCGTAATAGAAACGAAGCTGAGCATTTTCCGGGAACTTTTTCAGACCCTGCTCCAATGTCGCAGAGGCATTTTTATAGTCGCCTTTTTCATCCAGCAGGGAAGCATACATCGCAAAGATCTGAGGCTGATCCTGGCGTGCTTTCAAACCAGCGGCCGCCACTTCCAAACCTTCATTCAGTCGGCCCAGCCCTTTTAGCAGGTAAGCAGCGTGAACCACGGCTTCACCATAATAAGTGCTGGTGGACGGGATCTTCGTGTACTCTTTCACGGCTTTTTCATGCTGACGGGTTTCTTCGTAAACCGCTGCCAGATAGAAACGAACTTTGTCTGACTCTGGAGCATCTTTCAGGATCTCTTCCAGTTTTGCCACCGCAGTGTCGTAACGTTTCTGTTCAATCAGGATCAAAGCCATTTTCATGCGAACATTCAGTGGTTCGTCGGAATCATTTTCCATCACTTCCAGCTGCTCATACGCATTTTCATAGTCACCGCGCTCGATATAGATCTGCGCCAGGACTTCCGCCACACGCGGGCTTGGAGAGTTTTCTTTCTGGAAAGCACGGTACAGGGACACGGCTTTGTCTTCCGTTTTCTGCTTGGAATAAAGAACACCCAAAGTCAGAACCGCATCCGCGAAATCCGGCTTCAGCTCCAGAGCTTTCTTAAAGGAAGCCTCTGCCGCTTTTTGGTATTTGGCTTCAGACTGCTCCAGGCGCACACGTCCGATATAGTAGTGAGCCAGATACGGAGTGTTGTATTCAGGGTTTTTCAGCAGGGACTCAAAGTACTTCACCGCTTTGTCAGACTGCTTCTGCTCAGAGTACAAAGCACCAATGTAAAGGGGCGCTTCGGTGTTCTCGGGCTGAAGTTTCATCACGGTGTTGTATTGTTCCATCGCTTTTGGATAAAGCTTCAAAGAAGAATACAAACCACCCAGCAACAAGTGGCTGTCGACGTTCTTAGGGTCTTTTGCCACTGCTTCTTCAGCTTGCGCCAAAGATTCAGTGATCATGCCCTGCTTCAGGAATTCTGCCGCAAGACGCATATTCACAGCCGGGGAATTGGTATCGTAAATAAGAACCATTTTGAAAGCTTCAACTGCTTTCTGGGAGTTGCCTTCCAGAGCGTAGGCCTCACCCATCGCGAAGTAATAGTCCGCTTGTGTGCGCATGTAGAGTGGATCCAAGGAGGCCGCACCATTGTCTTCCGGAGAGACCACCGCCGGAGCAAAAGAAGCAGGAGCGCGATTTCTATCGTTGAATGATGCCTCGTAGTAAGGGGCTTTGTCGTCAGACTCATTTGACGTGAAGGTCGCGCAAGCCGTGAGGGTCATCAGGAAAGGAACGATGATTGCGGTCCTAGTGTATGGAAACATGAAATCTCCTTAGTCACTAGGCTGATCGGCTTCTTATGAGAATTGCTTGATGCGGCTTATGCACCCACTGAGGAAACGCGACCTAGGGCGCGGATGCGAAAGTGCCTAGTTATGAGACACACTCAAAAGGACTCCCAGATCATCCCCTTCATATAGAGGCTGGGTTTCCAGAGGCCTGCCTTCATCATCAAGAGAAGCTGTTTCGATTTTCTGGTTTGGACCGGAAGACCACACCAGGATTTTGATTTTGCCGGCAGCATCGGCAGCTCCGGACAGGATGCGATAGCGGTATGGCTGGCCCCACGGGTCGGTTCCCATGGTCCCTGTGCTGCGCAGGTTTTCAGCATTCAAAGCGGACTTATCCTCTGAAACCGAAGCTGGCAGCCTGCCTCCGGCTTTGTCTTCCGACACTGTATTTTTTGATGCTTCGCGGTAAATTTGTACAACTTGATACCCAACGACCTCGGCTTTTTGGCGGGCTGTCTCACTTTTAGAGTCCTGAATCTGGCGATTCCAGGGGGTCGCAATGATGGCTGTAGAGAATCCTACAAGACCCAGCAGGGCCAAGACACCAGAGGACTTAAACTCTTGTTTTTGCTCGTTTTTCATTAATAATCCGCCCAAGATTGAAGGTCGTTCTTTAACATTTCGGCGGCCTTTGGAAAAAACTTTAGACAAAGGTCTGTAAAATTCGAAAAAACGAATGGCTATTTGCAGAATAAATAACGCCTAGAGTCTTTTCTTTTGATTTTAGGACCCCTTGACAAGGGGTGGCGGCAGGGATAGGTTGCGCCCATCTGCAAGGGGACGCCGAATCATAAGGCACTGTTAACCCCTTGGGACTTTGGGGAAATTTCAAATTGGGAGGCACTTTTGATCAACCAAAACGAAACAATGACATCGAAGCCAAATTCTAAAGTTAAAATCATCAAGCGCTATCAGAACCGCAAACTCTACGACACTCAACAAAGCTGCTATGTGACTTTGGACGATATCGCTAAGATGATCCGCACTAACGAAGAAGTGATGGTTATCGACAACAAGTCTAAAAATGACATCACTGCTGCGACTCTGACTCAGATCATCTTCGAAGCTGAAAAGAAAGCATCTCAGTACGCTCCTCTTTTCACACTGCGTGAGATCATCCAGAACGGTAACGGCAGCATCTCTGGTTACTTGGCTAAACTTGGCGCGTTCCCTCAGGACTACATGACCAAGCAACAAGTGAACACAGTTGTTGAAAACGCTTCTACTGACAGCGTTAAACAAAACTTGGAAAACCGCGTTGCAACTGCAGCGACTCGCTACAACACAGACACTACTGCTAAAGTAGCTGCTGAAAAAGCGACTGTACTTCCAGGTCTTCAGCAAGACGACGAAACTCCAAACCTGCCAGGCACTTCTTTGTTGAACAACTAAGAAGACCTTTCAGCAAGGGTTTCAAAAAAGGCTCCGCAAAGCGGGGCCTTTTTTATTTTTCTTAACGGAATTAACGAGAACAGCTGAAAGACTGTGTTCTACCGTAAACAGTGCTTCGTGTGCTGTAGCTAGCCAGCTTGCCGGATTTATCCAGAATGATCTCGACCTTTTGAGCCACGTTCCCGTCGGCAGAATTACAGAACAGATTGATGGCATTATCATCCAGATGATAGCTGAACTTTAAACCCATGCTGGTGCAGAAATGCTTTGTTCGCGTCACACCGCTGCTGTTCACCGCAATACCGGCCCCCAGACCCACGGACTGTCTGCGATCCTCGTCATAGATTCCATAGACTTCAATAAATCCCTGTCCGACTTTATAATTAACACGGCAGTTCGCCTTTTCCACGCGATCCGACATATCCCCGCTTCCCACCATCACGGAGGCAGAATCCTTGCTTTCAGGTGTGCCACCAAAATCCGCAAAAGCTGGTGCGGAAGCCAACATCACTAGACTCATCAAAAGACATTTCATATAAACTCCTTGGTTTTGAACTAAAAACTCAATCAACCCGAGTCACGGGCCGACATCGCCAAGAAGGATTGCCAAGAGCGGGCCAGTTCATTTGTTTGTTTATTTTCATCTCATGATGTGGCGATTGTCTAAGCCACAATTGAAAGCCGCAATTTGATTCGGGATCAGCTATTTCAGTGATCGCCAGATCACGAATTTCTTCTGGCCGGCTTTGATTTCCACGTCACGGGAATCAAGACCTTCCCCTGTGGATGTATTGCTGTAGTCCACGCCTTCCAGGCGGAACTTGTAGGTTCCCGCGCGCAACGGCACACGGATAATCTGAATTGTCTGAGGCAGGAAAGACCACTGACGCACATCTGCGCGATCCGCCATCAACAAGGCGATGTAAGCCAAGTCACCCAAAGCCTGATTCTGCTGACGGATTTGATCGGACAACACCGCTTTGGTGGCAACACCCGCCACCCGTTTGGCGAAAAGAATTCCGTAATCCTCTTCCAGGGTTTTCATTGCGGCGGTTTGCACATCGTAAACTTCGCGGCTTAGGAAAGGCTCCACGTCGGTGGAAAGATACAGGCGTGCTCGTTGAGTTTGGCTGAGCACCGGCACCAGCGTCGGCAAAGTGTGACCGTTGTTTTTACCCGCGGATTTTCGCGGCCCCCAACCCTGCTGATAAATGATCACCAGCTCCCCGTTTGCCCGGTCATACCAACGGTCGGATTCCACAACATCGGGGAATTTCTTTTTCCATTCCTTGTAGCTGTCCATGCGACGGGCCAGTTTCGCCGAGCGAATCAGGTCCTCGCGGATCGTGGAAATGGACGGGTCAATTTTGTAGGCTTCGGCATAGGCGATGTAAGCATCGTCATAACTGCGGCTGGCTTCCCAGATCACGGCCGACAGATATTTACTGAACGAGTTCAGTTCAAACGCCTGCTTTTCATCGGCACGGTATTTCAGATATTTTTCATTGATACGACGAGCTTCAACCAGAGCATCATCCAGCTGATCCATCTCCAGGAAATTCATCGCCAGATAGGCGTTGATGAAGATCTTTTCAAAAGTGTCGCCCTTGTACTGAACCATTTCCTCATTCAGCGCCAGAGATCCGGCGATGCGGGAAACCGACTGATAGTCGACCAGTTCGGCCAGGCGATCGGCTTTCATCAGAATCTGATTGCTCTCTTTCAGTTGCCCGGCGACTTGAAGGGCTACACCGTAGTCCATCAGGTACGCCAGCTGATCGTCATTTTCCTTGTCGGCCAGCGGTTTTAAATCCGCCAGTGCCTTGGTGAAATCATGACGAGCCAATGCCTCGCGGGCCGGCTGCACCTTATTTTGGTAAGTCGCGCAGCCAATCAGAGGCAAAACTAAAAAAAGACCCACGGCGTGCGTGAGTCTTTGAGCAAAACGATTCATCAATTACAGACCAATAGATTTCTTTTTGAATGTTTTACGGATTTGCTTCTGGTCAGACCATGTGATCATGCTGGATTTCAGGTTGGTCAGATTCAAAGTCAGTTTGTAGTAAACGGACTTGTCTTTGCCCACTTCCTGAACGATGGAATCCAGACGACCGTTGATGATGAAGTCTGCGCCAATCTGACCGCCTGGGCCTTTTTTGGTGCCTTCTTCAACCATGCCGGAATTCTGATAGTTGTATTCATCAGCGATATCCTGACGGGCTTCTTTGTCGATGAAACCCACTTTGCCGGATTTCATAAGCTCAACACGAACCATGTCCATGATGCTTTGAGTGTCGATGTGTTCGCTGGTTTTATTCTGAAGGCCGGTCACCATAACCACTGGCATTTTTTTAGCGCCATTGATGGATGGAGAAGTCATCAAACTTGCCACCAGATCCTGAACTGCTTTCTGCATGTCAGTTTCTGACCACTGATCATTCAGAAGATTTTCACGGTTCACGTCGTCGTACTGGCCTTTCACGAAAGCTTTCGGACCACAACTGGTCATCGCCAAGAAAGAAAGAGCCACGGCTGCAAAAGTCAGATTCTTTTTCATAATACCTTCCTGTCCATTTCGGACACTTCCAAAGTCTATGCTGGGGTATTTCGGGGCGCAAGTCATGCCCCTCCGTTTCAGGACGGCTGTCCTAAATCCGTCCGCTAAATCAGGCCAGATTTCCAT
The DNA here is from genome assembly GCF_056175685.1 of Bdellovibrio sp. MYbb2. Classification (NCBI taxonomy): domain Bacteria; kingdom Pseudomonadati; phylum Bdellovibrionota; class Bdellovibrionia; order Bdellovibrionales; family Pseudobdellovibrionaceae; genus Bdellovibrio; species Bdellovibrio sp. MYbb2. Next base: position 440,119 of record NZ_JBJKJI010000001.1, read on the forward strand.
TAAAAACCCCGTAATTTTGCAACAAAGGACAAATATGAGAGAAGTGTCCACAAGCCTGCAAGCCTATGAAATCCTGCGCAACGAAATCAACCCCTATGCCGAGGAGCTTTGGGTCATCGCCCTGGACTCGCAAATGAATCTGGTCCGCAAAGAAATGCTGTTTCGGGGGACTGTGGATTTTTGCATGATTCACCCACGCGACATCTTCCGCTGCCTGGTCAAGGCCAACGCCAGTTCATTTATTCTGGCGCACAATCACCCCAGCCAAAACGTGCTGCCATCCGAACAGGATCTGATCCTGACCCGGAAAATTCATCAACTGGCACAGATGTTTGAAATTCCCCTGAACGATCATCTCGTCGTCTGTGAAAACAACTATTTCAGTATGGCTGATCATGGGTATTTTAAGAAGTGGCGAAAGACGCGGGCGGTGCGCAGTCTTACTGTATAGCCTCTGAACTGTAGTCGAACACATTCATGCCCGCACCACTTGGATTGCGAATCGGAGTCACCGACAGAACGCGGGACAAGTCTTCACTTAAAATCACACGGTATCCACCACGGCGGGCATTTTCAACAAACTGACGTGCGTACTCTTCTTTATAGGCTTGAGAATATTCGGCTTGTTGTTCGGCGTTGAATAGTTCTTTCTGAACAATGTCGTGCGGAGAAAGACTTTCCTCTTTGCGCGAACCACGTCCCAACTCTTCTGCCAGTTCCTGAGCACGCGTATCTGAAGTCAGATCCAGACGGTTTTCATTGTGATAAGCACTTTGAGCCGTGGTGGAATTAAAATCCGAATTCATCAGTCGCGCGTTTTCCACCTGCATGCGCTGGCGGGCCATCTCCATCTTTTCATTGGTTAACATCAGATGGCGGTTCACTGACTTTTCAAACTTTTCGGATTTCGCAGCGACGGGGGCCGAGGCCACTTTTTTCGGTGGATCCTCTGAACCCAAATAGACAAAGATCATCACTGCCGCCCCCACAAAGAGCAGCAAAGCCAGAAGCATAGAGTTTTCCTTTTGAGACTTCTGCGATGTCATAAGCCCCTTATCGGACAATGTGTTCCATTTCTCAAGTTTAGCACTGTCTTGAAATGAGACACTTTCAGAGTATTGATCCGTGGGTTTACTGCCTCACGTTCCCGGTTAAAGTTCGTTTAAAAACAGAGACTTCCAAACATTTCCTTGATCAAAGCCGCGGGTTTTTCAGGCTACGCCGAACGGGTGAGCTAAAATTTTGTCTCAAATGTCAAAAAACTGCGCACAAATCACGAGTCATTAACCACTTTAGGGCCTTTTCGGTGTCGGCACAGAAAGTGAAGTTAAGAACTTGTCAACTTAACTCATTACCCCCGAACCCCTTTGAAAGGACCCCCCTCCATGAAAATGATCAAAACTCTTGCCGCTGTCAGTGCCCTGGCTTTCTCTGTTAACGCATTTGCCGCTTCCCAAGGCGCTTTGACGATCACTGGTGTTGTTGGAAATAACACTTATCTTTCCCTGACCAGCATGGATGGCAATGATGCCAACGTGGACCAGACTCTGAACGTGGATCAAATCGTAAACGGAGCGGTGACTTCCAAAACTTTCGCAAGCATCTTCCATGAAGTTTCAAACTCCACGGGTGGTTACAAAATCACAGTTTCCTCTGCTCAAGCCGGTGAATTGCGCGGCCCAGGCACAGCGAAAGTAAAATACTCTTTGGATTATTCCTCGGCAAAAATCACTATTGCTGACTGCGCTCTGATGGCGGCATGTGAAGCTTCTTCTGGTGGTTTGACGGCGAAAACAAGCTCTGCGGTTTCTGTGGTTGTTAAAGCCACTTCCACGGCAGCTGAAATTGCGGCTCTTCCATCCGGCACATACTCTGACGTTGTGACCGTGACGATCGCAGCTCAGTAATTTTAAAAACTGAAAAACAAACTAAAAAGCCGGTCCCAGTGACCGGCTTTTTTTTATTGGCTGGATTGAATAGTCAGATTGATCGTGTCACTGTAGGACCCTTGAGCCTTGCCGCTGGTATTACCGATGATGATCGTCACCGGATTCACCAGCCCACTGGCCGGGGAAGTCCCCGTCTGGGTGGCAATCTGAGTCCACCACGGGATCGCATAAGTGGTTCCGTTGATCTTAAACGTATAATCAATCGTGTCTGTGCCATTGACCTGCTTCAGCTTTCCACCGTTGTCAGACCAGGCAAACAGATTGTAGCCCGAGTTGTACTTCACAATCACATCAGCCGTGCCCTGCGCCCCGGTGGTCAGATTATTTCCGAAGTTGATGGTGTGAGTGGTTTTGGATAGATCAAACGCCCCCCCGGAAGACACCACCGACAAATCCGCCTTTTTGTGTGAACCAAATGTCAGCAGGAACGCCTGCGAAGCCACCAGCGTATAGTTCGAGGTATTTCCCTGATACAAACGCACCGTCACCGTATCAAGGTAAGTTCCCGCCGAACGCCAGTCATTGGCCGTATTAAATGCCACCGTGTAAGACGACGTCTTCGTATTATAAAAGGTACTTCCCTGAAGTTTGTCGCAGATAACATCCGAGCATGAATTCACTTCCGGAAATTTCTTTAAGATCTGCAAACCGGCGCTGTCGGCTGAAACCTGATACGGCCAGACATCAGAACCTTTTTTCGCGGAACGATTGGTATAGGAATTCGAAGATCCGTAATCGAAAGTCAGAAAGTAATTGCAGGTTCCGTTGGTGGTGTTCCCAAAAACGGTAAGATTGAAGGTGTCCTTCATCGTGCCGCCCGTCTGGAAATACGGCGCAGGCTGCGCCAAGATCAAGCCCATCGCAGAGCAGGCCGAAGCTCTGACTGCGGCAAAAGTAAGAGCTGCAAGCAGAAGACCCACGATCAATTTCATGGTTGCTCCTTTGTTCCGGTTTTAACAGTGCCCAGATTCAGCATTCTATCGGCATTACCTGGAATCTCAAATGTGAATGGCGCAAGGCCCGACTGATCTGTCACAACCCGGTAAACACCAGGTTCCAATCCTTCAATCAGGAAGCGGCCCTGTTTGTTGGTAAAGAAGGTGTTATCAACAAGCTGTCCGTTGGCAGCAAACACATCTCCGGCGGCGTATTCCACTGCTTTGTCTGAAGACGTCAGCAACTGACCCTTCACCATCACTTTTTTGGCGATCTTCAGATCCAACAAAATCCCGCTGCGATAAGTGGTTTGAGTTCCATAGAATTCTTTATCCAGTAAATAGCCCATCGGCAAAGACGTGATATCCACGTTCACCGTGTTTCGGTAGTAAGACGACTGATCACGCAGCACCACGGTTCGGCGCGGCCCCAATTGAGCCTGCCCACGATCCCCGGTCGGATTGATCATGATAGCCTGTCCGTCCTCCAGGTTCTTGGCGTGAAGCAACACAAAGCTGTCGGTCACCGGCTGCGTGAAGGCTCCATGGCCACCCACCCAGGCAAAGCCGGTATTCAAGCCCAACGACGTCAGGTTGTATTCGCTCCCCTGCTGGGCATTGTTCATGTGATCCAATCGCACACTGAAGGGCTGCTTCAGATATTCCCCCGAAATGCTTCGGGTGTTGCCCAGTTCGCTGTTTTGGATATTTGCATTCCAGCGATAGTCATCATACTGATAGCGGTTGTTGCGAGCCACAGTGGCATTGGTGGTTTTTTGAAGTGAATCGTAATAAGAACTTGCACTGTAATAGCCCTGACTTTCATTCCAATAGAATGAAATCAGGAAGCGGTCTTCTTCTTTGTCCTGAAGAATCTTGTTATACACAAATTCCAGCCGCATCTGGCTTTTCAGTGGAATCATCAGGTTGGATCTGTAAGTGCGCTGATCTTTACCGGTCATATATTCCAGAGTGTTGGCACCCACGCCCCACAACCAGGATGAATCCAAACGGAAGTTCAACTGCGCATCGTAACGGCGCAGATACCGCAAGGGATCCACGACAGGATTTTGCACGGTCACCGGACTGAAATCACGATCCTGATTTTCAAACTCCAACGCCAATAGCAAGGGCATTTGCCGGCCCATAACCTTGTCCAGACTTCGATACGTCAAACGTTCGGCAAAACCGCTTTCCTGAGACGACTGCGACCCTTGAGCCACCTGCAAAGACAGATATCCCAGATTCGACACACCGGAAACCTCAGCGCCCAAGAGCATCTTTTCATAATAACTCTGATAGTTCACTCCGACCGTCAGCTGATCCGTGATCCCACGGCGGTTGTACAAACTGACAAAGGCAGCAGAATCATCATAAGCCCGGTCACCACCGGATGCCTGCCACGGAAGACCCGCAGCGTACGAGAATTCTTCCACCCCGCGAGCCAGCAGGCTGTTTTCATAAAGCAGCGAGAAGTCATAAACCTCTTCCTGCCCCAGATCATCCTTCACCTTGATACGCACATTGCTTTGGCCCGTTGCCAAAGGGAAATCACGAATATTGAAAACCCCCGGAGCCAAACGCACCTGACTGAACAGCAGGCCGTTGACATAGATTTCCACAATGGAAGTTCGTTTGATGATGATTTCCGTGTCACTGAGCGGTCTTAAAGTTTTATACGGCTGGATCGCAAATTCCCGCGTTGCCGCAAGACCCGCGATAGACGGAGTGATTTGAAAACCGGTCGAACGGAAGGTCAAATCCCCCAAGGTGTAGCGGATCATGCGCTCTTCATCGTCATAGCGAATGCGTGTGTCCTGCCGGCGCCATTGGGAATCGGCATCCTCTAAAAAATCCGCGCTGGATTCAAAGACGAAGCCCCTGATGTTTTCAACCAGCTCCAGATTTCCCGTCAGAGGGCGACGTTCACTTTCCACATCCGGCCCATATTGCCAGGATTGCTGGGTTCTTAAATTCAAGTACCCACTGTGCTGATCGGGTCGCAGATATTTCTGATTTTCAAATTCAATAAAGTTCAAATCCAGATCCTGGGCCTTGCGATACTTGGCCGGCAGACTTAATCGCAGCTCCAGTGTGGGCGGATCAAAGGACACTGAAAAGCCCACTGCCTCCAAAGACTGCGTGGTCAAAACACCGTCGGATGTCACATTGCTTTGCAGGCGCAAAAACAATTCATCCTTCATGTAAGGCTTTACCGCTTCCAGCAAAGTGCGCGCCTCGACAGAAAACTCTTCCGCACGATCGCGCGGGAACAGCCAGGCTTCCGTCAGCGGACGGCCATCCAAAACCACGGGCGCCATCAGGAAGGGTTTCCCCAACGGCGGACGGCCTTGGGCCATGACCAGCACCGGAAGCAGAATAGAAAGAAGTAAAACGAAACCGGATCTCAATTCTCAAGATCCTCCAAATCAATGGTGGCGCTCAAAGCCTGATTGGCCGGGACATCTTTTGCGGTTTCAACTTCGGCTGTGGCAGTGTCGCCTGCCAGAAGATTGATGGATTCAACGGCTTTGTTAGTGGTCAGATCCGCAATCACGGTTTCACCCGCTTTGATTTTCAAATGCTTGAACAACAAAACCTTATGGGCTTTTCCGTCATTAGTGAACGTCACGGCCACTTTGCGGGCCCCCACACGTTTCACTTCCTTGACGATGACCTTGGGTGCGGCCCCTTCCGGAATCACATAAGCCGAGGCCACATACTGCAAAAGGAACTTCAAATTTACGCTGGTTTTTTTCGGATCAGAGTTCTTTTCGCGGAAGTCCACCGGCAATTGTGAAGCCACCAGGCGATAGGCTTTCTCTTTTCCGTCCTTGATTTCGCCAGACCATGACACGCGCACATTGCGCTTTTCTTTTGGAAGCAGGACAACCTGCTCTGGATAGATCACAAAGTCTTCGGTTTTGGTGCGCACTTCCTCCCCTTTGGGATTGGTGGTGCGAGCGAAGGCTTCAATTTGCACGGGAAGTTTTTCATCTCCGGGATTTTCAATCACCAGCACTTGAGTGGATCTGGATCCACTGGGAGCAAACTCCACAACCATGGGAGAAAATCGGAAGGCCCACGAAAGGGACGGAACTGCCAAAGTTACCGAAATCAGGATCAGTGACATTGAGATGATTTTTGCCATATATCCCAATGATAGGGGCTATTTTTAGGCAAAAGAAGACTTCTTAAACCAGTTCTTAACAACTAGTCTTAGGGCGCTTGAACTGTGACAACAGAAGCCGGAGCCCGCTTGTGAACTACGACTTTAAGGTGAGGTGAATTTTTGGTGATTTGCAGCTCACCATTCTTCGCTGTCTTCACATCGACTTTTTCTGCGACTCTTCCAGAAAAATGCAGCTTATGACTTTTTGCCACTGCCATCCCGGAAAACATCAAAATCGAAAGAAAGACTGCCATGATACGCATGTCTTTCTTCTCGGATTAACTGGACTAAAGCTTTAGGACATTAGTTGGGGATTCTTTTCCTGAATCGGCGGATAAACCGGGATGATCACGATAAACTCTGTGCCTACGCCCACTTCCGAGCGGGCCTGAATTTCGCCCCCGTGATTCTGAACAATCCCGTAAGAGATACTCAAACCCAAACCTGTCCCCTGACCCACACCCTTCGTGGTGAAGAAGGGGTCGAAGATCTTTTCCAGAACATCGGCGGACATGCCCTTACCGCTGTCTTGAATTGAGACTTGCACCCAACCACGTTTGTCCTTGGAACCCTTATAGTCCTTCAAAGCCGAAGTGGAAATCCAGATGTGACCGCTGCCTTCAATGGCCTGAACTGCATTGGACAGGATGTTCATGAACACCTGATTCACCTGACTGGCATAACAGTGGATCAACGGAGTTGGCTCATACTGGCGATGAATCTCGATGCGGTTTTTGATTTCACCCTGCAACAGATTCAAAGTTGTATCCAAACTTTGATGAACGTCGATTTCCTGCAGTTTGGCTTCTTCCAAGCGAGAGAAATTGCGCAAACCCAAAACGATATCACGGGTACGACGAGCGCCATCCTGACAAGACGCCACCAACTTCGGCAGATCTTTCACGATATAGTCAAATTCGTACTCTTCTTTCAGGGCCGGAAGTTTCGGCGGATCCTTTTCTGCCACTTCAGCAAGTTCGATCAGTCTTTCAGAATATTCTTTAAGATGGGTCATGTTGCTGTAAATAAATCCAATCGGATTATTCAGCTCATGCGCCACACCTGCCACCAACTGACCCAGGCTGACCATTTTTGCAGAGTGAACAAGCTTTGTCTGAGTGTCTTTCAGCTCTTTATTGGCTGCCTCAAGTTCAGTGATTTTCTTGCGAAGATCCGACCGGGCCACCCAGATTTTTTTGCTCATTTCATTAAAGGACTCTGTCAGAAGACCAATTTCAGTGTCGTTTTTCACCGGAATTGTGACGGCCTGTTCCTGGGATTCAAAGGACTGCAGGGCTTCAACCAGTTCGTAAAGCGGCTTCAGAACCCAGCTTGAAGTCACCAGAATCGTCAGAACCAACAAAACAATAACCGCACCCACGACGCTGATAAAGGCATAGTTCACGTTCTTCAGAACCGCTTTGGCTTCGCTCTTGGAAGCACCCAAAGCCACATAGAACTTCGTGATACCCCAATCCAGTGGATAGATCAAAAAGCCATATGGCGTGCTGCGCACATTCAGATCAAAGAAAGGCTCTGCCCCCGGACGGAAATAAGGACGGAAGAAGTCTTTTTTATAAAGATAAAAATCCGGGTGACTGGCAACAATGGCCTGACCGTTATCCGAGAAAAAAATCAGTTCCAGCTTCAGGCGGCTTTTAATTCTGGATACAAAGGCTTTGTTCAGATCCATCACCTGTTCCATGTAACCCACAACACGGCCACCGGCCCCGGTGATTTTAGAGATCAGGATCAGATTTACTTTTTGTTTGTCACCGAATTCAGCCAGGGAAATTTCACGCTGATCTTTGACCTGTGCCATGTATTTCGCTGACAGGAAAACGGCGTCTTGTACGGGAACGAAGCTGCGCACGTTTTCTTTTTCATCTTTGAAAACCGAAGCCAACATGCGGCCTTCACGATTGAAGAACGTCAGACTGGAAATATTGTCGGCTTTGATCCACTGGGAAGAAATATTGCGAATGGTGCCACTGTCACCTTCCGCCATGTGATACACCAGGCTGGGATCACGCACATAACGGTCACGCTTTTGCTGAATGCTTGTCAAAAGATCCGCCAGAATCAGTTCGACTTCGCGGGCATTGCCGCTCAGGCGCTGGGACAGTTCATGATCGATGGCTTTTTCGTATTTGATCATGGAATAACCGGTAACGAATGCCAGCGGCACGACTGAAAACAGGACGAACCAGATGATCAAGATCGTGCGCAGGGATCGTTTGGGTTTCTTCCGGAGTGTTTTCACTTTTTGGATTCATCCAAAGTGAAGATCAGACGAATGATTCCGTCCGGCATCACACGAGGGTGTTTTTCTTTGGAAAATTTGGTCTTCCCATAAGTGCCCAGATAGTTCATCAGGTCCTGATACTTCGCCTCAGGAATTGTAAGGTGATAATACATGGATGTCGGAGTTTTCTTCCAACCCAGTTCCACGGAACCGGCTTTACGACCACCCAGTTCAAGGATCTTGTCATTGATCTTGGGGCCAATGCTTTCAATGTTAGTCGCAGAGATTTCACCGCGATAAAGGAACCCACCAGAAGCCGCTGCTGGAGCAGTCTCTGCCGGTTTTTCAGGTTTTGCCGCCACCGCAGCCGGTGCCGCTGGTGTCGGTGTCGCCGGAGCCACCGCAACCGGAGTGGCTGCCGCAGGTTTATCCGGAGTTTTTGCCGTTACAGCAGGAGCCGCCTCTTTAGCGCCTTCATCCACGAATTCCGGAGTTTCCTGCACCACGGTGGTGGTTTCTGTTTTGGAAACTTCAGCCAGTATCACATCTTTGGATCCGGTCAAACTGCCCAACTGCATGACTTTCTGCCATGGAGTCACGGACAACAAAGTCACAATCACCCCGACAACAACCAGAGCTTCCAAGCCCCATTTAAGACCCTGAGGCCATTTGTCGAAATTGGATTTTTGCATCAGCACCGTCAGATAGCTGGAAGGCGCGTTGATTTGTGAAATGATGGGTTCGGACACACGTGTGTCGGCCAGGCGTTCAGCGTACTTCTGACCATTTTCGATTTTACCCAGATCCAGCTGGGCATCGCGCGAGAACTTCACATGATCTTCAACCGCGGAACGGCGTTCCGGATCCAGAGTCCCCGTCAAATAGTCATAAAGCAGCTCATGCCCGATGAACGGAGAAATCTCTCGTTTATTTTTCTTGGAGAGCTGAACTTTATTTTCCTGCTGAGCCATGCTTTAGTTTACTCACACCTTGGGTCATGCTTCCCAGCTTGCGCAACGCCCGGCCTAATCTATATCGAATAGTGCCCTGGGTAATGCCCAAACCAGCTGAAATATCATCGTCACTTATCTTCAGGATTTTAGACCAAATAACGGTCAATAGCTCGTCTTCTGAGGCGGATTTCTGAAATTCACGCCATGGGCCCAGATCGACGGCATCAGGAATCAGCCAGCCCGACTCCACGGTGGTGTTGGGACGTCCGCGGGAAACGCGCACTTTAAATTTGTCCCAAACCGTTTTGGTGGCGGCAACGATGGCTACAGAATTTTTTAAATCAGGATTTCGCGCCTTGCGAGCCCGACAAAGGGCCAGCGCTTGGGATGAAGCCTCTATCGCTTTTTGATCATCAAGCAAGGAAAAATAGAAAAACAAAGCGATAGATTGTACGTCAGCTTCGGTCATAGCACCTTTAAGTCCATTCGTGCGTTCGAGGGCACCCTTTCGTGGATGCCCTTTCTATACTAATCGACTGTAAGCTGTCTGAGAAGGTCAAGTTGGTCGAGAACTTTACCGGAACCCATAACCACGCAGGAAAGTGGGTCTTCGGCGATAGAAACCGGCAGTCCAGTTCTTTCTCTCAGAAGCACGTCCAGGTTCGCCAGCAATGCGCCCCCGCCCGTCAGAACGATTCCGTTATCCACGATGTCGGAAGCCAGTTCCGGTGGAGTTTTTTCCAGCGCGGTACGAACAGCATCAACAACTTCAGACAAAGGATCCATCAAAGCATCGTTCACCTGAGAAGAAGTGATCTCGATGGTTTTCGGAGCACCGGCCACCAGGTCACGGCCTTTGATCTCCATGGATTTTTCCTCTTCAAACGGATAAGCGTTACCGATTTGAATTTTGATGTTTTCTGCAGTTCTTTCACCGATCAGAAGGTTGAACTGACGACGAACGTAGTTCACGATCGCCTCGTCAAACTTGTCACCGGCAACTTTGATGGATTTGCAGTAAACAATACCACCCAAAGAAATCACCGCCACGCCCGTAGTACCACCGCCCATGTCGACAACCATGTTGCCGGATGGCTCCGTGATCGGAAGACCGGCACCAATAGCCGCTGCCATTGGTTCCTCGATCAGATAAACCTCACGGGCACCTGCGGACTGAGCTGCTTCTTTCACCGCACGTTTTTCAACCTGAGTGATTCCGTAAGGAACGCAGATGATGATACGAGGACGGATGAAGGATTTTTTCTCGCCAAGGGATTTGCCGATGAAGTATTTCAGCATGGACTGAGTGACTTCGAAGTCAGCGATAACACCGTCTTTGATCGGGCGGATCGCCACGATGCTGCCAGGTGTACGTCCCAACATGTCTTTGGCTTCTTTACCTACGGCAAGAACGCGGTTTTGCATGCCACGATAATTTTTTTGGACCGCAACCACGGAAGGTTCATCAAGGATGATTCCGCGGCCTTTTACGTAAACAAGTGTATTGGCGGTGCCAAGGTCAATGGCGATGTCGTTAGAAAAATAATCTTGAACTTTGTCAAAAAAACTCATGCTGAATCTCACTTCAGTGTAATATTCATCGGGCTTTAAACAGTTCAAGTCTAGGTTCTATAAAAACCGGAGTCAATACTGATATTTAGGCCTTTTTTGAGTTTATTTTGACGCAGGTGCGCACTGGATCGCAAGGTCCGTGCCCGTCAACTGACCACGGAAGCGAACCTCCAAACCTTCGTTCAAGGTTGTTTCCGCCACCATGGTTTTGTCGATATCCAGATCCACTGCCTCAATGGCGATGCGCTCGTCTTGCCCACCAGCAGCGGGTTTCAGACGCAGAGTGATTCTTTCAGTCGAACGTCCACGGAAGATTTCACGCTCTACTTTGTTGGCAACATCCCACACGATCTCTTCATCACGGCGGGTTTCCTTGCGCCCGGATTCAGAGTGAGTCAGGGAGCATTTCACCCGGCGCAAATCCGCCTTGGTACGCTTGAAAGACTTGTCCGACAGACAAACCGCTTCGACTTCTTTTTGAATTTCCAGATTGGTGACCTTCAGGCTGATCTGCGAACCCAGGCCTGAACGCACGGAAAACTTACTGTCCCCGCGCTGCTGATGCAGCTGGATTTCACCCAAAGCGGCGCGACCCGTTTGCGATGGTGTTAACAACAAGCGGCCCTTGCCATAGGAATCAACCAGACTACCCAGAATGTCGTAACCCTGATCGTTCTTTCCGCTCCAGAACATGTCGCGATAAATCTGACGTCGTTGCGGATTGAAAGGATTCATATTCTGCAGGAACGTACGATCTTTCAAATCCATTCCATTCACCACACAACGAGCCGTGCTCATCGCCGGCAAAGTGCCCGGACTGCTGACTTGAGTGTTGGTGGTGCACATGCGGTTGTAGGTCTCAATACGCATTTCGCGGGCGCAGTTGTTGTTCAAAGCATCGTTCAACAAGGCATCACAATAAGCGTTTTTGGAAGTCAGTTTCTGACGACCGGTGGTGCAGCCGTTGAATTTGTATTCATAGGTGAATTCACCCTGAACATCGACAGGAGTTGGCGTGGGTGTAGATGTTGTCGGAACCGGAGCCGCACCGCCACCGCCGCCGCCACCACCATTGGAGCAAGCCGCCACGGACAGAGCCAAAACAGACAAAGCAAGTTGTAGATGAATGCGCATGCTATACCTCCAAACACGGTCAACACCGCCTTTACTTCAAAGACCCTGCCAACGTCATAATGCATTTGTTAGGGAACCAGAGGGGTCTTCTGTTACTTCACTGACAGGTGTGACAATTTGAGACACCTTTCCGCGAGATTTCGCTGAATGCCAGTGATCTTCGGTTAAACATGACGAAACATCGTCCGATAAGTAATGCAATGAACGTAATGGCACTTTGGATTTTCCTTATCACGGGTCTGGTCTCGGGTTGCACCCTTGTGGGCAACCTTACGGACTATAATTCCCTGACGGCACCGGTTCTGACCGACGGTACCGGAACCAAAATTGAATCCCTGATCATCAATTCCTCTGACAGCCTTTCAAACTATAATCTGCGCGGTGAATGTTACTATCCGAAGCAGAAAATCGAAGTCATCATTCAGCCCAGCCTGAACAGCCTGTCGACCATGGAGCCAAAAGTATTCACCACCGTCTGTCAGGACGGAAGCTTCAGTCTGGATGTGAACACTCAAGGCTGGCCGGATGCTGAGTACACAGTAAAACTGGAAGTGACGTCTTTGGCCGGCGTGAAGTCTTCGAATGAAACTGCGGTCACCAAAGACATCATCGCACCGAACGTCAGCTTCGCCACGCCACTGCCAGCGGAAGTTGGCAATGCGCTGATTGCCGCTTTGCCCGTGGATGGGACATGCGAAGATGATGACGGACCGGTGTCAGTTCTTTTCCAGGGCACGACGCTGGCGACCTTCACCTGCAGCAACGGCACTTTCAGTGGCCCGGTGATTGTGGGCGCCCTGAATGATGGTGCAACCATTTTACAGGTTTCCCAAACCGACAGTGCCGGAAATACAGGGACGGCAAACAGCTCTTCCTTCAACAAGGATTCATTGGCGCCCCTTCTGCCGGTGACTTTCGGTTCTTTAGGCAGTGCTCTTTCCAACAACGATGCCGATCGCTCCGTCACTGTAACCGTGCCTGCCGATGCCACTCAATATCGCTATGTGATTGTGAAGGACACCGATTGCAGCAATCAGTGGGCAGCGATCATGGCGACCACTCCGGTTCCGGCGGGGACTCCGGCGACTTTCAGCTTTGCAGGGGATGGCGAATACCGCCTTTGTTTCATTGCCGGGGACCAGGCTGACAACTGGCAGCCCGACACCGCCGTCATTGAATCCGGCGCGGTCATCATCGACACCGCGAGCCCGGCACTGAATATCACAAGCCCGTTGGCTGGCAGCAAACACAAGTCTGCCGTCACTGTGTCTGGCACTTGCGAGGCAGGCGCTTCGTTGAGCTTTGCCGGCGACTATACAACGTCGCCGTCCACCGGAACGTGCAGCGTTGGTGGTACTTTTAGTTTCAACGTCACCCTGACGGCCGTTGATGGATTGAAGAACTTCACTTTGTCTTCGACCGATGGAGCCGGCAACACAACCCATCACACCGCTTATTCTTTGGTACGGGACAATGTGATCGTGGCTCCGTCGGTGACACTGAACACCGCCGCAACCACAAACAATCCTGATGCCCGATTCACCGTCAACGATTGCAGTGATGCGACTTTCATTATGATAAAAGAAATCAATGCGCCTCCGGCTTTGGGTGATTCCGGCTGGATTGCCTGCTCGACAGCGGCTCAGAACTATTCCTTTGATCTGAGTGCCAATGGGGATCAACAGGGCCTTCGCAACGTGCGCTTCTATGCCCGTGACGAAGCCGGTAACGTTTCCACCGCGACGGTCTTTACTATCACTTATGACAGCAAAGCGCCGATTCTGACTTTGGATCCGGTGCCGACTTTGGCGATCAATGTCAGCTATCCGTTTGTGGTGTATGTCACCGAAGCCACCGTGAGCGCCGCTGACACGTTGTATTTGGACTATTCCACTGATGGCGGCGCCACCTGGAATGTGGCGACGAGTCGCGCGCTGGGTCTTGCGGGTCCGATGAACAACAAGTCCTTCACCGTAAACTGGACACCGAATGCCTATAACACCAATGTGCAGGTTCGCGCCCGCTTGACGGATGGCCACGGCCTGACCGGTACCGGTGCCAGCAATGCCTTTGATGTGATTCTGGATACAATCAAACCTGTGATCACTGCCGGTGAAATGAAAATAAACGGACAACTGGATCCGGATGACACTGTCCGATCTTACGTGACCGTCAGCTTGAAAGCTGCGGATGCAGAAACGGCTATCACTAAATTCTGTCTTAAAACTGCCAACAGCGCACCGAACGCTTCCGACAGCTGCTGGGTCAGCGTGAAGGCGCCCAAACCGGGCCTTGCCGAACTGCCCACTCTGACGTTGGTGGATTTTGATTTCTTCCTGGGAATTAATTTTGGCAGTTATAACATTTATGCGTGGGTGATGGATGTCGGCGGCAATATCAGCACCAATTCCGCCACACTTGAAAAAGATTATAACACCATCAATTACGTCAACGACCCACCGCCCGTGGTGGCAAACTTCCTGACCGTGAATTCAGCCACTCCCAACAATCCGCCGAATACTTTCGATATGAACTTTGCCAATGGCGCCGCCGCTCATATCAGCTGGCAAGCCAGTGACAATGGCACTATCGCCAAAGTCGAACTGCTTTACGCCATCGACGGTGAACCGTTCACTTTGATTTCAAACACACTGGCCAACAACTCCAGCAACTCTACCGCGTGTTCCTATTCGGCGCCCCGCACGGGTTGCTATCTTTGGAGCTCCACCGTTCCAAACGACACTTTCTTTAAATTGCAGATTCGTGTGACTGACAACAACGGGCAAACATCCCAGGTTACCAGTCCCCCGCTGAACAGCGGCGCTTACAATCTGATCGCCGGCAATCAGGACCCAGGACATGACGGCAATGCCAAGAGCACCGTCTTTAACACCAGCGTGAACACGGACACGGCTCCGGGCACGGTGCTTGTCACCACTGATGGAAAGATCTTCTTTAATGATTCTTCGTACGGGATCATCTATATCGATCCAACCACCAACAACTCGAAGGTTCTTTTGCGTCTGACGAAAGAAAATGAAAATGCTTTCGGCGACGGCATCCCGGTGGAACAAGCCCGCGCCAAGGCCATCTTGCGAACCGCACTCGATTATCAAAATCGCATTCTGGTTTATGACCGCGAGATGATCCGCCGAATCGACACCAACGTCACTCCGATGACAATCGAAACCCTGATCGGCGCGGACCCGGCGGGAAATCTTGGAACTGACACTGCCGACACCGTGGCCGATCCGCGTGATTTAAAAATCAATATTATTAAAACTCCGACCGTGGATGAAACCTGGCCAATCCGTAAACGTTCACCATTTATTCCGATGCCCAACGGGGATCTGTATTTCATTTCCGAAAAACCGCAAGCCGCCAAAAACAACAGCGGTCGCATCCGTCTGTACAAAGGCTCCCTGGCGGTTCCTCGTGTGGAAAGCGTCCGATTCTCTGGTACAGGTGTCTTTGGTCAGCCTGCCTGGGATCTGGATACAATGGCTTATTCCTTCTTCAGCTTAAGATTTGATCCTGCGACCAGTGCCATTCAAAAAGCTTACGTTCAAGGCGTGCACAGTGTGCCGGGTAATGCTTATGGCCCGATGACGGAACTTGATCCGGTGACCCTGATTGGTAACGGTGTTTTCCCAAATCATCCGTTTGGCAACTCGTCACTGAACTATTATGAAGTCCAAGGCATGGATGGCCGCGTGTACCGCGCGAATCGATCCACCGAAAATGGCGTCAGCCAGTTGCAGGATGACGGAACATGGATACGGGTTCTGGGAACCGGCGTTCAGGGGGAATGTGCAGATGGCATCGATGCGACATCCTGCCCGGTGGCCCTGGATGACGTCTTTGTCGATCGTTATGGCCGGATCTTCTTCTCGGCGCGGGGAATTATCCGAACTGTGGTGAACGGGAAAGTCTACACCCTGTTTGGTCAGCGCAAAGACGCCGGCGATGGTGGTTCTGGATTTGATATGCGTTTGGCTTCTGTCACCTACATTGATCACAGCGTGGGCGACGGCGTGATGCTTCTGGATCACCAGCAAAACAAACTGCGTGAAGTATCGCCGGGCTCTTTGCCGGAAGTACGACTGGTGGCGGGTAATGGTGCCAACGGTGGAGTCAACTTCGGTGTTGCCGCCAATCTGCAGTCCATTCTTATGGGGAACTGGTGGGATGCCAATCAGTTTGCCACCAATCCTGCCAATGGCGACGTTTACATGAACTGCGCAAACCATCAGGTGCTGATCACTCCTCCAAGCACTTATACGGTTTATCACAGCATTTGCCGCTTAAATCGCGCCACCGGTCTGTGGGAACAAATTCTGAATGGGGAAGGGGCAACCCCAAGCTACACTCAAACTTCCATCAACCATGGGGACTTGCTGCTGTCGGGGTATTCTCCTGAAATCGTCGCTTACAAGTCCGGCAATCTTTTGATGAACAACCTTTATTGGAACGGGACAGCTCATAACAATGCCACCTTCCGTCTGATCACACCAACGACCACTCTTCACGTTGGGGGCCGTATCAGTCTGGATTCTGATGCCGATGACTGTCCGGATGGACTTTCCACAGATTGTTCTTTGGGTATCGTGGGGGTTCACCGGGTTGCAGCACCGGTGTACTTTGATCAGCTCAGTGGCTGGATGTATACGCCTCCGGTGCATGTGTCGATCCTGACGGCGAAGATGCACGTGCTGTATTCCGGAAATGTAAAAACCCTGCTGACCCTGCCGCAGATTCCAAGTGCGTATGCCTATGATTCTGCGGGATCGGCGATTTATTACTGCGGCAATGTCGATAAGAAACTTTACAAGGTGGCGATTCACAACGCCGGGGATCTGGGAAATACCGCCGTATGGCCGCTGGGTTCCGGAACTCACTTTACGGTGACCGAGCTTCCGATGCCGACAGACTCTATCACCTGCCAGGGCCGTCGCATTCTGATCAAGGCCGCTTCCGGGCCAAAACCAAAGCGCCTGGTCTTTATGGCCATGCAAAATGGTCTGCCGGCAGTTTCTGAATATTTCATTCCTTAATTAGAAATGTTTTTTCCATTCCACTTCGTGGGCCATGTATTCAGTCAGCATGTGCAGTTCTTCTTTCAGGCGGGCTTCGTTCCAGCCCAGCTTTTCCTGGAAGACTTTACCGATTTCCTCCATGTGCTTCACGCCGTGATTGCGATCCGCCAGGAACAATGGAACCCGGCGCGCAAAGAAGTCACGCATATGCAGACACATCGTCGAATCAATCGCCTGAGCTGCCTCCAGCTGCCAGTAAGTCATGTCGGAAGAATATCTGTTTAAGATCTCTTCGCCTTCCATGCCATAACGTTCTGCCAGCAGGCGCATGTCTTCCGCCGAGTGCCCGGTTTCACGCGCCCACAAATCCGCCTGAACCTTGGCTTGTTGGAAGGCATCAACACTGGTGTAGGGATTCAATGGTTTGATGGTTTTGGATTTAGCCCAGGTCACACGCTCTTCAAACGTAAAGAATTTTAAAGCCGCTTTTACGGTTTGTTCGCACATCAAGCGATACGTCGTGTATTTTCCACCGGCCACAAAAGTAATGCCGCGGTCGTCAGACAGAATCGTGTGCTCGCGGCTGGTTTTGCCTTCACTGCTGGAGCCATCTGCCACAAGCGGACGAACCCCGGCATAGCTTGCGATAATATCGTGAGCTGTCAGATTGGCACCCGGGAAATAGTGATCCGTGATTGAAAGCAGATACTTCACGTCTTCCGGTGTGGTGGTCACATTTTCCGGAGATTCCTTAAAGTCGGTGTCCGTGGTTCCAATAATGATCATCTCGTGACGGGGAATCCCGAACACGATGCGATCACTTTTTTCCGCACCCATCACCACCGCACTGGTCAAAGGCAAACGGTGCTTCGGCAAAGTCAGATGAATCCCTTTGGTGGGACGAAGAATCTTTTTCCAGTCTTTAAAGATGCTTTCACCCAGTTCGTCAGTCCACGGGCCCACACTGCTGATCACATGGCGGGCTTTGATAGAAAACTTTTCCCTGGAATGCTGATCTTCGCACTTCACTGACTGGATTTTTCCATCCGGGCCAAAGTTAACCCCGGTGGCTTTCACATAGTTCACACACAGCGCGCCGTTTTCATTCGCCGATCTCATGGTTTCATGAACCAGACGATCATCGTCCATATAGGCGTCAGAATAAATATAAGATCCCAGCAGATTGTTGGGACGAATTGCCGGCATGCGCTCGATAGAGGCCTGGGCATTCAGGCGTTCGTGCATTTCAGGTGCCTGGAACAATGACAAGGCATCATACAGCCACATGCCAAGACCCATCTTACCCATGCCCACACGGCTTTCCTGATAAAGTGGAATCATAAAGCGCAACGGATGCACCAGATGCGGAGCCATTTCAAACAGACGGGTTCTTTCATTGAGTGCCTCGAAAACAAGTTTGAATTCCATGTTTTCCAGATAACGAATGCCGCCGTGGATAAGTTTGGAGGATTTTGACGACGTGCCAGATGCAAAGTCACGGGCCTCAATCAAAGCCACCCGCATGCCGCGCGCCGAGGCGTCCCGCGCCACACCCGCTCCGTTGATTCCTCCTCCGATTATCACCAGATCAAAATCCTGGGATTTCATCTTGTTGATATTTTGAATTCTGTTCGCGAAGGAGAAATTCTTCATGGCTTATCCTTTTGTCGTCTTGACTGAAAGAGTCCCCGGCTGCCAGCTTTCGGCCTTGAAAGCTTTTACGGAGTTCGGTACTCCGTTGTCGTTGGGGAAGTAAACCCGTTGCAGATGCTTTTCGCGGCCCAATTTATAGGCCAGCTCACAAAGTTCATCGCGGGCCTGCAGGGAGTTGTACTGCACATGCTCCACCCACAGGGTCTGAGTCTGTCCATCCAGGAACAACAGCGGCTGGGCGATGAAATAACCCATCAGCTTGTTTGTGCCCTGCTCCTCAGCCAGAAAACTCCAGCCCAGGGCGATGTAATGGTTCAGAGCCTCGACACGGAATTTGGAATTCCAGGTGGCAATCATTCGTTCCATTTCATCCGGATAGGTTTCTGCGAGCTTTTTATTTTCCAGATCCAAAATCTGTTGCAAATCTTCCGGCTGAATCACGCGGCAATACAGGCTCATGCCCTCAGGTCTCCTTGTCATTTTACTTTTCATATTTCATACTAAGACACTATGAAATACAAAGACTATTCCACCGACATTTGGAACCGCATAAATACGACACTGGACCAAGTTTTAAAACAGGATTCTGCACCTGTGGCCGCCTTTGATGCGGATGGTACTTTGTGGGATACCGATCTTGGCGAAACTTTCTTTCATCACCAGATCGACAACAAACTTGTGACTCTTCCGCCACAACCCTGGGAACACTACGAAGACATGAAAGCCGCAGATCCGCGCAAAGCCTACCTTTGGCTAGCCCAAATCTGTCAGGGACAAAAACTGGAGCAGGTGCACCAGTGGGCCGTTGACGCGGTCAAAGGTCACTTTCCAGTGCCGGTGTTTTTGGAGCAAAAGAAATTGATCGATCTGTTTCTTTCCCGGGGTGTGAAAGTCTACATCATCACCGCATCGGTTAAATGGGCGGTGGAGCCCGGCGCAGAAATGCTGGGACTGACTAAAAACGATGTGCTGGGTGTGGAAACCCAAGTGGATAACGGCGTGATCAGCGATCGCCAAAAAGGCACTATCACTTATCGTGAAGGAAAAGTGGAAGCCCTTCTGGAAGCCACCAGCGGCAAAAGGCCGTTCTTTGCTTCCGGCAACACCATGGGCGATTACAACCTGTTGCAATCCGCGACGCATCTGAGCCTTGCCGTCAGCGCCGCTTCCCGTGATGACAAACTGTTCAAGACCGAAAAAGAACTGCAGGAGAACGCGGAAAAGTTCTCCTGGCTGTCCCATCGCTTCATCTAACGAACAAGTTTATTCATGTTAAAGCGATAGCTTAACGTCAAATTGAACTGATTGGCCTTGTTAGGATATTTCAGGTTTTCCTTGGCACCTTTGCGATCCAGCTGGGTGCTGCCATATTCAAAACCGATATCCAGATTCTTCATGCCCAACAGATTACGACAAGTGGTGCCGGCAGCCCAGCCGCGCACCCCGCGAACCTTTTCAAACGTAAATTCACCATCGGCAAATGCGGCGTCCGTATTAAAGACATGCTGGTTGTAATAGAAGTCCCAGGCGCAGGGCCCCGCCTCCACTCCACGCATCGCCACTTCCACACCATGAGCTTTTGAATTCACATGCTGGGCATGGGGACGACGGCCGTTACCATCACCTTGTTTGTTGCGAGTAAAGTCCGCGCGGAAGACGCGCACTTCGGCCTCACCGTACTTGGATGTGAACATGTATCCCAAGTAAGTGGTCATATCATCCTGGGCTCTTTTTTCACCCGGGAAGCTTCCCACGTCTCCATGCGCGCCCGTCACACCGATATAAAGATCATGATTCTTCAGATACGGTGCTGATTTGTCGAAAACTTTGCGAAGGGCGTTGGCTACGCGCAATTCCACCGTGCCACCATAGGCTGGATAGGAATTCGCACGCGAGTCTGCCGGGTCCAGACTGGATTCACCTTTGATGGTGTCCCCGTCAACAACGCTAAAGGATGCCAACAACACACGATCCAGCTCTTCTTTCAGCTGATAGTTCATCTGAATCCCTTTGTCATAACGAACCATCAAACCATAAGGAGCTGTCACATAGTACCGGCTGGGCTTGCCTTGCAGTGGATTCAGGCCGCTGACCGGGAACGCGCCGGCAAGAACAGTCACATCCTGCGAATCCGTCATCGCAATGTTGGCTCCGATATTTGCCAGGAACCATGGACGGTCCACGTAACCATCGGCGCGCAGACGATCGGAGTTATGGAAGTTCTGTTCATTCTTTTCGTTATAATCCAGCACCTGATTTTTCGGGATGGCGCTGATCGAAATAAAGATCTGCTTGAAATGGCGATTGGCGAAAGTTTTGGAAATCTTTCCTTCCACCTCGGTAACCATGTCGCCCATCGAAGTTTCATTACCACCTTCGCGGCGAAGATCATTGTTGATGACCGCCGCCACCTGCGCAGAAGCAGAGCCCTCCAGACAGATGCCTTCGTGGTAAATTCCACCCCGGTCATAACATTGATAGGATTGATCGCCACCTCTCCAATAGGCATTCGTATCCCAATGCACGGTTTTATCCGCCGCGCCTGCGGGACCTGCCGCAAGCAAAAGACTCACCAAGCCCAGCTTGTTCCAGTTCACTGAATTCTTTTTCATGGATATCTCCTGTTTAAGTTTTCAGTGGCTTAGAGATCAATGTTTATGCCAAGCAGGTGTTCCGTACCAGATCAGCAGAGGGTCGTTCCGATCTGCTCTTATTACAGGCCCTAAATGATAACCGCCGCAAATCCGCTCCCACAGCAACAACCAGCGCCCGGAAACTCGACGAACGTTTCTCCCAACAGATGCGAGGAACACCTCCACCGAGGCGGTGGAATATTCCATTGGATATCTCATATTTGTTGCTGCGAATTTTCTGTCGAGTATAAAGCGGACCTTGCACGAGGTGATGGGATGACATTGGAAGCCGACTTTGCACTGGATGAGCTGTTCTTCTCTAAAACTGATTTTAAGGGGCGAATCGAGTCAGGCAATCAGGTCTTTGTCAGGGTCAGTGAATATTCACAAGATGAAATACTGGGCCGTCCCCACAACATCATTCGCCATCAGGATATGCCCCGCAGTGTTTTCAAACTGTTCTGGAACTATTTGCAATCGAACAAACCCATCGCCGCTTTCGTAAAGAACAAATCCAGAACCGGAAAGTACTACTGGGTCTTTGCCATGGCTTTTCCAATGGCCGATGGGTATTTGTCGATTCGACTGAAACCGACCTCGGTCTTTCTGGGCGAAGTGCAAAAGATCTATACTGAACTGGTTTCCCGCGAAAAGACGGGGCTTAACATGGAACAAAGCGAAGGCCTTTTGCTTTCAGAACTTCACAAGCGGGGCTTTAATAGCTATGACGCTTTTATGACCCGCGCCCTGCTGGAAGAAATGAAGTCCCGTGACCAACTGCTGCTGCACTTTGAAAAGAAAACTTCTTTGACCGTCGATCGATCTGAACGTGTGGGCGAAATGCAGCAGGCCTCGGGCAAATGCACCAAAGCCGCGCGCACTGCGTTTGATCTGGCCGATTCGCTGAACCAACGATTCAGCCGCAACAATCAGGCCCAAAGCATCAGTGATATCTGCCGGGAAGTGCAGATGGTCACGACCAACCTTACCATCTCTGCCGCAAAACTTGGCGAGGCTGGAAAAACCCTCAGTGTGGTTTCCAAGAACCTGGAACGACTGGCGCTGGAAATTGCTGAAAGCTCGCGGGAGTTTGACGAGATCTTTGCCAACTTCAGCATCGCGGCTTCGCGCATGTATTTTTCCATGGCAACGTCACGTCTGCAGATTGAGATGATGAATCACCTGATCGAGGAAACCCAAAGTTCCGATCAGGAGGAATTCCTTTTAAAGAACTGCGATCTTCTGAAAAATCTTATTTCCGCCAACTTTGCCGACGTGGAAGAAACCGCCAAGAAATTGATCAATGAAAACAAATCCCTGAACCGGTCTATCAACATGCTGTCGAAGGTGACCGCTGGTATGGACGTGATTTGTGTCGTGGGGAAAATCGAAATGTCCCGGGTGAAGGAATTTTCCAGCGCCCTGGAATCGTTACTGGGAGACATGGAAAATCTGACCGCCAGCTTTAAGAAAACCCTGCGCTCGATCGAAAACGAGAGCCAATGGGGCCTGGTTCGTTCCAGCGAGCTTAAGAATCATCTTTACGTGATTTCACAAAGTCTTCGCCATGTTGACAACAGCATGATGGCATAAAAAAAGGCCCACCCTGAGGTGAGCCTTTTTGGCATTAAACATTTAAACCTGGCCGACAACCTTTTCGATGTCAGCAATCTCTTTCGGAACAGACGAAGTCATGTTCTCGGAACCCGATGAAGTCACACGCAGGTTGTCCTCGATACGAATGCCGATACCACGGTATTTCTGAGGTGCCGACGCGTCGTCTGCCGGAATATAAAGACCCGGTTCGATCGTGAAGCACATGTTGGCTTCGATCGGACGAGGTTCATTCTTTTTAAAGTACAAACCCGCATCATGCACATCCATACCCAGCCAGTGGCCGATACCGTGCGGATAATACTTTTTCTGCGCCAGCGCCTGAATCAGATCATCCTTGCGACCGGACAACAGACCCAGATCCAGCATCAGATCCGTCAGCAATGACGTGCCCATGTCGTGCAGGTCTTTAAAGAAGATCCCTGGCTTTACATAGTCACAAATCTGCTTTTGAACTTTCAACACACCTTCGTAAACACGCGCCTGCTCGTCCGTGAACTTGCCATTCACCGGATACGTGCGGGTGATATCGCCCGTGTAATAATTAAATTCCGCACCAGCATCAATCAACAGCAAATCACCGTCTTTGCAGACCTGATCGTTGAAGTTGTAGTGCAAAGTTGTCGCGGCATTTCCGGAAGCCACGATATAGTTGTAACCTTCACGGGCAGAGCCTCTCATATAGAAGTTGTGCGCAAGCACCCCTTGCACCTGGCGCTCTGTCACACCCGGGCGGGTGAAACGCATTGCTGCCAAATGGGCTTGAGCGGAAATTTCGCACGCCTCACGCAACTGAGTCAGTTCGTATTCAGATTTCACCAGACGAAGTTCGCCCAGCAAAATATCCGCATCGTGAATCGCCAAAAGACCATTCCCCATGCGACCCTGCAGAGCTTTCACCGTTTGCAGAATGTCCTGCATCTTGTGATCCATCTCCTGGTTTTTGTACTGACTGTAATAAACACGATCCACTTCTTTCAGAAGCTGAGGCGCCACTTTGGTCAGTTCATCAAACGGATAGGCTTTGTCGATTTTAAATTCGCGCTCGCAGCCTTCCGGTCCATAGCGGAAACCATCCCAGGTTTCTCTTTCCACGTCACGACGGCGCACGAACATCACGGTTTCTGGAGTCAAACCCGGACGATGAATCAAAACGGATTCAGGCTCTTCCCAGCCAGTCAGATAAAACAGATTGGAATCCTGACGGTACGGAAAATGACAGTCATGATTGCGGATGTATTCCGGATGAGAAGCCACTACCAAGGCGCTACCTGGGATTTGCTCCCCGGCTTTTTTTCTTCTCTCGGAAAAGATGTTCATATCATAGATGGGTTTTCTGCTCATAAATTCTCCTAAAGTCCCCACTTGCGGGTAAGACCCTTCAACTGACGGGCGGCAGAGTCTGCGCCCTTGTTCATGATCTCACGACGCTTGTCGAAATCCATAATACCATAGCTGGATGTATCAAGCGAGATGACAGTGTCAACTCCTGGCAAAGGCTTATTATACAGTCCCGCAATTTCACTCCATAAGACGTTGTCAGTAGCGCTGGACTCCAGCGTGAAGGGCTTGGAGCCCCCCGGGGCCTGCAGCACATTGACCATCACGATATAGTTGGCGCCTTTTTGGCGCAGGTAATTCGCCAAAGCCGTGATATCGCGAACCCCCGCCACACTGTTCTGATAAGGCTTAAAGAACGGCGGATACGCCATGCACGAGTACATCAACTGATCGATGCCACCGCGGTTCATCAGGTAAACCTGATTCTTCTTCAAGTTGTATGACGGACAGGCAAACGGGACTTTAAAGTCTTCCACTTTGGCGCGGTTGAATGCCACACCGACAAAGTCCTTCAGCACCGTCACTTCGTTATTTTTGTTCACGCCGCCCAGAAGGGATTTTTTCAGAACTTCTTCATCCTTCAGCTTGAACATCTGCCACTCTACATCGTTGGCCAGTTCTTTGTTGGCGTAAAGAGCCGCCATCGGAGCTGCAAATTCAACCCCGCCGATAGCGTAAACTGGAACTTTCGCTCTTTGCAGTTCATGCAAGAAACCAATGTGCGCGTAGGTCTTGGCCCCGCCCCCACCCAGGATCACACCGATCTTGGGCATCGTCGGAATCACCGGCGCCGGAGGAGGTGGTGGCGTTTCAGCCACGTCTTCTTCATCTGATTCCATCGGTGGCGGAGTGCCGACATTTTCCGGCGGACGCGGTTGAGTCACACCCGGACGACCCGGAGTTGGTTGCGGAGTTTTGCGAATGTCTTCCCGGGTTCTTAAGTTTTGACAACTTGCCAGAAACAGGAACAAGACAATCCAACTAGATTTTTTTGGCAAAAACGAAGAACTCATTATTTCCGTCCTTTCCCTGAATCGGAGATGGGAAGTAGTCGAGAACCTTAAATCCATTTTGCGAACAAAGTTCCTTTATTCGCGTCTCGACTTCTTTGTACAGTGAAACATCTTTGACTATACCCCCCTTGGCAAGGCCGTCAACGCCGACCTCGAATTGGGGCTTCACCAGACTTAAAAGACAGCCTTCAGTCTTAAGAAAATGCGCCAATTCCGGCACAATCAAAGAGATCGAAATAAAAGAAACGTCCATGACGACCAGATCAAACTTTTCCTTTGGGGTCGCCTGATTGACCGCTTCTTCACGGGAAAGATTTCGGGCATTGATACCCTCAATCACTGTCAGTCGCGGATTGGTAAGAAGGCTGCTGTGAACCTGGCCGTGGCCCACGTCCACACCCAGCACCTGGGCAGCGCCCTTTTGCAGAAGGCAATCGGTAAAGCCCCCTGTGGAAATACCCACGTCGAGAACTTTCAGGCCTTGCACGGAAACCCCGGCTTGCGCCAAAGCGCCTTCCAGCTTCAAGCCCCCGCGGGACACAAAACGATTTGCCGGACCGGCTTCAACTTCAATTTTTCCACGGTGGGAGTCCAAAACGGCAAAGCTTGCCTTTTTCAGAATACGCTTTTGCGAATTTTCAAAAAGAAAAACCTGACCGGCCTCGATCAGTTCCTGAGCATGAGTGCGCGACTGCGCCAGACCCTTTTCGACAAGATAAAGATCCAAACGCAGTTTATCGCTCATATTACACCTGACGGTTTTGATTAAAGCTGATCAGATACTCCAAAAGCGGAGCATCGGCAGAAACCTTGTGCAATTCCGCCAAAGTCGAAGCACTGACATCCTTCAAATAGGTCTTTGTGCCCTCAAGACCCAGGATACCAGTGAAGCTGCGAAGATCCTGACCTTTTTCGCCGTGATCCAGAACATCATCGGCCACTTGGAAAGCAAGGCCCAGGCCTTCGCCGAATTTTTTAAGACTTTCAATTTCAGTCGGCTTCGCCCCGGCAATCACAGCCGCACCCTCAACCGCCACACGAATCAACGCACCGGTTTTAAGACGATGCAGATGGGTTAGTTCTTCCAGTGACATTTGTTTGTCACCAGCACGCAGGTCAATTGCCTGACCGCCGACCATGCCTCGAATTCCTGCCGCCGAAGACAACAGGCGTGTTAACTGACCTACCAGGAAACTGTTGTCCCCATAATTTTCCGCAATCAGCATGAAAGCTTCAGTCAAAAGAGCGTCCCCGG
Organism: Bdellovibrio sp. MYbb2; assembly: GCF_056175685.1. Taxonomy (NCBI): domain Bacteria; kingdom Pseudomonadati; phylum Bdellovibrionota; class Bdellovibrionia; order Bdellovibrionales; family Pseudobdellovibrionaceae; genus Bdellovibrio; species Bdellovibrio sp. MYbb2. Next base: position 466,624 of record NZ_JBJKJI010000001.1, read on the forward strand.
CCAGCAGGGCAAAGTCTTCGCCGAACACTTTGTGATTGGTGGGTTTCCCACGGCGCATGTCATCGTTATCCATGCACGGCAGATCATCATGAATCAAAGAATACGTATGAATCATTTCCACGGCAGCGGCGAAAGGCAAGATGCGCTCTTTACCGGCACCAAACAACTCACCGACCAGCAAAGACAGAACCGGACGGAAACGTTTTCCGCCATTGGTGGCGGAATAAAGCATGGACTTTCGCAACTCAGAAATGGCGCTGCCTGCTGGCAGCTCCATATCAGACAGATATTTTTCCACAAACTGGTTCACAGCCTGGGTGCGCGCGGCGATTTCCTGATCAATCTGAATTGCGAGATCCAAGGTTTAGTTCTCCTCTGAAGTGAAATCAGTGGTCACCGGCTGGCCGTCAGCTCCCACAGACATCAACAGTTTCACTTTGGATTCAGCTTCATTCAGACGCTGATGGCATTCGCGGGAAAGCTTCACACCTTCCTCGAACAGCTTCAAAGACTCTTCCAAAGCCAGATCGCCTTTTTCCATCTTTTGCACGATCTCTTCAAGACGGCCTAGTTTCTTCTCAAAATCCATTCTATTCCTCCTTCACGCCATCCACGATGGCGGTCACTGAGCCCTGAGCCAGGCGGATATCCAAAAGGTCTCCCTTTTTCACCTGACTCGCAGATTTAATAACTTCAGAATTTTTGGTCACGATTGAATAGCCACGCTCAACCACCTTCAGGGGACTGAGACTATCCAACATAGCCATGACCTTGCCCATGCGGGCCTTTTTTCTTTCAATCGAAAAATGCAGCGCTTTTTCAGAGCGTGCCTTCAGATATTCCAGATCCTTTTTCTTTTCATCAATCAGATCCTGGGGGCTTCCCAGTTTCTGACTCATCAGCTCCACCCGGTGGCGACGCTCCGCCAGACGGCGGTTGATCGCGAACTCCAGACGGTTCAAAAGATCATCGTTGCGAAGCTCCAGATCCTGCAAGCGGCGCTTCGGATCCACCAGTCGTTTGGAAAGACCCAGCATCTTTTCACGCAGGAACTTCATCTTCTTTTCAAAAGTCAGATGCAGCATGCGCTCCAGCGACACAACCTTGTTGGCCAGTTCGCCCGAGCTTTTCGCCACAAGTTCTGCCGCAGCCGAAGGTGTCGGCGCACGCAAGTCCGCCACAAAGTCAGCGATAGTAAAATCAATTTCATGTCCCACGGCAGAAATCACCGGGACCGGGCTTGCCGCAATCAAACGCGCAAGCCGTTCATCATTGAAACACCACATGTCTTCAATGGATCCACCACCGCGCCCGACAATCACCACATCCACACCCGGAAGGGCGGTGGCTTTTTTAAAGGCCTCGCAAATTTGTGGAGCTGCCGCCTCACCCTGCACGATGGTTGGAACCACCGTCACCTGGATGGCTTTGGCGCGACGGGAAAGAACGTTCAAAATATCACGAATCGCCGCTCCGGTCGGAGACGTCACGATCGCAATATGTCTTGGGAAAGTCGGAATCGGTTTTTTGCGGGCTGATTCAAACAAACCCTCAGCCTTCAATTTCATTTTTAGTTGCTCGAAAGCTTTTTGCAAAGCTCCGGCACCGACGGGTTCCATCATCTCGCACATCAGCTGATAGTTACCACGCGGCTCATACACCGTGATGCGGCCGCGAACGATGACTTCCATCCCATCGGTAGGTTTGAATTTCAAACGGGCGTTGTTACCACGGAACATCACGGCCGTGATCTGGGAACGGGAATCTTTCAGGCTGAAATAAAAGTGACCGGAGGTGTGAGCCTTGAAGTTTGAAATTTCACCCTTCACCCACACCTGCCCGATCTGACCCTCCAGCAACTGCTTCACATAGATATTAAGCTGCTCGACGGAAAGCACGGAAGGTTCGTTGTTCTTCGTCAATAGGTCCGCAGCTCCAAGACTGGCTTGGGCTGAAACATCTGTTTTGCGAAGAGGCTGATTAGGAGAGTCCGACATGGGAGCAGAGGCTAATGCTCCCTCGGGGTGGAGTCAATACATTGAGAGTCAACGACCTATAGACTGGAGTGCCAAACGTTCTGAACGGACCACAATCCGCCCACGAAAAAACACACCCAACCCAGGGATTTGTGTTTGGCCAAATTGGCATAGGCCTGACCCATGCGCTCCTGCCCGATGCGCGCCAGGACAGGGTTCTCCAACACAACAACCATCAGGAGTCCATAGAAAAAAACCACGAAGGGAAAAATAAAATCGAGCTTTTCTGGTGTCATAAGCAATTTATCGGAGCTTTACCGGAAAGTAAGAGTCCGGTTCGATTGACGATATAAAAAGACATGATAGAATGGTTTACAGAAGGGTTCGACGGCGTAAATCTCTATCGAAAATAAACCTTACAAGCATATTTTTGGGGACTGTCCCTGACAATGGTGAGCAAGCTCAGCTCGTACTGAGAAGCCTAAAGTTGTTATCATGGTTACCCACCTTAGCTAAAACAGGTTTACTTTTTCAGAGTGGTCTTCGAGCCTTTTTTTATTTGTCTCAAGCCGAGACAGTCCTGCAAAAAACTTCGTCATTTCCTCAATAATTTCGATTAAGAAATAGGGCTTTCCCGCGTTCAGCCCACCCCCCGTAAGTCCGATAAGTTCTACATGACTTTGAACCGGATGATGGCTGGTTTTATCAGCGCGTGGACTCTTATTCTGACAGCTTGTGGTGGTGGCGGCCTTGAAGGCGGCGACTATTCATCCAATGCCCCGGCCTCCCCTGAACCGACCTATTACGGCAAGCCCACCGACATGGATGCCTCCCAATCCGTGACCGTCACACTGCCGGCGAAGTTCCTTTATCGCGGTTTAAGCTTCACTCCAGGCAGCTCTACCAACGGACTGACCTCCGTGGTTTCTGCGGCCAATGCCATTCCGATCGCCTTTGCTGAATTCCATATCTATGATGCTTCCGGCACCCGCATCCAGCAGGGCGAAACTACCACCCAAGGGATAGCGTCATTCAGAATTCCAAAGACGGCCGGCACCTACACATTCAAAGTGTTCTCGCGCGCCTACAATGACTATTTGAAAGTGAGCGTCTTGGCTGACATTTATGCCAATACTCCTCACTATGCTGAAAAGTCCTTCACTATCACGGCTGGCGATATCACTGCCGGAACGAAGGATCTGACATCGACCCCGGTTTATGCCGAGGCCAACGAAAGCATTTCTTCCCGTGTTGAAGGCGGCGCCTTTAACATCATGTATGACATCCTGTTGGCGAATGAATACATCCGCAGAAATATCGGTAAGAACAACGGTGGCACCCCGTCCACAGACACCAACGCCTGGTGGGTGGCTGACAAAGTGACCGTATTCTGGAAAGCCGGATTTAATCCTTACTCTTATTTTGGCTCAAATTCCCCACTGTCATTTTATTCGCCGGGAGAGCGCAAATTATATATTTTAGGCGGCGTGAATGGTGATGTGAAGTCTTCGGACACGGACCACTTTGATGATTCAGTGATCCTGCACGAGTACGGTCATTTCCTTGAAGACGTCTATGGGAACTCCGGGTCTCCAGGGGGATCTCATACCGGGAACTTTGTCATTGATGCCAGACTTTCCTGGAGCGAAGGCTGGGCCAACTATTTCCAGGCGGCCGTACTGAGCGGTGCAGATGCCGCTTTCAACAGTGCCGATGAAAGTCGTGCACCGACAGATCCTCGGTATCATTATTACGTGGACACCTACGGCTATCGCGCTTCCGGCAACACGGCTGGGGTCAGCATTTCCTTCAACCTTTGGCAGGACGGAACGGCCGCCAGCTATGACAATACGTCAGCGGACCTTGCAGGCACAGGAACCTTCCGTGAAGTTTCTGTGTCACGCGCTTTGTATAAAGCCACCCGCAAGGATGATGCACAGTATGAAGCCACCAAATACGGCGGCGGCGTCACCTTCACCAATATTTGGAAAACATTCGCTGGCGAAGACACTTCAGGCCACAAGAAATCCAATCCAATCACGACAAGCCTTGTGAACACTACGACCTATCCGGTGCCAAGCGTGGGACTGTTTAACAATCTGCTCTCCCGCAATATCGGCGGCGCCAACGCAAAGTGGGATGCGATTCTGACGGAAGAAAAGCAGACCAAGACCACCAAGGACTATGCCTTCTATCTGGGCGCAACCGGCGGAGCCTGTTCAGGTACGACCGAGTTCACCGTCGGAAAAGAAGAACAGCTGATGACAGCCCGGGACAGCGTCAAGCGCTCGGACCAGCAGGTGAACAACGACTTCTATCTTTACTATCACGATGGAACTTCCACGACCCTGGGGTTGAGTTACACCAGTACCAAACTGGATTTGGACCTTGTCTTGTACAAGAAAGACTACGTCTACTTTGAAGATACTTACTGGAAAGCCGGATATTCATCAGATTACATCGTAAAACAAAGTCGCAATGTGGCCACCACTTCGGAGAGTATCTCCCTAAGTGGAGTGCCGGCAGGATACTACATCCTTAACGTTAAGATTAATGCCTATAACAAAACAGCATCGCAGATGAACACCAATGCGACCTACAGCTTAACCAAAGGGGGGGCCGCCATATGTGGAACCGAAAGATAACCATCACCGCAGTTCTCTCCCTGGCAGTTGGCGTTTCCGTTTTCTCATTCGCGGGGAAATCGGAAAACCGCACACCCGCCTCCACTGGCAAGTCCACGTGGCGACCGGCTCCTGTTGGCAAGCATCTGGCTCTTTTCCATGTTGAACTAAAATCCGAGGACGAAATCCCTGAATCCGGCAGCGACGAAGTGAACCTTGTCGGCCGCGTTCTGGTGAATCAGACCCTGCAAGGGGATCTGGCATACACCTGGTCCCTGCCGGAAGGCGTGAGCGTTGTTGACGGCATCACCTCTGACACTTTGTCCGGCGTTAAAATCGGCCAGGTGGTTGAACTAAAAATCACAGTGACGGGATTCTCGAAAGAAAAACAGAAAGCCATCTCTTTGGCGGTGAAAGCTTTGGCTCAGGAAGAAGTTCTGGGCAATTCAGCGGTGATTGTCAGCCGCAACGAAGACACCATGGAAGCCACAGCGCTTGATATGAAAAGATCCGCAGAAGAACAACTGGGATCAGAGACAGTCCACCGTCGTCGTAAATAGAAACCCACGAATCTCTCCGTTGCGACGGAGAGAGCTCGCATAACGAGGCTCCACTTCAAAGCGCCGCAGGCCCTCTGAACACAGTTCCCACAATTGATGCTTTCCCACCTGAAACCTCATGGTTCCCGGGACCTTGCCACTGAGCAGATCCAAGGCCGCCGCAAAGAGGTTCCGGGTCACCGCCTCGTCACGCCCGTAAAGCTTCCACCACTCAAGGGTATAAAGCTCTTCCAGAGTGTAGGTTGAAACCTCAAAGAAGCGCAGGTTGCGGAAGATTTGCAGATTGTCGCTGGTATAGATCTCGACGATATTCGACATTTCAAGCTTGTCGAAGAAGTCCGAAGAAGGCACAAGACCCCACCGGCGCAGCGCTTTCCAGCAAAAGCGCGGAGAGTCTTTCAGTGAGTAACTTTCAGCCTGAACTTCCTGGCAGATCTCCACATAATCTTTCAGAGTTTGCAGAGCCAGGTCTTTTTGCTCATCTGCGAGCCGACAGAAGTGCTGCAGAGAGGGGTCACGGTAGGGTTTGACGGACAAACCCTCTTTTTGCAGAACCAGCGAGAGGCGCTCACACAGCAGACGAAATCTTTCAACCTTGTCCGGAGTTTGCTTCTGAGCACCTTGCGCTGACTGCATTCATCCTCACATCGGGATAACTTCAATTGTTGGATTGAATTGATCCCGCAAAATTCCCTCGATGGCCATCAGTGTACCTGAAGTGGCACTCGGGCAGGTTCCACAAGCTCCCTGATAGAAGACATATAGCTTGTTGTCTTCATATTTCACCACATCCAAGTCCCCGCCGTCACCTTGCAAACCGGGACGGACCGTTTGGTCCAGAATCTCTTCGATCTGCTGGACCTCCGGAGGCAGGCTGGCACGGCGAAGTTTCTTTTCATCCATCTGAGTCACTGCCGGGTTGTGCGCCGGCATGCGGGTCTGAATCACCGAACAAACGTTGCGTTGAATCTCTTCCGGATCCGCATCAAAGTTGTGCGTGATCGTAATCACGTTCTGGAAGAAGTGAACCTGACGAACGCCCTCCACCTGGAACAAGGAAGACGCCAGAATGCTCTGCTCAGCTTCCTTGGCATCAGCATAGGTCGCCTTGCCGTCATTCAATACAGCGCGATCCAAAACGAATTTCCACGCATTGGGGTTTGGAGTTGCCTGAATACGAATCAGTACATCTTGGGTGCTCATAACAACATCTCCCGGGCCTTCACCACGGCTTTAACCATAGAATCAATATCTTCACGATTATTATACACTGAAAGGGACGCTCTGACTGTGCCTGGAACTCCCAAACGCGCCATCAGGGGTTGCGTACAATGGTGTCCTGCTCTGACTGCCACACCTTCTTGGTCCAGAATCTGACCAATGTCAGAGTGGTGAGCCCCTTTCAGATTAAAGGACAAAATCGCCCCTTTATTCTGAGAGGTTCCGTAGATTTTTACATCCGGGATCTCCAGAAGCCTGCCAGTTGCGTAGTTCAAAAGATCCATCTCATATTTATGAATCTTATCCAGACCGATGTTCTCAACGAACGTCAGTGCCGCATGCAATCCCACGGCGCCTTCCACGTGCGGAGTTCCGGCCTCAAAGCGCGTCGGCACATCATTGAACGTGGTTTTTTCGATCGTCACCTTGGAAATCATACTACCGCCACCCTGATAAGGGGGCATCTGATCCAGAATCTCTTTTTTTCCGTACACAGCCCCAAACCCAAACGGGCCGAAAAGCTTGTGTGCAGAAAACACAAAGAAGTCGCAATCAATATCAGAAACATTCACCGGCAACTGAGACACGATCTGCGCCCCATCCACCAGAACCTTCGCACCCACTTCATGAGCAAGCTTGGTCAAAAGCTTCATGTCTGTGTTCGTGCCCAGAACATTCGAAGAAGCGGTGAAAGCCACCATCTTCGTGCGAGAGTTCAATTTCTTTTTGAAGTCTTCAAGATCCAGCTCGCCATTGTCCAGAATATCCGCGGCCACGACTTTGGCGCCGACTTTTTCTGCGACCATCTGCCACGGCACGATGTTTCCGTGATGCTCCATCACGGTGATCAGGATCTCATCCCCGGCCTTCAAGTTGGAAAGGCCCCAGGAATTTGCCACCAGGTTCACGCCCTCGGTGGTGCCACGAACAAAGATGATTTCCTCGGACTGACGGGCACCCAGGAATTCGGCCACCTTCTGGCGGGCCGCTTCGAAATGTCCGGTCGCCACGTCACCCAGATAGTGTGCGCCACGATGAACATTGGAAGTTTCATAAGAATAAAAATGCGCAATACGGTCGACCACCGACTGCGGCTTCAAAGTTGTCGCACCACTGTCCAGATAAACCAGGTTCTTGCCATGAACTTTCTGAGTCAAAGCCGGAAACTGGGATCTTACAGAGGCAAATATGTCGTCTAGATTACTCATATCACTTACCGATTCAGGGCAAGGCTGCTGAACGCCTCGTCCAGATGGCGAGACAACCATTTCTGGATGTTCTCGTCGGAAATTTTGTAAATCACTTCAGAAAGATACCCGTAGCTCAGCATCGGGATGGCTTTCTCTTTCGGAATGGCGCGGGACTGCAGATAGAACAGCTCTTCACGGTTCAACTGACCCACTGTGGATCCGTGCGCCGCTTTCACATCGTCAGCATAAATCTGCAGACAAGGTTTGCTGTCGGCTTCCGCTTTGCCGCTCAAAAGAAGATTATTATTCAACTGGGCCGAGTTGGCTTTCTGCGCACCCTTTTCGATGCGAACAGTTCCGCAGAACACGGCACGGGACTCCCCGTCCAGAATACCTTTATAAAGCTGATTGGTATTGCACTCGCCAACCTTATGGTTGATCAAGGAAGTGTTGTCCACGTGCTGATTGCCACGAACCGCGTACACACCCAGAATTTCCGTATTGGAACCAGGGCCGTTCAAAATCACATCCAAAGAATGACGGGACAGTCTGGCGCCCGTTGCAAAAGCCAGGCTTTCCACGTTGGCGTCTTTTTCAACCACCAGACGCGTGCGACCGATATTCACCGCACTTTCGCTTTCAGCCTGAACACGCACGTACACAAGCTTGGCACTTTCGCCAACATGCACATCACTGACAGAGTTTGCAAAGTAAGTGGTGCCAGCTTTGCCGTAATGGCTTTCCAGCACACGCACGGAAGAACGCGCGCCCACGTCAAGACTCAGGCGAGGATTTACCATCAGTGATGGGCCCCCTTCCGCAGACGTGAAGAAGACGAAATTCACAGGTTTTTCCACAGACGTTTCTTTGGCAACAGTCACCACAAACGGTTTTGCCATATAGGCGCCGTTCAAGGCATCAAAGGTGTCATCAAATTGTGCCGGATACTGGGAAAGTTCTTTTAGCCTCACACCCGCTGGCAAATCTGCCGACAGGGTCTTATTCAATACACCGTTAAAGAAAACGATGTTGGCAAATTCCGGATTCAGATTCTTTTTGATCTCTACCAGAGTTTCGTGGCTGGGCTCTACCGGATTCACTGCGCTTGGCAGGAACGTGCCTTCGTTCAAAGTCTTCACGCTGGTATAATGCCAGTCTTCATCCTTGCGGGTCGGAAGACCTTTATTCAGAGCATAGTCATACCCGGCCTTGCGGAAAGCGGACAATGCGCCTTCTGCAGGGTTGGATTGACTGAATTTTTCATAGCTCGTTAACAGGTTCATAGTCACTTCCTATACCGTCAGCCAGTCGTAGCCTTTTTCTTCCAGCTTCAGCGCCAAAGAGCTGTCGCCAGTCTCGATGATTTTGCCGTTCGCCAAAACGTGAACGAAGTCCGGTTTGATATAATCCAACAGACGCTGATAGTGAGTGACCAGAATGATCGCGTTGTCTTTACGGCGAAGTTTATTCACCCCTTCAGAAACAACACGCAAAGCATCGATGTCCAGACCGGAATCTGTTTCATCCAAAAGCGCCAGACGCGGCGACAAAACCGCCATCTGCAGAATTTCATTTTTCTTTTTCTCACCACCAGAAAAACCTGTGTTCACCGGGCGATCCAGGTATTCAGGCTTCATGCTGACCAGTTTCATTTTCTGATAAAGGAATTCACGGAACTCACCTTCCGGCATTGGTTCAGAACCCTGGTGCTGCAATACAGAGTTGAAAGCCGTGTGCAGGAACGTGAAATTGGAAACACCCGGAACTTCAATCGGATACTGGAATGCCAGGAAGATGCCTTCTTTGGCTCTTTCATCCGGCTCAAGATCCAACAAGTTGGTCATGTTGAAGTTCACTTCGTATTTCACTTCACCGGAAGTGACTTCATACGCCGGGTGACCGGCAAGCACTTTGGAAAGTGTGGATTTACCGGAACCGTTCGGGCCCATGATGGCATGAACTTCACCCGGTTTCACTGTCAGGTTCAGACCTTTCAGGATTTCTTTTTCTTCAACTCTTGCATGTAGGTTTTTGATCTCTAGTAAATTCATATTTCACCTTTATTGAGCTGCTTCAGCTACGCTCTGCCGGCCCTAGCCGACACTATTTTCAAGTTTCATTTCGATCAGTTTTACGGCTTCGACAGAGAATTCTAGAGGAAGCTCTTTAAAGACCTCTTTACAGAAGCCGTTCACCAGCATCGAAATTGTTTTTTCCATATCCAGACCGCGGGACTGCAAATAGAAGATCTGATCTTCACTGATACGTGAAGTCGTCGCTTCGTGCTCAATCGTCGCAGTTTTGTTTTTCACTTCAATATAAGGATAAGTGTGCGCACTGCTTTGATCGCCCACCAGCATGGAATCACACTGGGAGTAATTGCGCGCATTTTCCGCCGAAGGCAGAATTTTCACCTGACCACGGTAAGCATTAGAAGACTTGTCCGTGGAAATACCTTTGGAGATGATCGTGCTCTTGGTGTTTTTACCAATATGAATCATCTTCGTGCCGGTATCCGCCTGCATCAGATCGTGAGTCAAAGCCACAGAGTAGAACGCCCCTTCAGAGCCTTCACCCTGCAAAATGCAGGAAGGATATTTCCAAGTGATCGCAGAACCGGATTCCACTTGGGTCCAGGAGATCTTGGAATACTTCCCAAGAGCTTTTCCACGCTTGGTCACAAAGTTATAGATACCACCACGGCCTTCTTTATCGCCTGTGTACCAGTTTTGAACTGTGGAATACTTGATCTCGGCATTATCCAAAGCCACAAGTTCAACCACTGCGGCGTGCAGCTGGTTTTCATCACGTTGAGGCGCCGTACAGCCCTCAAGGTAATTCACGTAACCGCCTTCATCACACACCAGCAAAGTTCTTTCAAACTGACCGGTGTCTTTGGCGTTGATACGGAAGTAAGTGGAAAGATCAATCGGACAACGAACGCCTTTCGGGATGTAACAGAAAGATCCGTCAGTGAAGACCGCCGCATTCAAAGCGGCATAATAGTTGTCCGTGTGAGGCACAACAGAGCCCAGGTACTTTTTCACCAGATCCGGATGTTTGTGAATCGCCTCAGAAATAGAACAGAAGATCACACCGGCTTTATCCAGCACTTCGGTGTGAGTCGTGCCCACAGACACAGAGTCAAACACCACATCCACGGCAATACCGGAGATGCGCTTTTGTTCGGTCAGCGGAATACCCAGCTTCTCAAATGTCTTGATCAGCTCCGGATCCAGATCATCCAGAGATTTTGGTTTGTCAGCTTCGTCCGTCGCTTTTTTCGGCGCGGAATAATAGCGGATCGCCTGGAAGTCGATCTTCGGATAAGACACGTGCGCCCATTCAGGCTCCACCATCGTCAGCCAGTGACGGAACGCCTTCAAGCGGTATTCAAGCATCCACTCTGGCTCGTTCTTTTTCGCAGAGATCAAACGAATGATGTCTTCGTTCAGACCCAGCTGAACCTGATCTGTTTCAATGTCGGTGGTGAAACCGTATTTGTATTCGTAACTTTCCAGCGGATTGCTGGAGGATTTGTTATTATCCATGGGCCACCGCCTCAGAGGATTTTTTCGCTGGCATTGCCATTCTTTCCACCAATAGTTCTTTCAGGCTCAGGCTTTTGTAGAAGTCTGTAAGTCTGTCGTTCAAAGCTGTGATCGGAGACACGATGTTGCAGGTGCCTTGAATTTCACAAGGCGCTTCCTTGTGCAGGCATTTCACCAACGCAGTTGGTCCTTCAATCACCTCAACAAGGTCGTGTATGGAAACCTTCGCAAGGTCTTTAGTGATTTGATATCCGCCATTGGCTCCGTATTCGGCGCGCAAAATCCCACCCTTTTGGGCCATCTGCTGCATCACACGAGCAGTCGCATCAAAAGGTGTGTGGAATGAATCCGACACTTCTTTGGCGGTTGTGAGCTCCCCGGGGATCTTTTGACTCATGTATTTCAGAGCCATCAGAGCGTATTCAAGCTTGCGATTGATTTTATTCATGTAAGGTTCCCTTCACCGGCGCCCTCAGAGGGTCCTCTGCGGACACGGCGTCGCCTTCTATCTAATAGAAAGCCAATTGAAAAACAAGGCGAAATACGCCTAATTTTAACGTATTTAAGGTTATGACAGGAATCTTTCCTTCTGTTTTGAAAAAATGTGCTGATTTCAAAGTCTTAGGATGCTATACGAAGGTCCTATGAGAATCCTTTTCATTACCGCTGTCAGCTTCCTTATCCTTGGTATTTTACTGCTTATGGCCCGTATATGGGGCTTGGGGCAATCCTTCCCGGTCTACGAACACGCCTTCTTTTCTGGCCCCGCTCCGATCGTGATCGTCAAAGCCGACACCCTGGAGAAGGTTCAAGAGACCCTGAAACTCAAACCCGATGCGGTGATCTGGGCGGATGTGCGCATTTCCCAGGACAAAGTGCCGTTCATTTTGCCAGCCAACCGCGACCGTGAATTCATCGATATGAAGATGGCCGAACAAAAAGCCAATCCGACGGCCAAGATCATGACCGGTGGAAAACTGTCGGAATATCCGTGGGAGCAGATCAACGAGTTCTATAAGACCACGCCGGCACTGAAAGAATACTACGAACAGTTCCCGGAAACGCGCTTTGTCCTGAATGTCGTGGATAACGTGCACGACGTGCATTCCACAGTGGTCAACACCATTGACGCTTTCAAACCCAACAAACGCACGCTGATTCAAAGCGACGCTTTGATCGTGATGACAACCATCAAAGAGCTGAAACCAGAATGGGTGTACGGCACCAGCCATCCGGATATTATGAGATTGCTCAGCTTTGATTCGTTGTGGATTCTGCCATCGACTCAATTTAAGGGGGATGTGTTCATCGCTCCATTTACATTGATGAAGCGTCCGGCGTTCAACGACGAGATCATCACAGAGATGCGTCGTCGCAACAAAAGAATCTTCCTGGGTCCTATCGAGAATGAAGCTCAGCTTGCTGATGCAACTCGCTATAAGGCAGAAGGCCTTATCACGACGAATTTGCCAGAATTGCTCCGTCTTCTAAACCAAGGTCCTGCTCAATAGGTTGATCCAAAATGCATTTGGGCATATCTTTTTAAGACGTACCTTAACGGAGGTCTAGATATGTCCCCTATTTTTGTCAACGCGGCCCAAGCTGCACCCTCTGTATCAGTGAACACCAGCTCCATTGATGCTATCGCTCAAGCAAGTCCCATTGTTCAGCTGACTTTGTTGATGCTGATTGTGATGTCCGTTTTCTGCTGGGCCATTGGTTACTCCAAATATGTCACTTTCAAAAACATGAAACAGTCCGATGAACTGTTCTTGTCCAAATTCTGGAAGGTAAATTCTTTAGACACGTTGTTTGAAGACATCGACCAATATAAAGACTCCTCTGTCGCCCGCGTGTTTAAAGCCGTGTACCTGGAGATGAAAAAGATCTCTGAATCCCCGCTGCTTTCCAAAACCGAAGGCGATAAACCGATCCTTTCCGGCATCGACAATCTGGAGCGCGTTTTGAACAAAGCCACTGAAAGCGAAATTTCCAAACTGGAATCCCGCCTGACAGTCCTGGCAACAACCGGCTCCACCGGTCCTTTCATCGGTCTTTTCGGTACCGTTTGGGGGATCATGGGTTCCTTCCACAAGATTGGTCAGACCGGAACAGCCAGCTTGGCGGTTGTAGCGCCGGGTATCTCGGAAGCCCTGATTGCCACCGCAATCGGTCTGGCAACAGCGATTCCAGCGGTTGTTTTGTACAACAACTTTATCTCTAAAATTCGCAAACAGGAGATCGCTCTGAACAACTTCGGCGCCGACTTCCTGAACATCGTTAAACGTAACTTCTTCCAAGGAAATTAATCATGGGAATGAGTGGCGGCGGCGGAAAAAGCCGGGCGACATTAAGCGAAATCAACATCACGCCTTTGGTGGACGTGATGCTGGTATTGCTGATCATGTTCATGGTGACGACTCCTTTGATGCAGCAGGGGATTGAAGTGGATCTGCCCAAGACCTCTTCGTCCGGTGTTGAAGTCAATGAAGAGCCTTTTGTACTGGTGATCAATTCAGATCAAAGAATGACCATCGCCAAACAAAAGATCGCCATGAACGAACTGCGCCCGAAACTGAAAGCGATCTTCGAAAATAAAAAGAACAAACAGGTGTACATTCAGGCAGACCGCAAAGTGGACTATGGCTTCGTCGCGGAAGCTATGGCCGAAGTGCGTGCCGCTGGCATCTTTAACATCGGCTTGATCACACAGCCGAAAGATCAATGACCTGACCAGTGAACTATTTAGAGGAAAAAGATCAGCAGAATGATGAGCAAGTAACCCGCGGCATAGGGATCTCCTTTGCCCTGCACGCGCTTATTATCTCGATCTTTACTTTAAAGACGGTCTTTTTTGATCCGGAACCGATTGATTTCTCGCAAGCCGTGCGTGTGGATATGGTGGGCCTGCCAGACAAGGTGGAACCCAAGGATCTGGCGCCTCCGGCAAAAGAAAATCCCAAACCGGCCCTTCCTGAAAAAGAAGTCGCCAAGGAACCCGTAAAAGAAAAACCACCTGAAAAGGCCCCGGAAAAAGTGGTGGAAAAGAAAACCCCACCAAAACCAGAACCTGTGAAACTTCCTCCGGCGAAAGCCAAGGAAGAGGGCATCAATCTGGAAAAAGTGAAATCCCAGCAGCAAAACGCTTTGGACAAACTCAAAGCCATGGCTGCATTGGAAAAAATCAAAGAGGACGTGGCGGAAGATAAGAAAAAAGCCGCGGCCGCTGCCGGAACCGGCAAAGCCGCCACCGGAAGTGCGCCGGTAAGAGGAAACGTCCTGTCGCCTGGCACATCTTTGACGGGAATTGCCAAGCTTCAGAACGACAACTACATTTCCGATCTGGATCGTCACATCAAACAAAATTGGACAATCCCGGAATGGCTGGCGAAGCGAGATTACAAAGCGCAGGTGCGCGTGTTCGTGGATTCGCGCGGCAATATTCTGGGCAGAAAAATTGTTAAATCCAGTGGCAATCCCAGCTACGATGAAGAAGTATTAGCAACCATTGACCGTTCGGCACCATTCCCGGCTCCGCCGGAAAAACTGATTGCCGTATTCTCTGTGGACGGAATCCTGATCGGATTCCCGGAATAACTAGGAGGACATCATGATGAAACAGATACTGGCCCTTGCTCTGATTATCGGCCTATTCCCTCTTTTCTCCCATGCCCAAAACAACAATGGCATCTATATCAAGTTGGGCGAAGCACGCACCAAAAAAAGCCTGATGGCGTTCCCGCCTTTGCAATACACAGGCTCCCCTTCAACAGCCTCCCGCAATCAGGGTGTCGGGGTTGAGATCTTTAATACGATCACAAACGATCTGACCGTTTCCTCTTACTTCCAGTTCATCAACCAGAGTGCTTTCCTGGAAGACACCTCCAAAACCGGCTTGATGCCGGCTCCGGGTCTGCCAAACGGATTCAAATTCCAAAGCTGGTCCTCCATCGGCGCTGACTTCCTGATCCGTGCGGGTTACTCGGTTGTCGGCAACGAAGTGACTTTGGAAACCTACACCTACCACGTCCCCCGTGCGGCCTTGGTTCTGGGCAAAAAGTATAAAGGCCCAACCAGCAGTGCCCGTCGTATCGCGCACACTTTCGCCAACGACGTCATGAAAGCCCTGACCGGCGTTGAAGGTCCGTTCCTGTCCCGCGTGGTTGTTTCCAGCGACAAAGGCAGCGGCCAGAGCAAAGAAATCTTCACGATGGACTGGGATGGGGCGAACATGGAACAGGTTTCCAATCATCGCAGTATCTCGATTTCTCCAGCATGGTCTCCGGACGGTAAAAAGATCGCCTACACTTCTTATGTGAAACGTGTGGGTGCAAAGTTCCGCAACGCCGACATGCTGCTGTTGGATCTGACGACCGGGAAAAGATCTTTGATCTCTTACCGCCAGGGTATCAATTCAGGCGCGTCCTTCTCGGCTGACGGAAAACACATTTATCTGACCATTTCCCAGGGTAACAGCCCGGACATCTACAAAATGGGACTGGATGGAACTCTGGTTGGCAAAATCACCAATGGACCTGCCGGAGCATTGAACGTGGAGCCGACAGTGTCCCCACAAGGGTTGCTGAGCTTCTCTTCAGACCGTGCGGGCCGCCCGATGATTTACACGGCGGACGCTGCCGGGAACAATGTGAAACGCATCACTTTTGCAGGTGTGTTTAACTCGTCCCCGTCCTGGTCTCCGGATGGCAAGAAAATCGCCTTTGCCGGCCAGAGCGACAACAACTTTGATATCTTTGTGATGAACGCGGACGGCACTGGAATGATCCGTCTGACTTCCGCGAAGAAACCAAACGGTCGCATGGCAAGTAACGAAGACCCTTCGTTCTCTCCGGATGGAAGATTCGTGATGTACACGTCCAACCGCACGGGGAAAAATCAGATCTATATTTCCACCGTGGACGGAACTGAAGAGCGTCGTGTGACCAACGACAACAACAATTACTACAAGCCAAAATGGTCCAACAACATTGACTAACTTATCCATCGAGGATCAGTTAAGGCAAGAGCGCAGCGAGATCTGGTCTCGCTTTGCTGACGCCGCCAAGACCGACTCTATGGCCCCCGATCAAATCTGCCAGCAATGGAGTGGGGCCGCGGATCTTCTTTTACGCCACGCTTTTGATCACTGCTTTTCCAATCAAAAAATCGCACTTTTCGCCCTGGGCAAGCTGGGGTCTTCAGAACTGAATTTAAGCTCGGATGTGGATGTTCTATTGGTCAGTCAGGAGGACTCTGCCCAAGGCCTGTCGGCTTTGCGCAAGTTTCAAAAGATTCTGACTGAACGAACTGCGGCGGGCTTTGTCTTTCGCGTGGACTTTGACCTGCGCCCCGGCGGCAAACAAGGGCCGCTGATTCCAACCCTGGATCAATTCAAAGATTACTATGGCAACTATGGCGAAACCTGGGAACGTCTGGCCTTTGTTCGTCTGCGCCCGATTGCCGGTGATGAAGATGTGCAGAAGGAAGTGCTGGCATTTGCGCAGAAGTTTTCTTTCCGCAAACATCTGGATTTTACTTTGCTGGAAGACTTAAAAACCCTGCGCTCTAAAATTCAGGTGCATTACTGGGAACGCTCGCAGGATCAAGTGGTGGATTTAAAGCTGGGCATCGGGGGCATTCGCGATGTCGAGCTTTTCACCCACGCCCTTCAGGTCATTCACGGTGGCCGCGATCTGACCTTGCAGGTGCGCGGAACCACTGAGGCTTTATTACTGCTGGAAATGAAAGAGCTTCTGCCGTCTGAAGAAGCCAAGTTCCTGCGCCAGCACTATTGGAATCTGCGCCGGCTTGAAAACTATGTTCAGGCACTGAACGATGAACAGACTCACTTACTGGTACTGAACGAAACGCATCCTGAATTTGTGATGCAGGCCTTGCCGAATCTGAAGTTCGACATGCTTCGCTGTGATTCCATCGTTAAAAGTCTGTTGGGGGAAGCCCCGAAGGAGATTTCGCTGGAAGAAGAACTGAAACGCACAGGCTTGCCGGATCAGGATCTGCAGGAACTTTGGCAGGAAATTCTGGGGCAGGAAGTTCTTTCCCGCAACAAGGGCCGCGATGAGCTTTCACGCAAAGCCTTTTTGGGGGCTTTTCTAGAAACCTTGCAGGAACAAAAAGGCGACATTCGCCGGGGTTTGTTGCTGTTAAAAGATTTCATCGGCAGCACGCGGGCCAAAGCCAGCTTCTTTGCGCTGCTATTGCGCGAAAAAGAACTGCTGCAGGAACTGGCGTGGCTGTTCGGTCATTCGCCGTATCTTTCCCGCATTCTGTGCAACCGCCCTGAACTGCTGGACAGTTTCGTGTACCGCGCTCAGGACAAACACTCGGAAGATCTGGGCACCCTGCTGGAAGAGCTGGCTGAAAAGAAGCTTCTTTCTGAAGTCATCAACGGAAGCGAGTATCTGGAGGATAAAAACCTTCAGCAACTGACGGCGAATCTGACTTCCACCGCCGATTCCGTCGCGACGACTTTGCTTGAAGCTTTAAAGAGGGAATACCCCTCCCAACTGCGCATTCTGGCTTTGGGCAAATGGGGCGGCCGCGAAATGGGCTTCCGCTCAGACCTGGATTTTATCTTCGTCGTACCGGACGACCCGGGTGAAGTTGACTATAAGCTCGCCAAACGTTTCATCACCCGCCTGACTGAAAGTCATCGCGGTGGAAATATCTATTCCATCGACATGCGCCTGCGCCCGTCGGGAAAAGCCGGGCCCTTGGTTATTGTGCAAAAGGATCTGGAAGATTATCTGCAAACTCAAAGTTCGCCCTGGGAACGTCAGGCTTATCTGAAAGCCCGTTGGATTGGCGAAAGCATTCACGGCAATCTGGGCTTTTTGGATCTGGGCCTTTCTTCCGTTGAGCTTGATGAGCTTGAGCGCATCCGCACTCAGTTGCAGATTGAGGGAGCTCACCCCAATTTGAAGTACAGCGAAGGCGGCCTGGTGGACGTGGAACTGGCCGCGCAGACCGCAGTTTTGAAGAAGAAACTCAAACCCTCCTCAACTAGAACCGCTGATTTGATCAGCGCTTTAGAGGAGAAATCCGGCGTTTTACTCCAAAACTATGACCGCCTGCGCCAGATTGAACAGATGCTTCAACTTGTTGCGTCAGAATCGGTCGCCGAACTGAGCCCAAATCATGAGTCGTTTCATGCGCTTGCCTTGGCGCTTCATCTGCCTCCATCAGAGCTTCTGAATGAAGTCTTAGGCCTACTTCAGGCCAACGTTGCACTTTTGAAGGAACTTGACCCTCGACGGCTGCCTCACTAATAGTGAAGGGGTTGGACAAAAGTCAGGAGACCGCAATGTCGAAGAATATCGATGTTAAGAAGGTATTTTGGATCTACCTTTTTGCATTCCTATTGGCAGCTTTCAGCTTCCGCGCAGATGCAAAGACAGAATCCAAAGCAAAGGCTACGAAGAAGGGAAAAGACATGATCGCAGTATTTGAAACATCCAAAGGCACTTTCAAAGTAAAGCTTTTCGCAGATAAAGCGCCTAAAACAGTAGAAAACATCGTGGGCCTTATCGAAGGCACCAAAGAATGGACTGATCCTAAAACTGGCGAAAAAGTTAAAAAGCCATTCTATGATGGTCTGACTTTCCACCGCGTGATCAAAGATTTCATGATTCAGGGTGGTTGCCCACTTGGAACTGGAACTGGCGGCCCGGGCTTCCGTTTCGAAGATGAGTTCCCAGCTGGCGCTCCGAAACACGACAAACCAGGCATCCTTTCCATGGCGAACGCGGGTCCTAACACAAATGGTTCCCAGTTCTTCGTAACAACTGTTCCAACTCCTTGGTTGGACGGCCGTCACACGGTGTTTGGTGAAGTTGTTGAAGGTATGGACGTGGTTAAATCCATCGAAAACTCCAAAACAGGAGCTATGGATCGCCCGGTTGAACCTATCGTGATCAAACACGTAACGATCCAGAAGTAATTTCGAATTTCCAGTTTAAATACTAAAAAGCCCGGTGGAAACACCGGGCTTTTTTTTGTGCGACGCTTCGGAAAAAGTAAGCAGGTACCTTTTCCTATTTGCAGAATTGGTCGGCTGCGATCCAGTAGGCTGGGGAACAATAGTCGGTCCACTCATTATTCTTATTGGTGGAGTACGCATAGAACCACGTCAGCTTGTCATCCTGGGATTTGAACTGGATCTTGTCCGGCATTTCCGTCGGCTGCTTGCCGTTGATGGTGTAACACCAGCCGTAGGCACGCAGTTCAGTGTCCGACACCACTTCAATGCTGTCCAAACCGATCGGGCTGTTGATGATGGAATTAATACCTTCCGCAGATCCCACGTACGGGATCTTGTTCGCATCAAAAATCTCAAGACTGAGAGCCCCTACTGATTTAGTCAGGTCCGCCTGATAAGTGCCCTCGTGCACCGGAGTGTTTTTGCAGGCACCAAAGATTCTCCAGGACACAGCCTGGGACTTGGAAGCTGCCAGCACCAGCAGCAGTGGCAACAGGGGCTTAAGAGTTTTCACGACGAACCTCTTCCATGTCGATTTCTTTGGCCTTTGTCACGATCTGCTCAAAGATTTCTTCTGGCAAAGCTCCTGGCTGACTGAAGATGATGTCGCTTTCCTTGATGATCATCAAAGTGGGAATGGATTTGATCTGGAATTTATCCGCCAGCTCGACTTCCGCTTCAGTGTCGATCTTTCCGAAGATCACATCCGGATGTTTCGCCGCCACGGATTCAAAGATCGGAGCAAAACGACGGCAAGGTGCACACCAGGTTGCCCAGAAATCCAGAATGATCATGTTGTTGCTTTCAACGATCTCTTGAATGTTGTTCTTGGTGATTTCTACGACAGCCATGGGGCCTCCTGTTTTGTGGCGCTAGGCTTATCCCAAATCCCAGAATGAGACAATCACAAGATTTAGACACCCCAGTGCCCGTTTGCGGCCTCGTCGCGGTATGAGACAAGTCCCGTGCCATTTAATCGCTTTTGAGGGGCCCAAAGCTTGCTTCTATACATTCAGAGACTGAGGTGAAGCTATGAAATGGTTCTCTAAGATTCTGACTGCCATTGCCGCTGTTAACATGATCCTGGCCCCTGTGGCCCAGGCCGCAGCCAATTGGACTGAGAAAGAGAAAGCTCAACTTGCCCAGTACCGCGATTTCCTGGAGCCAATGGGTTACACCCTTTATGTCGACAAGGAATCCAAGAAAGCTCAGGTCTTTGATAAAACAACAAAAAAGCTGGCGATGGAAATTCCATTTGGTGAGGAAAAACAACTTCGCAAGTTTTCTCCAAAATCCATCAACAAGATGATGCTGGATGAAATGGTTCGCATTAAAAATGCTTCCAAAGCATCCCTGTCCCACACCGTCAGAAACCTACCAACGGAATCTGCCATGTTTTTCGTGGCGATGGGTGCGGTTGTGGCCGGCCAGTTGATCACGAACTATTCGCAAAATCCTGTGGCAATGCAACAGCATATCCAGCACCAGCTTTCACCTATGGGTGTGTTTGGTTTCTTCACTTTCATGTATTCCCAGGGCCTGACTTCAAACCTGCTTTCCACTTACATCAAGAATCCAAAATTCCACCACATGATCCCGTATCTGGGCATGACGGTGGGTGCCTTCCTGCAAACTTATCTGTCTTCTGTCGCTTCTGATCCTAACGTGAAAGCGTGTGCGAAAGTCATGATGGGCGGAAAAGTTTCCCAGAAGGACACTGCTGCCGGTGTTGAGGAAGACCCGTGCGGCAAAGCTTACGAGTACCTTGTTATCCACAAGAAAATCTGGGAGTACGCTCCGGGTATCGCGTCCATGTTGATTTCTTCCGGTGCGGCGGCTTTGGGTCAGGCTCTTCTGACGAAAGTGGTTTTGCGTGTAACGGGTGTTGATATCGCGGTCTGGCTGACTCCGGGCACGATGCAGGTTAAAGGTCTGCGCCTTTTGATTGTTAAAGGTCTTCAGATCTCGGCGTTCGTGGCTTTGGACATGTGGTTCAACCGTCATGTGACGTTTGCCTGGAAGAACTTGTTCGATGGGGCCGATTTCCACGACATGAACCGCGACATGGTGAACCACGTGAACACCCTGAAAACCGCGAAGTGGAACGGCTCCACTGACAACTTGAAACATGAAATGAAGCACTTCCATCAAAAGATGATGGACTGGCGCATGATCAACATGGCGGAAGTCTATGAAGCTCACCACAACTGGTCTGAAGCTTTGAAAAGCCTGACTAGCATGTTTAACAGCAGCTATTCTTTCTATAACGATTTCGTGAATGAAATCCGCAACGCAAGATTCAACGAATCCCAGGTGCAGCCACTGCTGCGCACGGCTCCGCTGAATGGTGTGACTCCGCTGGATATGGCTGAAGGCCGTGAGGATCTTTACCTGACTCACCCCCAGTTTATCGAAGGCATGCAGCTGGACACCGTGGCTGAAGCGGCAATCAAGGCCGAAGCTTTGATGAAGTCCAACAAGACCAAGTATCTGTACCCGGCAGAAAAGAAAGCTCTGAACGGTATCATCGCGAAACTTTCAACAGGTGACCGCGATCAGATCGGTAAAGGTTTACTGGAGCTGAACAACAACATGCGCATTGCCGCTCAGAATGTCTCCAGCTCTCAGAACTATTTCCACGTGATGAACGAGATCCGCAGCTATATGGGTTCTCCGGATCCATCCCTGGAAGTGGGCCGCGGCTTCGGTCAGGCTTACGAAAAAGCTCCAAGCACGGCAGAAGCCATGCAAGGGACTAGCTACTACCGTCAGGTGGGTTTGTTTAAAACTCCGAAGATTACGGACTTCCTGGTTATGCAAATGATCTGTGGTCCGGATGTGGAAGCTAACGGCAAAGTTGTGAAAACTCCAAAGATTGCTGGCGCGCACACGGGCTTCCCGTCGGTGTTCCTGCCGCCGACTTTGGCAAATCAGAATGATGAATTTGATCCGTGCTTCGGTATCAAAGCTGATGCCCCGGTTGAAAGAATCTACAACTGGCCAGTGCGCGCAGCCAACGGCAAAAAATATACAGGCTTTGTTGAATACCTGGTTCACGAAGCCCGTGACAATGCGGTTGGCTCTAAAGAAGAGTCTGCATTCCCGGCTTGGTGGACAGCTAAAACAGAATCCCAGATGCAAAAGGCCTTTGGTGAATTCTCCAAGAGCTATGACGAAATCGTCGTGAAGATGGTTCGTAAAATGTACAACAACGAAAGAAGCAGCTTCAACCGCGGCCCGATGGCAAACGGGATCATCAATGCTGTCTTCCAGGAAGAGCGTGTGTACCTGTCTTTGTTGCAGGAAATGCTTCAGCCTTCTGCGAAGTTTGACCTGAAGTTTGAAAGTCTGCTGAAGAACGCGCCTACTCACGCGGCTTTGAAGGCTGTTGAGGGCGAGTTCTTTGCTCTGAACAATTTGCTGAAGAAAATTGAAGTTAAAACCATCGAGGGCCGTGAAGTGATTCAGTCGCCTCTGGAAAACTATCAGCTGGAAGAACAAGTGACCAAAGTTCAGACTGCCTTGGCGGGCGTATCCACCCTGCTGGGTGTGGGTGACGCGACTGAGGGTGCGGTGGTGACTTTGAACCAACAACAACGCGATATCGCGGTTCAGGCGCTGGAGCAGCTTCAGTCCCTGGCGCAGGAAGTGATGATGTACGGCTCTATGGCGAATGCTGTGAGCTGGGACAAGATCCGCAACATCAAACGTGTCAATGCGGAACAAGGTCAGTTCCAAAATGAGATTCAGGCCAAGATCGCTCAGATGCGTGGTATGGCGATGCCGGGCAAGCAATAGTTGGTACGGCCTTTGATATATAGATTATTGAAACGATTAAACTAAGCAAGGTGCTTCTGGGATTGGAGAGTCCCAAAAATTGGAGTGCCCTGTTTAAAAAATTAACAAGTACTAAGGAGAGAGAGTATGAAAAAAGCATTTGTGTTCGGTATGGCAGCCCTGGTGACAACTATGTCCCTGTCTTTGACGGTCCACGCAGCCCCTGGTGCAAAACCAGCGCGTGAAGCTTTGGTGGAATACACCAAGCAGGTTAAAGCAGCCGCTTTCGGTAAAGGCATGACCTCTAAAGGTTTGGATGCCCAGAAACTGAAAGTCGCTCAGGACAATATCATCAATGAGCTGGCGCTTCCTTCTGGTAAGAACAATGCTCTTTCCATGGCTCTGAAAGCAGATCCATCCAAGTCCGCACAACGTCTGGACAGTCTGGCAACGATCGTTGCAGCTAAAAAGATGGCGGCTGAGATCAGCAAAAACGACGCTAACGAAGGTCAGTCCATCGATGCCGCAGCCACCGCTTCTGCGAAACTGATGGCGAACTCTTCTTTGACGGGCGCTCGTAAAACAGCAAAAGACCTGAACGCAGCTGAGTTGACTGAAACTACAGCGGCATTGTCCAAACTGGAAACTTTGCCAGAGGCGATCTTGACCAGATTCTCTAAAGCAGAGCGTGACTCTTACACTCAGATCATCGAGCGCCACGACCAGATCGTTGAATCCGGCAAACGCGGCACTTCCGAAGAAGCATTCGTAGATGCGATCATGGAAGTAAAAGGCGTTGATAAAGCCAAAGCAATGGAAGTTGTGAAAAAGCTTAAAGAGTGCGTGTAAGACTTAAAAAAATCTCTACTCCGAAAAGCCGGGTCAGCAATGACGCCGGCTTTTTTATTTTTACTGGCAGTTGTTGAATTCTTTGAAGTAGCGCTGGCAGATGGAATACTGGGAATTGCAGTCGTTCACATCGGTGGACTGGTAAGTGGCCATCGGGCATTCACGCATGGCTGTTTTCGTAACCACCGCCTGGAAAGAACCTTCCGCATAAACGGTGCTACCGCTGGTCAAACGATAGTTCACGTTATTCGTGCCCAGTTCAAGCAATGGCTTTTGGAACAAGGTGGAAATCCACAGATTGAAAGCATCTGCACTGATACCGCGAGCCCCTTGATAGTCTTCAGCCTTAGAACGATTGGATCCATCCTGATGGAAAGCTGTCAGCTCCACCTTAGTGACTCGGGCATCACGTGGCCCCACGAAATGATCGTAGGCACCTGGCTTCATCACGATATCACGACAAGAATACAATGCAGTTCCGTTGCCGTTAAAACCGCCGCAGATAACACGAACTTGTCCTTGAATTGGAGTGACTGTGAGGGAATTCCCTTTTTCGAAGCCGGCGTTCTGGGCGTGAGCCAAAGAACACAGCGCTGTGATGAAAATAACAAGCTTTAACATGAAAGGCCCCCTCTGCCTTGGATGTGCGGCTAGAGTAGGGCCTCTAAAATTCTTAATCAATAACTAGCGCGTCAAAGCCTTCAATGTATCCCATGCTTTGAGGTAGCTAAATGCTTGATATGCTTGGTAATCAGCTTTGAACAGCTTATCGCGCGGCGACAGCTTTTCATCTTTTTTTGATCCCACGTCTTTCCACCAAGCCAGTGCGCCTTCTTCCGCGCCCTCTTTCACATCAAGTTTCTCGGCGGCTTTTTCACGATCACCTTTCAAGTGACCTGCGATATCGCCCTCACGAGTTGTGACAGATTTCACAATCGCTTTAGAGAACGCATCCGGATCCACGTCTTCGATTTCAATGTCAGGATGAATACCTTCTGCCTGGATTGAAACACCGTTCGGCGTGTAGTAACGAGCCACAGTCAATTTCAGACCGCTGCCATCACCCAATTTGATCACTGACTGCACAGAGCCCTTACCGAATGTTCTTTGACCTACGATCAAAGCACGTTTGTTATCTTGCAAAGCTCCGGACACAATCTCGCTGGCACTTGCCGTGTATTCATTCACCAGAATCACGATCGGGAAGTTGGTGTACTGACCCTTTTTAGAAGCCGTGGCCACTTCTTTTTCGTTTTTGTTACGACCGATGGTGGACACGATTGTGCCTTGTTTCAGGAACATATCGCTGACCTTGATTGCCTGATCCAGCAAACCACCCGGATTTCTGCGCATATCGATCAACAGACCGGACATGTTTTTGTTGTTCTTGATATGAGTTTCAACAACCTTTTGCAGATCTTTGGAGGTGTTTTCGATGAAGCTTGTGATACGCACGTAAGCAAAACCGTCACCCAAATCCGTGTATTTCACTGATTTGATTTTCACGCTGCCACGAACCACGGTGATATCACGAGGTTTGTCTTCGTTATCACGAACCACACGCAAAACAATCTTGCTGCCTTTTTTTCCGCGCATCATCACGGACGCTTCGGCAAGGCTCATGCCTTTCGTGGTTGTTCCATCGATAGCCACAACTTTATCCCCAGCCTTGATACCCGCTTCCCAGGCCGGCGCATCCTCAATCGGAGAAATGATTGTCAGAATGCCATTTTGAATTGAGATCTCAATACCCAAACCGCCGAACTCACCACTGGTTTCAGTTTCAAAATCCTTGAACATCTCAGGTGGCATAAAGTTCGTGTGCGGATCAAGTTCGCGCAACATCCCCTTGATCGCCCCGTACACCAGCTTCTTGGTGTTCACTTCTTCAACGTAGTACTGTTGAATCAGGTTAAGAACCTTACTGAAGTTCTGCAGATCCGCATACCTTTCCTGGGCAAAGGCTCTTACCTGGAAACCTGTTTCTGCCATGATGAACAAAACCAGCAGAAGGGCGCCGCCCAGAATATAGGTTTTCCAGTAGCGTTTGAGTGATTGCATAGTGTTAGAGTCCTTTCATCCACTGTTGCGGGTCGTAGGGTTCGGAAAAATGTCTAATTTCAAAATACAGTCCGGAACTGCCGTCTTGCGGGGCTTCACCCACTTGAGCCAGCACCTGAGAACCCGTGACTTCATCACCGGTGTTCACTTTCACTTCTTGTGCATGGGAATAGACGCTGTAGTAATGATCTCCATGATCCACAATCAGAGTTGTTCCAAAGCCCGGAAGCGTTCCAACATAGGAAACCTTGCCTTCAAACACGGCTTTAATATTGCTACCCTTGGCCGCCGAAATGAAGATTCCCTTGTGAGTTAAAGTATAGGGGTGATCCTGACCTTTCATAAGTCCAAATTTGCGGGTGATCACACCTTCCAGAGGTGCAGAAAGCTCACCTTTTTGGTCGGCAAACGACGGTTTAAAGAGCAGATCAAACAATCCGGCATCATCAAGATTGAATTGCAGGGACTTTTCGCGAAGGCCATTGATCTTATTGATGGCAAAGAGTTTGTTCTTGCGGATCCCGTCCAGAAGCTTGCCTTTAAGGTCCTGTTCTTTACGCAGGGCCTTTTCCTGAGAGGCGATCTTCTGTTCAACCGACTTCATGTTATCCAGGCGCTGCGCCAGGGTCTTGCGTTTGGTTTCAAGATCCTTAAGGTCCCGGGAATAGTTTTTAATCAGCTCCAGATCACGAGCCGCCACCACACCCAGAATTTTCAAATTTCTTTCCAACGAGGCCGAACTGCTGGACGAAAAAAGAAAGCGCGCGATTGAAGGTCCGCCCAGCTTGTACATGGCACGCAGACGTTCCGCCAAAAGGGTTCTCTGCTGACGGGACTTCTGGTCCAGGTCCTCCACTTTTTGGGTGAGGTTTCGGATATTCACTTCCAGGAAAGCGCGCTGCTGGGACATCTCCCCTTTTTCAGTCACGATTTTTTTGATTTTCTTATTCAACTGATAAAGGGCCGACAGGACCTGACGCTGCTTCAGTTCGGCGTCTTCCAGCTTCTTTTTCGTCGCTTCAAAGTCCTTGGCAAGACTGTCCACATCGCTGGGATTTGCGGCTTTCGCCCCCAACGACAATGAAAACACCAATGCCAGAAGAATCTGTGCAAGCTTCAACGACTACCCCTGACTTCCGGCGAAGCCGTCATTCATACGGCGCACACACAGATAAGATCCCAAAGCGCCCAGACCCGTGCCGGCGACAACAAACACCGCCAAAAGCACCGGACCCAGGAACTGGATGTGCTCCCCCAGCTGCAGGAAGCTTAGCTTCGTGGTCAGCAGATTTTTGATCCCGATATAAACGCCGAAGCAAAGACCCAGCGACAAAACCGAGGACACCACACCCAAAACCGCTCCTTCCACCAGGAAGGGCTTTCGGATCATGGAAGGAGTCGCACCGATCATCTCAAGCACCACAATCTCGTCTTTGCGGGCCTGAACTGAAGCACGAATGGCGTTGGACATCACAAACAAGGACGCCGCCAGAATCACCAGACACAAAGCGCGCAAGGTCAGCTCGATCGCATTAACCAGTGCTGCATACTTTTCAACCCAGTCCTGACCATAGCTGACTTCATCCACACCCTCCAGCTGACGAAGCTTTCCGGCCATGGACTGCAAAACCGTGGTCTGTTCAGCGGCGGCCACATCGGATTTTAACTGTACCAGAAGGCTTGCCGGAATCAGGCGAAGCAGCTCTTCATCCTGGGAAATATCCGGAGCATAACTTGCCATCTGGGAGCGGAAGTCCCCCAAGGCCTGCTCTTGCGTGACAAACTTAACGCCTGCCACATTTTCGTTTTCTTTGATTTTGCTTTCAATATCCTGACGGCCTTTTTCAGACAGATCCTGAGAAAGATAAACCGTCATCTGCACGTCCTCACCCCACAGGGTCAGGATATTTCGGAAGTTCTGCGATACCAGAAGAGCTGCGCCCATCACCACAAAACACGCAGTCACAACAACCAAGGTGGAAACCTTCAATGCCCAGTTCTTTTGGTGTGGTCTCACTTGGTGTCCCCCACGATCATTCCGTCCTGCAGCTGCAATGTGCGTTTCTTGCGACGACGAACCATCTCATGATCATGCGTGGCCACGAAGACCGTGGTTCCCTGAGAACAAACCCGCTCCAAAAGATCCATGATCTCTTCGCTTAAGCGCGGATCCAGATTTCCAGTCGGCTCATCGGCGATCAAAACACCCGGCTGATGAATAATCGCCCGGGCAATCGCGGTTCTTTGCTGCTCACCCCCAGAAACGAAATCCGGGTACTGGTCATGTTTGTGGGCAAGGCCCACCTGCTCCAGCACTTCATACACGCGGCGCTGAATGGCCGGTGTCTTATCGC
This sequence comes from Bdellovibrio sp. MYbb2, assembly GCF_056175685.1. Classification (NCBI taxonomy): domain Bacteria; kingdom Pseudomonadati; phylum Bdellovibrionota; class Bdellovibrionia; order Bdellovibrionales; family Pseudobdellovibrionaceae; genus Bdellovibrio; species Bdellovibrio sp. MYbb2. The sequence goes on from NZ_JBJKJI010000001.1 coordinate 494,786, forward strand.
CTCGCACCTGCAATGGCAGCGCGACGTTTTCAAAGATCGTTCGATCCTTCAAAAGTTTGAAATCCTGAAAGATCACACCGATTTTTCGGCGAAAGAAGGGGATCTGGGCATCTCGCATCGTCAGGAGATCGTGACCGGCCACTTTCACATCGCCTGATGTGGCGATGTCATAGGCCGAGATCATCTTGAACAGAGTTGTTTTTCCTGCCCCACTGGGACCGGTCAAAAACACGAACTCACCCTTGTCGATGCGCAAATCGATATTTTTCAACGCATGAACCGGGCCGGGATAGGTCTTATAGACGTGAGAGAATTCAATCATCCCTCCATCTTATGAAAGATGACTGCTGATGAATACTCGCCACAAGTCGAGGTTTTGGTCTTTTTGAAGGATTTAAGGAAGGCTTCCTGCCATCAGGGTATCAATTATCGTGGTGTGTTGACGACGCAGGGCCAACTTAATGGCTTCTTCCGACTGAACAGAGCCCAATTTCAGAACAGTGTCGTAGGGTGTTTTGATGGTCTTCATAACGGCCCCGTTGCAGAAGATTCTGCTGACCAGATAAGGGTTCTGCGTTCCCCAATCCTCTGTCTGAATGTGATACTTCTGACCACGCACTGTAATATCTGAATTAAAACCTTTTTGCACCTGCACAAACCTCCCGGAAAAATTAGCAGATTTTACTGTGTTTCTCATCAATTTTTTCTTGGACGAAGAGCGAATTAAAACTAGAGTCAAATCCTGGATAAATAAAAGGAGATTTGCGTATGAAGTTGTTCCCGATTGCTGCAAGTGTGTTCACTTTGCTTTGTTCATTCTCTGCTGTTGCTGCCCCCTTTACTGGTGAAGCAGAAGCCGGTGCTGTTGTTGTCAGTGGTAACAGTGACTCTGAAAGCTATACTGCAAAAGCGAAAACCACTTACACTCAGGACAAGAACGTTTACTCCGCGTTCGGTCGTTATTTGAAAACGGACTCCAACGGTGTTGAATCTGCCCGCAACTGGGAAATCGGGGCTCGTTACGAGCGCGAATTGACGGACTATCTGGGGATCTTCGCCGGTCAAAAGGCAGAAAGTGACGTTTTCAATGGCTACATCCAAAGGGACTCTTCCGACTTGGGTTTGAAGTACAGCCTGATCAAGTCTGATGAAATGAACTGGTTCTTCGAGGTCGGTTATCGTTATCAAAAGACACTGCCAACCACTGGCGGCACGACTCATGACAACATGGGACGTCTGTTCACCGAATTTAACAAAGCTTTGGACAAAACTTTGTCATTCAAATACTGGGCTGAATATCTGCCAAACTTCACAACCACAGATGCTTATCTGTTCAACACGGAAGCTTCTTTGAACGTGATGCTGAATTCCGTTTTCTCTTTGAAATTGGCTTATCTATTACAATATCAAAATTCCATTCCTGTTGATGGCAAGTACACAACGACCACGAGTACAATGAACCTCGTGGCGAAATTCTAAGAAAGGATCGCAACCATGTTTAAGGAATTCAAAACGTTTATCATGCGCGGAAATGTCCTGGACATGGCCGTGGGTATCATCATCGGTGCGGCGTTCGGCAAGATCGTTTCTTCATTTGTTGCTGACGTTTTGACGCCGGTTCTTTCGCTGGGTCTGGGGAAGGTGGATTTCTCTAATCTGTTTGTCGCCCTGAACGGCGAGTCTTACCCAACGCTGGATGCGGCTAAAGCGGCTGGTGTGGCGACAGTGAATTACGGCATCTTTATCAACATGGTTCTGGATTTCGTCATCGTGGCCTTTGCAATCTTCCTGATTGTGAAAGCCGCTAACAAGATGAAAAAGGCTGAAGAGCCAGCTCCAGTAACCACGAAAGAATGCCCGGAATGCTGCTCTACCATCCCGATGAAAGCCCGCAAGTGTGCTCATTGTGGAAGTGCGGTTGCTTCCTAGACCTTTTCAGCCTCTAAAACACCTCAAAGCCCGGCCCCAAGCCGGGCTTTTTTATTTCTCACTATGAGACGTAAACCTTTTAGGCAGGTCTGCCGATAATTGGTACTGGTATTGCACCACTCATTATCATCGGGGAGGAAATCAAATGAATAAGATTTCAAGCTCTAAAAAAAATGCATCTGTCAAAACAGTTATCAACATCCTGAGCGTGCTTTCATTGATAGCCCCATCCGTATCTTTGGCTGAAGGACTTAATTTCACCAAGTCCGCAGAAGAAGTCGCTGAAAGCAAAGCTTCGCGTTTGCAATCCCAATGTTCCCAGGCACGCAGCGAGATCACTGCGGCTAAGAATAAAATTGCCGAAGCCTGCCGCAAATCCGGTTTGGGTTCCGGTTGCGCTGAAAAAGCCATGGCGTGTTCCGAAACTTTGGGCACAGACAGCTTTGATACGACGGACGCTATTGGAACTTTGATGGGTCTTCCGGCTGGCTCTAATATTGGCGGCTCTTGCCCTCAGATGAACGGTCGTGACTACTATGACGAAAAGAAACGTCTTGAAACCGAAATCAAAGACACCCAAAAAGACATCGCTGAACTGGCTGACGATGAAGCTGAGATCAAAGAAACCTTCAACACCACAATTCAGGATCTGCAAGAGGCATTGACGACTGCTCAGCAGGAACTTGAAGAAACCAAAACCTCTTTGGATGAACAAGAGCGCGAAAAAATCTCTGAGTTCCAGGCCAGCCAAAATGCTGCCAAAGAAAAGCTGCGCGAATACAATTCCAAAATCATCGCTTTGCGTTCTGAGATGACCAACGCGGTTCGTGAAAAAGCGACCAAAATGCTGGAGCTGACAGCAGAAACATCCAAGTATGCTTGTAATCAGGAATACACCAAGGCCGCTGAATCCTATGGCAAAGTGAGTGCGAGCTCTAACAAGAGCCACATTTCCAAAGCCAAAGCCCAAAAAGCCGCTGCCCTGGACGCCTTCAACAAGTGTATGAACCGCTTCCAGCAGGCGCGCATTTCTTTGAATGAACAAAGCACTGCAAAAATGGAGTCCATCAACGATCAGATCCGTAATGCTGAAGCCAGCACGGACGAACTGAATGATTCTTTGAATCTGGCTTCCACCCAGCTGGATCAAATGAAAGCGGATACCACCAAAAGAAAAACCCAGGCCGAAAAGAAGGTCACTGAACTGATGACCCTGACTCAGAACAAAATGCAGGCGGCTCAGGAAAACATGCAGACCAAACTTAAGGCTCTGGCTACTAAACAACAAAGCTACACCGAGGCTTTGAACCGGGCGAACAATGGTTTGATGACTTTGGGTCCTGCGCCAAAACGTGGAGCTGAGTACACATCTGAAGAAGCTTCCAGCGAAATCTCTGCTCAAACCGAGATTATTGAAGATGTGAAGTCCACCGTCGCTTCAAACTCCGAATTGGCAGCTCAATGTCATTTGGGCGATGCTGCGAAAGGCTCTTCGAAGCGTTCACGCAGTTCCGGCAAAAACACGAGCAAAGCAAAATAACATATATGGGACCCAGCCTTCGGGCCAGTGTCCCTAGACCCTACCCATTTGCACTGTTAGAATGGGGGCCTGTTAAAGGAGCCCCCCACAGTGTTAAAAAAGATCCTGCTATTTTGCGTCGCCCTCGGTCTTGTCGGCATCCTCGGTTTGTACCTTATTGTTCAATCCGTAAAATCCGGTTTGCCTCAGTTGATCACCGTGAAAGACTATCAGCCCTTGCTGGTCAGTCAGGTGTACGACCGCAACAATAAAAAAATCGGCGAATTCTTCCGCGAACGCCGCACGTTGGTTCCTTACGATAAGATTCCCAAAAATCTGGTGAATGCTTTCCTGGCAGCCGAAGACGATCAGTTCTTCTCGCACAAGGGGATCAATCCTACCGCGATCTTCCGTGCGGCTTTGGCCAACCTGCGTGCCGGTCGGTCCGTTCAAGGGGGATCCACGATCACACAACAGGTGGCAAAAACTCTTCTTTTGTCTTCTGAAAAAACTCTGACCCGTAAATTGCGCGATATCCTTCTGGCCATTGAAATGGAAAAGAATCTAAGCAAAGAAGACATTCTGTTTCTTTACCTGAATCAGATTTATTTCGGTCAAGGGGCTTATGGTGTTGAACAGGCTGCCCAGACTTACTATCGCAAGCCGGTTTCCAAACTGACCCTGTCTGAAATGGCGATCCTTGCCGGACTTCCTCAGGCGCCGTCGCGCTACAGCCCGGTATCAAATCCGTTGCGCGCCAAAGAACGTCAGATCTATGTTCTGCGCCGTATGGCCGATGTGGGTTACGTCAGCAAGGAAGAATCTGAAACGGCCATCAAAGAGCCGGTGAAGGTTTACGTCCGTGAAAACTACGAAGAGTATGCTCCGTTCTATCTTGAAACCGTTCGTCAACTTCTGGTGAACCAACTGGGTGAAGACATGGTTTTGGACAAGGGTCTGAAAATCTACACCAGTCTTGATCTGACCAAACAGATGGCCGCTCAGGATTCTGTGAAAGAAGGTCTGAAGTCCTTGGATAAGCGTCAGGGTTACCGTGGTCCTTCGAAAAATCTTTCTGATGAAGACGCCATTGAAGAGTTCCTGAAAGAAAATCAAAAGAAGCTGATCTCGGACTTCACTCCAGAAAGAATCATTCTGCCGGACGGAAAGTTTGCCGACATCGTGCCGGTGAAGTCCGCTCAGGATGAAAAGCTGCACCCATTGCTGCCTCCGTATATCAAACTGAAAGACACCGTGAATGGTGTTGTTGAAAAAATCGACGACACTTTGGGTCTGGTTTACGTAAAGCTGCCTGAAACCCGCGGTGTGATTGATATTGAAACCATGACTTGGGCGCGTAAGCCTGATTCTGATGCCCGCTATGATCTGGCAGCGATCAAAAAGCCCTCTGAGGCCCTGAAAAAAGGCGATGTGATTCTGGTGAAGGTGGTCGCAGATCAGTTCACCTCCACAAGAATTGCCAGCAAGAAAAAAGGCCTGCCAACCGCAGCTGCTCCGGACTTGACCAAGTTCATCGGTCTTGAGCTGGATCAGGAACCGCTGGTGGAAGGTGCTTTGATTTCATTTGATCAGGACAATCAAGATGTCCTGGCAATGGTCGGTGGATCCAGCTTTGCAAAAAGTGAATTCAATCGTGCGATTCAGGCTCCCCGCCAGACAGGTTCTGCATTTAAGGCGATTGTTTACGCTTCAGCCCTGGAAAAAGGCTACACTCCCGCAACTCCGATCATGGATGCCCCGATCGTGTACGAAGAAGGTGGCGCAGCGGCCGATGATGCCGAAGGCCAAGGTGACATGAAGGTTTGGAAGCCATCCAATCACTCAAAAAGCTTCGGTGGTGACATCTTGTTCCGCAATGCTTTGGTGAAGTCTTTGAATATCCCGACCGTGAAAATCATCGAAGACGTCGGTGTTCCGTGGTCCATGGACTACGCTCGTCGTTTGGGAATCTACAGTCCTTTGAATCCGGACTTCACGCTGGCACTGGGTTCCAGCAGTGTGACTTTGTACGAAATGACCAAGGCCTTTGCTGAATTCGGTCGTCTTGGCAAAAGACTTTCTCCGCTGCTGATTCACAAGGTTGATGATGCCAACGGAAAGAATCTGCTAAAAACCGTTTCTTTGGATGCCCGTTTTGACAAAGAAATCAAAACCATCAATGACGGTTTCGAAGAGCGTCGCAAAGCCTTCCTGGAAGCCATGAATGATCCAGCCAAGGTTGAAGAAATGAAGAAAAAAGAAGGCAAGAATGCCAAGCTGGATCCAAGCATCTTCTTCCAGGATGCGGACCAGCTGATTCGTCCTTCCACAGCTTACGTGATGACAACTCTGTTGAAAGGCGTTGTTGAAGACGCTGGCGGTACCGGTGGTCGCGCAAGAGCGGTGGGTCGTGAAGTTGCCGGCAAAACCGGATCCACCAACAACTACTTTGACGCGTGGTTTATCGGCTACAGCCCTCAGATCTCCACTGGTGTGTGGGTGGGCTTTGACAAAGAAAAGAGCTTGGGTAAAGGCGAGGTCGGCGGACGCTCTGCTTTGCCGATTTGGGTCGACTACATGAAAGCGGCTCACGAAGGTCTTCCGCAGATGACTTTCCCCGTGCCGGACGGTATCGTGTTTGCTAATATCGACAGCGAAACTGGCAAACTGGCTTCGGCCTCAACCAAGAAGATCATTCGTCAGGCTTTCGTTGAAGGAACTGAACCTACAGCCGCCTCCAACAAAGCTGAAGAAGCAACTGACTTCTATAAACAGGATTTATCGGAATGAAGGATATTCACCTCTGGGGGGTGAAACAAAACAATCTTAAGAACATTGAGGTCAAGATCCCGGTTGGTTCCATGACTGTGATCTGCGGCCCCAGTGGTTCCGGGAAATCTTCCCTGGCCTTCGAAACTTTGTTTGCCGAAGGTCAGCGTCGTTTTATCGAAAGCATGTCCAACTATGCCCGTCAGTTTCTGAACAAAGCTCCGAAACCGGACATCGAAGGTATCAACAATATTCCCCCAGCTATTTCGATTGAACAAAAGAACACGGTTAAAAGTTCCCGCTCGACGGTGGGAACCACAACTGAAATCATCGATTATCTTCGCCTGCTTTATGAAAAGATCGGGAAATCCTACTGCCCGACTCACCACTGCCCCACCGAAAAAGAAAGTGTGACCGAAGCCACTGACAAGGTTCTAAAAAACTTTGCGGGCAAGCGCGGCTACCTGCTGGTGGAAATCAACGCCGAAGGCCGCGTGGCTGAAGGCAAAAAGCTTCATTCACTTCTTTTGCAGGACGGCTACCTTCGTATCTACATCCCGAAAGTGACCGAGGTTAAAAAGCCTGCTGCAAAAGCCGCTGGCAAAAAAACCAAAGCTTCGGGCAAGAAAGCCTCCAAAAAAGTAGAGGCTCCAGAAGTCGTTCCCACAAACCCTGGTGGCCTGACCAATGAAGAAATGGGTACGGTCGTTGAAATCGGCGAAGCAGCCGCAATCAAAAAAGGTCTGCCTAAAGAAACGTTCTATCTGGTGATTGACCGTATGTCCTTCAACGAGGATGAACGCGGCCGCCTGGCAGATTCACTGACTCAAGCCTATGAAGCCAGCATTAAATACAACACGCATCTGATCACTCGCCGAGCGACCATTCTTTCCACGGACGGCGAACGTCTGCAAGTCAGCGAAGAAGCGTCTTGTCCGGTGTGTGGCTATACTCCGCCGCCACTGAGCTCTAAGCTGTTCAGTTTTAATTCTCCGATTGGCGCCTGCCCGACATGCAAGGGCTTCGGAAATATTCTGGATATAGACGAAGAAAAAGTGATTCCAAATCCAAACTTGAGCCTGGCTCAAGGGGCCCTCAGCCCGTTCTGGATGCCCAGTGCCGCTCATGAAAAAAAGCAGCTGCTTGCGTACTGCAAAAAAACCAAGATCGACACTCACACCCCTTGGAAGGATCTTCCAAAGGCCGAGCGTGATGTGATCTGGAATGGAAACAAAGATTTCTTCGGCGTGCGTGGTCTGTTTGAATACCTTGATCAGATCAAATACAAAATGCACGTGCGTGTGTTTATCTCCCGCTTCCGCAGCCCGTTCCAGTGCCCGAGCTGTAAAGGCGCACGCCTGCGCACGGAAGCCAATCACGTTCTTATCGCCAACTCGAATATCAATGATCTTTCCAATTTGACCATCGAGGACCTGAATGCTTTTTTCCAAAAACTGGAAGTCACGCCTTTCCAGCTGGAAGTTGCCGGAGAAGTGCTAAAGCAGATCCGTTCGCGTCTGGAATTCCTGATGCGCGTGGGGGTTCATTATCTGTCTCTGGGACGCGAAACCCGCACACTGTCAGGCGGGGAATACCAGCGCCTGATTCTTGCAAACCAACTGGGCATGGGTCTTTCCCAGGCTTTGTATGTTTTGGATGAACCCACCGTGGGTCTGCATCCGCGCGACAATGATCGTTTGATTTCGATCCTGAAGGATCTTAAGGAACTTGGAAACACTCTGGTTATCGTTGAGCACGATCACGATGTGATCAAAGCCAGCGAACACATCATCGAAATGGGCCCTGGTTCAGGATACCTGGGTGGTGAAGTCGTTTATGCCGGCACGACGGAAAAGTTCTATGACTATGAAAAGTCCAATACCGTTCCTTTCCTGAAGCCTTCTAAAAACTGGGCCGCTCTTCGCACGATTCGCCCGGTGGATGTCGACAGCTACAAGGTTAAGATCGAACTCAAAGGCGCCAAAGGACACAATCTGAAGAATCTGGATGTGGTCTTCCCGCTGAATCGCCTGGTGACCGTGACCGGCGTCAGTGGTTCTGGCAAGTCGACTCTGATTTCCAAAACTCTGTATCCAGCTTTGGCTCGCGCTTTGGATATCGAGTATATGCCAGCCCAGGACTATTCAGGTCTGGATGGTGTTGAGCATATCAAAAACGTGCTGTTGATTGACCAGTCACCGATTGGTAAGTCTGCACGAAGCTCGCCGATCACTTACCTGAAGGCGTTTGATGCCATCCGCATGATCATGTCCACGACTCCTGAGGCCCAGTCCCGCGGTTACACTGCCGGAACCTTCAGCTTGAACGTGGATGGTGGTCGCTGCCCGGCCTGCAAAGGTACGGGTTATGAGGAAATCGACATGATGTTCATGGATAACGTGGTTATCCCTTGTGACGTCTGTGACGGTAAGAAGTACCGCCCCGAAATCCTTGAAATTCAGTATAAAAACAAAAACGTTCACGAAATTCTTTCAATGACCGTGAATGAAGCCATGAATTTCTTCGTGGCTCACCCGAATATCCGCAAGCCCTTAAGCGTGCTCAAAGAAGTCGGACTGGATTACCTGCAACTGGGGCAACCAGCCAATTCCTTAAGCGGTGGGGAATCCCAGCGCTTGAAAATCGCCAAGGAGCTGTCTCAGGTCCAACAGAAGTCCACCCTGTACATTCTGGATGAGCCGACCACCGGTCTGCACTTCCGCGAGGTGGAGCTTTTGATGAAGGTTCTAAATAAACTGATCGAGACTGGCGGCAGTGTTGTCGTCGTGGAGCACAACTTGGATGTGATCCGTGGCTCAGATTATGTGATTGACCTCGGTCCTGAAGCAGGTAAAAAAGGCGGAAACATTGTGGCTACGGGCACTCCGGACGACATCATGAAAGTGAAGAAAAGTCTGACGGGGCAATATCTCAAGCGTTATATCGAGAGCCACCAAACCTCGTAATCTGGAAACAAAAGATGTCACCTGAAATCAAGAAACTCCTGGGCGAACTTAAGCAGTACAAAAGCACCCTTTACATCGTCGCCGCCACAGGGATTCTGAACGCGCTGGCAACCACGCAGCTGGCTTATATGATCAAAGGGCTGTTCGATGGACTGTCTGCAAACCAGCAGCAGGCCATGGCCACTCTGGTGCCAATGGCCTTGGGTTTGGCGCTGGTTCAAGCGACTTCTCGTTACTTCCACATTTATCTGATGAACTACACCGCTGAGCGCGTGGTTCAAGGGCTGCGCCAGAAGCTTCAGCAGAAGTTCATGCGCCTGAATCTGTCCTTCCATAACAACTATGCCGCTGGTTCCGGCGGCTTGATCAGTCGTATTCTGAATGATATTCGCATCATCCAGGACGGTCTGCGCGTTGTGGCCGACATTTTCCTTTATCCCCTGATGCTGGTGGGCCTGCTGATCAATTTGATCCGCATCGACTGGAAGCTGACACTGGCAACCTTCCTTATTGCACCGGTGATTGCGGTTATTCTGAAAAACATCGCCCGCAGCATGCGCAAGTATATTCCTCAAGAACGTGACGTGATGGAGTACATGACCTCCACCATCAAAGAAAGTCTGGACGGTGTTCGCATTATCCAGTCCTTCAATCTTGAAAAAGACATGGGCGAGCGCCTGATCAAGGAGTCCGACAAATACCTTGGCATCCGCAAGACCATTTACAAACGTCAGGAAGCCAGCGGTCCGGTGACCGAATTCCTGGCAACAGCCATTGTTCTATGTGTATTCATGTATGTAAGTTATGAGATTGCCGCCGGTCGCAGCACTCCGGGAACGTTCGTGGGCTTCGTGGCTTCCTTGTTGATGATTAATCAGCCCATCAAGCGTGTTCAGGAAGCTTACGTTCGCATTCAGGAAGTGACTATTTCCCTGCGTCGTATCTTTGAGATCATTGAAAATGAATCGGAAGTTCCACAAGTGGCCAATCCAGTTCCGTTCCCGAAAGACTGGAAGAAGATCACATACAAAAACGTGAGCTTCACTTATGGCAAAGAAATGATCCTGAAGAATCTGAACCTTGAAATCAACCGCGGCGAAGTGGTGGCTTTGGTCGGCGCCAGCGGCAGTGGTAAGTCCACCATCGTGAACCTGCTGGAAAGATTCTTTGATCCCACTTCCGGCGAAATTCTGATTGATGGCGTGAACATTCACAATATCGGCCTGAAGGATCTGCGCCGCAATGTTGCCTTGGTGACTCAGGATGTGTTCCTGTTCAGCGATACCATCGAAAAAAACATCTGGGCCGGTGACTACAACCGCACCCGTGAAGACATCCCGGCAATGGCAAAACTTGCAAATGCTCACGACTTCATCATGAAAACACCGCAGGGCTATCAAAGCCGCGTCGGTGACCGCGGAAATCTTCTTTCCGGCGGCGAAAAGCAGCGTATCAGCATTGCGCGCGCGATGTTCAAAGATGCTCCCGTTCTGATCCTGGATGAAGCGACCAGTGCACTGGATACTGCCAGCGAAATCGAAGTACAAAAAGGCATTGATCATCTGATGGAAGGCCGTACAGCCCTGGTGATTGCGCACCGTCTGTCGACAATTCAAAAAGCGGACAAGATTGTCGTTATGAAATCAGGCGAAATCGCCGAGATCGGAACTCACAAAGACCTCATGTCAAATGAGGGCGAATACTTCCGCTTCCACAGTTTACAACACACTTAATTCTATGATCTAAATAAAGTATGCCTACTTTATTTGGATCTGAACTGAGCAGCGCTGTTATCAACACCGGTATCGCCACCATCATTCTGATTGTGGCCTTGTCCCTGCTAAGCTGGTTTTTCCCGTGGCTGCAGAAAAAGATTCAGTCCCTGCCCCATAGCCAGCTTCCTGCTTTAAAGATCCATAACTTTGAAATCATCACCGCCCAGTCCTTAACCGCCGGCATCTGCAGTTTGCTAAAGGGTCTGCGACTGATCATCACTGTCCTGGGTCTTTATTTCTATTTCTCGCTGGTGCTGGGCTTTTTCCCCGACACTCAGCATCTTTCTGAAAACATGCTTCACTACATTCTGGATCCACTGAAGGAAGTGCTGAAGACCATCGTCGACTACATCCCGAAAGCCATTTACGTCATCGTGATCGTCCTGGTGATGCGCTATGTTCTGAAAGTCATTCGTTTGTTCTTCCTGCGCATTGAGGCAGGATATCTAAAGCTTGAAGGTTTTCATGCGGAATGGGCCCACCCCACTTACAATCTGGTGCGCATTCTGGTTTTCGCCTTCACCCTGATTATCGTCTTCCCGCATTTGCCGGGATCGAGCTCTCCGGCCTTCCAGGGTGTATCCGTATTCCTGGGTCTTTTGATTTCATTGGGATCAAGCTCCGCAATTTCCAATATGGTGGCAGGCCTCGTCATCACTTACATGCGACCGTTTCAAGTCGGCGACCGCGTAAAACTGGGCAGCACCGTCGGCGACGTCGTTGAAAAGAACCTGCTTGTGACCCGCATTCGCACAATTAAGAACGTGGATGTGACGATTCCAAATTCAAATGTTTTAAACAGCCATATCATCAATTTCAGCGCTGTTGCTGACACCAAAGGACTGATCCTGAATCCACGAATCACGATCGGTTACGACGTGAACTGGAGAAAGGTACACGAGCTTTTATTGGGGGCTGCGGCCCGCACCGAAGGTGTTTTGAAAGACCCGAAGCCGTTTGTTTTCCAGACAGCCCTGGACAACTCGTATGTGCAGTATGAACTGAATGGTTACACCCGTCTTGCAAACAATTTTGACGATGTGTATTCGGATCTATACAGAAATATTCAGGATTTGTTTAACGAAGCTCAAATCGAAATTATGTCGCCGACCTATCATGCGCTTCGTGACGGCGAAGGAAAGCACATCCCAGCGGAGTATAAGTCTTAATCTGAGACGTGCGTCCCAGTCCTTAGTCCAGCTTTGCACGCTCTTTAGACAGTCCCGCTAAAGTTCGTCTACTTTCTTGACGATAAAAGTATCGATACTTTTGACAGTCACTGAAAGGACGATACTTATGATTAATTGGGATGAGTTTGAACATATACATGTCATCAACAAGCTCAAACAGATTCTCAGCGCGTGGTGGAACATTGACGTTGTTTTCACAGACGAGCGCGGAATGCTCAAAGGTTATGACTCTGATAAAGTCACCTTCAGCAATCCGGCAATCACAGCTCTGGTAAGAAAAGAAGCTGGTCAGCAAAGCATCGCGGAACTTGTGACCAAGTCTCTGGATGATCTTCGCACTTCCCAAAACAGATTCTCCCTGCGCAAGTGGGACATGGTTGGTTTTGATGTGGGTGTATTCCCGATCATGATCGAAAATGACTGTGTGGGTACGGTTGTGGCTATGGGCTTCTTCCGCGATTCCAACTTCACTTCCCGCATGACAGAAATCCGCGAGCGCCTTGCGGCCTTCGGCATGTCCGGCGAAGTGATTGAAAAATGCCTGGGCAAACTGAAATTCCTGGATGATCAGGAGCGCGCTCACTTCAATGAGCTTTGCGAACTGGTGGCTCAGGAGATCGTGACTCTTCACCTGGAAATCTCTTCCCGTGAAGACCGCATCAAAGAATTGAATAAAGAACTGGGCAACCGTTTCAAGTATGACAACATGATCGGCAAGTCCAAACCAATGCAGTCTCTGTACGCTTTGCTTGATAAAATCAAAGGTGCGGATTCCACAGTGTTGGTACAGGGTGAAAACGGTACGGGTAAGGAATTGATCGCAAAATCAATTCACTATAACTCTCACCGCAAAGACAAACCTTTCATCATCCAGAACTGTTCCGCATTCAATGACAACCTTTTGGAATCTGAATTGTTCGGTCACGTAAAAGGCTCCTTCACAGGCGCTTTGAAAGACAAAAAAGGTCTTTTCGAAATGGCTGACAAAGGGACCTTCTTCCTGGATGAGATCGGGGATACCTCCCCGCAGATGCAGGTAAAACTGCTGCGCGTTCTGCAGGAAGGCACGTTCATGCCAGTGGGTGCGACTGAATCCCGTAAAGTGGATGTGCGCATCGTGGCGGCAACAAACAGAAATCTGAAAGAAATGGTAGAACAAGGCACATTCCGTGAAGACTTGTACTATCGCCTGAATGTTATCAATATCCGCGTTCCTCCGATGCGTGAAAGAAAAGAAGACATCCCGTTCCTGGTGGATTTCTTCCTTAATAAAATTCACGATCAGCAAGGTGGACCAAAACGTCAGATCACCAAGCGCGCTTTGGAAAAGCTTTATGACTATCCATGGCCGGGTAACGTGCGTGAACTGCAAAATGAGATCGAAAGACTTTGTGTTCTTTCCGGTGACGAAACAAAACTGATGGCGGAACTTCTTTCCCCGAAAGTTTTGGAAGCTGGCGAAAAGAACAAAGTTCAGGGTTCCCGTTTGCAGGGTAAGCTGAAGGATGCATTGGAAGATCTGGAACGCGAAATGATCCGCGAGGGTCTGCGCCGCACAGGTTGGAACAAATCCAAGCTTGCAAAAGAACTGGGTATCAGCCGTGCAGGTCTTATCATGAAGGTCGAAAAGTACGGCCTGGATAAGCGCAAACTGGCGCGCTAAAAAGGGCACCGACCCTAAAAGAATTACCTAAATGATCGAAACTTAGTGGGCTTTAAGAGCAAATCTTAAAGCCCACTTTTTTTGCCAAAAACAGGCTATCCTGCTGAATATACTAAATAATTAAGACCGCATCCAGACTTGGCACTGCTCTTGTAATAGAGGTCCTTTGTGTAAGGGGTACGTGGTTTTATGCAGACAACATTGGATAGCTCTTTTGTAGAAAGACTAAAGCAGATTCTGGCCAACCGCTATGGGAAGGGTTTACAGATCCGTCAATTGATGGACCTGTCTGAAGTTTCAGGCGCGGAAGAAATGTTCACGAGGGGGCGTGACCTTCATATTCCTATTCGAGTGAATGGGAACTTCCTGGGAACAGCTGTGGTGCCATCCGCAGATGATCTGAATAGTGAGAAGCGTTCTGGAGTGGCTCAGTTGGTAAGAATGGTTCTGGAACCAGCCATGTACAAATGGTATCTGGATCAGAAAGAAGCCAATCTTGAAGAGCTTAGCAAAATTCAGCCCAATCTGGACAATGTCCGACTGTTCGGTGAAGAACCGCTGCCGACAATTGATGAGCTTCTGGCTGACGATTCCATCGTCCCAAACGAAGGTCCAGCTGCAGAGTTGATTTCTCACCTGATCCATCTTGAGGGCCGATCCGAAAACAACAACAAGAAAGTCGCTTTGCAACTGCACGAGCTGACCGGCCGCTGGGCATTTGTTCCTTTCAATGACATCAAAGGCCAGCTGCATTCCTCTATGGACATTGCCCGCATGGGTGGAATGACAATCTTTGTGGAAAACGTTGAGAACCTGAATGCCGCCGAACAGGAGCTGCTGATGGATTATATCAGCGAAGAGCATCTGGACGACGAGCCACTGATCATTACCAGCTCCCTGAAAAGCCTGGAAGAACTGGGTGAAAGCACGCTGGATTCAAAATTCGTGGATGAGATTTCCGTGAACTGCTTTGAAGTCGACCGCGCGCCGATGACGCCGCAGGGACTGAAGGAAGTTCTGGAACTGTTCTTCATGAAAGATGGTCCGATCGACGCCTGATTTTCCCGTCTGATTTATCCTTGATAATGCCGTGAGTGTCTGTGAGAATTTTTCTTATGGTCACTCACGATGAATTCCTGGTTCCATTTTTGACAAAAGCTTTGAACTCCGACAACTACAAGGTCTTTTCCTTGGCCGGAGACGCCTCCAACCGCCGTTACTATCGCGTGGTGCAGGACAACCAGTCCTGGGTGCTGATGCGCTGGGAGCCTTTTGATCCCAACAACTATCCGTTCCTGAGCGTGCTGAATCACTTCGCTAAAAACGGCGTGCATGTTCCCACCGTGGTGGCGCAGTCCCCGCAAGAAGGACTGATGCTGCTGGAAGATCTGGGCGATCTGACCCTGGAAAGAAAATTCTGGGAAAGCCAAAGCCAGGAAGCTTCTTTGGAATTCTATCAAATGGCCGTGGACGAGATCGTCAAGATCCACCACCCGGCTACTTTGGACAAATCTGACTGCACCGCTTTCAAAATCGAGTTCAACACCGAAAAATTCCTGTGGGAAATGAACTACGGTAAAGACAATCTGCTTTCCGGCGTTCTGAAGTTCCCCTTCGGTGAATCTTTGAACAAGGAAATCACGGATATCTTTGTGGATATCTCAAGCCGTCTGGACAAGGAACCAAAACGCATCGCTCACCGCGACTATCATTCCCGCAACTTGATGATCAAACTTGATCAGATGAGCGTGATTGATTTCCAGGATGCCCGCCTGGGTCCGATTCAGTATGACCTGGTCAGTCTGATGCGTGACTCTTACGTGGACATGAATGATTCCATGGCGCGCACCCTGATTGACTACTATCTGGATAGATCCAAAGATTATTTGCCAAAAGATTTCTCGCGCGAGCAGTTTGACCGCATCTATGAACTGCAATCCATCCAGCGCTGTTTTAAGGCGTGCGGAAGCTTTGCCAGCTTCTATCACCTGCGCCAAGACCGTCGTTATCTAAAATACCTTTCCGGAACTCTTCGTCGTGTGATGAAAGCCATCAACGAATTCCCGGAATACAAAGTATTTGCCGATGTCCTGATTGATTCCGGTGCTCTGGAAAGAAAGTACGAAACTCTATGAATGTGATGCTGCTGGCGGCGGGTGAAGGCACAAGACTTCGCCCCTACACGCTGACACTTCCAAAGCCGGCCATTCCGTTTGTAACGGTCCCGTTGGCTGGACACTCTCTCAGTTTTCTGGGAAATCTTGCCATCAACAAGCTGGTGGTAAACACCTATCACCTGCCCGGCGAAATCCACCACCTTTTCCACAGCCTGCGCCACCATGCGAAGTCTTTGCATTTTTCTGACGAAGTTGGACAGATTCTGGGGAGCGGTGGCGGACTGGGTAAAGCCCGGGATCACTTTATGGGTGATGATTCCTTCGTCATGATGAATGCCGATGAGATCATTCTTCCCAAAGAAGCTGACATCATGAAAAAAGCGATCACTCATCACCGTCACCAGCGCAATATCGCGACTTTGATGGTGATGGATCATCCCGACGTGGGAACAAAGTTTGGTGGCGTCTGGACAGATGCCCACAACCGCGTTCTGGGCTTTGGAAAAACCCCGGTCGCCGGAGCCGTGAAGGCATGGCATTTTGTCGGCGTTCAGATTCTTGCTGACAAGGTATTTGATTTCATTCCGGCACAAGGTGAATCCAATATTCTGTATGACGCTTTAACGGCGGCGATAAAAAAAGGTCTGAGTGTTGAAGCTTATCCTTTTGAATGCACTTGGTTTGAAACCGGAAACCCCACCGACTTTCTGGAGGCTTCTGAAAAGTGCCTGCATTATTTGGCGGGACCTGTGACTTATCAAAAGACCACTCTGGAAGGAACTCTGAAAAGATATTCCAAAGAAGAAACCATTTTGGCCTCTACTGACGGAGGCTTCAGCTTGATTTCAAAATCCGCCTTTCTGGGACATTCTCGAATTCACAAAACATTCTGTGCCGGCCCCGGAGCCATTGTGGAAAATGGCTGTGAACTGACCAACGTCATCGTGGGCGCCAACGCACGGGTGCCAGCCGGCACTCAGGCCAAAGACACTCTCTTTCTGTAGCAAGGACATTTATGAAACTCGGTCTTGAAGTACTTCTCGCAAATCCAAAAATGTTAAAAAGCCTTAAGGGCAAACGTGTGGGCTTGGTCTGCCACCCTGCCAGCGTTGATGAAAATCTTCAGCACAGCATGGATTTGCTTTCCAAGAAAATCAAACTTTCCTGCGCTTTCGGCCCCCAGCACGGCGTTCGCGGCGACAAACAAGACAACATGATCGAAAGCCCGGACTTTGTGGATCCAATTCACAAGATTCCCGTATTCAGTCTGTACGGAGAAGTTCGTCGCCCCACGGCCGAGATGATGTCCCACTTTGACGTTGTGCTGTTTGATCTTCAGGATCTGGGCTGCCGCATTTACACGTTCATCACCACGCTTTTGTACATCATGGAAGAATCCGCAAAACTTGGAAAAACCGTCATTGTTCTGGATCGTCCTAATCCCGCGGGCCGCCCGGTGGAAGGCTTTAAAATGCTGCCAGGCTGGGAATCCTTTGTGGGTGCGGCACCCATTCCTATGCGTCACGGCCTGACGGTGGGCGAGCTGGCTTTGTACTTTGCTGACTACTACAAAATGGATCTGGATCTGCAGATCGTGAAGATGAAAGGCTACAGTCCTGACAAGGGCCCGGGCTTTGGCTGGGATCTGAAGCGTCCTTGGGTGAATCCCTCTCCGAACGCGGCCTCTTTGAATATGGCGCGAGCTTATTCCGGAACCGTGCTGATTGAGGGCACAACGCTTTCAGAAGCTCGCGGTACGACCCGCGCTCTGGAAATCATCGGTGCTTCGGATATTGACTATGCGGAAGTTTTGGTGCGCATGAAAAAGAAAGCCCCTCAGTGGTTCAAGGGCGTGACTTTGCGTGAGTGCTTCTTTGAGCCGACTTTCCACAAGCATGTAGGTAAGCTATGCCACGGCTTCCAGTTCCACACGGACGGCGTCAGTTACAAACACGATCAATTCAAACCTTTCCGTCTGACGGCACTGATGCTGAAGGTGATTCGCGAAATGCATCCGAAGTACCCGATCTATCGAGATTTTGCTTACGAGTACGTGAACGACCGTCTGGCATTTGATGTGATTAACGGCGGACCGGCGCTGAAGAACTGGATCGAAAATCCAAAAGCGACTCCGAAGGATCTGGATGCAGCTTTAGCCAAGGATGAAAAATCCTGGGTGAAGGAAAGGAAGAAATACCTGCTTTACTAAAACAAAAAGGGTGCTGGAAACAGCACCCTTTCTTTTTTCTGATATCTGGATTCTTATTTCTGCAAAGCCAGTTCAGCGTCGGTATAGAAAGACTCTTGGCTTTCTTTGACTTTATATCTGCGAGTCATCATCAGGAAGATACTGTCAGCGGCAACACCGATAGGTTCACCGTTATAGTTCTTCTGCATGCCTGCAAGACTTGATGGATCACGTTCCAGGCTGACACCACCGGAACCAGAACCACCAGCCCCGGCATAGCCGCTGCCTGAGCCATCATCAGCTGGAGAAGCTGGTCCCCAGCCTCCTCCACCGCCGCCACCACCTTCACTGAAGCCGTTGGAAGCAGTCATCGCACCAATTTTAAGCTTTTCAACTTTATCAGCGGACTTTTTGGAAACCTGGGCATAAGCATCCTGACCCGCAAGGATTGCACCTTGCGGAATACCCGCAGCTGCCATCGACGCTGCAGATGCAAAATCTGACGCCTTATATGTTTTACCATCCGGTGTTTTAATAATCCCGGTCTTAGGATCCAACAGACCCCCGGTGGTCAGCTTTCCTGTATTCGTTCCCAAAGCTTTAACATTCGGATCATTTGAAAGTGGGTTGTTGGGATCATTCAGGTCAATGTTTCCATAGTCATAGGCATTGCCCAAACCGTCAGATTGGAAGCTAGTCAGACCCGAAGAACCCGCGGCACTGCCGTGCTCTTTACCCTGCTTCATGGACAAAACGCCGAAGCCTGTGAAGATTGCAGCCATCGCGCAGGCAGCATAGTTTTGACTGGAGCATTCACCCCATTTTTCCGCCGCCATAGTAAACATCAAGGCCCCTGTAAGGAACTGAGTCGCCTGAGCGCCCTTATTGGAGCTTCCAGACTTATCTGCAGAATCCTTCACTGAAGGGGAAGTGGATTTACCAGTTGTGGTTTCAACCCCTTTGTCCGCCGTCGTCTGATTTGTTGTTGTCGAAGTGCTGCTGCCGCTGACTGTAACAGCGCCCGCCATAACCGGAGACCAAATCAACGACAATACACAAACGAACTTGATTGTTAATTTTGTCATAGCATCCCCTAGTTATTCAAAAGAGTGTTCTTGTTGTCACGATAGCGTTCTTTGATTTTTTCCCAGTTGGACTTGCCACCCTGACCGGTCACTTCATTTTTCCAAGCCTGCTGACCAGCCAATCCTTGAGAAGGATCTTTCGCCCCGCCTGGAAGGTACTGACGCAGCTTCGGATCGGAACCTTTAAAGCCACCGAATCCACCACCGCCTCCGCCGCCACCTGCGCCGGAAAGGATATCCGTGTTCAGACCTTTTTTAGCCGCTTCACCCTGAGCTCCGGCACCACCGCCGCTGCCGCCACCAAAGCCGCTCAGGCCACTGCCACCACCTGTTGGTGCGCCGATACCGGAAGAATCACTGCCACCGGCGCTTGTGGATGCAAGATCACGCAATCCTGCAAGAGGATCACTTTCAATTCCTGGAAGCGTATTTGCACCAGCGCCGTTACCTGCTGTACCAAGCTCTGCACCTTGAGAAGCCAAGCGAGACGTCGTCCCGTCATTAGCTTTCTGATAAGAGTTGGAACAACCCGGAGTTCTTGGATTGGCTTTACAGATACATTCTGGATCGTTGGCTGCTGTTGTGGCATCAGCACACTTGTCGACAGTGGCCGTAGTTGCCACATCCGTGCCCGTACCGTCGGATTCCTCGTCACACTGCTGACCTTGCTTGAAGGAAGAGATCATGGACGCGATACCCGCACCAGCTGAAACCAGCATGTTTCCGTAAGTATAGGTACACGCTTTGTCTTTTGTTGCGATGGACTGTGCTGCAATTTCGGCTTCAGCATCACCCGTCATTGCAGAGTCCTTTTCAACGGTCTGCTGAACCATCGCCATTTTACCTTTTAAGGCAGTCATGTAGTTGGTGCAGGCTGTTGCCGCAGCAGCATTAGTTGGGACTATTGGTTGGCACTGTCCAAGCGTCGCACCGCTGGAATCTACAATTTTCTTGATACGATCAAGATTTGTTTTCACGGTATCACAAGAGGCCTCACACGCTGCACGTGCCGACGAACATGCTGCCGTATATGCAGTCAGGCCCGCCTGCGCCAAACGAGCAATTTTCGCCAAGTTGCTACAGGCATCCTGAACGGCGACCCCCGTGATCATGCTGGCAACAGTGTTAATATTATTGAGTGTTTTCTGAAGCTCAGGACTTGTCTTTTCTCGGCAAAGCCAGGAGGCGGTAGCTTGTGTCTTTACGCAAGTACCATGAAGATTGCTGTAGTAGCTGGCGGCACTATCCAACTCTTGAAGCAAATTTATACCCGGGACATCGGCACCCGCTGTACGTGCAGCGGTACCCAATTGCAACCAATTCGAAGTCGTCGCCTTAACCTGTTTTGCCTCTTCGGTAAACCCTTTGCCTTCAACCTTTTGCTGAGCGGCGCTTACGTCTTTTGTATCTGTATTAACCTTAACATTGGTTTTTCCATCGCCCTCGGCATGGGCGAGCGAAGCCGTGAACGACAATGCAATTAACATCGAAAGAAGACTTGTCTTCAAACTACGCATAAGAATTTCCCCTACTATATCCTTTTCGGACAAAAGTCAGAGTTTCTTAAGTTTTCGGGGCTTGTCTTAGAATGAGACGCTCAGATGAAATCTGTTTAGAACTCGCTGTCTTCAGGTGGTGGATTCAGCAATGCCCCACGCACACCGACGCCACCCAGCTCAAGATCCGTGCGGCGAAGGTAGTCTGATGAAACCATCTTTACAGAATAACCTGTTGTACCACCCGAAACACAGTTTCCTGGGTTCGGAACTTCCGGTTCACCGGAATCAGCGCCTCTTGGAGTGATTGTGCATTTTCCGAACTTGGCTGGATCCAAACTGTAGTCCACAAGACTGACGGGCGCCCAGGAAGTCAGAACATCCTGCCATTTGGTTGAGATATACGTCAGCTTTCCGGCAATATCCAAAAACTGCCGCATGAATGTATTCCCGGCGACAGCTTTGTACTGATCGATGACGCTGAACTTGTCCCAATTGATGCCTTCTTTATTGGAACCTTTGTGGGTTCCGATATCCCCTAGGAACTCTTTGTTTTCGGCATAGTAGCCAGAACCAACTGATTTCAAGAAGCCATCACGCAAGCGGGTGTAGTAGTTGTGATAGAAATCTGGCTCAATGGAGTAATAAGTAAGATCAAACGGATCAGGCAGAATCGCCGACAACTCAAGCATGCGCATGCGCGAGGGCTGATCATTAGTATGATCCCACGCGAGTAAATCCTGATTTCCACCCCGTTGATAGAAATTAAATGGCAAGTGCTTCCAGTGCTCGAAATTCGGGGCCGTGTCTCCGTAGTTCACCGGAGCATTGCCCGGTTCAACGTTCCCGTCAGAACCCACAACCCAGTTAGGATCTAACTTATAGATAGCTCTGCCGTACTGATAAAGAACCCGGCGACTTTTCAGCCCCACTTTATCGCCAACATAACGGCTATAATTCGCGATCCGCGTCGGATCCCCGGGCAAACCGACATGGGCCTGGTCCATCAAACGAGGAGGCAGATTGGGATCTGTTTTGTCGTTAGGACCGCCTTGAGAACCGTTATACGATGCTGATCCAGACGGGTACTTATTGTAATACCAAGGACCGATTCGTCCGCCGAACGGTTTGTAAAATGCGCGGGCCTTAATTTCAAGAGAACCAAAAGGCGAAAACGGAATCTTCGGACGGGCTGACGCGGAAACACCCACATACGCCATACACCAAGGGTTCTTTTCCACCCCGATAGAATAGTTGTAGATATCGCTGATGGGTTCCCGGATGCCGATATAGTTCTTCAGTTCGTCCACTTCGGTTCTGAAGCGTCCGTCTGCAACAGTTGCATTAGGAAGATCTGATTCAACGTTTGAAAGCATTTTGGGCTTAGGCGTAATACTTGAGGTAGTACAGATAGTATCAATGTAACTGAATCCAGGATAAGTCTTAATCTGCTTCAACCAACGAGCTGGCTCCCCTTTGGCTCCTTGAGAACCATTGCAGGCGGAATGCCCCAATGAATTATAGATGCTCATTTTCAAATCGGACGTGTTGTTGGCGGCAGTGAGATTGTTCTTAAGAGTGTTCTCCATACCCAGTTTCACGCTCTTGCCATCAATATCAAAGAAATCTGCATCGGGAGAACTAGGTGCCATCGCCTTAGAAAGATAAGACATCAACAGGGCCCGGTTGCCCTGATCAATATTGAAGGCAACAACGAAACCACCCAGCATCAGATAATTAAAGGATCCAAAATCCTTACAGCGTTCAATCAAGCTGGCACGCAGGTTCAGGGCAAGGCTTCGAGTTCTTCCAGAAACACTTGGTAAGTCGATCAATACAGGCGGGATCTTAAAGACACTGATACCGGTATGCGAAGACAGCGCCTTGCAGGTGTTCTCTCCATCTGGCATCGGCTTGAACGGAATATAAGTGATACAGAAGGACGGAGAATCGTAAAAGTTCTGTGCCGCAGGATTGATACTGTCATCATCACTGTTGCGCAGACGTCCACCACCGATCTTGTCAAACGGATGTTCCTCGAAATCCCCCGCCGTCCCCAGCATACGATAGCGCCAAGCCAGCAATTTCCAGCTTTGACGAATCTGATAGTTCGTGTGGGCAATCACGTTCATGCCCTCGGCCTGCCTCATCGCGCCGTAATAGGCAGCAAGATCGACCGAGTTTTGCAGGTTGATTTTATGGTGAACCAAAAGACCGACGTTGATGACCATCGCAAAGAACAGGAAAAGAATCTGAAAGATCAACGCGACGAAAAGGGCGATCTGCCCCCGCTTGTTGTTAAGATTCTGAATAAAAGTGCTTCGTGAGTTCAACATCTGTATCCCAGCATTGTCTCGTAGGTTGTCTCATGAAGCAACAACTCGACCTCTAAAACTTTGACTTGTTCTATAGTGAGATGACAGACTTTTATCCATGGTTCCGAAGGGAGAACTCGACGATGGTCCAACGACTTTGCCTGACGATTTTGCTGACATTGGTGTTTGCGGGCCACGCTCACGCGGATGTTCTTTTTGAAGGCTATGCAAAAGTTATCTCCGGCGAAGAACACATCGGGTATGTGATCAGCCGCTATGAATTTGAACCAAAGAAAAAGCAGTTCATTTCCACCTACTTCCTGAAAACGGGAAAAGGTCCCAGTGAAACCACCGAAAGCCTGAAGGCCTATGCGGATGCCGACCTGACTCCGATTTCCTATGAATACACTTCTTTGGCCGGCAAAGAATCCAAGATCATCGACGCCAAATTCAAAGGCGGCACCCTGACGGGGGTGATTAAAAACGGCGGAAAAGTCTCTCGCATCGAAAAAAAGATCCCCAAAGGGACTTTCCTTTCAACGTTCCTGGTGTATCTGATGTTGAAGTCCAAAGAAGGTCTGAAATCAGAAACCAACTATGAATATCAGGCCATCGCGGAAGAAGACGGCGCCATCTACAAGGGTCAAGCCCTGGTCGGAAAAGAAGAGATCTACAACGGCTTTAAGTCCTTCAAGATTCTTAACACCTACAAAGACATCAAGTTCCTGAGCTACGTCAATGAACGCGGCGAAGTTCTGGGCACAAATGCCATGGGCCAGGGCATCGTCACCGAACTTGTGGCAAATCCTTCTGAAGCCATTGGAAACATCCCCTACAGCGCCTCTCTGCTAAAAACTTTATTCGGCAAGGTTCCTGCCGGTGATGCCAACGTCGTCACTCGCAATACCAAGCTGAAAGCGGCAGAAGCCAACGCCCCGGCTCCGAGCAAGCAAATGGGCGTCCCACAAGGACAGGGAATCATCATCAAGGCTCAACCGGAAACAGAGAAAAAAGGGAACTAGTTCATGAGTATCAGTCACATCATCGGTCAGCACATGTTCATCGGCGTATCAGGTCACGCCCTTACTGCTGACGAAAAGAAGTTCATTGTAGAAAACAACATCGGTGGTGTGTGCCTGTTTGGCCGTAACGTCGCTGAACCAAAACAGGTTCGCGAGCTGTGCGCCGAAATCCAGTCCCTGCGTCACAAGCAAGTCGACAAAGCGCCACTGTTTATCGGTATTGATATGGAAGGCGGCCGCGTTCACCGTCTGAAAGCTCCATTCACCGTGTGGCCACCGCTGAGAAAACTGGGCGATCTGGATGCACCAACCGTGTCTTTCCATTTTGCCAACCGCATGGGCCTTGAAATGAAAGCCGTGGGCATCAATCTGGATTTCGCACCTTGTGTGGATATCTTCACAAACCCAGGCAACACCGTTATCGGCGACCGTTCCATCAGCTCTGATCCCGAGATGGTGGCAAAACACGCTTCGGCTCTGGTTCGTGGTTACATCAAAGCGGATGTCATCACTTGCGCGAAGCACTTCCCGGGACATGGTAACACCATCGTTGACAGTCACGAGGACCTGCCGGTTGAAAACACCGATCTGGCCCGCCTTGAAGCCTGCGAGCTGATTCCGTTCAGAAAGACCTTCAAGTCTCGCGTGGATATGGTCATGACCTCACACATCAAGTTCCCGAACATCGATCCTGAATGGCCAGTGACTTTGTCAGAGACATTCGTGAAGAAAATGATTCGCGAAGAACTTCGCTATCGCGGTTTGATCATCACTGATGACTTGGGAATGAAAGCCATGACGAAGCACTATGGAATTGACGAGGTTCCAGTGCGCGCCTTGAAAGCCGGCGTGGATCTGCTGCTTTACTGCAATGATCCCGAGGTTCCGCCGCAGGCCTACGATGCCATCCTGGGTGCCGTGGCCCAAGGATCTTTGAAAAAAGAAGACCTTGAAATCAGCTATCGTCGCATCATGGACTTTAAGAAGGTAAAAATTCAGAACCCTGATCCACTTCCCTTGGAAGATGCGATCAAAATCATCGGCAGTCCGGAACACCTGAAGATCGCTTCCGCGATCGCCAATGGTCAGATTCCCGACGGACTTTTGCCAGAATAATTAAATTTCAACTTTGGAACTGTCGGTGACGATGAAAATCTCGATCCGGCGGTTCATCGCCCGGTGCTCGTCCGTATCGTTGGGCACCACCGGCTTCTGATCACCGTAAGACAATGAAACAAAACGCTTTGGATCCATCTGATGCACTTTCACCAGATAGCGCACCACTGCCGAAGCACGTCCACCCGCCAGCTCCCAGTTGCTCGGGAACAGAGTCCCGCCAATCGGCAGATCATCGGTATGACCTTCGATAATGATTCTTTTTTTGTGGGTCTTTAGAACATCCGCCACTTTATCCAGGCTTTTAAGCGCTTCAGGTTTCAGCTTTGCAGAACCTTCCTGGAAAAACGTGGACGCCGCAAGAGCAATCCTCACTCCGACCGCATCGTGATAAACATCCTGAATGGCCTGCTTTTTTTGAGCACCGTCCATGGACTTATCCAGAGCTCTTTCCACATAGTCTTCAACTTCGCCGGGCCCACCCTTTTTGGGAAAGTTCCCGACAGGCATTTCAAGCTCGCCAATGATACTGCCAATGGAGTTTGGCTCGGCATCTGATCCGCCCCGGCCCACCAGATGCAGGCTCAGCTTAACAGAGTCTTCAAATTCTTTTTGTTTTTCTTCGTTGGAAGTTGAAGTGGCATACATCACCACAAAGAAGGCAAACAGCAGAGTAATGAAATCCGCATAAGAGACCAGCCATCTCTCATGGTTTTCATGTTCCTCGTGTTTGCGGTGTTTCTTTGCCATGAATTCTTTCCGACCTATTTTTGATCGCTGTCGAGATAGGCGTAAAGCTTCTGCTCAAGCACCACCGGATTCATCCCGCTGGCAATCAGAAGACCGCCTTCAAGGACCATCATTTTTTCACGGGTTAAAGCCTGAACACGGCGTTTAAGTTTGTTTCCCAGAGGCAGGAACAACAAATTGGCCGAGCTGACTCCGTACACCGTCGCCACAAAGGCCACCGCAATACCTGCGCCCAATTTACTTGTATCGGTCAGATTTCCCATGACATGAATAAGACCCAGAACTGCCCCGATGATTCCGATAGTGGGGGCAAAGCCACCGGCGTCTGTCCAGATTTTGGCGCCGCCCAAAAGCTCTTCTTCTTCCGTGTGAATCTGTGTTTCAAAAATATCGCGAATAGTGGTTATGTCGACACCATCGACCACATTTCTGAGGACTCCTTTTAACAGGGGATCTTCAATGCGATTAAGGCGTGGCTCCAAAGCCAGGATGTTTTCTTTCTTAGCAAGTCTTGCGCAGTCGACAATTTCATGAAGGCGCACTTTGCTGCGGCTTTCCTCGTGACGAAAGGCTTTTTTAGCCAGCTGCAAACCGGTCTTTAAGTCCTTTTCAGAACTGGAAACCATCACGGCTCCGATGGTGCCCGTTAAAACGATAATAAAGGCCGTCAATTGCATCAGCGAACTTGTGTGTCCGCCTTCCAGCAGGTTGCCAAGCAGTATCCCACCGACCCCTACCAGAATCCCAATCCATGTTGCTTTGTCCATAAACAGAATGATGCCATAGGCCCTTGCCGGTGACACTTGGACCAGTGCAGAACCTAGACTTTCTGCGAGCGAAAAATTAGGGTAAAGTCACTCTGATGCTCGATTTTATTTTGTCTCTCGATAAGAGTCTTTTTGTATTGGTGAATTCACATTGGACCGCGGCCTGGGCCGATCAATTCTTCCCGTTTATCACAGATCTGCACAAAACACCGTTTTTCAAGTTCATCCTGGTGCCAGTGATACTGGCGCTGTTTATCTGGCGTCGTGGCCTTAAAAAAGGCCTGATCATCTTTGTGTTTGCTCTTCTGTCCGTGTCAATCTCGGACGGCGTGGGGAACTGGGCCTTTAAGAAAACCGTTCAGCGCCCGAGGCCGGCCAATACGCAAGGACTGGATGTTCAGGTGCGCGCACCATTTGGCGGATACAGCTTTGTATCCAATCACTCCACCAACATGTTCAGTTTCGCGAGCTTTACAGCGGCTATTTTCCCCCCGGCCACGGTGCCTTTGTATACTTTGGCGAGTGTGATTGCCTATAGCCGGGTTTACAATGGCGTGCATTTCCCGACGGACGTGGTCTGTGGGGCACTGCTTGGAATGATTTTTGGTATTTTGTTCGCGCGCCTGTGCAAGCTCATCCTTGATCGCATCAAAGAAGAAGGGACCGTTACAACATGAAGAAAGTTTTAGTCACCGGAGCAAACGGTTTTTTGGGCAGCTGGCTGACCAAAGCCCTTCTGGAAGAAGGACACGACGTCTATGCCCTGGTTCGCCCGAAAAGTGACCTTTCCGAACTTGAAGGCGTAAGGTGCAAATACGTTCATGGCGACGTTACGGATGTTCATTCTTTACTGGAAGCCACTAAGGGCATGGACACGGTCTTTCACCTGGCAGGTGTTATTGCCTATAAAAAGTCCCAGCGCGCCCAGATGGACAAGGTCAATGTGCAGGGAACGGCCAACGTCATTGCGGTCTGCCGCGAACACAAAGTGCGACGCCTGGTTTATTTGTCTTCGGTCGTGGCCATCGGTGCCGGATATACTCCCGATCAGATTCTGAATGAAGAATCCCCTTACAATATCGCCGACCTGAATCTGGGGTATTTTGAAACCAAACACCAGGCTGAAATTCTGGTGAAAAGTGCCTGCGATAAAAATGAAATCGACGCGGTGATGGTGAATCCTTCCACGATCTATGGTCGCGGTGATGCCAAAAAAGGCAGCCGCAAGATGCAGGTCAAAGTCGCGCAAGGAAAGTTGAACTTCTACACTTCCGGCGGCGTGAATGTCGTGGCGGCAGAAGATGTCGTAGCTGGAATCTTAAGTGCGTGGAAAGTGGGCCGCAAAGGTGAGCGCTATATTCTTTGCGGGGAAAATATTCTGATTAAAGATCTCTTTGCCATGATTGCCGCTGAAGCGGGAGTCACTCCTCCGAAACATCAGCTGCCTGATGGCCTTTTGCATGCCGTGGGTGCCGTGGGTGACTTCATGGAAAAGATGGGCATGAAGGGTCCACTCAGTCGCGAGAATGCCTATACCGCAACGATGTATCACTGGTTTGATTCTTCCAAAGCACAGAAAGAGCTTGGCTTCCAGCCAAGACCGGCCCGCGAAGCCATTCACAATTCCGTGCAATGGATGAAAGATCACGGAATGGTGAAAAAGTAATCCTGACATGATCAAAAAGTTAATATTCTTTTTCTTGGGTGTTCTGACGTTGATGGGTGTGGCCGCTGGTTCATTGTGGGCCTGGCTTCCTTCGGACAAAGACATTCGCGGCTGCATGGTCACGAAAATGTATCAGGTCGAACTTTGTCCGGGTTCAAAGAACTATGTTCCATTGAAACAGATCGCCCCCATTCTGCAAAAGACCATCATACTGACTGAAGATTCCAATTTCTATAATCACAAGGGCTTTGACTGGGACGCGATTGAAAAGAACGCCAAAGAAGGTTGGGAAACCGGCGTCTTTAAACGCGGCGGATCCACTATCACCCAGCAGCTTGCCAAAAACATGTTCCTGAATAAGGACCGCACCTTTATCCGCAAAGGTCTTGAAGCAATTATCACCGACCGTATCGAACACACCCTGACCAAAAAAGAAATTCTGGAAAGATATCTGAACGTGGTTGAGTTCGGAAAAGACATCTATGGCGTCAAAGCCGCGGCAAAGTACTATTTCAAAAAATCCCCGGCGGAACTGACGGTGGTTGAAGCTTCTTTCCTGGCCATGGTTCTGCCAAATCCGGTGAAGTATTCGCAGTCCTATTACCGTAAAGAGCTGACTCCGTTTGCGCGCAAGCGACTGGGTCGCATTGTTGATGATCTTTTCCAGTATCATCGCATTTCTCAGGAAGAATACGACATCGCCAGCGCCCAAGTGGCCTATTTCTTCCAACCCGAACCACCACCGGAAGAACTGACATCCGACGAGGCTATTCCGACCCTGGAAGAACTGGAAAATCTGGAATCTCAAGAGCAGCTTGAGAGCAGCGAGGAGGCTGAATGAAAATTGTATCCGCCTGCCTTTCCGGCGTTCACTGCCGCTATGACTGCAAAGCCCAGACAAGATCCCCGATTGAAGAGATGGTGCAAAACGGCGAAGCCATTCCGGTTTGCCCCGAACAATTGGGCGGACTTTCAACTCCCCGGCCTCCGGCAGAACGTATCGGCGATAAAGTTCTGACCAACAAGGGTGTGGATGTGACTGAGCAATACACCCGAGGTGCCGAAGAGGCTTTAAGAATTGCCAAGCTCGTTGGCGCCACTGAAGCCCTGTTAAAATCCAAATCCCCGATGTGCGGGTGCGGAAAGATCTATGACGGCACCTTCACGGGCGCCCAGAAAGACGGTGATGGTGTCTTTGCCGAGCTTTTGAAAAAACACGGCATCAAAGTCACCCCGATAGATTAAGTTATTTCAGCAGTTTCTTGCGAATGCGGAAGAACGCAATGTTCATGCAGATCCAGGTCGCCGCCAGCAGAATCAACACGTGAATCAAAACCCACAATGTCGGCCCCTGATGCAGCACTTCGCGCACCGCCGCCACAGCGTGAGTCAGCGGGAACAAATAGGCCACATATCGAAGAGCCGCCGGCAACTGATCCAGCGGGAAGTAAGTTCCGCTGAGCAGACTCATCGGCACGATCAAACCGGAGGTGGAATATATAAAGGAATCATAATTGCGGGCGTAAGAAGTCAGGATCATTCCGATGCACGAGAACAGCGCACTCATCAGGAACAAGATCGGCAGCGCCAGCAAGATACGATAAGAATCAATCAATCCAAAGAACAGTGCCACGATCGTGACTCCGATCACACCGAAGAAACCTTTGCTGGTCGCCCACAAAAGCTCGCCTGCCACAATTTCTTCAGGCCCCACACGAGTCAGCATGATCGTCGCGTAGGTTTTCTGATGAGTCAGTTTAGTGTAGTTCCCGTAGGTGCCTTCAAAGAAAGCCACCATCATCGCAGTGGTTGAAAGCAGCGCGGGGAAGAAGAATTCAATATAAGACATGCCACCCATGTTGTTCACAAAGGCACCAAGACCAAAACCAATGGCCCCCAGGTAAATCACCGGCTCAAGAACAATCCAGAACAGGGACACCAGCCAGGTTTTTTTAAAGTACATGAAATTGCGGGACCATACTTTCATGGCACCGCTATCAACCTTGGGAATCGTAAAGCAGTCTTTCAGCTTCATTATTCATCCCTCAGTTGATGGCCCGCAAGCTTCAGGAAAACGTCATTCAATGTCGGCTTGCGGATGAAGATCTTGTCGCTGGCAATCAGGTCCACCACGCGGCGGCCTTCCTGATTTTCTTTCACCAGAACAGAAACTGTGTCTTTGATAACCTGATAAGAGAACCCCTCGGCACGCAAGCGGCCCAGGTAATAGTTCAGATCCACAGGGTTTGTATCGAACTCCACCACTTCCTTGCCAATCAGCTCGCGAATCAGATCGCGGGGCTTGCCGACAGTCAGAATGCGGCCGCCATCGATGATCGCCACACGATCACACATCTGCTCGGCTTCTTCCATATAGTGGGTCGTCAGCACCAAAGTGCTTTTTTCAGATTTCAGATGTTTGAAGAAATCCCAGATCCAAACCCGCGCCTGCGGATCAAGACCCGTGGTTGGCTCATCCAGGAAGACCACTTCAGGGGAATTAATCAGGCCACGGGCAATCGCCAAACGGCGCTTCATGCCCCCGCTAAGCGTTTCCACCGAGCGGTCCTGATATTCTTCCAGCTTCATCAGACGGAGCAAGGCTTGAGCCCGAAGATCGGCCTCAGCAACAGGGATATTATGAAAGCTTGCGTAGACGAGAAGGTTTTCAAGGACTGTGAAGTCAGGATCAAGGCCGTCCTCTTGCGGGACGACCCCTATGCGAGATTTGATTTCGCGGTAATTCTTTTTAACATTCAGGCCGAGAACATAAAGTTCTCCGCTTGAAACCAGGGCTGAGCAATACATCATCTTCATTGCAGTTGATTTGCCAGCCCCGTTTGGACCAAGAAGCCCGAAACATTCGCCCTTGTAAATCTCCAGATTGATTCCGTCTACGGCGATCTTGTCGTCGTATTTTTTGGTCAGATCCTTGATTTCAATGGCGACATTCGTACTCATTATTCCTTCGATGTTTTACGCTTGTGCGGATCCAATTCACGCAAACGAAGACGGATGTTCTTCGGCGTGACTTCGATCAGCTCAGATTCTTTGATCCATTCCATCGCTCTTTCCAAAGTGAATTTTTTCACTGGAACCAGACGGATAGCTTCATCAGAACCCGAAGCACGTACGTTTGACAATTTCTTTTCACGAGTGATGTTCACTTCTAGATCATTTTCCTTAGCGTGTTCACCAACGATCATGCCTTCGTACACATCGTCACCGTGTTCAACCATCATAATACCGCGCTCTTGAAGATTCCAGATCGCGTAAGATGTTGCAGTGCCTTTACGGTCAGAAATCATCGCACCGTTCAAACGGTGTTCGATTTCGCCACGGTAGTCATCCCAACCGTCGAACTGGGTATTCAGCAAACCTGTACCACGAGTGTCAGTCAGGAACTCAGAACGGTAGCCGATCAGACCACGGGAAGGAATACGGAACTCAAGACGAGTACGGCCGGAACCTTTTTGAACCATGTTGGTCATCACACCCTTACGTTTACCCAACTTTTCAGTTACGGCACCAACGTAAGCGTCTTCGATATCGATAACCGCGATTTCCATTGGTTCCATTTTCTTGCCGTTTTCTTCTTTGAAGACAACAGTTGGTTTGGAAACAAGAAGCTCGAAGCCTTCACGACGCATTTGTTCGATCAAAACGCCCAATTGAAGCTCACCACGGCCTACAACTTTAAAGGCGTCAGTGCTGTCTGTTTTCTCAACGCGAATTGCCACGTTGTACAGAAGTTCTCTTTCAAGACGCTCGATGATTTTACGGGAAGTAACGTTCTTACCGTCAAGACCAGCGAAAGGTCCGTTATTTACAGAGAAGACCATGCCGACAGTCGGCTCTTCAACGCGAATACGCGGAAGTGGACGAGGATCCAAAACAGAAGTGATGGTGTCACCGATAGTGAAATCTTCCATACCCGCGATAACAACCATGTCACCGGCGCCAACTTCCTGAGCCGGAACCTGAGAGCTGACTTTGTACTGGAACAAAGCGGATACTTTAACTTTCTTCTGAACATTCGCCTGAACGCAAAGAACTTCGTCACCAACTTTGATTGTTCCCGCTCTCATACGACCGATCGCCAAACGACCTACGTAGTCATTGTAAGAGATGTTGGAAACCATAACCTGAAGTGGAGCGTTTTCTTCAATTGTTGGAGGCGGAACCAGGTTTACGATTGCATCGTAAAGAACTTCCAGGGAACCAGTGTTAACCGCTGGATCCAAAGTCGCCATACCTTCACGCGCGATAGCGTATACAGTGTGGAAATCACATTGCTCTTCAGTTGCATCAAGGTCGATGAACAAGTCGAACAATTCATTGTGAACTTCCTGAATACGAGCATCAGAACGGTCAATTTTATTGATACAAACGATAACTTTTTTGCCGCCCTCTAGAGCTTTTTTCAAAACGAAACGAGTCTGTGGCAATGGACCTTCGGAAGCATCACAAAGAAGGATACAACCATCAACCATGTTCAGGATACGCTCAACTTCGCCGCCGAAGTCACTGTGCCCCGGTGTATCGACGATGTTAACTTTGATATCTTTGTACATGAAGGAAGCATTCTTCGCCGCGATTGTGATCCCGCGTTCTTTTTCAAGATCCATGGAGTCCATCAGGCGCTCTTCAACGTGCTCATTGTCACGGAAAGTACCTGCTTGTTTAATCAAGTGGTCAACCAGTGTCGTCTTACCGTGGTCGACGTGCGCGATGATCGCGATATTTCTAATTTTCTTCGGATCTTGAATCATATTTACCCTTCGTTATGAAACTCTCTAAAAACAAAACACTTAAAACTTAAACTAAAATCAAAACAAATGCTCGTCAGGCTCTTGTCAAAAAGCCATCAGAGGCCCCTGCAGTTCACGGTTTGTTAACCGTGACCGCCCATTAAGAAATCTTCCTGACTGGTGTCTTCTTGTTCTACATTTCCAATCCCAGCGAAAAACTCATTCGCTAAGGCCATGATCTCGTCATTGCTTTTGGACTGGAATAGATTCTTACGGAATTGAGCCGCTCCAGAATACCCTGTTGAGAACCAAGCTGCAAACTTTCTGAGCTGGATCCCGGTGATGTGCTCATCACAATGCGCCACGATCTCTTTCTGCAGACCCTGGAACAGACTCACATAATCCCTCTTCACGTCCTTAACCGGCTCGCCCCGCCACAAGGACAGGGCATCCATGAAGATAAATGGATTTTTAAGGCATCCACGGCCGATCATAACCCCGTCACAACCGGACTGCTGCAGTCTCAAATTCGCCTGGCGAGGAGTGAGGATGTCTCCGTTTCCAAGAATGGGAATCTTGGTATTGGCTTTTACGTCGGCGATGAAGTCCCAGTCCGCAAGTCCGGTATAGGACTGAGCGCGGGTGCGCCCATGGATCGCAACCCAGGACACCCCTTCGTTGTAGGCAATATTACAAATCTCAGTGGCGTTGCGGGAATTCGCATCCCAGCCCGTACGGATCTTGATTGTCAGAGGAATTTTAATCGCCGCTTTGACGGTGGAAACCATCTTTTGCACAGCGGCCGGGTCTTTCAGGATGGCGGAACCCGCCCCCTTCTTCACGACCTTCGGAACAGGACAACCAAAGTTCAGATCCACAAAGTCACAGCCATCAGCCTCGGCCACCTGAGCGGCGCGAGCCACGATCTCGGGCTCTTCACCAAAAAGCTGGATACCAATGGGACGTTGAGATTCATCAAAGCTCATCAACTTCAACGTGCGATCAGACTTGTATTCAATACCACTGGCACTGACAAGTTCGGTGACGACAACACTGGCATCTAATTTTTTGATAAAGGTGCGAAAAGCGTGATCCGTGATCCCGGCCATAGGGGCAAGGACAAAGGGATTTGTCTTTAAGGCTTCAACTGGATTCATAGGGGAAGCGATATATCAAAATCCCCTTTCCATGGATAGAGAAAACCGCCGAATAAACAAAAGAAATCGAGAGCTTATAGGTTTTTCAGGCCGGATGACCACGGACTTTACGGGGAATCCGCCTTCCCGCGGGATCTCTATTCGATTGAGGTGGTTTTAAGACAAAGAAAAAGGGCCCAGAAGGACCCTTTAGTTTAAATAAAAATAAATGATTTTATATACTTAACTTTCTTTATTTAAACCAAGTTACGCGACCCTCGGTTTGGCGGGGGGCTTTCGGGGGGTTGTGATCCGGGTACCCCATCACCATCGCACACAGAAGCTCCAGCTCCCCTCGCTGGTATTCCGGAAGTTTATCCACACCCAGGAACTGATCGACCTCTTCCTTGATTTCCAAAGGGGCCCCCATCGTACAGCTGCCAAGGCCTTCCACCAGACATGCCAGATTCATATTTTCCACCGCCATGTACACCGAACCGATGCTGGTGTGATAGCGCTCTTCGGAATCATTGTGGGAATAGGCAAACACAATCACCGGCGCATCACCAAGCGTGTAGAAAAATCTTTCGGTGAAATCGTAAAGCGACGGCTTCAGTCTTTGCGACAAAACGTCCTTGATACCCAGCCAGGATTTTTGCGAATACTTCAGATACTCGTCGCGCTTTTTCCCGGTCACCACAAAGAATCTCCAGTTCTGGCGATTCTTCCCTGATGGTGCCTGCATCCCTGCCGCCAGCACACGCTCGATCACATCCTTTGGCACCGCCTCGGCCTTGTACTTACGAATGGACTTTCTTGATTCCAACAAACTGTAAAATTCATTCTTTTCCATTCGCAAATCCTTTCATGCCGCAGTGTTTATGCAAAAGGTAGCAGGTACCTTTTACGCCATTTCTTCGATGCCGGCTTCAATGAAACAGGCATGCAGGCGTTTGATGGCTTCGGGGCCTTGTTCATCAGCGACCAGGAAGCAGAAGTTGTGCTTGCTGGCGCCCAGACAGATCATGCGCACATTGATGTCCGGAATGGCTTCGAAAATTCTTTTTCCCAGGCCTGCAGTGTGATTGATGTTGTTTCCAATTAAAGAAATCAACGCCAGATTTTCCTCCACCTGAACATCCGCGATCTGAGAAAGATCTTTGATCAGATTTTTATTCAACAAAGTTGAGTCATCCAGGGTCACGCTGACTGAAATTTCAGAGGTGGTGATCGCGTCGATACTGACTTTGTGATCATTGAAGATTTTGAAAATCTGGAACAGGAAACCATGCGCATACAGCATTTCCGGAGTGGAAAGTGTCACCAGAACCTGTTTTTTTCTGAGCGCCATCGCGCGGATCAGCGGGTGATCTTCAACATCCATGCGCACCCAGGTCCCGCGAGCTTCGGCATCAAAGCTTGAACCCACAAAGACCGGAATGTTTTTACGAATGGCCGGCAGCAAAGTCGCCGGATGCAGAACTTTTGCTCCAAAAGTCGCAAGTTCGGAAGCTTCCTTGAATGAAATCTCACTGATCGGTTGCGCCTTCGGGCACAGGCGCGGGTCCGTCGTTGCAATCCCCGCCACATCTGTCCAGATTTCCAGAACGTCGGCGGAAACACCTTCTGCCAAAATCGCCGCAGAATAGTCGCTGCCCCCACGACCCAAAGTTGTGGTGATGCCCTCTTCGGTCATGCCGATGTAACCTTGGGTGCACATGACTTTCTTTCCATCACGCAGGAAGGACAGATTTTTCTGACAAAGATTTGCAACTTCGTTTGTAAGTGGCTTGGCTTTACCAAACTGATCATCCGTGCGCAGAACTGTGCGCACATCCAGAAGCTCGGCGGACTTTGCAGAACCGTGTTTTTTTAGAACCTGAGACATCGCCTCGGTGAAAAGTACGGAAGACATTCTTTCACCCAGACTCATCAGGGTGTCCATGGCTTTTACGGAGCAGTCTTTCAGAAGGTGCACACCCTTGGCCAAAGAGCTCATTTCTTCAAACAGAATTTCAAGTTTGGCTTTGGCATCTGTCGGCAGTTTCAGATCCTGGGCGATCTTGTTGTGTTTGTCCTGAATCTTGGAAAGAATTTTTTCTGCCTCTGGCCAGGCTTGGGATTCAGCGGTTTTGCCAAGAGCAATCAGATCGTTGGTGGTGCCGGATGTTGCAGACACGACCACCAGGCCTGAACCCTGACGGAAGCTGACTTCCGCACTGCGAAGCATACAGTCTGCATCTCCCATGGAGGTGCCGCCAAATTTAGAAACTACCAGTTTTGCCACATGCACTCCTTGGCCCTTGGGCCAGGGAATATCCTAATGCGGTTATGCTTTTTCATTCAACGACTTTTATGGCAGACTTTCCCTATGAACGCGACCACCTCTGAAACGACATTCAAGAAAAAAGAAATCATCCTTATGGGAGCCCTTGCCTTGGTTGCCATGGCTTTGACCGTGATCGCCGTGGTCCCGTCCCTGCGCGGAAAAGTCAAAGATGCTTTCTTAAGTTCAGAGCGCAAGATCGTCGCCAAGGTGGACGGCACGCTGGGTCCGGACGGCCCCAAAGTGGTGGTGCTTAAAATCCAAAGCCGCAGCAGTTTAAGCCTTGAAGTCTATGATGCCGCCGCTGAGGGTTTGACCCTGATAGCAAGACTGCCACTTTATGAAACCCGCGACGGGTTTGTTCTGGTTCAAGGAAACGCCACGAATCTGGCACTGACTGATGTGGACAAAGACGGGACTTTTGAGATTGTGGCACCAACTTATGATGATCAGATGGTGCCTAGATTAAATATCTTCCGCTACAACCCGCACACGAAATCCTTCGATCGGGCCACTGCTCCAGAGGGCTTTGAGCCCTAGTTTTTATCTGGAGTGCCCGGGCGTTTTTGCAGGTCTCTCCAGGATTTTCCTTCACGTGCTTTACGATCCAGCTGGAATTTTTGAACCGCACGCTGATGGCCTTTGTAGTCTTCAGAAAAGACATGTGTCCCGTCGTTCTGACTGACAAAGAACAAATATTGACTTTCCTGAGGCTTCACCGCCGCCAAGATCGCTTCACGACCGGGGTTTGCAATCGGACCCGGAGGCAAACCATAAATCACGTAAGTGTTGTAACGAGTGGGCGTTTGCAAATCCGAACGCGTGATGTTGATCACGATCTTACCTAAAGCTTCGGCCTTTCCGTAAATAACGGTGGGGTCTGTTTGCAGGCGCATTTTTTTTGCCAGACGGTTGTGGAAGACAGACGAAATCAGCGGTCTTTCTTCCGGCGCACCGGTTTCTTTTTCGATGATGCTCGCCAATGTCACCACTTGGGTGCGGGTCATGGATCGGATTTCAGCCTGCGCCATCACCTCGTTATAAACGTACAAGAAACGCTTCACCATGTTTGAGATCAGCGTTTTTGTATCCGTGTACTTGGTCAGCATATAGGTTTCCGGGAACAGATAACCTTCCAGGGTGTCGGCTTTTTCGCCCAGCAAATTTTGAATCAGGGCTGGATCACGCACCAAAGCCATGAAGCTTTCAGCCGAACCGAAACCCTGCTTTTCATAAAGGTCAGCAATTTCGTAAGTGCTCAGGCCTTCACTGACGGTGAAACTTCGGGCGATGCTTTTTCCGGAAGTGATGGCTTCAAGAACTTCAGCCGGGATCATATTGGTGCGAAGAAGGTATTCACCGACTTTGATTTTGGAACGATCCCCTTTAAAGCGGGCGAAAAGATTAAAGAACGTGGCGTTTTTCACCAGGCCCTTTTCTTCCAGCTCTTTGGCAATCGTGGTGAAACCTTTTCCGGGAGTGACTTCATAAACCACATCCTGAGCCACATCACTGGGGCGGGAATTGGTAAACTGATATGCCAAATAGGCCACGCCGCCACCGACAGAGGCCAAAAGGATCACCACCGCAAGAATCAAAACCAAAATCGTTTTCTTCATTACTTCATATCCAAGTTCATGCCCGGCAGAATTTTTGTCGGGTCAAAAGGAGTCGCATCTTCAAGGCTCGCCATCGGAACTGTGCAATACTGAATTGCAAAGTGCGCGGAAGGACGATCATTGCCGGATTTACCCATACCCCCAAACGGCAGACGGGAGCTGGATCCGTTCGTGGTGCGATTCCAGTTCAGAAGACCCACACGCGCCTTCAACAAAGCCTGCTCGTAAAGTTCCTTGTTCTTGGAGAACAGCGCCATCACCAGACCGTAACCGGAAGAGTTCACGATGTTCATCGCCTCTTCAAAGTTGTCTGACTGATAGATCGCCACGTTCGGGCCAAAGATCTCGCTTTTCTGATAAACGCTGTTTGGATCAAACTTGTTCACCAGATGGATCGAAGGCGTCACATAGTAACCTTTGTGTTTCAGATCCAAAGCTTTGCCGCGCATCAGGCTTTCACAGTTTTCGCGGTTGGCGATTTCCTGGAAGCGGATGTATTTTTCCACCGCCGCTTCATTGATCAACGGACCCATGAAGGCGTTTTCTGTCCAGTGACCGATCGAAAGTTTTTTAGCGGCCTGATAGAATCTTTCGGTGAATTCGTCGGCAATTTTCGGGTGCAAAATAATACGGCTGGTGCAAGAACAACGCTGACCCGCAGTCATGTATGAACCCACAAGGCTTTCATAGATCGCCTTGTCCATGTCAGCGTCATCCCACACCACCGTCGCATTCTTACCGCCCATTTCCAGAGCCAGAATTTTCCAGTAATGATTCAAAGTCTCTTGTTTGATTTTCAAACCGACTTCATAAGAACCCGTGAACAAGATACCGTCCACGTGCTCACTTGCCACCAGACGGCCGCCAGCAGCGCCATCACCCTGAACCAAGTTGAACACGCCCGGAGGGAACTGGGCTTTTTCATAGATTTCCGCCATGAACTGGCCCACTGCCGGTGTCTGCTCAGAAGGTTTGAACACCACGGTGTTACCAGCAATCAACGCCGGAATGATATGACCGTTTGGCAAGTGCGCAGGGAAGTTGAATGGACCCACAACGGCCATGACCCCGCGGGAACGATAACGGATCACACCTTCCACCTGAGGAAGGGCATTGGGAATTCTTTCTTCTGCCACCAGATTCAAGGACTGATTCAAAGTGATGTCGATCTTTGCACCCAGGGCTTTGGCTTCAGTCAATGCTTCCCAGGTTGGTTTTCCCGTATCACGGGAAATCACCTGCGCCATTTGTTCCGCGTGAGAATCAAAAAGCTCTTTCAAACGCATCAGATAGCCGCGGCGCTCGTCCACGGACAGCATCGCCCAGCCCATATAGGCTTTCTTCGCCGCCACACAGGCTTCATCGATGTGATCGTGCTTAAATGGCACCGTCATGACCAAATCAGACAAGTCGGCCGGGCTGATATCCTTAAACTCGCCGTCCCCTTTGCTGACCGGAACAAAACGTCCGTTGATAAAGTCACCTTTGTATTTGGTTGGGAAGATGGTGGTGCTCATTTTCTATTTTCCTCTGTTGTAATTAAATGGAGACATATAAATTTCTTCGCCGACTTCAACGCCCAGAAGCTGACGAACTTTCGGTGCCAGTGCCACATCTGTGCCCCGCACATCCGCTGATGCCAGGGAGGCTTTAAAGTCCTCGCCTGTCGTGGCAACAAGGCCCTGCTCTTTGTAAGCGGCATCCTTGAACTCCGCGACTCTCAGGCGGCGCCCTTGAGTGATTGGCAGAATCTGGGATACGTTTGCGCCATAGTGAGGACCGCCGTCAAAAGGATCGACCTCATCCAGATAACTAAAGCCGATGCTTTCCAAAAGATGCTGGGCAGGCTTCGTGGCTTCACCCACACGCCCCAGAACCAGGCGCGCTTTTGCATCCAGCAGGCACAGATAGATATCATCTTGCGGAAACAGGCTTTCGATAAATTCTTTGTGGGACTGGGACAACAAGTCCGCTTCCTGATAAGGAAGGCCGGTGAATCGGCGACCCAGAGCCTCCCAGAATTCACTGCGGCCTTCATCTGTCAGTGGCGGCGTCAGTTCACACAGTACGCGGTCTTCAAAACGTTCCGGATAAAGACCCATGTACAGGAAGCGGGAAAGACTTATCTGCTTTCCCAGTTTTTCCGGACGACGGCGATAGGATTTATCAACAAGAAGTCCTCCGATTTCTGTTGGACCGTCAAAATCCAGCTGAAAGCGCAAAACTTGATGAATAAAGCCCACTCCCAAATCCTGAGAAAAATGGTCACGCTTGAAAATTTTGAAATAACTGTGGGGAACTTCGTCGTTACCGTGTTTGGCCAGAACCAGAGAACTTCCCACGACGTATTTTTCTTCAACGTCTTCCAGAACGAAAAGATATTCGGACTGGGTTTTGGAAAGCTTGCCCGCAAACGACTGTTCGCTGCGATCGATCTTTTCACCGATCACTTTTTTATCACCCGGCAGGTTCAATAAATTGAACTGCTTTGCCAGGTCCACCAGCTGATTCAAATCATCGTGCTGTACCGGACGTATTATGAAACTCATAAACAAAACCTTTCGATGATCCTTTTATAAAACTCAATAGCTTTGTGCAGATCCTCAATCGAGACATGCTCTTGAGGGGTGTGCACATTTCCTTCCCTTTTGCCGGGACCGAAACACACACACTCGATACCAACGCGGGTAAAGATGCTGGCTTCGTTGGTTGAAGCCTGGGTGATTGGCTTGTCATCAAGCCCCATCGCGCGCAATTCATCCAGACACCCTTTTGCCAGAATCGAAGTCACTTCGGTGCGGAAGGGCTTTTTATAATCATTCACACGGAAGGTGGCGCCGTTGGCTTCGCACACCTGGCGCAGACGATCCATCCAGCCTTCATAGATTTCATGCGTGATCACCGGAGGGATACGGCATGAACCGGAAATCTGAATGTCGCCTTCATTCGTGCGGATAAGTCCAATATTCAATGTCGGCGTGGTCGGATAAAAATCATCATCCTTGTGATCCAGAAATTCCAGCTCCAGTGCCTTCACCGCGCGATAGATATTGGCAATCTTGCGCGAAATGGGCTCAGGAATCTGGTTCACCATATCGATTTCTAAAAACGCATGACTGGGAACAGTGTTGAAATTGATCCCGCCATCCATCTCCATAACGTTCACTGAATCAGGAAGCATCATGAGATATTCAAACATCTTGGCAATGGCACTTTCCCCCAAATGCGGGGTTGAAGAATGCGCCGCCTTGCCACGGAAAATCTTGGACTGAGTCGAGGTACTTTCACGCAGGTTGTGTTCTTCCCGATAGCGCATCTCTTCATCCGAGAATGGCACGTGAATTTCAACGCTGGCAAAACCTTTTGCCGCATTGATCACGCGCAGATCACTGGGCTCCCCGATCATGGCCATCTTCGCAGAAATCTTGTTTTTGCGAATCAGCTTCAGGGCCCCCTGCATTCCGGATTCTTCCCCGAAGGTCCCCACCAGCACTGGCGGCAAACGCCAGGCACGGTTGGTTCCAAACGAAGCCAGAGCTTCCAGTTTGCACAAGAAATCAAGCTTCACATCCGCAGCCCCCAGGCCATGGATTTTTCCGTCGATGATATGCGCATCAAAAGGATTGCTGCCCGTATCTGTCCAAAGGGAAAACGGCCCCGGATCCACCGTGTCCAGATGCGTTTGCAGCAGGAACTCAGCTTCCGGGCGCTCCGCCAGAGGGCGCGCAATCACGTTTGCCTGCTCAAGGTCCCCGACAACTTCCTCTTGTTCTTCAACGTGCAATCCACGCTGACGGCAAAAGGCCGCCACCCACTTGGACAATTCTTTATTGCCATGAGTGGGTGAGCTGTCGATAGCGATCAGTTGTCGGCAGGCCTCGATGAAGTCCAACTAGACTCCTTCAAGCAAAGTTTTTTCGATCGCTTTTAGAGCGATGTCGATGTCAGCGTCTTCAATGATCGCCGGCACCAGGAAACGCGCGCGAACCGGATCTTTACCGCAAGGGAAAGCGATCACGCCGTTTTGGAACAGTTTGTTCAGGAATGCATTCACGCTTTCTTTTTTGCCGTCGTGCGGAGTGAACGCAATCATCAGACCCATACCACCCGCATCCTGAGCAATACCTTTGCAGGATGTTTCATTCAAACGGTTGATGCCGTCGATGAAGCGTCTGTGAATTTGATTGATACGACCCTGCGGACCCAGGAAACCTTCGCCCAGCATGTCCAGCATTTCCATACCCGCTGTCAAAGACGGTGTGGAGCCCGAGAACGTGCCCGCGATCAGGCCTGGTTTTGGATTGTATT
Source organism: Bdellovibrio sp. MYbb2 (assembly GCF_056175685.1). Taxonomy (NCBI): domain Bacteria; kingdom Pseudomonadati; phylum Bdellovibrionota; class Bdellovibrionia; order Bdellovibrionales; family Pseudobdellovibrionaceae; genus Bdellovibrio; species Bdellovibrio sp. MYbb2. The sequence continues at coordinate 537,259 of NZ_JBJKJI010000001.1, forward strand.
CTTCAGTGTAAAGAGTCGCACCGATTTGCGCCGTTTTTGCGATCGTGCAGATGTCGATGTACTGACCGATATCCAAAGTTTCATAGGCAAAATATTCACCCGTGCGTGTGAAGGTCTGAACCTCGTCCGCCCAGATCGCGATGTTTTTGGATTTGCAGAAATCCAGAAGCGGGATGAAGAATTCACGCGGAGCCGCCTGATAACCACCCTCGCCCAGCATCGGTTCAAAACCAAAGACAGAAATATTGCCTTCATGTTTTGCCACGTGCTCTTTCATCACGTTCAAAGCTTTTTCGCCGGATTTTGGATCGCGCTTGTCAAAGAAAGGAACGCGCAGAACTTCGTGATATTCAGGCAGACCCTGTTTGTATGCCGGATTATCGGTGACTTCCGCCATCATTGTGGAACGACCGGCAAAGGCGTCCTTGAAGCCCATCACAAAACGCGCCGGAGAATTTTTTTGACGGGAAAGTTTCAGCGCATTTTCATTGGCCATGGTGCCGCAAGTTGCGATCCACGCATATTTCATGCGGCTTTTTTTGCTGGCAAGTTTCACCATTTTTTCAGTGAACAAACGGTATTCATTGTTCGGCTGCAGATTGCCTTGAGTCAGAATGTCTGACAAAGAACCACGAACAGCAGCAGCGATCACACGTGGGTGAGAATGGCCCATCAAGTGAATGCCGATACCGTTGATCAAATCCAGTTTCACGCTGCCGTCTTCAAGTTCAACGTAAGGACCGCGACCTGCACCCGTGCCCATGTACGGATAGTGCAAAGGACGACCACGGAACTGACCGGCAAGATCAATCTTTTGTTTTCCAGAATCTTTAAATTCATCCATTGCGGGGCGAATGCCAGTGATCTGTGCGTTTAGTTTTCCAACTTCGCCAACAAGATCCTGAACCATGGATTTGATTTTATCGGATTGCTGTATCTGATGACCTACAAGAGAACTCATAATACCTTTCGCGGGCCCCTGAACTTTGAGCAGGACCCATTGTTTTTTGAAATGCCCGTCTAGTTTACTCCTGGGTCAGGACTAAGACAAGCCACGCCCTAGACATCAAGAGACTTTTATCTGTAAACTTTGAGAGCTATGTCGAACTTGAAATTGCTCTCTGTGTTCTTTCTTTTTCTGATTTTGCCCTCTCTAGGCGCGGCGCAAACAGAGACCTCTGCAGATCTTTTTAAGCAGGGAACTCAGTTTTATGTCGCGAAGGACTATGCAAAAGCGAAGGAAAGCTTCTCTAAAGCCCTGCAGAATGATCCGCACAACGCGACCGTTCTTACCAACCTTGCTTTGAGTGAATTTCAGCTTGGAAACAAGCCCCTGGCAGTTGGCCTTCTGCGCAAAGCTTTGGATTCAGAGCCGGAACTTTCCACTGCGGTTGCTGGACTAAAGTTTGTGTTGTCACAGATGCAGGTAAAGGAAGTTCCGCACCAGATTGAAACTTACGAAAGCTTGCGAAAAAATCTGCTGCAGCCGGTGCCTCTGACTGCGTATCTCATTCTTTCCACTCTGCTTTTCTTTGTCGCGGGTTGGTTGCTTTTAGGCTATGCCGGAGCTAGACGCCGCGCCCTGAATGAAGAAACCGCGCTGCCAAGATTCCCGACTGTGGCTGTCATTTTGAGCTTGGGCTTTGTTATATTTACAGGGCTTTTGGGGTTCAAAATCTATGACCTGTCTGTGACTCGCGGAACAATCATCGAAGAGAAAGTCGCGTTGCAAACCGCCCCAGGCGAAAACCAGGTCTCCATCCTCGATTTATTCGGCGGAATGGAGGTCGTTACCCACGCCACCCAAGGTGATTGGGTGCAGGTGACTTACCCCGGCTCTCTTACCGGCTGGATTAAAAAATCCTCCCTGCTTTTGACGCGTTGACAGCTGGACCTTGGTCAAAATATGATTTACCTCTATGTTGAAAACGCTCCGAGTCATAGTCATTCTCGCGGCCCTGGGAACTCTTGTTTCCTGCGCCTCCTCTGAAAAGAACTCCAATACACCGGAAGGAGCTTTCGCCATTGCGGAAGAGTACGACAAATCTGAGCGTTATGAAGAAGCCATCCGCCGATACACTGAAGTAAAAAACAAATTCCCGTACAGCAACTTCGCCACCAAGTCCGAACTTGCGATCGCGGATGTTTACTACAAACAGGAGTCCTTCGCGGAAGCTCAGGTGTCTTACCAGATGTTCAAAGAGCTTCACCCGACGGTGCCGAACTCTGACTATGTTCAGTTCCGCATCGGCATGAGCTATTACAACCAGCTTCCCTCCACCATTGACCGTGATCTAACTCTGGCCAATGACACGATCTTGAATCTTTCTGATTTGATTAAGAAATATCCGAACTCTGAGTTCGTGACCGAAGCCAAAGAAAAGCGCACCGCTGCGATTCGCATGCTGGCGGAAAAAGAAGAATACATCGCGGATTTCTACTTCAAACGCAAAATCTTCGACAGTGCTCTGGGCCGCTATGAAGGCCTGTACAACAACTTCCGCGGACTTGGCTTTGATGCCAAAGCCCTTTCCCGTGCCACCATCTCGGCACAGAAAATCGGCGACACCGCAAAAGCGAAAAAATACGAAGCCGTTTTGGCCCGTGACTTCCCTGGCAGCCGCGAACTGAAAGACGCTGAAAAGGAGCTTGAGTAATGAACGCTCTTCATGACGATATGCTCTCTGAAGCCCGTGGATACTTCATCAACGGGAACTACAAGATGGCCGAACCGATTCTGAACCAGATGCTTCTGCAAAACACCCGCAACCCGGAAGTTTATCAGATGCTGGCGACGATCTTTTACGACAAAGGCCAGTTCAGCAAGGCGATCAAAACCTTCCGTCGTGCTTTGGAAATTGATCCAACGTACACCGATGCCAGCGTGGGTCTGTCCATCATTCTGAATGATCTGGGTAAATACGATGAAGGCAAACAGGTGTTCCTGGATGCTCAATCCCAGCTGGAGAAAAAATCCGGCAAGCAGGACCCGTTTGTGGACGAAAAAATCGCCTCCAAACACGAGGAACTGGCAGACCTTTATTATCAGTACAAGCGCTACAACGAGGCTTTGGAACAACTGCTGAAAGCGCAGAAGCTTTCCAGCAGAAAAGCGGAAATCACCATGCGTATTGCCGAAGTTCACGTGCAACTGGGCCAGGGTGACCGCGCCATCAAGGATCTGAAATCCCTGATTCGCGAATACCCACACCTTATTCCAGCTCGACTGAAGCTTGGGGCGATTTACTACAACTCAAACAATATTGCTGAAGCCACGGAACAATGGGAGAATATCCTTATTCGGGATCCGCAACATCCCGAGGCTTTGCGCTATCTGAAAATGGCGCAGGCTGCTGGCATCACTTCCATCGACTTGTAAGAGGCACACAACATGGCACAACTTAAAGATCAAATGGTTTCCTTCCTGGCAAGCGACGAGATTAAAGAGCTTGTCGAAACTCTGGCTTCCCAAATCGAAGCTGATTACGAAGGAAAGGAAATTGTGTTCATCTGCCCTCTGCGCGGATCCATCCACTTCACTGCGGATTTGATGCGTAAAGTGGACCTGCCTCAGCAAGTGGATTTCGTTCATGTGCAGGCAGTTGAGCGCGGTGGCGCGATCAAAATCGTAAAAGATATTTCTGTGAACATCGCGGGCAAGCACGTGATCGTGGTTGAGGAAATCATCGACACCGGCAGAACTTTGAGCTTCCTAAGAAGCCGTCTGTTTGCATCGGCTCCGGCATCATTGAAAATCGTGACCCTGCTGGATAAACCTGCACGCCGTGAATTGCCAATCAAAGCTGATTACATCGGGAAGACTATTGAAGACCGTTATGTAGTTGGATACGGGATGGATTCCGAAGAGCTCGGAAGAAATTATCCGGATATTTACGCGCTTAAAAACTAATCACAGGGACGCCGTTAAGAAACAACGACGTTCACGACGAATAGAATTACCACACAAAAAGCGTAGAGAAAAACAAGGTGCTTAGGCATGCTGAGAAGTCTCCTAAGCCCCAATCTAGAGAGTCTTAAGACCTTCGTCAACACAGGACCCCAACCAAGGTCCAAAATTCTAAACAAAAATCACTTATATAAGATTTAATACCGCCTCGTATTCTGGCTCTGACCCACTCAAAATGGTCGGGCCGGACTCGGTTTGGCATTTAAGGACTCCGAAGAATCTGGCCGGAGGACCCCTTTTATGAACCAACTTTCACTCAAAGGCCGCTTTCTGATGGTGACCGGGCTGCTGATGGCGATCGCGCTGATCACCAATCTGCTTTCTTTGGATCGCCTGCGCTTTCAGAATAAGGTCACCGGGGAAATCGGCGAAGTATGGCTTCCAGCGGTCAGCAAAGCCGCGGATCTGAACATCAATCTGGCCAATTATCGCAAGCTGGAATTCAATCTGCTGGCCACCCAAAGCACCGATGAACGCACTCAGATCCTGGATGAAATGGACAGCCTGCTTGGCAATATCACGATCTATTCGAAGGTTCTGGATCCTTTACTGACGACCGATGATCTTCGCAAAACCTATGAAGAATTCCTGGCCGGCTGGGAAGCTTATCAGGAAGAAAGCGAAAAATTCAAAGCCGCTGTCGATCAGGAAAACGAAAAACTCGCAGAAGAGATCCTGCAGGGCACCTCTAACGCCCAGTACACCAAAGCCTATGATTCACTGAAAAAACTTACCGACGACAGCTATATGGCGGGCGTCACGAACGCTGAGAACGTCGCCAAAAACTTCAAGCTGACCATCTACATTCTCGCAGCCACAATCGGCATCAGTCTTTTGCTGGGGCTGTTGGTCAGCATCTGGAATATCCGCAAAGTGCAAAAGTCCCTGAATCTGGTGGCGGGAGGTTTGGATGAAAGCTCCTCAACCATTCGTAACCGCGCCACGGAACTGGTTACCTCCAGTGATCAGATTTCCTCAAGCTCCACTTCCACAGCGGCCTCTTTGGAAGAAATCGTGGCTTCGATGGAAGAACTGACCGCGACGGTGCGACAGAACTCTTTGAACTCTACGCAGGCGGCTGACATTTCCATCGAGGGTCAGCGCAGTGTTGATGAGGGGCAGAAGAAGCTGGAACTGCTGGTTCAGGTCATCAGTGAAATCTCAAACAACTCGAAAAAAATCGAAGAGATCCTGACCATGATCGACGATATTGCCTTTCAGACGAATTTGCTGGCGCTGAATGCGGCAGTTGAAGCCGCCCGCGCCGGTGAACAGGGAAAAGGATTTGCCGTCGTGGCCGACGCGGTTCGCGCACTGGCGCAAAAAAGTGCCGGCGCCGCCAAAGAGATCAGCGGTCTGATTCATGAAGCCACTGAGAAATCCAAACAGGGCGTGAATCTGGCGGCCGAAAGCGAGTCCGCGCTGAAAGTCATCGTTCAGAATACCCGTAAAGTGTCAGAGCTTATTCAGACCGTCGCGCAAGGGTCCCATGAACAATCCCAGGGAATTGAGCAAATGAACAAGGCTTTGACCGAAATTGACCAAAGCCTGCAGGGTGTGGCGTCTTCGATGGGTGCTGTCACCGGATCCACTGAAGACATGCAAACCCAGTCTGAAGAATTACACAAAATGATGTGCGAACTTCACATTCTGGTCGGACATAAAGAAGATATAAACAAAGAAAACGAAACCAAACACGGACCCGAGGAAATCGAGTCCGCCATTTAAGGAGTTATCCATGAAGAAATCCACATTGATCGCCGCTTTGATTGTTTTTGGATCTGTTGCCGCTCACGCAGGTGATTGCACGATCACAACCAGCCGTAAGGCCTGTGCCGGCAAGGAAACTGATGCGCTAAAACCTTACAACGGCAAAAACCCGACTGATGAATCCAAAAAACTGGACAGCGAGGAAGCCTGCCTGAAATGGGGCGAGAAAAGCTCTAAAATCATCCGTAAAGGCACGCTGACTGAGAAATCCGTGACTGTCAAATTTGATGGCAAGGATCTTGGCAAGACTTTCGCCGACAAAGCTGAGTGTAAATAGAGCGAAATCGTCTAAGTTTTTTACGCCAGGGAGGTCCAGGGACCTCCCTTTTCATTTTCTCAGAATGAGACGTGCGCGTAGTTCAGTTTCTGTAATCCGTCCTCTAAAGAGAATCCCAAAATTATCCGATATTGTCTCTAAGGAGGAACATCCATGAAGAAGTTTAAGAACTTTTCCAAGAAGCTATTGAAGAATGAACGCGGCCAAGGTGCGACAGAATACATCCTGTTGCTGGTGGTTGTAGTCGCTTTGGTGGTTATCTTCAAAGATAAAATCAAAAGCGCAATGGAAGAAAAAGTGGGTTCATTGGCTAGTGATATCACAGGCTTCACCGGTAACTGATTTCTCCTGACGATTTCCGCTGTCAAGCTGGGAATATAAAGGGGGACCCAATGACCGTAGAGTATGTGCTTTTACTATTTGCGACCTTCTTCTTTATCCTGAAGGCGTTCATGACTGCTCCGGCCGAGGCCTTTAAAACATCAGGCCCGCGGCTGGGTGCACGCATCGAACAGCAGCTCACGACAGGAGCAGGTTTCAAGCCCATTGATGGAAATCACATTGGCTGGGACGGAGAAACAAGATGAAAAGGCATGTTAACAACAACAAAGGCCAATTCCTTGTCGAGTCCGTCCTGCTGATGACTTTCATGGTGGGAGCTCTGATCTGGGCAACCGGTCAGCTGCGCGAGAACAAGTATCTTGCAAAACTGATCTCAAGCCCCTGGCAGAAAGTTTCCGGAATGATTGAGTCTGGCGTCTGGGACACCCCGGAAAACGCACGGGCCAAGCATCCCAACCAGGTTCGCAGGTCTCTGACCGCAGAACCTTAAAAGGAGAAAATGAGCAGAACGAAGAGCTTCTCCAGAACAATACAAAATGAACGCGGGATGATTTCCGCAGAGTTCATTTTTGCCATCGTCATTGCGGCGGGGCTTTGTATTGTCTTCTTCGCTCTGAATTTCACTCTATCCATGGCCGAAATCGCCCAGTACATCGCGTTCTCTGCTTCCCGCGCTCACGCAGCCGGGCATATCGATCAGGACAAGCAGGAACAGATGGCCAAGGACAAATACCTTTCCCTGATCAACAACAAAGAGCTTAAACCTCTGTTCAACAAGCCTGATGGCGGCTGGTTCGTCCTGTCCCCGCAGATTGATGTTCGTGGTGGTGGTGAATCCGGTCGCACCTTTGACAACGACTATCGCTACACCGAAGAGCGCGTCCCGCAAGTGGGCGTGCGTTTTGATTTTACAGCCAAGCTGCTCAGTCTGAAAGTCGCCTTCCTGGGGCCGACGAACGAGGACGATGCAGGTTTCAACGCCAAGGTCACAGCATTCCTGATTCGCGAACCGACTCAGAAAGAATGCTACGAACTTCAGATCAAACGCCGCTATGAAGCGGTTTTGAATCTGGATCAACGATTTAAAGAAATGGCCCGCGACACCGCAGGCTATATTCCTTCGGAGGATAACGGATGCTGAAAAAGCAAAAACGCAAATCCTCCATAAATAACGAGAAAGGGATGGCTGTACTAGAGCTCGTCCCTATTATCATTGTGATCGTGCTGCTGGTGAACTTCTCTTTGGGGTTCTTTGGCGCCATTCACACCGGGATCCTGAATTCAATTGCCTCCCGGAACTATGCCTTTGAAACTTTCCGCAACCGCGCCAACCTTACCTACTTCCGTTCCACTCCGAATTCGGATGTGGCTCTGACTTACGATAAGGTCGGCATGCGTGTGCATGGAACCCTGTCTGAGAACACCAAAGAGGGTGCGAATGACTGGGTGGCCAGCTCCCGCCGCATTGACTTTATGACTTTGCAGCGTGAGGCCGCAGAAATTGCGGGAACGAAACCGGAACACGAAAAGACCCGTTCTCTTCCAGGCGGAAGAAACGAAAGTCTTTCAGTGAATCCGATCTGGATTAAAACGACGTATGGAATTTGCCTTAACTCCGAGTGCGCAGGCACCGGAAGCTAAGAGAGTGGGACATTATGGGATCAAACGAAACTAGAAATTTATGGCTTTCGATTGCTGCAGGTGTCTTTGCGACGTTCCTGCTGTACAGCTATTCCCAGGAAAAGAAGGCCGAGTACGACAAACGTTTCGGTTCCACTAAGCGTGTGGTTGTTGCCAAGGAAGACATCGCTGAAATGCAAACCATCTACGACACGATGGTTGAAACCAAAGAGCTTCCGGCGGATTTCATTCAGCCTGACGCCATCACAATTCCTGACGAGATTATCGGCAACGTGGCCGCTGTGCCTATCAGAAAAGGCCAGATGGTCGTGAAGAATAATCTTCTGACTCCGGGCCCGGACACAGGGATTTCCCTGCAGGTCGCACCAAGCAAGCGTGCTGTGACTATTCCAGTGGATGAAGTGCGCGGGGTTGCGAAACTGATCCGCCCTGGGGACCGCATTGATATTTATGCCGCGGTGGATTCCGGCAAGGGTGTGAACCAGCGCCGTGAAGTCTTCACCATGATGAACGACGTGGTCGTTCTGGCAACGGGTGTGAGTGTTGTGAACAACATTCCCCGCATGTTTGAACTGGATTCAACCGGAAAGAATCTGACACAGATCGCCCTGACTGGTGACACCAAGTACACCACGATCACGGTCGAAGCGACTCCGAAAGAGGCGCAGGATCTGTTCTATATTCTTTCCACGGCTCCGGGGAACCTGTTCATGGCTTTGAGAAATCCAAGCGACAGAACAATTCCACCGCGCATGCCAAGTTCGACGTCTGACAGTGTATTGGGAAAACCGATGGTCTCTATGGACGCTCCGGCCGCACCGGCAATCGCGATGCCGCCACGACCTTACGTACCACCGGTTCAACAACAGAGGGCAGCACCTCCGCCAGCACAAAGACCACGCGCCAACGGGTTTCAAACTTTGTAATTGGGTCTGATTCAGGGGAATTTAAGGGGGATATATGAGACGTAAAATTCTGATCACCGGACTGCTAAGTCTGTTTATGATCAGTGGAAGTGTGGCCTGGGCCCAGGAAGAACTGGAAGCCTCGCCGACATCATCCACAGAAGGTGAAGAGGGCGTATACCGTTCTCGCAAATTCATCAATCTCACCCTCGGCATTGAGCAGGACGAGAAGCTTCCCCCGCTTCCGGACAGCATTGAATTTAAAGGTGACTTCCGTCGTATCGTGACTGCCGCCTATGCAAAGGATCTGAACGTCATGCGTTTTACTCCGAAGGGTGAGGGTTTTGCGACCCTGACCATTCACGACAAACGCAACGGCAAGATCGTCGCGGAATTCCGCATTGACGTCAAGAAAAGCAAACTCGACAAAGTGGTGCGTGAGATGCGCGCCCTTCTGGGTGACATCGAAGGTATCAACATCAAGATCGTGAACAACCGCGTGGTTGTGGATGGTCAGATCCTTTTGCCAAAAGATCTGGCGCGTATCTATAACGTGGTTCAGCAGTTCGGTGAACAGGCGTCCTCGCTTGTGACCCTGAGCCCGCTGGCGCAGAAGAAAATAGCGGAATTCATCGCCCGGGACATCAACAATCCGGAAATCGAAGTCCGTGCGGTGAATGAAAAAATCATTCTGCAGGGCTGGGCCAATTCTGATGAAGAAGCCAAACGTGCCGAGATCATCGCCAAGACCTATCTGCCCGACATCGTGATCGAGGCGGCCGAGGAAAAGGGTGTTATTAAAAAACGCCGCCCGGCGAATGATGGTGTGATCAATCTGATTCAGATCAAAGAAGCTCCGGCGAAACCACCAAGCAAAATGATCCAGCTGGTGGTGCACTATGTGGAACTGAACAAGGACTATTCCAAGGCCTTCAAGTTCCAGTTCACTCCGGAACTGGGTGACAACTCGCAGATGACCTTCCAGACCGGTGGTGATTCTCCGGGTGGTGTGATCAGCTCGATCACCGGAACTGTTTCCAATCTTTTGCCTAAACTGAACTGGGCAAAACAACACGGTCATGCGCGCGTGCTTGAAAGCACCAGTCTGATTGTGGAAGACGGTAAAAAAGGTGAAATCAAACAGGTGACCAATCAGCCTTATCCAGTCATCGGTAAAGACGGCACTCAAGGGACCGCATTTGCCGAAGTGGGTATCGTGACGGCGATCACACCGGTATTGCTGGGTGAAAAGTCCGGCAGCGTGCACATGGAAATGGCCTTTAAGGTGTCCAGCCTTCTGGGTAACACTCCAAGTGGTGCGCCGATCACCAGTGCGAATGAAATGACCTCCACCGTGACGGTGCGAGATCGTCAAAGCGCGGCGGTGGGTGGTTTGATCCGTAACTCGACCTCGACCGGATACAATCGTCCGGCTGGTCAGAAGAATCCGATCATCAGCCTTTATGCATCCAAAGACTTCATCAAGCAACAAAGCCAGTTCGTGGTCTTTGTCACACCGATAGTTAAGACTTCTGCCAGCTCCGGGGCTGAGCAAATTAAGAAGAAGTTCCGTTTACGCGACTAGGGTCTCGTAAACGGACCTCCTGTTTCAGCCGATAGGAAAGCTGGAGGTCTGTTTGGCTATCAATCCTAATTGTAATCTCATCGCAGTGGTTGGCGGTAAAGGCGGCGTTGGAAAATCCGTCTTCGCAGCCAATTTCGCCTGCACCATCATGAACGAACTCCGCAGCCAGGTTCTTCTGATCGATGCTGATGCTCGCAGCGTCGGCGATCAGAACGTGATCATGGGACTGAAACCCCAGAAAACACTGAAGGAACTTGCAAGCTTCCAGGGCTCTTTGAACTCCCAGCCGATGAACACACTCGTCACAATGCACCAGTCAGGTTTGGCTTATTTAGGTGCGGTTCGCGGCCCGGAAGAAAGCCTGAACATCAATCCGGATCTTTTGGGAAAACTGGTGGAGTTCTTCTCCCGCGCTTATAAATTTATCATCGTCGATGTGGGTACGGATCTGGGCCCGGCGCAAATGGCCGTGCTTCAGGAAGCCACTGCAATCATGATCGTGACGACTCCGGAAGTTCTGGTGGTGACGCAGACGCAGCGTCTGGTGAATGAACTTCTTTCTGCCACTTTACCTAAAGACATGTTCCAGCTGGTGATCAACAAGGCTTCTCCGACGGGTCTTTCCCCGCAGACGATCTCCAATCAGCTGCAACTGCCTTTCCTGGGAATCATTCCTCAGGATGAAGCCACTGCCATGATGTCCCTGCAAAAGTACACGCCGTTTGTGATCTCCGCCCCGAAAGCTCCGGTCACGGCCGCGTACTATGATGTTGCCCGTAAACTGACCGGCGGGATTTTGCAGCGCCTGAAAACCCTGTCTCGTCCAAAGCCAGCCCCGGCGGCGGCAGCGGCCGCTGGCGACAGCGCCAGCACGGGTTCCACGCAAGGAATGGATGCACGCACCCTGCTAAAAATTCGCATTCATAACGAACTGATTCGCACCGTGGATCTTAAAAAGCTTCTGGTCGACGGCAAGCAGGATGAAAACAAAGAAAAAGAAGTCCGGGAAAAAACCAAACGCGAAATCACCTTGATCGTGGATCGTGAAGCCCCGGATTCCGCCCGTGAAGAACGCTCCAAGCTTATCAAAGAGGTTTTGGAAGAAGCTCTGGGACTGGGTCCGCTGGAAGATCTACTGGCTGATCCGGATGTCACCGAGATCATGGTCAACGGTAACAAACGGGTCTTCGTCGAGAAAAGCGGCAAGGTTCAGCTAAGCCCGGTGACCTTCACCTCCAACGATCACTTGCGCCGTATTATCGAGCGTATCGTGACACCGCTGGGTCGTCAGATCAATGACTCCACTCCGTATGTGGATGCGCGTTTGAAAGACGGTTCGCGTGTGAACGCCGTGATTGAGCCTTTGGCGATCGACGGCCCGGCACTGACAATTCGTAAATTTAAAAAAGGCGGTATCACCGCTGAAAAATATATCGGTTACGGAAGTATCACCAAGAACATGATCGACTTCCTGCGCATCTGCGTGGAAAACGGTCTGAACGTGGTGATCTCTGGTGGTACCGGTTCAGGTAAAACATCCCTGCTGAATATGCTGTCTTCCTTCATCCCGTCCAACGAACGTGTCATCACGGTCGAGGATGCGGCCGAGCTGCAGCTGCAACAGGAGCACGTTGTGCGCCTGGAGACACGCCCGGCTTCGATGGAAGGCTCTAACGCCATTCATATCCGTGACCTTATCAAGAATGCCCTGCGTATGCGTCCGGACCGTATCATCGTCGGTGAGTGCCGTGACGGCGCCGCTTTGGACATGTTGCAGGCCATGAACACGGGTCACGATGGTTCCATGACCACGACTCACGCAAACTCTCCGCGTGAATGTGTGGCCCGTCTGGAAACACTTTGTATGATGTCCGGTATGGATCTGCCAATGCGTGCGATCCGCGAACAGATCGCCGGCGCAGTGAATCTGATTGTGCAGATCTCCCGTCTGTCTGACGGCAGCCGTAAAATCCTGAGCATCACCGAAGTGGCGGGCATGCAAGGGGACGTGGTGACTTTGGCTGAAATCTTCAGATTCAAAGAAACCGGTTACGACAAGAACAGAAAAATCCAGGGGACTTTCCAGGCAACCGGTACCATCCCAAGCTTTATCCAAAAATTGAGCGACAAGGGTGTTGTGATTCCGCGTGAGATCTTTGCCAATGATCCGAACGCAGGCACACCGGCAGCGGCCGCTCCTGCAAAACCACCAATCCCAGCTGCGATGGCGCCAAAAATGCCAGGCGTGGCTCCAGTGAAAAAATCGGGGTAAGCCATGAGTTTCCTGTTTAACGAATGGGTTATGATCCCTCTGTTTGGCATCTGTGTTTTCGTCATCGTCATCCTGTGGGCTGACAAGGCGATTGCATGGCTGCACAAGCGCAGCCTTGGCCAGCGCGACGAGGTGATCAAGATTCTTCGTGTGATGGGAATGGACGTTGACGAAAAGAAAGTCACGCTGATCATCCTGCTGATGAGTTTCGGTCTGGGTGCTTTGGTCTTCCTGATCTTCTGGCCCAGTGTTTTGATGGGTGCCTTTTTTGGTGCTTCCATCACCGTGGCTGGCTGGCAGCTGCCTTTGCTTTTGGTGCGCATGATCTACGAAAACCGCTGCACCAAGTTTGTCGATCAGATGGTCGATGGTCTTACGATCATGGCCAACGGTATCAAGGCCGGATCCAATCCGCAGGAGTCCATGAAACGCGTGGTGGAGATCATGGGAAATCCCATGAGTCAGGAATTTGCGCAAGTTTTGTATCAGATGCAAGTCGGTGACAGCTTTGAAAGCGCACTGAATGACCTGGGGAACCGCATCCCGCGCCCGGATGTGCAGATGTTTGTGACCTCCATCAACATCCTCAAAGAGACCGGTGGTAATCTGGCAGAAACTTTCCAGACCATCGTACTGGTCGTGCGCGAACGACAAAAAGTAGAGAAAAAAATTCAGGCTTTGACCGCTCAGGGGATGATGCAAGGGATAATCGTCACTCTGATTCCATTTATCTTGATGGCCGTATTCCTGGTGATCGATCCGGCTTTCATCAAACCTATGTTTAACACAACCCTAGGTCTAGTGTTACTGGCAGCGATGCTGGGTCTGCAAATAATCGGTGGCGTGCTTATTAAAAAGCTTGTTACCATTAAAGTGTAGTTTGTCAGTTTCAAGGAAGAGGTATCGATAATGAAGAAAGCACTCTTGGCGTTCGCCTTTCTTTTTTCTGCCCAGGCGTTCGCGCTTGTGGATATGAAAAATGCCAACTACTCCAACACCTGGATCGATATGGATGTTCCGGGCAGCGGGTATGATCTTAAAATCGTGCGCACTTATAACAGCCGTTCACTTTTCAACGGCATGTTCGGCTTTGGCTGGTGCTCTGATTTTGAAACCGGGATGGAAGTCACTGCCGAAGGCAATATCAAGGTAAAAGAATGCGGTGGCGGCCTTGAAGTGACCTTCTCGCCTCGTGAAATCACCCGTAAGGATGTCGACAGCTCTATCGCGCAAATCGTGAACAAGATGAAAGCGGAAAAGAAAGTCGGCCTGACCGAGGCGGCGATCAACACGCTGAAAACACAATTGCTTGAAGACGACAGCCTGCGCGCGGACTATGCCCGTCAATACGGAATCACGGTTCCGGTTAAAGAAGGCACCAAGTTCTACGCCAACGGCCGCGAAGTTGAACACTTCACGTTCAACAAAACGTATTACACCAGAAATCTTCCTGACGGCAGCTCTCAGCGCTTCAACCCGCAGGGAAAACTGACTCATATCTATGACAAGAACAACAACTTCCTGAAGTTCGACTATGACAAGGACGTGATTTCCACACTCCAGGACAACAACGGTCGTCGTCTGACTTTCAAATACTTCCAGAACAAAAAAGTTAAAACCATCACCGGCCCGAATGGTCTGATGGCGGAATACAAGTTCGCCAACCTGGATGACCTGGCTTCCGTAAAGAATGCCTGGTTGAAAACGTACACTTACGAATACGATGAGCTTCACAATCTGACCAAGGCGACTTGGCCGGACAAAACGTTTGTCGCTTTGAAGTACGACAAACAAAAAGACTGGGTTTTGGCATTTGCAGACCGCGATAAATGTATCGAGACCTACAAATACGAAGACTCCCCGACAGATCCGAAAAATCACTACTGGTCCACAGTGAAAAAGACCTGCGGCAAGGAAGTGATGGCGGATAATAAGTACGAATTCTGGCACCAGCAGCGCGCTGACGGTCAATTCTATCTTCAGCGCGTGATGACGACTGTGAACGGCAACGTCACCGACATCACTTATCATGAAGTCTTTGGCAAACCGGTTTCCATCCGTCGTAATGCCGACCGTATCTCTTATGAATACTATCCAGATGGTTTGGTGAAGGTGAAAGCCGCACCGAACATGAAGATGGCGTTTGAGTACGATGCCAAGGTTAAAAAGGTCAGCTCTGTGAACAGCACCTACTTTAACGAAAAGGGTGCCAAAGTAGCCACCAAGGCCGCTCAGTTCAAATACGATGGCAAAGGAAACCTTTCCTATGCCCAGAACAGCGATGGCCAGAAGATCAATATGACATATGATAACCGCGGCCGTATTGCGACCATTACAGATCAGGCCAAGAAAGTGGTTAAAATCGAGTACGAGGAACGCTATGGTAAACCATCCGTAGTTACCCGTCCCGGTTTGGGCACAATTGTGGTATCCTATAAACCAAATGGTGAAATCAACAAAGTGGACAGCAAAGAGGGGCCATCTGTAGCCATGCAGGTAGCCAGCACATTTAATAACCTCTTGGATATCATTGCTCCCGCAACTGCGGAACTTTACCTGTAAGGAGAAGGTGATTATATGAAAAGACTCTTGGTTCTTTCCATCTTGCTGACCCTGGGCTTCTCCTTCGCGGGAACAGCCTCTGCTGACGAAAATGCCAACCGCCCGGCTAATCCAGGCGAAGACCCGAATGAGGCCTTCAGATCGACTCCATTTGAAGCCACCACATCGGCTTTGGGTGACTGCCGTGAATGTATCGCCTACCGTACAGGCGCCACCACTGGTAAAGGCTCCCGTCGTCATGACGACACCGTTTCCCGTGAAGTCAAGGGCTCCAGCGCGACCCCTGGTGGATCTGAGAAAACCAGCACCGGAAGACAGTAATCTGATCTGTCTAGAAACCTGACACTCGCCTTACACAAAAGGGCTTTGGACATCCAAAGCCCTTTTTTTTGCCCTGAAACCCTCCGATTCGTCTCATCCTGAGACAAAAAAACTGGCACACGCGATGCAATAGAGCTCTATGAGTTCTTAATGATGTTTTTAAGTGTGTATAGATAAAGGAGAGTTTTATGAAGAAAATCGTACAAGCCACTATTGCTATGTCTTTGATCGCCTCTGTGGCAATGGCGAACACCGGTGTTTCTTGCAAAAACAACAGCGCGAGCGGTCGTCATTCCACGACGGCGTTCAAGCAGGAGTTTAAAGCGAAGGTTGCTAAAGACACTTCGACGAAGACTTCCAAAGAGAAAACAAGCAAAGGCTGGAACTAATCCACGCCCAGGCTTGAATTGAATATGCCCCCTAGGGAGAGTGACTATCCCCCCTTACAGTCGCTCTCCCTTCCCCTTTTTTAAAAGGGCAGGGTGTACTAGCGAATTGCTTTTTCGTGAGCGCCTTCCTGGAATCCGTCCACCGTGCTGGCCACGCCATCACCCAATGAACGACCCAGATTTCTGATCGCCATGGCACCACCCGCTGCCGCACTTTGAATATACTGAGACACCGTGGATTTCTGCAACCAGCGGAAAGAATGAGATTCAATCGAATCGCCGCCCACTTTCACCTGCATCAAAACAATCAGCAAGGCCGTTGCAGCAAAACATTTGAATACAAATTTAAGTTCTTCCATGAGTGGATTCTCCCAGATGCGGTAATACTTTTGTGATTTCTTTTAAAAGCTGTTCTTTGCTGAATGGTTTTGGCAGATAAGCATCAAAGCCCGCCTCGAAGGCTTTCTGCACCAGAGCTTCCTGATCGATTGTGGAACAACCGATGATCTTGATTTCGGGATGAAGCTCTTTCAGAATCTTTGCGGTTTCGATGCCATTACGAAGAGGCATGACCATATCCAAAAATACCAGATCGGGCAGAGTCGCTGACACCAGCGCTACCGCCTCGTCCCCGTTGGCAGCCTCGCCGACGCAAAGGCCTCCTTCAGAGGTCACAAGATTTTTGATAAGTTCACGCAAGAAGGCGGCATCATCAATTACAGCAAAACGAATCTTCATACCGCCAGTATAGAATTTAGCAGGCTATTTTGTGAGTGGATTTTAGTGACCCCAACGATAGCCCAGTGAGAACATATAAAGCGAATTGGTCACGCTGACATTGTTCGGAGTCAAACCTGTACCAGGGTCTGGCAGGCCGGCGGCACCGTCGAAGACGTTTCTTTCAGCCGAAGCACCCAAGCTCCAGATCATCTGACTTTCGCGGGTGAACTTCCATTCACCACCGACATCCAAACCAATGCGCACGCTTTCTTCCGAAGCGCCGGACTGGATATTTACACCCGTGGCACTTTCAGAATGCTGCAGACGCGGAAAGAAACTGCCCCCCAGAGTCCAGGCATAGTTCGCAGACGTCGGAATGCGCGCTTTCAGACCCACACCCAGCCCTTGAGTTTTAAGACGGGCTCGGGAGGTGTTGTCACTTGGAACGGTCATCTTGTTATCACTGAACAACAAAGAAAATTCCAATGAATTGGATTTACGGGAAACCCCGAAGAACTTACGGAAGTTCAAACCCAGATCGACAAATTCATACTTTGCCGAAACCCGGGACTGATCAGCCTGGATAGAGTCCACATCTGCTGCAAACGAGAATAGAATCTGTCCGCTCACACCAATAAGTGGCGTGAACCAAACATTGGTGCGAATCTTCAGCGCATTAAAGAAGCTCTGATAGTCACGGAATGTGTAATTGGACTGGGAATCATTGTAAGCCACCACCGGCATCACATCCAGCTCCAGGCGGTTGTTGCGAATGTCGTCTTCGTGGATTTGCTCACGGTAAAATTCAAAGATCTTGGAAGCTTTGTCAGAAAAAAGGCTCTCGGCCTGCTCGCTGATGGTGGGCTCCTCGACTTCAGACGAGGTCTCAGCACCCGCCACTTTTGGCGCTGCTGCGGGAACCACAGGCGCAGCTGTCGCTGCTGCCGCGGCTTGAGCTTCAGCGGCTGCCTTGGCTTCGGCTTCCTTCTTGGCTGCCAGTTCCTTTTCCTTCTTTTCGGCTTCAGCCTTTTTCTCGGCCTCAAGCTCGCTGGTCTTCAGGGTTCTGACCGCCACGCCGTCGGAATCAGTGATCACCGGAGTTGCTTCTGTTTCAGACGCTGGACTGCGCTTGTTGGCTTTACGAACTTCATAGCGCCCGGAAGAAAAACCTTCCAGACCCACTTGGGCCTTTGCCGGAAAAGCGGAAGCAAAAAGAGCTGCAAAAATCAGAAAAGAAAGTGAAGACTTCATAAGAAATCTTTCGGCTTTCGGTCCGTATTACTTGACGCCAAATTGACCTGTTTTCAGAGGCAGTGCAGAATAAATTTATGAAATCATTCTTGCTGAGTTCTCTCTTCGTCGCGTCCTGTTTCATTTCAATCAGCCCGACTGCGTGGGCCCAGACCAATGCCCAGAACGTTTACGTCAGCGCTGCCGACCAAGATCTTGCCATCAAATCCATCGTGCTGGTTCCAACCACTGACAATGTGGGCGGCATTTATGCAAAACCCGCTGAAGAAGAACTAAGAACTTTGTTAAACGAAGACAAGCAGTGGTCTTTGTCCAACTTTCCAAAAGATCTGAAAATCAAATCTGAAACCCTGGATGAAAACCCGTCGGAAGTTCAAACCGTTTTGCAATCCACGCAAAGCGAAGCAGCCCTGACTTCAAAAATCATCCGTGGTCCCCGCGGGATTTCCATCACGCTGACTTTGTTTGTGGGCCGCGAAGGCCTGCCGCTGCTGCAGGAATCCCTGAATGACTACAAAGGTTTTGAAACTGCGGAAATCAAAAACGAAGTCCACCGCCTGTTTGAAAATCTAAAGTACCGCATGCCTTTCAGAGCCACCATCTTAAGCCGCCGTGGCCAGCAGGTGACCCTGAATCTGGGCAGCAATTACGGGCTTAAACCTGACAGCCGCGTGTCCGTGGTTCAGATCATCAAGATCAACCGTCATCCAAAACTAAAATTCATGGTCAGCACCGAAAAAGAGGTTCTGGGTCGCGTGAAACTTTTCAAAGTTGAACCGTTCATGAGCTTTGGTTACGTCGAAATGGAAAAAGATCCGGGCGTGATCGCCGTCGGATCCAAAGTAATGCCGGACGAGTTTGTGAAGTACTCAACCCCCATCACCACTCCTTCCGGAAAAGTTTTGCAGGACATCAGCACCCGTCCGGACAAAGACGTGGCATTCGGTGAGGAACCGACGGAATGGCTGCCGACAATGCCTCCACAGTTCGGTAAAGTCGAATTGATGGCGGGCTTTGGCAACTACACCCAAAACACCAGCCTGACGACGCCAGAGTCGGTGAGTGGCAGCAACAACTTCGCTCCGAATATCCTGGTGCGTGGTGAATTGTGGCTGAACCCGGAATGGTACATGGGCGTTCACCTGCGCCAGTCTGTGTTCTCGGTTGATAATAACCAGGCCGGAAGCTCCCCTTCGTCTTTGAACATGTCTGTGGGCCAATACGGCGTGAATGCAGGCTATAACTTCCTGCTGACCAATGACTTCTTCGGTCCGAAGCTGCAAATCGGTGCGGGTTACATGACGACCAAGTTCACCGTGGATGGCAGCACGCCCACCACGTTCACCAGCATGGACTATAGCGGCTTCCTGATCAGCCTGGCGGGTCAGTTCCCGCTGTCTGAGGAAATCCCTGTGGATATCGGCGGACGCTTTGATTTCTATATGAATCCCGGCATGAGCGAATCCCAGGACAGCGGTTCAGGATCCGACAGCAAGATCAATTCCTTCAGCTTCTTTATGGATTATAAAATGAAGACGCGATTCAAGATTCGCGGCGAACTGATGATTGAAAATTACAGCACGGATTTCTCGGGTGCGACCCGAGCAACAAGCACCAGTCACAAGATGACGACGTTGTTTGGCGGGATTCAGTATCTGTTCTAAGACCGTCTAATTTAAAAATAAAAAAAGCCTGGGTTATAGCCCAGGCTTTTGTTTTTTGAAGCAGTAACCCGCCGTCGCTGATAGCTTCGGCGGGGTGTAATGGCTTAGCCGTAGGCTAAGCTCATTACATCATGCCACCCATACCGCCCATGCCGTCGTGGCCTGGCATTGCAGGAGCTGCAGATTCTTTCTTAGGTGCTTCAGCGATCATAGTCTCTGTAGTCAGCATCAAAGAAGAAACGGAAGCCGCGTTCGTCAAAGCGCAACGAACAACTTTAACTGGATCGATAACACCGTCTTTGATCAGATCAGTGTATTCGTCAGAGTAAGCGTTGAAGCCCCAGGAAACGGATTTGTTTTGAAGGATACGATCCAAAACGATCGCGCCATCCAAACCAGCGTTAGCCGCGATTTGACGGATTGGCTCTTCGCAAGCACGTTTGATGATAGTCGCACCGAATTGCTCTTCTTCAGAGAATTTGGATTTATCAACTTTAGTGGAAGCACGAAGCAAAGCAGTACCACCACCAGCAACGATACCTTCTTCAACCGCAGCGCGAGTCGCGTTCAAAGCGTCTTCTACACGGTGTTTTTTCTCTTTCATCTCAACTTCTGAAGGAGCACCAACGTGGATAACTGCAACACCGCCAGCCAATTTAGCCAGACGCTCTTTCAGTTTTTCTTTGTCATAGTCAGAGGAAGTTTCTTCGATCTGAGCTTTGATCTGACCAACACGGCCATTGATGTCGTTCTTTTTACCAGCGCCATCGATGATTGTTGTGTTGTCTTTGTCTACAACGATGCGTTTTGCAACACCAAGGTCAGCAACAGTCGCCGCCTCAAGTTTCAAACCAACGTCTTCAGAGATCACTTTCGCGCCAGTCAGGATCGCGATGTCTTCAAGCATGGCTTTACGACGGTCACCGAAGCCCGGAGCTTTAACCGCAGCGATGTGAAGAGTGCCGCGCAATTTATTAACAACCAAAGTTGC
The DNA here is from genome assembly GCF_056175685.1 of Bdellovibrio sp. MYbb2. Taxonomy (NCBI): domain Bacteria; kingdom Pseudomonadati; phylum Bdellovibrionota; class Bdellovibrionia; order Bdellovibrionales; family Pseudobdellovibrionaceae; genus Bdellovibrio; species Bdellovibrio sp. MYbb2. The sequence goes on from NZ_JBJKJI010000001.1 coordinate 557,916, forward strand.
CAATGCTTCGCCTTCGACGTCTTCAGCGATGATCAACAATTGACGGCCTTGTTTTGCAACGCCTTCAAGGATACCGATCATGTCTTTCATGGAAGAGATTTTTTTGTCGTAAACAAGAACGTAAGCGTTCTCAAGAACCGCTTCCATTCTTTCTGCGTTGGTTACGAAGTACGGAGAAAGGTAACCACGGTCGAATTGCATACCTTCAACTACAGTCACTTCAGTTTTTGCAGTTTTGGATTCTTCGATAGTGATAACGCCTTCACGGCCCACTTTATCCATAGCATCTGCCAACATTTGACCGATTTCTTTGTCATTGTTTGCAGAGATAGCACCAACTTGAGCTACTTCGTTGGAACCTTTTACCGGCTTGGACATCGCTTTCAATTCGTCGATAACGATAGCCACTGCTTTGTCGATACCACGTTTGATGGACATTGGGTTGTGACCAGCGGAAACAAGTTTCGCGCCTTCACGGTAGATAGCCTGAGCCAAAACTGTCGCAGTAGTTGTACCGTCACCAGCTTCGTCGTTGGTTTTGGAAGCAACTTCCTTAACCATCTGAGCGCCCATGTTTTCGAATTTGTTTTCAAGTTCGATTTCTTTCGCAACAGTCACACCGTCTTTAGTGATCAGTGGGGAACCGAAAGATTTGTCGATAACAACGTTGCGACCTTTAGGTCCCAAAGTTACTTTTACTGCGTTCGCCAGAGTGTTCACACCTTTAAGGATGTGTGTACGAGCGTCTTCTGAGAATGTGATTACTTTACTCATGATTGTCTCCGTTATCTGATTCACTCCGGCCTTCGCCAGAGTAGATATTTAAAAAATTGATTTAGTTGAATACGCCCAGGATGTCTTCTTCGCGCATCATCAGGTATTCTGCGCCATCCAGTTTCAATTCAGTTCCAGCGTATTTGCCGAAAAGAACTTTATCGCCAACTTTAACTTCCAATGGAAGGATCTTGCCATCTTCAGTCACGCGGCCTTTGCCAGTCGCGATGATTTCGCCTTTTTGTGGTTTTTCTTTTGCTGTGTCAGGGATGAAAAGACCGCCAGCGGTTTTTTCTTCTTCCGCCATTCTGCGAACTAGAATTCTGTCGTGAAGTGGGCGAACGCCAATTTCGTTCTTAGCCATTGTGAGCCTCCGTTTTAAAACTCATTATTTAAATGATTTATATACGGAAGCTAATATGAATCGGCTGTGAAAAGAGTCAAGGTCAGGGGCTCCATTTTTCTGAATAGAAATTCAATGGCGCACCGAATAAAGATTAGAGCTTACTGAGGATTTACAAAGGCTTACTTAATGCCGTCTTTGCCAAAGTTATTTGCGCTGACTGGAAGGTCCGAAGAATGCGCCCCGAAAACCGAGTTCGCATAGGCCGTCATCAGCTCGGCGACCTCTTCCGGGGACAATTTACCGGCCACTTCATTAAAAGCGGTCTTTTTATCCTGAACCTTGGTGAGATAACCCACGAAATAGTCCGTCACGGACAGGTCTTTGGCGACCTCAAGGTCATAGATTTCCTCACGAAGTTCGCGTTCCAGCTTTTCCACAGAGATATCCTGAGAAGCCACTGCCTCCAAGCCCCCGCGGTGAACCATATTGGGGTCCGTACCGGCCGCTGCCAGGCGGATGCCTTTACGGGCGTCGATCTGGGTCTTCAAAGTCGTTACTTTGACTTGAGCCTGTTGAACTCTTTCAGTTTTCCACTCCCGATAGCTCTTCACTTCGGCGCCAGCTTTCATTGTGAAAGCCGTCAGGCTCCAAAAGGCGACAAGGGGCAGATATTTAATAAGGCGCATGAGTCCTCCAGCAGACGTCCGATAATTCCAAGTCCCCATAATACAAAGGCTATGCCCGGCGAAAGATGGCTCATTTGCAATATAAACGATTTGGACCCCTAAGAGGGGCCCAATTGGGTCACATTGAGACAAAATAGGCTTTACAGGAAATTGATACAAAGCAGGGCCCGGATTGGGCCCTGTGACGGCTACAGCGGCTTGCTCAGGCGGATCAGATCCTTGTGCAGGGTCTGCGCTTTCTTATCAATGGACTTGGAAAAATTCGGCGTCGTCAGCTTAAACACCAACACCGCCATCATGAAGGCGGATTTGTCTTTATAGTTTTGCGCAAGCTCGCGTTTTGCTTTCAGCAGCTCTTCGTCTTTTTGCAAAGTCGCAATCAGCTCGGTGGCTTTGGCATCTTTCATAAGATCCTTTACGGACTTCACACCCTGGTCGCGCAGCTTTAGTTCTTCATGGAAGGACTTAATATATTTTGCCTCCTGTTCGTCGACGGCTTTTCCCATCGCTGCGGCAGGATTTTTTGCGCCCTTGATCTGATCTATCACTGCGGCCACGGGCTTTGCCCCTTCATTCCAGTCAAAGGCGCCATAGCCTTCCGGATAAAGAAGCTTGATCAGACCCGGAAATCCAACCAACGCAGTTTCTTCTGAACTTTCCTCAAGCTCTTCTTTGTTAAATTCAAACTTTCCGGATTTCAGCTCTGGCAGCAGCAAAGCGGGGGTTAAAGCCATTTCAAATCGGAATTCTTTTTCCAGATGGGCTGAAGGGCTCCAGTCCTTGATGTTGCGCTTTAGTTCCGACAACTTGGTGCGGTCTTCATCGCTCATGTTTTCCTTGGAAAGTTTCGCCATTTCCATCAGTGAATCTTTCAACAGCGCCATGCCGATTTGCCCGGTAATCACTGGCATTTCACAATTACCAAAGTGCCACCACAGATTTGCAAGTTTCAGACTTTGTTCCCAGGATTTGGCAGTGATGGCCTCGTCATTCAGTTTTTTTGAAATATCCAAAAGCCCCGTCATCGGCAGCAACCCCGAAGAGGTTGTTGCCTGAAAAGCTGAACACGTCGTGAAGTCACCTTCTTCAGCCAAAGTGCGCAAAGACTGCTCGGGATTTTCCGACGTCAGCGCTTTTTCCATGCGAAGATACAGGTCTTTGTCGTTGGCTGCCGGAACTTCAAATTTAGCGGATTTTTTTAAATGCGGATTAATGCTAGCAACGGACTCTTGAAAAGCTGGCGGGGAAGCCAAAACCTGGATGGGAAGAATCAACGCGCTGAAAACCCAAAGCTTCATGATGAACTCCTCGTCAGAGTTTCATGCTATCGAACTTTACGGGCCTTAAAAATAAAAAAACCAAGTCTTATGGACTTGGTTTTCTTAATCACAATCTAAAAAAGATTGGCTCAGAAGGAGGGACTCGAACCCCCGACCCAGCGGTTAACAGCCGCTTGCTCTACCGACTGAGCTACTTCTGAACTCGGTGAAGGGCTAAATTAGCGGCTTTGGGCGGTTCTTGTCAAACAGAAATAATCTTAAGGGGCTGCAAGCCTATCCAAAGCCTTGGAAAGCATCGGAGAACTAAAGGGCATCCCTTTGACGCGGAAAACCGGCTTTCCCGGAACCTGTTCCAGGATCACGATTTCTCCGGCCGAGCCGCCGTGGGCAGCTAGGCTCTTTTTAAATGAGCTTTCCTCAATGCCTTCCATGGAAAAGGCCCCCATCATGATTTCACAGACAGAGCTGATGTCTTCAGGTTTTTCCAAGGTTTTAATCACGGTGCCGGTTTGGTCAAAAATCTCCACTTTAGGGGCTTTTTCCGGGCACCAGTTCAAAGGGCGATAGTCGCTGCCGATCAGAAGACCCAGCGCGCTTTGCGGGTCCGAGGCTTTGTCTTCTAAAGCGCCGCCGTCCAGGGCCTTCATGCCATAGAAGACACCCACCAGAGCCAGAACCATCATGCCGATTTTAAGATAAAACGTGCTTTTCATCGCTCAAACGTAACTCGGCGAGTTGAAACTGGCTAGCTATAACATGGGAAGTAAAAAGAGGGAAAAAATGGTGCACTCGAGAGGATTCGAACCTCTGACCACTTGATTCGTAGTCAAGTACTCTATCCAGCTGAGCTACGAGTGCACTGAGAAAGAGACGTATAGATAGACTGCGGCCAGGGAAAAATCAAGCATTCTTGATAATTTTACAAAAAGAGTCGAGGCAAGACCTTGATTAACGGGCTGGGCTATGGCAATTTGGATCCTCAGTCGAGAAAACCGACCGCGGAGAGGTGGGTGAGTGGCTGAAACCAAGCGTTTGCTAAATGCTCGTACACCAAAAGTGTACCGAGGGTTCGAATCCCTCCTTCTCCGCCACTTAAACCTGCCTTCGAGCAGGTTTTTGTGTTTCTGGGCGTTACTTATCTAGTGTTTCGTAATTGCTACTTTGGCTTCAAAAACTTCATCAAAAGAAGAATCCGAAATTCTTAAGTTACCAGAAACTGTCTCGCCCGACCCTGGCAAATAACCGCCTTTGACTTTCAGATAAACCGTGAACCACTGCTTGTTATCGCAGAAAACGGTGCCCCAAAGATTTTCGGCCATGCCAGGGCCCTCTGCCAAAGCATAAACATAGTTGGTGTTCGTCAGCTTTTTACTGGTACTGCAATGACCCAGTTCCTTGCTGGTAAAGCTCATTTGAAAGCCTTCGGACAGTTCCAATTGAAACACTTGAGCGCCACTAAACAAAGAGCGGGATTTGTTAAGAGTGTAAGTTCCCATCTCGGAAGCCTGGGAAGCGGTCGCAAAAAACATCATCAACGAAACAAGGGCAAATTTCTTCATCTTGGACTCCACAAAATAGTTATTATCGACGCCATACTACTGCAGCCCACTAATTCTTGCCTTAGCAACTCACGTGTCCGAAAAAAAGAAAGGCCCTGTCAAAAATCCTGACAGAGCCTTTTGAATTCAAAATTGATGTATGTGCTTAGTAGAGCTTTGAAAGCTCCATAGAGTACTTACCCGGAGCGTATTCGCTCATGCGCTTTTTATAAAGATCCTGGAAGAACTTATCTTTCGCCGCATAGTTCGCGTAAGGGTAAATCGCAATCCCCCCGCGCGGAGTAAACTCGCCGATAACTTCGATGTATTTGGGCTTCATCAACTTCACCAGATCATCACAGATGGTCTGCACGCAGTCTTCGTGGAAGTCCCCGTGGTTACGGAAGCTGAACAGATACAGTTTCAGGGATTTGGATTCGACCATTTTCTTGTCAGCGATGTAGTTGATAAAGATCTTTGCGAAATCCGGCTGACGGGTCTTAGGGCACAACGACGTGAATTCAGTGCACACAAAAGTTGTCCAGGCGATCTTGCCCGGGTTTTTGTTGTCAAAGGCCTCCAGAACTTCTGGAGCATATGTTTCTGGATAGTGGGTCTGAATTTCACCCAAGGCGAAATCAGCAAGCTCTTTGGAATCACGGCCGTTTTTCTTTTTCATGGGGACCTTTTTAAGAGATATCCCCATGATTAGCAACGGTATCTTTTACAGGCACCTAGTTGATATTGGTGGCGCCAATGTAACGAGCCAGCCAGTAGCCATACAGGTAATCCACCCCTGAGTTTTCCACACCTTTTCGGTGAGAATCCTGATACAGGAAGGCCCCGTCTTTCCAGACAAAGTTACTGGTGAAGGCCTGCAGCTCAAATACCGGATAATTATACAAACCCTGATAGAAGTAGCTGACCGGTGGTTCCGGCTTTTTCAGGGACTTCCAGAACAACCTTGGAATCGGAGACATGCACCAATCCGGGCGCAATGAATGATCGATCGTCACATCCAGATTCGGGCGCGGATACGGGATTTCACGAAGACCCCAAGCGGCCTGGTTCAACGAAGCATTAAACTGCGCTTCGCTGCTTTCAGATCGGAAGTTCCCACCACGGGTTCCGTGTTTATAAGCAAAGCCGTAAGCCACCAGTGTTTGCAAATGTCTTTGCGCCGGGGAATAGGTCACCCAGGCATCCATCAGGCGCTCGCGCAACTGATCGCGGATTTTACTTTGACCCAGCAGGTCTGCCAGCGTGATGTCGGTGATATCACCCACCAACCCCAAATTGATCCCACTCCAGTCCGCAGATCCATGCCAGTAGAAAGTGGTGTCGAAGCTGTAACCAGTCACCTTGGTTTTAATCTTGTCATAATACTTGATGTACTGCTCTTTGAAAGAGGCATCATTTGTCAGCCAGGCTGCCAGTCCCAACGCCGCCGGACGGTTCTGGGATTTGTCGTTCACAACCTGCAGATCAATCAGCTTGCGGGAATTGGCACGAAGCTCTTTCCAAAGTTCGGTTTCACTTTGTGGCAGCACCATTCCGGCCCACAAGAAGCCGTGAGTGATCCCTTTGATCATGTCGTTGTTGCCGCCTTCAAGCCAGATCAGGTGCTGGAACTTGCCTTCACCGCGATGCCACTTGGCCGGAACCGGCTGAGCGGGATTGTACAGCGCCAACGTGCGTGCGAATTGCTGCGGATCATTGGTGATCTCCATCAAAGTCATCAGACCGCGCAGGGACTTTTTCACGTTGTCCAAAGCTTCGCTGTCCTTGGTTTTCAGATAGCGCATCGCCTGAGAGCCCAGATACATTCCCGTCCACAGGGCGGCATCCCCATCAAAGGAATAGTTCAACAGTCTTCCGTTTTCGTCCAGCACGGCGTGCGCAACCATGCCGGCTTCATTGATATGGAAGTCACGGGTGTTTTTGTCATAGCTGTTGGCTTTTTCCTCTAACGTCGGAGCATAGGCATTTCGTTTCACCGCCGCTTCGGTGATGCTGATGTCATCGACGATCTTGTTGGTGACACGAATCACATCCTTGTTGTTGCGATAGAACTGGAAGTCCGTGGGATCAAAAACGATGTACGGATTTTCGCTTTTATACTCGGGGCGGTTTTTGTAGGACTTCACCAAAGGATCTTTCTCGTAGCCAATGTCTTTTTTGAAAAGATTGATCACGCCACGAACCACCAGAGTAACTTTCGGTCCCTGGGCACTGATGGTCTGGCGCTGATTCACCCACAACGGTTGCGCTTCAAGATCACGACGGGTGGTGATCCATTCGTTGTAGTTAGAAACTTTTTTATCTGCATAGTGAGTCGCAAGGCCATTCGGAGTCACCACATAGCGGGAAAGCACCGTGATCGGAGCATCGAAGTCCGACGGATCTCGCTTTTGATTGCCAAGCTTTGTGATGAAATCACCCTGGCGAAGGTCATAGGAAATCGTCAGGGAATCATGCGTGGCCACGGCTTTTCCGGTCCACACTTCCTGCACTTTCAAACCATCAAAGAAGTAATTGATATAGGTGACCACGCGAACCACATCAAAAGTTCCATCGGATGCCTTGCGCAGTTCCAGCTCACCATTATAAGGCCCGCGGGTGGAGGAAGTTCCTTGCAAGAACCAAATACCTTCCATGCCGCCATTGGCTTGAAGAGAAGCGATATCGCGGGGGATTTGTTTTTCCTTGTGCTGGCAGGACAAAGAGACAACAACGCTCAAAAAAAGAAAAAGGAATGAAAGTGCTTTCATTCCTTTATTCTCTCTGACTTGTGAATGGGACTGCAGTCCCAAAACTATTTACTGGGCTTTAGTACGGAACCTTGTCGGTCTTACTGTCCCACTCTTTGAAAACTTCCAACGCTTCTGTGTGAGCGCATTGAACCATGGGTACTTTGCGGTCTTTGAGGTCTTTTGGAATTTCCTGATAAAGGAAGTCGTCGTCGAAGTTGATTTCAGCGGCGTCTTTGCGGGTGTTGCCGTAATAGATCTTTTCAATGCGGGCCCAGTAGATTGCAGACAAGCACATTGGACAAGGTTCGCAGCTAGTGTAGATTTCCGCACCCGCCAGTTCAAAATTACTGATTTTGGAGCAAGCGTCGCGGATAGCAGAAACTTCGGCATGCGCGGTAGGGTCGTTGGAGGAAGTCACTTTGTTCCAACCTTCACCGATGATTTTGCCGTCTTTAACAATGACTGCCCCGAAAGGACCGCCTGCGCCGGCACGCATGTTGTTTCTGGAAAGCTCGATGGCTCTTAACATAAATTCTTTGTTCATAGGCCGACGAATTTATGGGGACTCATGGAGTTAGTCAAGTTGAGGCATGGCGTCCAAATTTAAGAAGGGCTCATTTCTTAATAGAACCCGTCGCAAACGGACTAATAGGCGAAAATCAAAGCTCAACCCCTTGCTGGGAAAAGCCCTTGGCACGATGCTCGATAAGCTCAGAGATTCGACTTACTATTCGCACTTCGCTAAAGATCTCTGTAATATTTTTTGCAAGATCGTCTTTATGAGTGTTGATATTTTGATAGGTGTGCTTCATTCGATCGGCCATAGTGCCAACCTTCAAACCAAGTTCTCGATCAAGTTCGGCAAATTGATTTTTGCCAATCTGCGAATACTCGTCCCGACCACCAATTTTAAAAGAGAATTGACGTTTTAGACTCGGATAGAGAGCTGTCGACACCAGATCATAAAAGGGGGCAAGTTCAATTTTATTATCCCTCAGCAAGAAGGATATATTTTTCGAATGCGAATCATTATTCCCAATAAGCAGATTAAAGCATATCCAGTCTAGGTAGGCATAAGTACTTCGAAGGCGCTCCTTGATTGTCACATTAGCAACGATCAATTTATAATTGTCTAAAATGGAAGGTCCGCCTTTACTTTCGTATTTTTTTTCACTGGTGAAGCCTTGAGCCTGACAAAAATCCTGTTGGTGAATTCGACGAACTACACCCTTTCTGTCTTTTTCCCGATCATATCTTTCGATCACAAAAAGAGGATGCTTGCCGCTGTAAACAATCTGATTTACCGGAATGTTGAAACCACAAAGACTTGCCAGCTGCATACAATAGTACTCGTTAAAAACGGACTCTTTAATGCCCTGGCGATCGATGGGAACTTTGATGATATGTTTCGTGGGGCCAGCATTGTCCGGCAAAAAAAAGTTCCCGTCGGCATAGATCGCCGGAAATTTATCTTGCGCCCCGGCCAATGAAAGATACCCAGGTTCAAGTTCGGCTATAACGTGCGCAACAGAATGATGATTCTCAATAGCGTCGTAGACTCTCTCCATATCAATCGGAATATTCTTGGATTCTATGGCCGGATTGTATGGGGATTTTTCTTTACCGCTGATAATCACCGCTCCGGCGCAGTCTTCTCCATACTCTTTTAAAAACTCGTAGGGACCTTGTGTTTGACGAGATCTGGCGATTGCCTCCCGAACGCCGCCTTCAGGCAATAAATTTTCAAAGAAGGATAAAGTGATGCGATTACCAAAGGGCTCTGCCTGCAATGGCATCGCCAAACTAAGCGAGAACTTATTTTTATAACCTAGCCACTGCTGGGAGTACGAAAACGAATAGGTAAGATCTTCGCTTTGAAGAAGGCGTCCCACCAGGATGTCTTCATAAAACACATTAAGTGAATTCATTCTTCGACCTTCAGAGCCAGTTCAAAGCCTAAAAATTTTCCGAGCTTAAAAAGCGTCGAAAGTTTTACTTCTCGGCTGCCGTCTTTATTGCTTTCTAGTTTGCTGATACCGTTCACGGAAAGATTGCAGAGCTGAGCCAGTTCGGCCTGAGAAATTCCCAGTTCTTCTCTTCTCGCTTTCAATAGCAGAGAGAGGTCTTTGGTGCTTTTAATCGATTTGATGGCCATAATCTCCCCCTAGGGAGATTCTATCTAATTTCTGAGGGATTACTATCAAATTCTCCCTTTAGGGAGAATTTGGGCCTTTGTTCAGGGGAAGATCTAATAAATCTCCCTGAAGGGAGATTCATTTTTTTAATCTGGTCTATCCAAACTTGTCTATCTTTTAGCCATTTTCAGAGCCCGGATATAAGATTTCCCCGCCCAGAGCTGGAATATAGAGGTCCCCACACCGATAGGCTATAACTTCGGATTATGAAACACCAAAAAGCCGGCTTTACAATTTTGTCGTTGTTCGCGTTTGTGCTTCTCAATGGGCCTGGGTGTGCCTTTAAAAAGGACAATGCCCCGAAAGCCAAACCCGGTGAAACTCCAACGGACGTCATTGAGCAAATCAAAACTGAGCGCGCCAAAGAAGCTTTCAATGGGCAGTTGACCGCTGATAATGTGCAGGTGACTTTTACTGAAGCTGAAATGGGATTCTATAATATGGCCATCTCATGGCCCTCTGAGGTAGCTAAGGTTCAGATCATTGCAAATGAATTTAAAGAAATTGTCTCAGGGTCCAATACAACCACTATTACTGTGGTAAATAGCCAAGCCCAGAAGATTGAGCTTACAGCCATTGATTCTTTTGGTGCACCAATCTCGGTTTATACCCACGTCACCACAGCGCCGGTCGACACAATCATCGACAAACCTCTATATCTAGGTAAAGGCATGCAAATGGAAGCCAACAGAATGTACATATTAGAGGGTGCATTTATCCAAACGAATGGACACTTGCTAAGCATTTCAGTCAAATCACTTTTACTGGAAGGACCCATTGACTCTGGAAAACTATTTGTAAATCACGCACACATCCGAACACAAAGCGCCCAGAACTACGCCACCGACGACTTTCACGCTCTCAACTCCAGTATCACCATCAATGCTCGCAAGGCAGTCGGTACTTTGCGTGTGGCAATGATCGGCTTTAACGGTAGGAACGGACGCAGTGGTGACGAGTTGGAGAAAAGCAAAGGCATCACTCGCCAACACAATCCGCAACTCGATGGAGCAAATGGGAACGATGAGATTTCAAAGAGAATTCCCAAAACACCCGACAGTCCGGCAGAAACAGTATGTGTTCAAGCCGCATCCAATGGACATAACGGGAAACCTGGCGCCCCTGGCGCAAGCGGCGAAAACGGCCAAGATGGAGGCAGCACAGGAAACCTTCTGGTAACCGTGCTTCAGCACGATCAGTTTGCATTGGAAGTAGGCTCTTTGCCCGGCAAGGGTGGCAAAGGGGCGCCGGGAGCAGGAGGTCACGAAGGTGGCAATGGAGGAGCTCCTGGGCAAACCCGTGGTGTCTGCGCTCAAAAGCCAGTTGCTGGTCAAAAAGGTGCCTTGGGTCCAAAGGGTGCTGACGGAAAAGATGGCGCCATTGGAAAAGTTGGAACCATTAACTCTAATGCGGCAAAGCAACGAATCTTTGATCTGGGAACACTATGAAACAAAGTAAACTACTCTTTGCAGCGTCAGCCTTTTTATCCTTCGTCCTTTTAAATGGATCTGGCTGTGCCTTTAAGAAAGCCGATGAAAAGAACGCCAAACAAAATACCACGGCTGAAGAAGTCGTAACAGAAATTGAGCGCGTCAAACAAGAAGCCTTGAAAAAGCAGACCATTAAGCTTGAGGACTTTGATTTCCGAGTTCACGAGGGCGAAGAGGTAAATCAGTACTCTGTTTCAATTCACTATCCGACCGTTGAGGGTGTTGTTGTTTACATCGCGCTGGAAAGCAATATTCCCAACTTGCATTCAGGTATAATTCTTCCAGCCGACGGTGGCGAAAAGCTAAATTTCAACATCACAGCCTATAACAGCGCGGGCGTTCTCGTTCTAAATACTGTCAAACCTGTTGAGATACCCTTAGATTATGTCATCTCAAAAAATATGCCCCTCAATAAAGATCTATCATTGAAAGTAGGTCGTCTCTATCTGGAACCAAACGCCGTTCTAAAAACAAACGGTTACTTGGTATCAATTGAAGCGAACAAGATATTTGCGGGCCCCAAATCAAAGATCGTCACATTTGATCCGAATGACATTTGGACAGAGGACCCCCAAAATAGTGGCGGGGCGATCTCAATTCGCGCCAAGCAAGCCTCTGGTTATCTTTTGGTAGAACTTCAAGGGGCCAAAGGCAAGAACGGACGCTCCGGCACAGAAGTCGAACGTACACGAGGCCTTTCAAGTGCACGTAACGGTTATGACGGAGATCCCGGCGAATGGGACGGCGATGAAGACTGCACGGAAGACCGCTATTCTGGTCAACAACGGTGTGGGATCATTAATATCAGATGCTCCAGGCAACCGACAAACGGAGAGGATGGTGAAAATGGCGCAAATGGCCTAAACGGTGAAGCCGGCGCTACAGGCGGTGACACCGGAAGTCTTTTTGTTCAAATCGAAGACCATCAACACTTCACACTCAACATATCTTTAAAACCAGGAATGGGTGGAATTGGTGGCCTCGGTGCCCCAGGCAAGACCGGTGGTAAAGGCGGCGCGGCTGGTACATTGGATCAGCAAAAGGTTTGTAAGCCTGCCCAAAGAGGTAAAGATGGCCTGCCAGGTAAACCCGGGCATGATGGCGAAAAAGGCTCAGCAGGAAGCTTAGGCACGATCGAATTGAATGGCCTAAAGAACGCGATTATCGAATAGTAGGCATTTAAGCGTTGTATTATCCGAACTTTGAACAACGAAGTGGACTACTTTGTTTCCTGCTCAAGCCAGGTTAGTGCCCCCAGTTCATAGAAGGAACGATCCAACAGGACCTTGGCATCTACCCAGCCATCGCTGTTCGCATTTTGCCATCCCTCCCCCCAGGAGTTTTGAACTTGCAGGGCTTCGTAGCAGTCACCTGCGCTTCTGCAGACTTTGCGGTAGCCTTTAATCACGACACCATGGCCGGCACCCACCGTGTTACCGCTTTTATCTTTAATCTCTCCGCAAGCCTTGAGGCTCTTAACCGTGACTTTATCCTGGGCACAGAATGAAAAGGCTATGGGCCTTTTCTTGGTCAATACTTCTTTGATCTTATTAATTGAAGACTGGTAATCGGCCTTAGCTTTCGTGGGAAACTGCTGGAGGTTCCAATTGCCCTGAACGCCTATTACATTCTCCGTGCTCCAACACTTTTCTGGAATGAGAAGCTTATCCAAGAATTTTGCATAGGTATCTTGAGAAAAAGCTTCCAAAATATCTTTGTTCGAAGACTTCAAGTTGAAGTTTTCTTTGAGTTCTTGTGTTTTTGCAGTCGCATACTCCAAACCACAACTCATACATTCTTTTGTTTTCTTTTGGAAGGATTCGTAACTATCTTTAAACGTCTTCCACATGGACATCTCAAGCTTCTGCGCTTCACCAGGATCGGTCACTTTCGAAACTATCTGATCAAATGGTGCACAAGACTCCTTGATTACAACATCTCTTAAAACACTATATATCGCTAAAGCGGCCGATCCTCCTTCATTCAATCCTTCGGAGGTAAAACGATCCGACTCCACACCTTCCGGTAGCTTCGTTCCAAATCTCGCCACATCTAAAGGAGAAAACTTATTTTGATCGGGTACATTTGCACAATCAGGCACCTTGTTCCCTGTACAATTCGCCTCATCTAAAATGGTCGTCGCAACGAACGAATAGCAGATACCAAACGAATCCTGGGATCGTGTTTTTGGCATATTTGTTACGGCCAAGACCCCACCATCATCTTTAAGTAAGTCGCGAGGAACCGGATCCAATCCCATCGCGCCCAAAGCAAATGGAGCCACAAAAATACAAAGTAAAATTAAGGCAATTTTTTTCACTTCCGCACCTTACTGTCTGGTTGAAAAGTGTTTGTTAAAGAGGGTCCAAGCATCCACGAATGACCCATCGGGGAACTCACAGTAGTCATATTCTCTGCTTTTCGCGTCCAATAGAATTCGATTCAATGACTTGTGCGCTTGGCAGTATCTCGCGGCCGGATTGCCAATCACACCAACCCCCGGTGTTTCCATATTTTCGATCTTGGACTGAACGGCTTTCCATGCGTCACAATTCATCTTTCCACTTTTCATGCAGCTCTGGGAAAGGGTCACTCCCTGGTAGTCTGTAACGGTGACATTCACATACTTTTTTGTTTTTACGGAATAAACTTTGAACTGCTTGGTTGCAGACGATTGCGCCTCAGCTGAAATTAGAATTAAGCCCAGCACTATCAGGGATAGAAATTGTCTCATATTAATATATTGGAAGAGGATACTTGCCTTAGGAAGATTACATACCAAATCTAGGCTATAGGCCAGCTGGATCTTAGTACCGTAAACCATCGCCGCATTTATACCGATCTACAGGCTGTGAAAATCCTTCTAACCGCCATTTTTGTATTCCAGTCGCTTTGGGCACAGAGTCCAAAGAAGACCTATTTAAAGGCGGAAGAAGTCATTTACAATCCTGGCGGTTCTAAACCGGGCCGATACATGATCTCTTACAAAGACTTCGAGGACATTCGCATCGACGGCGACTTGGATGGACAAATTGATTTTTGGTATCTCAAAAAGGGTTCCACCGAAGTCTTTACCCAATTTAGAAATGGTCTTCCGATACGCTGGGACGTACGATTAAGCGGCAAGGTGGTCCGTGAAATGTCTTATTCATTCACGAATGAGCGGTGGCAACTAGAGGGTCTGAGTACTCGAAAGCACTTTCTGCTTAATTTAGAAGACGGTGGATGCGAACTCACTTCGGTTCAAAAAAAGCTCAAATCATTTACTGCAATTTCTGAATTGGCGGATGTTACAGGTACAAGTGCTATCGAAGAATTCCTTTTAGACGAATCTTGTAAAAAAGAACTCTCTGTAAAAGAGAAACTCTTAACTTCAAAGGCCGTGAAAGTAGCTATTACTTCTGACGAAACACAGAAGTGCCTCAACGATCCCAAATTCCAAGAGGCTGTCTCTGGCGATAAAATCGCAATTTCCGGAAAACTTCTGGCGGCGAAATTTGAACTGCAGAAAGCACAGCTTAGTCAGCAGCCAAAGAACTATGGCCCGCTTTTGAAGTGCCAAAAAGCGGATGGCCAAGAAAAGACTTTAACAACAGATGAATCCACAGGGTTTATCCATTTTGATTTGGAAAAAGCCAGAAGCAAACCTGCCGTTGCTGGTTTGGGTAAGGCGCCAATTGTTTCCACCGAGGGAATTACTCACGAGCTGCTACACCGAGCCGGCTTAAAAAATGAGTCTGAGGTTAAAACTGTCGAGGGCCTTTGCCAAAAGCTAAAAGCAGGTGCTCCACTCGGAAGCGATAACTCTATCACAACTGTTATGGGGGCCATCTCCCTCCAAGACGGCGCTAAAACCGCGACGGCAAAGTCCGAAGGCAACACCCAACAAATTGCCAAAGATGCTGCAAAGAAAGCCCCAAGCACCCAAACAAGTACAAAAAGTGCCCCTATCGCGGTCACTGCACAAACTGGTACTGAGATCGCTGCAAAGGCAGCTACTGCAAATATTCCGACCGAACTCACTGTGGCACAAACTCAAATTCCACCAGCAAATACTCTGTCTGAATCTATCTCCAATCCAGCTCCAGTGACCGAAGCGGGGTCTCAACAGGCGCTGGTTCGTTCAGCCTCTGAAAGCAGTGGCATGCTTCGTATGGCCAATAACCTGGCGGGATCCTTCAGTACTCAGGCCGTTGCAGCTGACACCGGCAGTGGAACTGGTGGCTCAGGCAGCAAAGAAGTATCAAGATCTGTTGCTTCCACTGGAGCTCCCATCAAAGCTTCCAACGGCAATCCAGCCAGCGACCTGCTAAAGGCCTCGGCAAGAACTCTTTCTACCGGTGATCGCGTTGTTGAAGAAATCACGATTGATGGACCGTCCACGACACAGCAAGCGGCACCAACGCGATCTGCAAACATCGCATCAGCTTCCGCGCCAACAGATCGTCAAGCGCCTAGCAGCACCAGTGAAGCCTCCCGTGCGCCAGCAAGTCAGGGATCGGCCTCTGGAGAAGTGGGCAGCGGCATGGCCGCAGGTGGCGGCGGTGGTGGCTTTGCAAGCTCCGGTGGTTCTGCAGGATCCAGTCTTGGTTTCTCGGGTGGTGGCTCGGCAGGAGCTCCCGTGCGCGGACCTGCCGCAACCAATCCAGAGCCTGCGACAAACACCCCCGCAAAATCCAATTCAAAACAGGAAGTCGGTTCTTCTTCAGCGGGATCACGTGAAAAAATCATCACGGATATCTCCAGAAATACTTATAAAGAGACCAAACAGAAACTATCAGACCCAGAATTTGGCAAACAGCTGGAATCACAAAAAATCACCATCTTGGATCTCTATGGAAACTCCACAGGAGCAAAAAAGGGTGAAGTGATCTTCCTGGATCAAGGAGACCGCTTTGTTCGCCAAAAGTAAATGGAACAAGTCGGTTGTAGTTCTTATCGTCGCGGCTTTTTGGCTGAGCTATGTGATCTCGTCAGCGACACAGTTCTATTTTAACGTCAAAGACCTCACCGACAAAGAAATCCTGCGCCGTCAGTCCCAAATGCAGTTCGTGCAGGAAAGCTTCACGCCTCTGGTGATCACTGAGAACTTCAGTCTTTTAAAAGACCGACTTGAGAATGCCAGAAAGCTATTCCTGATTGATTTCTATATTCTGCAAAATGGCTCGGAAGTTGTGACTTGGTATAACAACTTTGAAAACCTGGCCGGCATCAACGCCGACTATCAGGTCTTTAATCAACTGCTGCAAAATGATGACCTGGCATTTAGAACCATCAAACTGATGGACTATCGCTTCACCGTCGGCATCTTTCAGAACAAAAAGAACATCATGCTTGAAACCGCATGGTCCATGAAGGGTCTGATTATCCAGGATATTCTAGTGGTCACGTTGATCGTCGGAATTCTGGTATACCTGTTCTTAAAAGACATCATCAACCTGACCCAGATTCTGGCAAACCGCGACCGATCGAAGCTTGCAAACCTCAAGTCACTTTCCAAAGAGGGTCAAACACTTCTCACGGCCACCCAAAGCTATGAAAGCACCAAAAAGTACTTGGAGTACGAGAATCGCTACTACTCAGATTCCCTGACCCCGGCGATCCTGCACGAAATGAAGTCCGGCCAGAAAGCTCCCTATGCTTTCCAAAGCACCATGATCCGCGTGGATCTGAACGGATACACGCAGATCTTCCTGGATAAGAAGGACGAATACGTCACCGAGATCATGAACACCTACTTCATCAAAGCCCGCGAACTGATCGAACGCTATAACGGTTTGATCTATCAGTACGTGGGTGATGAAATCGTTTTTCATATCAAAGAAGACAAACAGAATTCCCAAGCCCTGGCCCTGGCGTGCCTGCGCAGTGTCTTTGAAGCCGCCCAGCAGATTGAAGCAAGCCTTCCCGAAGGGGCCGATCACTATTTCAAAGTGAAAGGCAGTTTTGTTCTGGGTAAGATTCGTTTTGTGAATCAGGATTCTGGCTTTGCCCTGAGCGGTCTGCCGCTAATTGAATCCGCACGCCTGCTAAGTCAGGTGGATGACAAAGCTTCAAGCTCAGTCACTTTCTATGCGGAAGCCGCCGATTCGGTGGAGGGCCTTTGCACCGTCTCTGACACGAAAGAAACTTTGCTGAAAGGCTTCTCCAAGCCTTCGACTTTGTTCCGCGCAAAAAACTTCACCACGGTGACTGAAGCTTTGCAGAAAGACGTGAGCCTTCTGACTTACTTCCGCAGTGATGAAGACCTGTGCGCCGCTTATGAATTTCTAAGCGCTGAAATCGAAGCCGGGAAAGATCAGTCCTTCTTCACCGCCTTTGGCATTTTAAAAACCTACAAGGTGCGAATGAGCGGCGAAATGCAGGCCGAAGCCTTCACAAACTTCCTGCGAACCATTCACAACGCCAACAAAGCCGGAAAAGCCAACGACAAAGTTCTTTCTGCCGCTATCTCTCTAGCATCGAACTTTGTGCCTTCTTATCTGGTGAAAGAGTCCCTACTGGAAGTCCTAAGTTCTTGTCTGGAACATACAGATCCCCGCGTTCAGGCCAACACAATCATCGTATTGGGTGACCTGGCGGAAGACATCGCTTTCTTAAGACGGTTTGTATATTCGAAGAACAACCGAGTTTCTGCGGATGCTTTGTTAGTCAGTGGTAAACGTAATATTGACAAGGAACTTGCCGAGAAGCTGAAGGAATATCTGGATTCCAAGAATCCGCTATTCCAAGCCAGCGGACGTTTTGTGGTAAGGTCTCTCGGAGAACACTACAAAAATACCGACCCTATATTTTTCGAGACCAATCCAATGTTAAAAGATCTCTTGCGGAAGATCTCCTAAGATCTCAGTCAACCGCCGGAACTCGTCATTTCCTATTTATGAAGTTACCCAAAGCAAAATCGACTTTACTTATACTCCTTGATCTCCTTCAAAATTTCTCCCGTATTAAAGTCTACAACATATGTTCCTTTTGCCACGGCCAACAGCTGACCATTTTCATTCGCAACCATTGAGTATCCAGGGGGAACGACCTGAAAAGGTACCGGTTCAATAATCCACTTCAGTTCACCAGATGCAGTATATGCATATATATTTCTCAAGCTATATTCTCTTTCAAGAACAACAACTGCCAGACCTTGGAACTCCAAATACCCTCTTACAGCTGCCGGCAAACTAACTTCGACTTTATTTATCAATAATTTCTTTCTATCTTCTAATTTGGTAATCATTTAAAACCCCTCAAATTTGCTCAAAATCATTTTAACCTCACCAAAGTATTCAGGCTTCAAGTCATCGACATAGAATTGTATACAGCCCTCAACACCACCAAATTTATTCAAACCAACTCGCCCCATAAACACCTCGGTTTCCTTTGGTAGCACCACCTTCACATACTTTGTGGGAGATTTCGGAAGAGCCAGCAAATGCTTTATTTCGGCAGCAGACAGTCCTTTTACTATATCCTCTGGTATCACCCAGCCAGAATACTTATTCTCTGAGAAAAATCGTACGAAAACTCTTTCTTCGGTTAGTATCCCTCTAAAATATCCAAACTTTACATCCCATGGAGCATCCCATCCCTTTGTTCTTTTTAAGAACGAATTCTCCAAAGACGGGTCTAGAAGATCAACTTTATTGAAGACCCGCAAATGCGATAGGATCGAACTGTGAGATTTTGCTAAAATTTCAGCGGCAGATTCCTTAGCCCCAGAGTTAAGAAGCAACATCTCAAGGAATTTTCGCGCAGTGTCTTTCGCTTGCTCCGCAGAACCCTCAAACTTTGGAAGCAGACCGGCGATTATCGAATTAATTTTGTCTATTGCACCCGTCAACAGTCTCGAATCCCTGATTGCAGAACTTGAGGCCAGCTTTTTTAGAATTACACCGGACCCAACAAAAATACCGAGACCAGCCAAAGCCCGATCAATTGTCGTGAGTTCTTCACCATTTGAGCGACATAACGACCTTCCTGTCACTAGCTCACAGAAATCCACAAACTTACCCACAGGAGTGAAAGACACCCCTATACGGAAGCCAGATTCCGCCATCGCCAGCAATCCCTTTTCCACCTCTTTACGAGCCTGCGGTGCAAAGTTTGCTTGGTCCAAATTCGACTTGAAAGTGAACAGCTCGTCATAAGCTCTCAACATCATATAAAAGTTAACTTGGTTGACCTTTTGTTCTGCATTCAAACGGTCCTGAATGTTCTTATTCATTGCAATTCGCAGGTCATCAGCAAATTTACTGGTCTTCGCGCCTTTAGCTACGAAGGCTTTTACATCCACCGGAATCTGGGCCGCGATATAGAAGCCATTTGGATCGAAGTGCTTCTCTATATTCTCATTAACCTCAATGACCATTTGGTGGAATAAATTTAACTCGAAAGCACCTGCTTTTCTGTCACTAAGACGACGGAACATTTCTTCCCTGACCTGATTCCAGCTCTTTAGTACTTGATCGGCCTGTCTGAAATTAGACGCTTCCAAACTCTTATGAAGTTCGCGGTTTATATTGTCTCTGGTGCGATCATAAGCTTGTTTAACCTCAGCGGCTGGTCTATCCTTTGAACCGCCCAACATGTGAGATTCAATTGTAGCCTCCATCAACCCCAGATCGGGTACAATGGTAGGACCCAGAATCTTGTCATTTTCCAAGTCGTAAGATTGTTTTAAGATACTTTCAATTCCACGATTTCCGTCTCTTCTAAAGACATTTGCAATTTCGTTTTCAACTTGTTCTTTTTCGATAGCCGCCTTAAATCGCAGTTCCTCAATAAGTTGAGCGGCCTCTTCCAGGTCGGAAGAGATCGCGCGAAGATCTTCTGGCGCAATCTTGTAAATATCCAATTTTGCATAGAGAGAAAGCTGCTGAGTCAGCGCTTTCAATTGTTGGTTCTGATTAAGAATCTCTATTTCTAATTTTCTTGTTTCATACTGTAAGTCGGTGATTCGTTGCTTTAGTCCTGGATCCAAGTCTTGCAGATCCATAACCATAGATCCTACACATCCTCGTGTCCCAGATGTTGAGCCCGCGCGGTACTCCTGACAAACAGTTCGCTGATTCACTTTTCCGTAATTAGCATAGAGGATGGATGATGAGTTCCCAGACATGGGAGATCCATCACCGTATCGATATTTCAATTCAATTAAATTTGATCGTATTTTAAGCAACGAAGACGAAAAACAACTTGTAGAGCGGCTACGAACCGCCTTACCTCTATCATAATGAATTGAACTGCGATCAATTTTAAAATAGAGAGGACGTCCATTAATACTAGCAAAATTGTCATTATCTCTGGGCACAGCAATCATATCTGAGTTGTAGTCAGCAGAAAATTCTAGGGTAAGACAAGTTTGGGACGACGCAAAGGAAAGCGACTCCGTCGCATTCCAATTCACGAAATTATTTGCCACAGAGAATTTCGGTAGAGAAATAGGGCAGGAGACGCCCTCTGATTCACAAAGCCACTCATCAATACTCTTCTTATTTAGGCTATGAAGCCTTTTTAAGGCATCCTGATTCTCTATCGCTCTGGAATAGAGTTCTTCTGCTTTACTTTTGTATTGAATCAGCATCGATTCAATTTCCTGTAATCCAACCTCTTTATTGACATCAATATCCCGAAGCAGGGAATCATGACCTCCATAGACAGACGTGCCCTTTTGCTGAGTCAAACGAAGCCGCTCAGTCAGTTGAGCATGGTAGTAGTTAAAGTGGTTCAAGTGACTCTGTAAATTACTCATCCACTTTTCCACAGAGAATCCTGAGTCGATATGGGGACGAAGTTTAGACCTTACGGTCAGGCCGGCTGCTTTGCGATGATCAATGAGAGACTTGAGAAGAGGATTCTTTGCTAGGAATGCAGCGGACTCGCCTTCTTCCTTTTTCCACCTTCTCAGAGCTTCCAGTTGGAAGGAGACGCTATTTAAAGTGGCCGCAAAGTCCATCCCCACATCGAACGCAAGGGACATGTCGTAGACAAGCTTTCCTAGATGTGCCGCGGGATCTTGAAGGGCGAAGGCTTCTTTTTTTATCAGACTAATCTTTTCCTTAACGAGAACCGCTTCAGCCATTTCTTGCGCTGTTCTGACCTTTTCTTCTCCGTATCTTGCAGAAGCCTTATTAGATATCGTGTTTCCAAAATCCTGCAAAAGTGCAGATTTTTTTGCTTCCAGAACAAGCCTATTACATTCTTTTGATTTATTCAGTCGGACCAAGGCAGCCTCATAATCAACTGCACTGACAGTATCTATATTAGGCAATGACGGAGTTGGATCACACGCATTCTTCTGTGCATACACTACATATCGAAGGCTGATGTTAGATCCAGGCTCATTGCAGATGCCCGCGAAACAACCGCATTCACTGTGGGTATCCGCCGTAGCCACTATAGTAACGGTTCTTGAGTTACTGTCATAGCTGTGTGAATAGCTTTTGCTACCATTTCCACTCATTTGAAATTGCGTATGGGCGTACGCCATCGGAACATCACTTGGAATGGATACGATCGCTCGACTTGTCTTTAATCCTTCGCATTTAGAGTTGGCAGTTAAATGACCCTCTTTAATCACAACCAAATCAGGAACCTGACCTGCAGAATTGCTTGCCGCCAAGATCAGAATTAATCCAATGAATTGTGAAATTTTACCAAGGGTCTTCACGTCTTAAGGCTCCTAAAAGCTGTTAAGAACCTAAAGATGCAATTCCATTGCCAATTCTAAATTGCGCGAGCACTCATATAAATGCGATTGATTGTCGATGTCCGACTTTTTGGACAATTTGCGATTCCAGTCTCAGAATGAAACATCGGTGCAACATACAAAAAAGCCCTGATGGTTCTTCATCAGGGCTTCGAAATTCTAAGATGATTATCTAGGCTTTCTTGAATTTACTTGAAACCCACGGCCACACCATCGGCAACAAAGAAACACCGATCACACCGAAGATCACGATATGGAAGTTCTGCTTCACCACCGGAAGATTTCCGAAGAAGTGACCTGCCAGAACAAAGATCCACACCCACGCAATCGCGCCACCGATGTTGTAAACGATGAACTTGCGGTATTGCATTTCACCGATACCAGCTACAAACGGAGCGAATGTGCGAACGATCGGAGCAAAGCGGGCAGCTACAATTGTAAAAGCTCCCCAGCGCTCATAGAAGGCATGGGTTTGTTCCAGATATTTTTTCTTGAAGAAGCGGGAGTCCGACTCAAAGACCTTCGGTCCTAAATACTTCCCGATATGATAGTTCACGGTGTCGCCCAGAATCCCGGCGATGGTCAGACTGATCAGAATCACCCAAAGATTCAGACCACCTTCCACCACGGTGAAAGCACCCAGTGCAAACAGCAGGGAATCCCCCGGCAGGAACGGTGTCACCACCAGGCCGGTTTCAGCAAAGATGATCAGGAAAAGAATCACATACAGCCATGGTCCGAAGAAAACGATCCATTCAGCGATGTGCTTATCAAGGTGCAATATAATATCAATGAGTTCCATCATAGGGGCCAGAATCTTAGCATTGGCCCCCAAGCGCAAGAAAAATCAGATCCCGACGATGCGGCGGGCCTCTGCACGATCGAAGTAACTGAATCTGTCTTCAATCATCTTGGACAGGTTTTCTCGGTCCACAACTGTCGCATGCAACAAACGAAGCGCTTTGAATTTTCCTTCAGAGAACGGGAATTCAGATACCACGTCACCCAGCTGAACCGCCTGCATTTCCGGTTTCTTTTTCAACCCGCGATAAGAAGCCAGATAAGTTTCAATCACCGCAAACTTGTCTTCATCCCGGGAGGCTCTGTCGAGTTGTTCCAGCATCACATCCGTTTTGATGGCAAAGAATCTTTTGGTCATCAGTTTGTTGACGTTATAAACCTCGATTTCGGCACCCGCTGGCATGAAGACCTGAATGCGCACATAACAGCCGCCTTCAAGCTGCACGATTTCACGGTTGCTGGTGGCTATAGAACAAGAATAGCTGCCGTTACCAATCAGATCCAAAGTGGTGCCGTTGGGTCTTTCATTCAAAGAACCCCAGGAAGCCGATTTCGCCCAGACACGATAAATACGCAGGAATCCGGAGTCGGCAGGCAGATCTTTGGAATAGACCACTTCCACGTCGTCATCAAAACCAAAGACGTTCACGTTGATCTTTTCATAACCGTCCACGCGGAACTCAACGTCTTCAATAGAGGGATTGTATTTGGAAGGAATGGAAGACCAATTGATGCGGTTTTTTACGCTGGGTTTTCCGTTGGTGTTGTTGTTGCCATCTTTAGAACCACCGCCGCCGCTGTCGCAGCCTGCAAGCAAAGCCAAAGACATCAATGAAACACAGATCTTGAAAAGAACCGACATAGTGATCACCTCATTGTTTTGAAGTCCGAATCACATCAAGTCACAGCCGCAAACGCAATAGGAAAGCGGGTTCCGGGGAAAACATTATTCAGTTTTACAGGATTTTTTGGGGAAGAAACCTAAATGGCGGAGATGATTTTAATAATTATTAAAAGTGAGGTTTCTCATTAATTCCAACTGGTTAGGTCATTACAAAAATAGTTGGGTGACGGGTGGGTTACACTTCACTATTAAAACACATTACAAAAAAATGGCCGCCATTGAAGTTGCGGCCATTTTTCTTAACTTTTAAGAACGGAGACTAAAGGGCTTTTCTGTTCGCAATAACAGAAAGAGAAAGTTCATCACCGCTATTTTCGCCGACCGTGATTAGAGCGGTTTCGTTTTCTTTAGCCAGTATTTGCGGCTTGGCCTTGATAGTCCGCTCGCCATTTTTGCCAATCACGCCGACAACAAAGTTCATCAAGATACCTTTATGGTTTTGAACCGTTCCCTCGGTGGCAACAACCTCAATAAAACTTTCCTCTGTGTCAGTTTTTTGAGTAATGGTGGCCGTTTCGCCCGCCTTAACAATTACTCTGGGTGAAGAGATATGTTTTCCGTTTAGAGATAAATCCATTTTTAAATCATAGCCGTTTGTAGAAGCGAAAGCCGAACTACCGATAAAAGCTAAAACGATGGCAACTAATTTCATAAAATCCTCCGTGTTTTTTATTACTACCAATATGCTCGGTGGCTATTGGACTTTAGTCAATACTAATGGGTTTTTCTAAGGCCAAAGGTTTCCCGCTCAATCCGCTCCATTTTCTTGTATTCAGGATAAGCCTTTATCCACACACTGATAAAATCCACGACCACAATAAGAGCAAATCCGCCGCACATGGCTAAAAATTGTTTCCCCGTAATTGAACGGCCAAAGACGGCCCCCACGGGGACAGAAAAAATCACGGACAAAAACAACAGCCACGACCTAACCACAAAGCGGAATAAAAAATAAAAGCGGTCATCCTTATCGGGGCGGAAATTATTTAAAAGCACTGGCAACCTCACCAAGACACCATAAAAGCCCCACGACCAATAAGGTCAGTGGGGCCGGATACAGGACAAGGACAACGACGGAACCAAGGAAAAGAAAAAACACCACTTCAATAAAGTGGGTAATTTTATGTTTTGGCCGTCCAACCTTTCCCATATCCCATAAATAGAACGGACTACGGGCTAAAAACTCTACGGTAAGAACTTGTTTTTAACTTATCTTATTCTTTTACTACTCTTAATTCTAATTTTTTAGAATGGCTCTAAAAAAGTTTTCCAGAGACTTAGGCTCCCGTAAGGGCCACGACATATAAAATATATTATATAAGTAAATAGTAATATCTTACTACTTAACTTTTTCTCGCAAACCTGCGGATTATCGCCCGTCTTATAGCTCGGTCTCTTTCAGGATTAGCCCTCTTCCGCCTTATTTAGCCTGCCCATTATTGGGTGTTGCGGTTTTCCTGCGGTCAGTACTTTCACCCCTGACTGGGACGGTTCCGCTTGTTTTCCGTCGGCCCCGCTATGGCTTAACTCCGCTTGCTTGAATAGGTCATTGCTTGCGGAATTGGGCTTAACCATCTGCCCCCATCCTATTCGCTTATCTAAATGGAAACTCTCAAAAACTGATTAGGAATGATTTTTTCTATTTAAGTAACTGAATGAGGAGGATGTATAGATGTTCAAGTTTTACGGATGGTTTTTAAGTAGTAAAGTTTTACCAGATACGGCTTTAAGGGTGTTTCTGCTATTCCGTTATAGAGTGGAGAATAACCCGCATTTACAGGCTAAAAAAATTGTTGGGTTTGCTCGCCGTGATGTTTGTTTTTCTACGGGGCTTTCCTATAACTCGGTTCAATCGGGGCTTAGAGAATTGAAGCGGCTCGGCCTCATTCAGCTTGACCCCTTAGATAAAGGCTCAAAACACTCGGCAAGGCTCACTGAGCCTACGGAGTATAATTGGGAATTGATACAAGAACGGCTCGGGTTTCGTTTCAAATTAACGGACACCGTAGATAAAAAATAATCATCGTCAAAATCCGCCAATCATCAAAAATTGATGTTTTTCCTCTTAAAAATAATTATTTAGGAAATTTTATTTAATTTCCTAAATACGGAACCGCCATCAAATTTAAATGATAGGTAAAAATCCATTTAGTCTTTCATGGATAAGACTGGATACATTTGGCCAGAAGAACAATTTAGAGAAGATGATTTTATAGTCTTTAGAATAAGGTCTTTATCTTATCCCCATTCAATAGCTCTAATTAAAATCAGTCCTCATGATTATACGGTCTATATGGGGGAATACTCTTTAAGGCTTGGGGAAATCCTCGCCGTTCATAAACTCGCTAATCGCCTCATGGGTGATTATTTCCACTATTCCTCGTAAAGGTCACGGATACGGCAATCAAGCACAAGGGCAAGGGCCGCAAGGGTTTTAAAATTGATATTATCGGCGGTCTTCCACTTGGTTATGTTGTTGTAGTAGTTCATCCCTAATCGCTCGGCTATTTCCATATAAGTTAGGCCACTTTTCTCAATAGCCTCGGCCACGGCAAGCCGTGGGAGTTTCCGCCGTTTCTTTTTATACAAGCCTTTAAGGTCTATTGTTTCATTCCGTGCCATTGGCCAACCTTATCTCTTTATAGTAAAACGATACTACATATTTAAATTGACGTGATGAGTTATTTTGTAGTATTATTTTACTATGAACAACCCACTCATGCTAATTTTTATTTCCCCGTTTTTCCTAATCCCTATCTTTATGGGGTTAGTCATTGCTTGGGCTTTATGGGCGGTCTTAGGTGCCGCAATCGCCCGCATACGGGGGCCTAAGGTCATTTACACACCTAAAACAGACAGTCCCGAACTGATAGAGGCCATAAGGTCAGGATATTCACCACGGCTCGGCCTACAGTTGAGTGAGATTTTTTCCGACCCCATACAGGGGCGAGACATTGACCGCCTTTTAGCGGTGAGGGAAAAACTTTTTCCCCGTGAGTTTAGCGGTTTTTTCTACTCGGTAGAGACGCAAGACCTAAGCCCTACAGAGTTTAAAGCTTTGGCCCTACGGCTTTACTTAGAATTGGCCTTTATCCGCTCCTATTTATTAGAAAACTCGTCAAGACTTTGGCCCCAGAAAACTGAAGACCTTTGGACTTATCACGCCCCGAAGCCGCTTAGAAAATTAAACCCCGACTACTACACGCAGTTACGAACGGAGTTTAAGAAAACAGGCCGCACAGGGAACCGCTTGCCCGGGGCCGCTTAATTCAATCTTTTCTTAATCTTACCGAAAAGAGAGAGGGAAAAACTTATGGACTACAATCAAAACGACAAGCCGCAGAAAAAAGAAAAATACCTAAGCCCCCACGACACCGTAAGGGAAAAAGTGGAGGAGTGTATTTATAAAATGGCTAATGGCCGTTTTATGGTTGTGGTTCAAAAACGGATTAACGGAAAAGTTAGAACGAAAAAACAGAGACAGATAAAACTCATTCAAGAGGCCCGACAGCAGCGGAAAAAATTCACCTACGAACTCAATCAAGAGGATATGAAGCACAGAGATGGCCAATTAAAATGGCGGGCCGCCTACGCAAAATATCTCAAGCATATAGAGCAAAAAATAGAGGACAGTAAAAATAGTTACAAGCCAATGGGCCAAGGTTCATTGGAGACGGCTAAGGCCGCCTACAACTTTACGAAGCCGTGGGATAATTTATTTCTCAGCCAAATCACCACCCATCACATTGAGAGAATGATTAGAAGCCCAGAGTTCAGTAGTCGTAAATACGGAGTAAAAAAGCATTACATGCGGCATATCCGCACGGCTTTTAAATATATCTTAGGCCCCGCCGCCAGTATTTATCTCAATCCAGCCCAAGGAATTTATTTACCCCGTGATAAGAACGACGAACCTTATCAAGTCAGGTGGATACGGCCCGAAGTAATGGAGAAAATCATAGACCTCTATCACGACGTGGATATGATTCCGAAAAATAAATGGGCCGCCGCTTTTTATATCGGCTACTACACGGGCTTAAGAAGCGGGGAACTATACGCTTTGAAGTGGGAGAATGTTCATCTTAAAGACCCAGAGAACAGTTACATAGTGGTTAAATCTACTTTCAATTGGAGAACCGAAACACTCACTCCGACCAAAACCGGACAGGTGAGAGAGGTAGATATAACCGCCATTAGGAAATATTTTAAAGAGCACGGGATTAGAACTAAGAAAATAGAAAGCGAATATGTTTTTCCTCGTGACCCTGAATGGCAAGGCGGTAAAGCCGCTCGCGCAATTAAGCAAGCCTTGATAGACGTAGGATACACACCCGACAAAAATCATAAAGGTGAAGAAGAATGGCCCATATTTCACTCGCTACGGGCCTCTTACATTATGAACTTACTCACTGCGGGAGTTCCTCACTTGGTGGTTCAATCGCAATCGGGCCACAGTGATTTCAAAGGCCTTAAACACTACATAGCAAAACTTAAAACCAGTGAGACTAAGGGCGTTTCTCATAAATTGAAGCCGCACACGAAAATCCGCAAGAGCGGATAAAATATTTAATTACTACTTTTAAAACTCATCCGACAAAACCGCCGACAATCTCGGCGGTTTTTTTATTTCTCTCGCACCCATAAAGCCATAGGATTTTTTAAGGCCGTCACCCACTGGGTGAATTTTGGGTTGTTACAAAAAATTAAAAAATTCGCCGCTTAAAATTGAGATAGGAAATTTTTTTGTAATTACAGGCACTTAAAAAAGCACCCCCAGATTACTAAAATTCTCAAAACGATATAAAACAGAGCAAATAATGGCGGAGAGTGAGGGATTCGAACCCTCGAGCCCCGCGAAGGGCTGCCAGTTTTCAAGACTGGTGTATTCAACCGCTCTACCAACTCTCCGTCGACCGTTTTATGGGTTTTGACGAGAGTATTCAAGCAGTTGTTTCCATGACGCAGCATGAGGTCGCCGCCTCATGCTGCCTGGATTTAAAGGACTTACTTACGAATCTCCGTACGGCCGCCCATATAAGGCTGCAAAGCCTTAGGAATGCCCACAGAACCGTCTTCACGCTGGTAGTTTTCCAGGATGGCCACCAAGGTTCTTCCCACCGCCAAAGCAGAGCCGTTCAGGGTGTGAACGAACTGGGGTTTACCACCCGCGCTGCGGAAGCGGATATTGGCCCGACGAGCCTGGAAGTCTTCAAAGTTAGAGCAAGAGCTGATCTCACGGTACGCATTCTGGCCCGGCAACCATACTTCCAGATCATAAGTTTTCGCAGATCCAAAGCCCATGTCCCCGGTGCACAGAAGCACACGACGGAACGGAAGCTCCAGATCCATCAGGATCTGTTCAGCGTGGGAGGTCAAAGCCTCATGAACTTCATGGGACTTGTCCGGATGAGCAAACACCATCAATTCAACCTTGTCGAACTGGTGCTGACGAATCAGACCTTTGGTGTCGCGACCCGCAGAACCCGCTTCAGAACGGAAGCACGGAGAATACGCACAGAAGCTTTGTGGCAGATCTTTTTCATCCAGGATCTCGTTGTTGTAGTAATTCGTCACCGGCACTTCCGCGGTTGGAATCAGATACAAGTCAGAGCCTTCCAGATGGAAAACGTCCTCTTTGAATTTCGGGAAGTTCCCGGTGCCCAGCAAACTGTTGCTGTTCACCATGAACGGAGGAATCATTTCGGTGTAACCATGTTTCATGGAGTGTTTGTCCATCATGAACTGGATCAGCGCGCGTTCCATTTGCGCCGCCGCCCCTTTCAGGAAGGCGAAACGGGTGCCGGTGGTTTTTGCAGCACGCTCAAAATCAATGATGTTCAGCGCTTCACCCAGCTCCCAGTGTTCTTTCGCTTTAAAAGAAAACTGGGTCGGAGTACCAACAACTTTGATCTCTTTATTGTCTTTTTCAGAAGAACCCACAGGCACAGAAGAATGCGGCTTGTTCGGAATCACCAACGCCAGGTTTGTCACCTGCTGGTCGG
Source organism: Bdellovibrio sp. MYbb2 (assembly GCF_056175685.1). Lineage (NCBI taxonomy): Bacteria > Pseudomonadati > Bdellovibrionota > Bdellovibrionia > Bdellovibrionales > Pseudobdellovibrionaceae > Bdellovibrio > Bdellovibrio sp. MYbb2. The sequence continues at coordinate 587,387 of NZ_JBJKJI010000001.1, forward strand.
CTTCCGCAGCCTTGGCTTCAAGCTCTTTCACCTGGGTTTTCAAAACGTCGACTTCAGCCAAAATAGCAGAAGCGTCGCCGCCTTCGCGTTTGATTTTACCAATCTCGCCGCTGAGTTTGTTCTGACTGGCTTTGGCCGTTTCCGCCTGAGTGATCAGTTCTTTACGCTTTTTATTAAGCTCCATGATCTGCTCAAGAACTTCGGTCGAAGCACCACGATTCACAAGACCCTGCTTGTATTCATCATAGTAAGAAGTTCCGGTTTCAGCTTTTTTCTCAAGAAGTTTAATATCAATCATCTCAACGTCCTTTTAACCAACTAGCGCCTCTACTAAGGCGCGACCAGTATATACATTCTAAGAAGCATCACCACAAGCACACAGATCAAATCAAAAATTAAAATCTGACCAATGCTCCAGTTCGCCAGCAATTTCATGATAACGGCCACCACCACCACCATGACAAAAAGCAGGGCAAATGTTCCGTAACCCACCAGTTCCTGGCCGATCAAAGCCAGCGTCAACCCCAGGAGCAATCCTGTGATCAATCGCAAACTGATATGAAAAAGTGAGATTGTTGAAGACTTCACGCCCTCTTGTGCGCTGGAGGCAAGTCCTCTCATTTTATCGCCGATTCCCATGGCTTAAATTCCTTCCGTTGTCCGTCCCTAGTTGCCCAGTCTCATGATTTTCGCTTCTATTTCAGCACGATCCAAAGCATTTGGCGAGAGGCCAAGATATTTATTGTAGGCCTGCGCCGCAGAGCGGGTGTCGCCCTTCATTTCGTAAATGGCCCCTTGCTCCCGGTAGATTTCCGCATATCCGCTTTCGCGGGCCGATGCCAGAGCCAGCATGTCTTCAGCCACATCCAGGGATCCCGACTGGCGGTAACACTGGGCGGACTTCACGTAAATATCCGCCCCTTGCGGACGAAGCTTCATGGCGGTTGAGTACTCTGCCGCACATTCGGCATACTGCCGGCGGGCGGTGAACACTTCCGCTGCCAGAATATAGGAATCAGCCACGTTCGGATTCAGCTTCTTCTCGGACTTGGAGGCTTCCAAAGCCGTCGCAAAATCCCCCGACGCAAATGCCGCCTTCCCAATATAATAGTGCGTGCGCGGGTAGTTGGCGTTCAGACGCTGCACCCTTTTGAACTGCTGGATGGCTTCTTCAAAGCGGCTGGTTTCCAGATACAATTTTCCGGCCTGGAACAAAGCCTCCCCATCCGTGGGATCCAAAACCGCAGCGCTTAAGAACGCCTTCAGGGCTTTGTCGTTTAATCCCAGAGCCTTTTCACTTTCACCCAAGCCCAGCCACGCTTTCTTGTTGCGCGGATCGGCCTCGGCGACTTTTTCATAGATGTCTTTGGCCTGACTGTAGCGATCTTCGGATTTATATACTTCCGCCAAAGCAATTCGGTAATCCAGGGTGTAAGAGAACCGTTTGATCAGCTCGTTCAAGTAAGTGATTCCGGAATCCACCCCGTTGGTTTGCGCCAGCATCTTGGCGTAAGTGATCTGAGCTTCCGGATTGGTCGCATCAATTTCCACCGCCTTGGTGGCATAGCGGATCGCATCTTTCGAGGCGTTGTCTTTACGCTCAATTTCCTTTTTGTTGATCGGCATGATGGAGCGAGCCAGCAGGCCATTGGCTTTAGCCAGCAAGATATAAGTATCAATATCCCCATCGTAAGCTTTCGCCGCACGCAGGGCATAGTTCACGGTGCCAGGCATGTTGTTCTTACGGAACTCCAGCTGCGCCAGTCCACGCAAAACTTCATAGTTGTTGGGTGCAATTCTCATCGCATTGGTTAGAATTTGCAAAGCCCCGATAAAATCAAAACGCTGGGACATATAATCAGCCTGAAGCACGTAAGCAGACACCAGTTTTGGTTCAGCTTTAATGGCTTTATTCAGCCACTCGATCGCTTCAAAGCTTTGATTCAGTTGCCACAAAGCTTTGGCCGCCTTCATCGCAGCCGTTCCGTTCTTGGGATCCGCCTCAAAAGCCGCTTTGAATTCGGCTTGGGCCGCCAGGAAATCCCCTTGGCGCACGTACTGATCACCCAAATAAAGCAATTCGTTATTACGGCCTTTTTCGCCCTTCACCTTGTCAGTACCACCCAGGCGAATCACCAACTGGCGAAGTTCGCCGTTATTGGGATTTAATCCGAAGGCTCTTTGCGCGACTTCCAGGGCTTTCTTTTTCTCGCCACGCAGGACAAAGATTTCAGCCAAAGCGCCGTAACCTTCCGCCTCGATCAAAGCGGGAATGCGACCCTTGGATTCCAATCCCGAATTCAAGAAAGCGTAAGCGGTGTCGGATTTTTTAAAGCCGTTGTATTCCACGATGCCGGCAAAGACTTTGGCTTCTTTGTGTTTGGGATTTTTCGCCAGAACATTTCTGAGGATCCCGGCGGCCGTGGTGAAGTCACCTTGATGATAAAGCGCTTCGGCCAAAGAAACCTGCGGATGCAGCCACTTTTCCCAAAGCTGCGCGGCTTTTTCATAGTAAGGCACGGCATTCACATAGTCTTTTTCACCCGCCAAAAGCTCGGCCTTGAAATCGTAAAGCACTGGCAACAACGAGAACGGCTCAGAGCCTTCCAAGGTCGCCTCGATCGTGCCCTTGGCTTCTTTGTAGCGGCCCGCAGTCATCAACTTCACGGATTCACACACTTGTCCAAACGGGCTGATCACATTCAAAGCCCGCGTGGCCTGGGTGACACCAGCAATGGTTTTGATGTCCTGGGCATCCTGAACGGCATGGGGCCACAGTTCGAAGTAAACGACACACAAAAGTGCGCGCACTTCGATGTTCATCGGAGCGCCTTCAACGATGCTGACCAGTTTGTTTTGGGCGGCCACGTAGGATTCAAACGTGTCTTGCTCCATTGCAAACAGCGCTTCGTTCAGCTTTTCTTTGATCTGCTGATCTGAAAGGGTGGCCGTGGATTTTCCAGGCGCTAATAGATGAATTTTGGATCCATCCGCAGGGCCGGTGTCCCACAGCAGCCAAACCCCCAGAACAATCACCACGGCCAGAATCAAAGCGGGGATTTTCAGGGACTTGGCGATCTCGCCTTTTTCCATGTTTTTGATGTTGGAAAGTTCAATCACGGAGTCAGACTTGGAATCACCCGAGCTGACCGAAGCAATCTTCTGTGCGGGTGGAACATAGGCCGGCGTATCCAGCACATCGATTTGCTGCAACAGCGGCTTTTGCGGCTGAACGTTAGCAAAACTTTCCGGAGAAGGGGTGCTGCCCGTGTTCGTGTTGTTGCGAGGAGCTTTCGGCGCCTGCACGATCACGGTTTCAGCTTCCATCTTCTGGGCTTTTTTCGGATCGACATCAACGACGCCTTCCAAAGCTTCCAGAAGTTTGTCGTAGAAAGCCGGCTCTTTGGAAATCAGAGTCCACTGCCCATCAGGAAGTTTAGAAATCATCTCCTGACCGGAAAAGACACCCTCACCAATCATTTTAAGAATGGCTTCGGTGGAGTAAGGTCCTTTGACCTGACCCTTTCTAGTTTTAACAACCCAAGTGACCTGAATGCGTGACATAGACACCTGATTATACAAAGGTTTTTTGACAAAGGTTACGATGCTTAAGGGTTCGTAAAAAGGTCTGTGCTTTGGTCAAGGAAACTGGTTCCAGAATAGAACCTGAAACCCATAATGGAATTACCTCTGGTTCCGATTTGAGTGCTTAAGTCGAGCCTGGTAGACCTCAAATCGAATTAAACGCACTTTCATGGCTGTCTCATATTGGCACAGCCTTTGCTTTATAGGTCTTCGTAAGTTCGTGATTTGGGGAGTAAGTAGTGATTCGTAACGCTTTGATTGCAGCATACATCTTGGTAGTACTGGCGATTTCCGCTGTAGCGCGCGCTGGTGTTTTGCCAAACAATGCAATGGGCGAAGAAGTCGGTGTTTCCGATCTTCAAAACTACAACTTCAAAACTCACACAGGTGAAATCGTGGCTCTGGCTGACGGCTCTCTCGTTTTGGCGATGGCTGACCAGCAAACATTCTTCCTTTTGAAGTCACAAATCGACCTGACTCCTTACATTGGTTTTAAAGTTATGATGAGCGGTATTGAACTTGAACATCAACTTGCTCCCAATTTTGAGCTGGAAACTGTGGACCCCCTCCCTGGTTTCGGCTTCGGGAACAAAACGGTCGTCTTCTTTGTGTTTGGTATCAGCGAGGTTACTCAGTAATCTCAATCATAAGTCTCAGCCCCATCCCCTCCGCGGGCTGAGACTGTTTTTTTTCTCTTAAAAGGCCTGCGGATCCCCCTCCTTGCAGGCCTTTTCTTTTTTTAAAATTCAAAAATTTGAAATTCAATGCCATGGTTGATTTATGAAATCACTCATCGCTGTTTTTGCATGTCTTGTTGTTTCCAGTTTCACCCAGGCCGCTGAAGTCAGCATCACCATGGACGACTTTAATGTGCATGAAGACACCCGCCTTCCGGCCGACAAAAGAAACGAAGCCATCTTAAGCGCCCTGAAAAAACATAAAGTCAAAGCCGCCTTGTTTGTAACGTGCAAACACCTGAAATCCCCCCGCGATGAAAAGCTGCTGGCTGAGTGGTCGCGCCAAGGCCACCTGATCGGCAACCACACGGTGAATCACAAACGATTCGATGCCAAGGTCAGCGTCACTGACGAGATCGCTGAAATCCAGCAGTGCGAAGAGCAGCTGAAAAACCAGAAGAACTTTGAAAAGATTTTCCGCTTTCCCATGCTGGCGGAAGGGGACACTGCTGAAAAGCGCGATGCCGTTCGTGAATGGATGAAGAAAAATTCCTATCGCAACGGGCATGTGACCATTGATGCTTCCGACTGGTATGTGGACCGCCGCCTGCGCGACAAACTTGGCGCTGATCCTAACTTTGACCTTTCCAAGTTCCGTGACTTTTATCTGCAGCACATGTGGGATCGCGCTCAATACTACAACGACCTTTCCAAAAAGGTTCTGGGTCATGAAGTGAAGCACACCTTATTGGTCCACTATAATCTGGTGAATGCACTTTTCCTGGATGATTTGATTGCGATGTTTAAAAAACGCGGATGGAAAGTCATCGACGCCAAAATTGCATTCAAAGATCCGGTCTTCACAAAGCTTCCCGACAGCATGCCTTCAGGACAAAGCCTGATCTGGGCACTGGCAAAAGAAAGTGGAAAGCATGAAGCAGAACTTCGTTATCCCGGCGAAAACGACACCTATGAAAAAGAAAAAATGGATGCTCTTGGTTTGTAAATTCACTTTCTGTTTCTGTTAATTTTTGGAACGCATGTGTTTGCGCAGCCAATGGTTGCAGTGGTGATCTTTGTTTTGATTTGTTCTTTGAATTTCCATAAGACCTTTCTAAATTTTTTAGAAAGGTTCCTATGAAGTTCGTTGCTTTTGTTCTGATGGCTTCTTTGTTCGCATCTGTTTCGTACGCCGATATCTGCGGTAAATCTGACGATCGTGCGCTTTCCTTTGACAGCAAAGTCGGCAGACTTGTGAAAGAAGGCGAAACCAAGGGCTGCAACGTCACTCTGGTCAGCAACAGCTGTGTTGTGACTGTCGGTGCGTGTGCATTGGATCGTGATTATGCAGAATTTAATATTCCGGTTTCAGTTGCGGGCGTGCCACAGACTGCTGCTTTGGAAGACCGCTACTACGTTGAAAAAGGAACGGAACGCCATAACACCCGTGGCATTGGTCAGCAGTGGGCCGTGCTTCGACTGAAGCCCAATGAAATCACCGGCAAACAGGCGGGGGCGACACAAGGTTACTATCGTGTGGCGACCAGAAAATCCCACAACGGGGATCCGATCCGTGTTGTCAGCTATGGCTACGCTTTGAATGATCTTTACGACATCAAACAAGGCAACATGCCGGCTAACTCAAATCCTGAGCAGATGCATTTTGCCCAGCAGGTTTCCCATGGAAAACTTGTGAAGGCTGGAATCTTTCTGATTCCTTCCATCATTGAACACGATGCGGATACATCTCACGGCAGCTGGGGCGCGCCGGTCATCAATGAAAAAACCAATGAACTTGTTGGCATTAATACTCATGGCGGCTGTCGCGCCCAGTACGTGGTGAAGGCAGGCGCCCGCTACACGAACTCTGGAACTTCCATCACTGGCAATTCTGATTTTAGAAAAGCGGTGCAGGCTTGCGTGAACAGACAGTAGGTAAAAATAAAAAAGGCTCCGTGAAGGAGCCTTTTACTTTGCTATTCAATTCTGCTGATCTTTGCACCCAGGGAGGAAAGCTTGTCTTCAAGCTTTTCATATCCACGATCTAGGTGATAGATGCGGCTGACAACGGTTTCGCCCGAAGCCACCAGGCCCGCAAGCACCAGTGAAGCACTGGCCCGCAAGTCTGTCGCCATCACCGGAGCACCGGTCAACTGCCCAGGACTGCCACGGATAACGGCCACACGTGTTTTCGGAGTGATATCCGCACCCAGACGGCAAAGCTCAGTCACGTGCATGAAACGGTTTTCGAAAACGGTTTCAGTGATAACACTGGTCCCGTGAGCCACCGTCATCAGCGCCATAAACTGCGCCTGAAGATCTGTCGGGAACAATGGGTGAGGAGCCGTCGTGATATCCACCGCCTCCCACTGATCACAAGGGAAGACCGTCATAGTGTCTTTAGTGGTTTCAATCTTGAAGCCCGCTTCGCGCATTTTCAGGATCAATGCCTCCAGGTGAGCCGGCACACACTTGGTCACCGTCACTTGGCCTTTGGTGATCGCGCCCGCAATCAGCAATGTTCCAGCTTCAATACGATCTGGCATGATGGAGTGTTTTGCCGGCGTCAGTTTTGCCACGCCTTCAATGCGAATCACGCTGGTACCATGACCGGTGATCTTTGCGCCCATCTTGTTCAGATATTCAGCCAGATCCACAATCTCGGGTTCTTTGGCAGCGTTTTCCAGAACTGTGATTCCATCAGCAAGTGTTGCTGCCATCATCACGTTCTCCGTTCCACCCACCGTCACAGTTTCAAACAGGAAAGTTCCACCTTTTAGTTTCGGGGAACCTGCGTGAACGTAACCTTCTTTTTGCGTGATGGTAGCGCCCAAAGCTCTGAAACCATCAAGGTGCAGATCAATTGGACGGCTTCCGATAGCACAACCACCCGGCTGGGAAACAACGGCTTCACCGTATTTTGCCAGCATCGGGCCCATGCACAGGAAGCTTGCGCGCATCTTGCGAACCAGGTCGTAAGAAGCTTCGAAAGAAGAAGGTTTATTCACAGTGACGTGAAACTCTTCACCCACCCACTTCGTTTCACAACCCAAGCTGTTCAGAAGTTCAGAAGTGGATTCGATGTCCTTCAGCTTCGGCATATTTGTGAAGACGTGATTGCCTTCAGCAAGAAGAGTCGAAAACAAAATTGGAAGAGCGGCATTCTTTGCACCACTCGTAGCGACAGTACCTTTTAGTGGGCCATTGCCCATGACGACCATTTTATCCATGTGTTTCTCCGCGGATGACTCTATCATGCCCAGAAAGATCTTTGATGACACTGATTTCGTTAAATATTTTTAAGCTTTCATAGACCTGCTTCATCGCCGGCCCCTGACTCATTCCCATTTCCATCAACATCAAGCCCGGCTTCTTCAGGTAGGGGGCGAAAGCTTGGGACCATCCCTTTAGTAGGGCCAGGCCGCTGTCTTCGGCATACAAAGCCGAGTTGGGTTCAAACTTCTTAACGTTTTCTTCCACCTGCGGGTCATCCGAAGCAATGTAAGGAGGGTTGGAGACCAGCACATCAATACCGCTCAAACCGGTGAAGTCCTTGTAAGCCGACATGATGGCTTCCACATTCCCCGCATCCAAGTTCAGGAATTGAACCCGATCAGCCACCTCAAGGGCTTGCGCATTTCTTTGGGCGACTTCAATAGCCCCCGGAAGCAGGTCCACGGCGATCAGTTTCGCGTTCGGATATTCCTTCAACAAACTTAGTCCAATGCACCCCGAACCACACCCCAGATCAACAAGACCCAAGGAAGCTTCTTTATAGGAAGCCCAGGCAAGCACGTCTTCAACAATGTGTTCTGTTTCCGGGCGCGGGATCAGCACCTGGTTGTTCACCTCAAAACGGTGATTAAAGAAATCGCGATAGCCCAGGATGTACGCCACAGGTTCCCCCGAAGCACGACGGCGGACCAGTTCACGCAGAACGGCCAGCTCTTCATCCTTCATCGGCTGGTCAAAGCGCAAATAAAGCTGAATGCGTTCCAGTTTCAGCCCATGGGCCAAAAGCAGTTCCGCATCCAAACGTGGAGTATCGATTTTTTTGTCTTTGAAGAAAGCTGTGGTTTTATCGAGTATTTCTTTGAGTTTCATTCTTTAAGCAGAGGTTTGTTTTTTAAGTGCCTCTGCTTGGAAGTTAGCAACGAGTGGGTCGATCAGCAACTCAAATGAACCACTCATGACCTGATCCAGCTGGTGGATCGTCAAACCGATACGGTGATCGGTAATACGGGTCTGAGGGAAGTTGTAAGTGCGGATGCGCTCAGAGCGATCTCCCGTACCGATTTGCTCCAGACGGACATCGGAAGCCTCTTTACGGGCCTTTTCGTCCTCGATCTGCTGCAGTTTTGCGTAAAGGATCTGGAAAGCACGCTCACGGTTCGTGGACTGTGATTTACCTTCCTGACATTTTACGTCGATACCTGTCGGCAAATGCACGACACGAACCGCTGATTCAGTTCTGTTCACCGACTGACCGCCGGAACCCTGAGAACGCATGGTCTCAATTCTCACGTCAGACATCGGGATCTTGATTTCAGAAACCTCAACCTCTGGGATCACCGCCACGGTCACAGTGGACGTGTGGATACGGCCTGCGGCTTCCGTTTTAGGAACACGCTGAACGCGGTGAACACCGGACTCAAACTTCATTTTACTGAAGACCGAGTCACCGGTGATGCTGGCAATGATCTCTTTGGCGCCACCGGCATTACCTTCAGAGAAAGAGATCATTTCCACTTTCCAGCCCTGAGAAGTCGCATAGTGAACATAGCCGCGGAACATTTCATCCGCGAACAAAGCCGCCTCGTCCCCGCCGGCACCGGCACGAATCTCAAGAATGGTATTCTTGTCGTCGTTCGGGTCTTTGGGAATCAATGCGATTTTAAGCTGTTGTTCAAGATCAGGCAGCTCAGCCTCAAGCTCTTTCACCTCTTCACGGATCAGTTCACGCATTTCTGCATCCTGTTCCGCAGTCAGAAGCTCTTTGCTGGCTTTCAGATTTTCAGTTTTTTTGCGATAGTCGCGATAAACCAGAACGATCTTTTCCAGATTTCCCAGTTCTTTCATCAAAGCACGGTATTGCGTCTGATTAGAGGCAATGTCCGGTCTTTGAAGAGCCATATTGACTTCTTCGTAACGAGATTCGACTGCATCCAACTTCGAGAACATGGCTGAGGCTCCTGGTACTAACGGATCGATTGATAGGTCTGATAAATCATGCTGATCGGGATTGGGACCATCGCTGAAAACGAAAATGCGGTTCGAAGATTGAACCGCATTTCATACAAGAACGTCCTCCGAACGGAGGGCCGAAATTTACTTCTTGCCGTAACGTTTTTTGAAACGATCGATACGACCTTCAGTATCCATCACACGTTGCTTACCAGTGAAGAACGGGTGAGATGCAGAAGAGATCTCAACTTTGATTAGTGGATATTCTTTACCATCTTCCCATTTAACAGTTTCGGAAGAGTGCAAAGTAGATGTTCCCAAGAAACTGAAGTCGCAAGAGATATCTTTAAATACAACAGTATTTACTTTTGGGTGTAGGTTTTGTTTCATGACCTGATTCCTTCTAAATAATTTAACCTATGGGTCTTAAGCTGTAAGGATGTAACATACTGACTACCCCGTGTCGAGCATAAATCGCTGCTTTTTTTAGCAACAGACACCCGATCCAGAAGCCCCCTTAGTTCATACAAACATTCGTGATTACATATATTTAAGTAATATCGAAGGCAGCCGGTGATTGCTTTGCGGGGTTCCTGCACCCCCTAGGAAAACCAGACCTCCCCAGAGCTGACAGCCCCTTGTATTTTACCTTCGGCCCTGACGGATTCTTGAGAGCCACCCCCAGCGCACCTACCCTTGAGCCACTATAACAAGGAGGATTTCCATGAAGTTTCTGATCCCTTTTGCGGCCGTTTTAACTCTGTCTCATGTGGCATCGGCTGAAAGCATCTACTGCACCTTCACTGAACCCTTTATTTCTGTGTCCTATAATTCCGACACCAACAAAGTGAAAGTCTCCACCCCGGATCAGGGATCCGTTGAGCTGACCGGCAAAGTGACTTTTGATAAAGGCGGATTAATTCACATCACTTCTGAAGGGCTGAACCACAAGTTGACCGTGAATACGACCAAAGAGGGCTCTGACGGAATGTCAGACTTCGTATATCCATTTGAAGGTGTCATCAACACCGATCAAATCTACGGAGGTTGTGAAACCGACACCTTGAAAAAGACCGAACCCACTCCCGAACCAGAGCCACAACCGCAACCAGAACCCCAACCGCAGCCGCAGCCGCAGCCCGAGCCTCAACCCCAGCCACAACCAAATCCATAAATAAAAAAAAGGGAGTCCAACGACTCCCTTTTTTCTTAACTTCAAATTTCCAATCTCCAATTTTCAGCTCTAAGCAAAGCTTAGCCCGGTCCGGACATCGCTTTCAGGAAGTCGTTGTTCGTTTTTGTGCCTTCAACTTTATCGATCAGGAATTCCATCGCGTCGATAACGTTCATTGGCGCCAAAACTTTTCTCAGGATCCACAGACGGTTCAAGTCTGCTTTATCAACCAACAGGTCCTCTTTACGAGTGCCGGATTTGTTGATGTCCATGCAAGGGAAGATACGTTTTTCCATCAGCTTGCGATCCAGGTGGATCTCGGCGTTACCAGTACCTTTAAACTCCTCAAAGATAACCTCATCCATACGGGAACCCGTATCGATCAAAGCCGTCGCGATGATAGTCAAAGATCCGCCTTCTTCAATGTTACGAGCCGCACCGAAGAAACGTTTTGGTTTGTGAAGGGCGTTTGAATCCACACCACCGGAAAGGATTTTACCGGATGGAGGAACAACGGTGTTGTAAGCGCGCGCCAGACGAGTGATGGAATCAAGCAGAATAACCACGTCGTGTTTGTGTTCAACCAGACGTTTTGCTTTTTCGATAACCATCTCTGCAACCTGAACGTGACGAGTTGGTGGCTCATCGAACGTGGACGATACAACTTCACCTTTTACGGTACGTTGCATGTCGGTCACCTCTTCCGGACGTTCATCGATCAGAAGAACGATCAACTTCACTTCCGGATGATTGTGCGTGATCGCATTGGCAATTTGCTGCATCAAAACGGTTTTACCCGTTCTTGGTGGCGCGACAATCAAGGCACGCTGACCTTTACCCAATGGAGCCATCAAATCCACAACACGCGTGGTGTATTCACCAGGGCTGTGTTCCAGTTTCAGGCGCTCGTTTGGATAAAGCGGCGTCAAGTTGTCGAAAAGGATTTTGTCTTTGCCGTTTTCAGTGGTCTCGAAGTTCAGAGAATCCACTTTCAACAATGCAAAGTAACGCTCGCCATCTTTCGGTGGACGAACTGTGCCCGTCACGGTGTCACCGGTTCTTAGGCCGAAGCGACGGATCTGGGATGGAGATACATAGATATCATCCGGACCTGGAAGATAGTTGTAATCCGGAGAACGCAAGAAGCCGTAACCGTCCGGAAGGATTTCCAGAACGCCAGAACCATAAATGTCCTGACCCAGTTTCGCGGCACGTTTCAGAATTTCGAAGATCATGTCCTGACGACGAAGACCGGCAGCGTTTTCGATTTTCAGTTTGTTCGCAAGCTCTGTCAGCTGCGTGATGTTTTTTGATTTCAAGTCCTTGGAGGACAACCAGCTCTTTTCCTCGTCGGTCAAAGAGATGTCGGCCAGATCCACGTCCTGGGCTTGCGCCGGCATTGTGGAGTGAGCATCGTCACCCATCGGCTGAGCTTCGTCGCGGTTGCGGTCATGGCGGAAGTCACGGCGCTGATTGTTGCCGCGGTCGTTTCTGTGACCACCACGATCATTTCTGTCGCCACGGTCGTTACGGTCACCGCGGTCATTGCGATCGCCACGATCACGATTGTCGCGATTGTGCGGGCGGAATTCACGGCGCTGTTGATTTTGTTGCTGAGGTCTTTCTTGGCGCGCTTCCGGAGCAGCGGCAGGAGCTGCTGAAACAGGGGCATTTTCGGAAGGTGCTGGGGCCGCAGGGGCGGCTTCGGCGGCCGGAGCTGGGGAAGCTTCAGCAGCGGGGGCGGAGGTATCTTCAGATGTACTCTTCGCAGTGCGAGTACGTTTTTTTGCCACCTCAACGCCTTGTTGATCTTTAGGTTCAGACAAACAAATTCTCCTTGTAGGATTTAATCAGAAAAAAGAGCGATATATATAGGAAGCTGATCCGACTGGATTCATGCTTATTCGTTATGACCTCACTGTCCTTGAGCCGCCCCCCGCTTGTCAATAGCAAAACTCTGGCGGCCCTTGCGCCCCCCAGCCTGTACCAGCTTGAAACAAGGTCGAGGAAACAGAAGATTGTTCATAATGTTCGAGGGTTTAACACTTTTCTTGTTTTCTAAAAATGAAGCTATTTCAGGTGTTTAAATATGAGCCTGGGTAAGTCCAGTTTTCAGAATTTTAATCCGAAAAGTTAAAAATCACCCGGACCCCCTATTAATTTTTGGTAAGTAATACCGAAAGGATAGTATCCAATTTAAGCACAAGGAGTCTGACGTGGAGGACACATATACAGTTCCGGCACCAAGAACCCCTCTTAACCTCGAGGTGTCTTTTAAGCGCAATTACGCGCGCGAAGAGACCAAAGGCACGCTTAAGAATATCAGCATCACGGGAGCCTTTTTAGAGTTTGAGGGCGGAGAAGTTCGCGCCAATGAGAAGCTAAACCTGGTCATTATCGTGGCCGGTCGTGAGCGCAAGATCGCCGCTCATGTGATCTGGACCAATTCGGTTGGGGTCGGTGTGAAATTCATGCCGGTGAACAATCGCGATGTTCAAATTGTTGATGACCTGATCTATTTCGTGGAGAACTCCCGAAACGATCGACGGTCAGTGATGGACACGATCTTCAAGAAAGTCGGATAAGATCCGCAAAAACAAAAAGAGCGAGTGAAAACTCGCTCTTTTCTTTTTTGGAGAACCCGGGAACCTGATTATGTTCCTACGTGGGTGTTGTCCATAGCCTGTTGTTCAAGCTCTTTCTGTTTTCTTTTCTTTCTCATCACAATCAGTACTGCCAAACCTGCGGCTGCCAGACCAACAACTGCCAAAGCCATTGTTGTGTCGTTGTCCATGCCGGTCGGTGCTTCTTCAGCCACTTGCGGAGCTGGAGGGTTGATTGCTTCCACTGGTGGTGGTGGAGGTGGCGCCATGTCCTGAGCCATGTCCGGCGGAGGAGGAGGCGGAGCCATATCACCCGCTTGTTCCATTGGCGGAGGCGGGATGTCCATTTGAGCCTGTTGAGCCATTGGATCTTCCGGCATTGGTGGAGCCGGGATCTCTTCTGCAGGAGCCTGTGGCATGTTGCCAGCAACTTCCTGGTGCGGTTGTTCCATCGCTGGTTGCGCCGGAGCAGCAGCCACTGCGCCGCCTCTCCAGTAACGAAGCTCAGTGCCTTCAGCAATGTTGCCTTTGGAATCTACAGAGTTCGAAGACCAAACTTCTTTCCAGGCATTGTCATAACCCAGAAGGTTTTTGGAAACCGTTCTGATATTGTCACCGGATTTAGCCACGTAAGTCTCTGGCGCAATACCATTGTCTTCGTAGTAGGTGATCATGCGTGCAGAATCATCCGGACGGTTTGGAGAGCTGTAATAAACCTTGTCTCCAGCGCGAACGTCGCGGGAATTGAATGTCGGATTTCCTTTTTTCAGTTCCTTGCGCTTGTCAGCGCCATAGATCATCTGGCTGATGCCTTTCAGGCTGTCACCCGGGCGAGCGAAGTAAACTGTATTGAACCAAGTCCCGCCGGCTTTCCAAGGAGTCGTTGCAACCTTTTGTAGAGGTGCGCTGGCTTTTTTCGGAGCCTCAGAAGAGGAATCAACCACGGTCGTGGAGGATTCAGTCACAGTCGAGCTTTCAAAAACAGAGTTGGAAGAAGTGTCCGTCGTGGTCGTTGTTTCAGCCACAGATGTTGTTGGAGCTGGAACATCCGCCGCTGGAGCTTCTGCAAACGGATCTGCTGGCAATGTTTCGGTGGTGGTCGCGACGTCGGTCTGTTCTGTTGTCGCCTGATCGTCACCTAGAGTCGTTTCAGCAGTTGTTGTGGTTGTTTCAGTAGTGGTAGTGGTTTCGCCCAGAGCATCTTCTGGAAGTTGGTCGCTGGCCAAAGAGTCGTCACCAGCAATTTCAAGGGCGTCATCACCTTCTAGTTTTTCAAGGTCTGCGGAATCGAAGTCGGAAGCAACTTCAGCGTCTGCTTGGCTATCTTTAGACGTACAGCTTGTTACTTGGAATGCCAGACCTAGGCACGCTAGTAAGATAACGAGTTTTTTCATCATGTATTCATCCTTGATTGATGCCACGAAACATACTGTTTCAGTTAAGCGTTATTAACAATCTAAGCACAAGATCGAAGTCATGCAAACACTAAGAAAATCACTGGACTTTTGATCTAGTGGATCTTGAGTTTGGAACCCATCTTTATTTTATTTTTATCGAACCAACCTTTGTTCATTTCAAGCGCATATTTCGCAGGTTGTGCACTGGCATAGGACGGCAGGGCTGCGTCCGGCACACCTTTGCCGGACTTCATTTCCTTCACATCAATCAACGTCAGACTTTTGTCGAAGTACCCGATGGACAGATCTATTAATGTATTCCTCATCCAGAAGAACCGGGTTTCCTCGTTCTTAAATATAAAGAGCATTCCTTCATCTTCACCCATCTGCGAGCGGAACATCAGACCACGCTCGTGCTGGTCCGGTGTTTCAGCGATCTCCACGACAAAAGTCTTGGAGCCCAAAGTGACTTTCTTTTTTGAAAAGTCCCTGGCCGCAAAGGCCTGCGGAAGCAGGACCACGAACAGTCCTGCGAACATGACAAACTTAGCGAGCGTAGAACATTTCCAGCGCAACACCATAACGAACCCCTTTGGTCGTAACAACCATACCTTCTAATTTCAAAGCTTCCACCACTGCCAGCAGAATCGAAGCTCCAGCAAAAATAATATCCGCTCGGCCGCCCAGATGATACTTGGTCTTTTTTTCTTCGACTGTGGTACGGGCAAATTCCTCCACCCAGTGAGCCAGGCGGTCCTTCTTCAGGAAGAAGCCATCAACCTTCTTTTCATCAAAGCCACCAACCTCAATCGCCACCAGGGCGGTTGGCGTTCCCGCCACTGCCACGATCTGATCAATCTTGTGCTTTTGAATTTCAGGCAGAATTGCTTTCAGTTGTTCCTGAATGAATGCTTCCAAAGGCTTGCGGTCTTTTTCAATCACCGGTTGAGTCGTGATGAACTTTTCTGTCAGACGAACTCCGCCGATATCAAGACTGTGGCCATACAGGATGTCAGCCCCTTTACCAACGATCAGTTCAGTGGAGCCACCACCGACGTCCACCACCAGGGAAGTCACATTGGGATTGGTGCCACCTGCGGTACCGCCCAAATAAGTAATTCTTGCTTCATCTTCGCCCGGAATGATTTCAATAGGAATGCCCAGTTCTTCACCGATACGAAAAAGCTCCTGACCATTGCGAGCGTCACGCGCCGCTGACGTCGCCATCGCCAGAATCTGATCCACGTGTTCAGAATCGATTTCTTTTTTGAATTCAGTCAAACACTGACGGGCTCTGGCTAAAGCATCCGGATGAAATTCACCGGTCTGCCCAACTCCTTGACCCAAACGCACCACCTGCATCAGATCACGGTGCACCTTTTTTATTCCATCCTTATCACCTGAAGCAATCAGGCACAGGAAGGTGTTGGTTCCAAGATCAAGTGCTGCAACTTTTTTCATTTCAAATATCCTGTTCTATTTCAATTTCTCTAAAAGAATCTTATTCACAAGATCCGGATTGGCCTGACCCCTGGACGCTTTCATCACTGCGCCGACAAAGAAACCAAAAAGGTTCTTCTTTTTGCCGGACTTGTGATCTTCCACAGTCTGCGCGTTGGCTGCCAGCACTTCATCCACCAGCTTTTCAATGGCGGCAGGATCCGAGATCTGCACCAAGCCCTTGTCCTTCATGATGACTTCCGGATCATTTCCAGAGGCCCACATTTCCTGGAAAATGGTTTTTGCGATTTTACCGGAAATTGTGCCCTTGTCGATCATCGCAATCATTTTGCCCAGCTGCGCCGGTTTGATTGGTGAATCCTTGATGTTTTTATTGGCAGAATTCAGTTCGCGCAAAAGCTCGGTCATAATCCAGTTCGAGGACGCCTTGAAGTTTCTGGATTCTTTGGCGGTGTCTTCATAGAAATCAGCCAGATCTTTTTCCGTGGTCAGCACCGTGGCATCCAGTTCCGGCAAGGCGTGTTCATCCTGGAAACGTTTGGCGCGGGCAATCGGAAGCTCAGGCAGTTCTTTTTTGTATTTCTCAATAATGCTGTCGGTGACAATCACCGGCTGCAGATCCGGATCCGGGAAATAGCGATAGTCCTGCGCATCTTCTTTGGCCCGCATGGAGAACGTGCGGTTTTTATCCGGATCCCACAGGCGGGTTTCCTGAATAATCTTATCACCACGCTCGACACAATCAATCTGGCGCTCAATCTCATATTCGATGGCTTTTTCAACAAAACGGAACGAGTTGATATTCTTGATTTCAACTTTGGTGCCGAACTGAGTCGCACCCTCTTTGCGAACCGAGACGTTGCAATCACAACGCAGTGATCCTTCTTCCAGATTCCCGTCACAGACATCCAGATAGCGAACGATCTGACGAATGGTGCGCGCGTATTCCGCCGCTTCCTGCGGTGTGCGCATGTCAGGGCCGGACACGACCTCCAACAAAGGAATGCCCGAGCGGTTGTAGTTAATCAATGTGTATTCACCGTGATGATTGGATTTACCGGCGTCTTCTTCCATATGGGCGCGGGTGATGGAAACGGTTTTTTCTTTTCCATCCACCTTGAAGGTGATCGATCCATTTTCACAAATAGGCTGATCGTACTGAGAGATCTGATAACCCTTGGGAAGATCCGGATAGAAATAGTTCTTGCGCGCGAAAACAGATTTGCGGCGAATGTCACATCCCAGGGCTAGACCCGTTTTAATCGAGTACTCAACCACCTTGCTGTTTAAAACCGGCAAGCTGCCGGGCATGCCCACACTGACCGGCGAGGTGTTTTCATTGTCACCAGCTTCAAAGGCCGTTGATTCCGAGCTGAAGATCTTGGTTTTCGTGCTAAGCTGCACGTGAATCTCAATACCGATGACGGCTTCATATCCTCTAGATGACATGGGGATGTTTTCCTTTCACCAAAGAGGCGCCTTCCAGCGCGTAAGCCACATTCAGCATCTTTTGTTCCTCAAAGTGACCCGCCGTCAGCTGAACGCCGATCGGAAGACCGCTTTGTGATTGCCCATAGGGAACACTCATTCCCGGAAGACCGGCAAGGTTTGTCGAGGTCGTAAAGATGTCATTCAAATACATCGCCAGGGGATCAGAAACCCGTTCGCCAATCTTAAAGGCGGGCGCTGTCGTCACCGGACTTAGGATCACATCACATTTTTTGAAAGCTTCCAGGTATTGTTCCATAATCAGGCGGCGCACCTGACCGGCCTTGTTGTAAAAGGCGTCATAGTAACCACTGGAAAGACAATACGTCCCCAGCATAATACGACGTTTGACTTCAGCACCGAAGGCCTGGCCCCGCGTCTGGCTGTAGAACTCTTCCAGATCCACGGCCGAAAGATTTTTAAATTCGGCACGGTATCCGTACTTCACGCCGTCATAGCGGGAAAGATTCGATGACGCTTCGCTGGCCGCCACCAGGTAATACACCGGCACGGCAAATTCGGTCATGGGAACAGAGACTTCAACAATCTCGGCACCCAGTTTTTTCAATGTATCCACCGAGTTTTCCACAGTCTTTTGCACGTCTGGATCCAAAGAACCAGTCATGTATTCTTTCATCAGACCGATCTTCATGCCTTTGACATCGGCTTTCAGACTCTGGCTCCAGGCCGGGACTTTTTTCTGAGCGGTGGTGGAATCGTGCGGGTCAAATCCTGAAATCACTTCCAGAGTCAAAGCGGCATCCTTCACGGAACTGACCATGGGGCCAGCCTGATCCAACGAAGACGCATAGGCGATGATGCCGTAGCGGCTCACACGGCCGTAAGTGGGTTTCACGCCGACAATGCCACAGAAACTTGCGGGCTGACGAATCGATCCGCCGGTGTCTGTCCCCAGCGTTCCTGCCACCAGACGCGAAGCTTGGGCGGCGGCAGAGCCACCGGAAGATCCTCCGGGCACTCGTTCCAGGTCCCACGGGTTTTTCACTACACCGTGGAAAGAAGTTTCATTGGAAGAACCCATGGCAAATTCATCCTGGTTCAGTTTTCCCATCACCACAATGCCAGATTTTTTCAGACGAGCCACGGCGGTGGCATCATAGGGCGGAACAAAATTTTCCAGAATCTTGCTTCCGGCAGTGGTTGTCAGACCCTTGGTGCAAAACATTTCCTTAATACCAAAGGGCACGCCCGCCAACAGACCGACGTCCTCGCCCTTGGCGATGCGGGCATCCAGGGCATCGGCGTCTTGAACGGCCTGAAGATTCAATGAAGTGAACGCATTCAACTTTGGATTTAAGGCATCAATGCGCTTTTGAAAGTGCTGTGCAACTTCCTTGGCGCTGACTTTTCGGGATTTGACGGCGTCGGCGATTTCAGAAATAGAGGCAAATGTTAAATCCACAATCAACCTCCTAAACAACCGGTGGAACTTTGAAAAGGTTGCCCGCGCGGTCCGGCGCATTGCCGGTCATTTCATCGGCAGTGAATTCCTGACTGACGACATCTTCACGCCAATAGGATTCAACCTCCGTCGGCGTCACCAAAGGTTCAATCCCGGCGGTGTTGATTTTTGAAATCTGCTCAAAGTGAGTCAGGGCCTTGGCCAGCTGGGTGCTGTATTCCTGGGCTTCTTCATCCGACACATGCAGGCGGGCAAGTTTGGCAATCGCTTCGATCGTCTTTTTGTCAATCACCGGAAGCTCCTCTCGGTCTATCGACATTTAAGCTAGTACAAACTGCGTTGGGAGTCATCTTTTGCCCAATGCGTTTGATGGTGACTGGACCTCAGAGATAGGTGCAAATTGTTCTATGTCCAAAAAACGCCACGAAGAGCTAAAAAAGATCATTTCTGAACACGACCACAACTATCATGTTCTGGATAAGCCCACCATTACAGATTACGAATACGATCAGCTCTTCAATGAACTTCTGGAACTTGAAAAAAGCACCAAAGGTCTGGATCTTAGCGATTCACCTTCCCTGCGAGTGGGCGGAACTGTTTTGGAAGGCTTCGCAAAAGCCCAGCACCGCCTGCCGATGCTTTCACTGGCAAACAGCTATTCGCCCGAAGATATTTTCGAATTCGATGAACGTGTTAAAAAATTCCTCAACACCGAAGAGCCGGTGGAATATCTGTGCGAGCTTAAATTTGATGGCCTGTCCATGGAGCTGATCTATGAAAAAGGGCAGTTTGTTCGCGCCATCACCCGCGGCGACGGCACGGTGGGTGAGGACGTCACTCACAATATTAAAACCATCAAAAGCATCCCGCTGAAACTGTCTCATAAAAATCCGCCAGAACTGCTGGAGGTGCGCGGGGAAGTTCTGATGTTCAAAGAGGACTTCGCAAAGCTGAATGAAACCCAGCAAGAAAACGGGCAGCAGACTTTTGCCAATCCCCGCAATGCTGCCGCCGGAACCGTGCGCCAGCTGGATTCCCGCATTGCCGCTTCTCGTCCGTTGCGTTTCTTTGGTTATGCCTTGGGCGCGGTGGACGGTGAAAGCTTCAACACTCAAAAGAACATTCAGGAATACTTCAGCGATCATGGCATCCCGACGGTACTTCCCTACAAAGAAGAACTGCTGGTGGTGGCCAAGGGGCCTGAAGAGGTCGTGAAGTACTATCACCACATTGAAAAAGTCCGCCCGAAACTTCCTTTTGATATCGACGGTGTGGTGATCAAGGTCAATTCGCTGCGACTGCAAGATGACCTGGGGCTGGTGGCCAGAAGCCCGCGATGGGCCACGGCCGCGAAGTTCAAGCCGGAACAGGCTCAGACCACCGTGGAAGACATCGTGGTTCAGGTGGGTCGCACGGGCGCGCTGACGCCAGTGGCGATCATGAAGCCCGTGAAAGTGGGCGGGGTCACGGTTACAAACGCCACTTTGCACAACCAGGATGAAATCACCCGCAAAGACATCCGTATTGGCGACACCGTGATCATTCAGCGCGCAGGCGATGTGATCCCCGAAGTCGTCGAAGTTGTAAACCCTGACAAGCGTCCGGCGGATCGTCTGCCTTATTCGATTCCTGAAAACTGCCCGGCATGTAATTCCATCGCGGTGAAAGCCGAGGGCGAAGTGGTCACCCGTTGCGTGAATCCACTGTGTATCGCCGTGGTGAAAGAATCGCTGAAACATTTTGTGGCAAGACGGGCGATGAACATCGACAAGGTCGGCGATCGTCTGATTGAAACCCTGGTCGACAACAAACTGCTGACCCGCTTTTCGGATTTCTATCGCCTGACGAAAGAACAGATTCTTTCTTTGGATCGTCAGGGTGAAAAATCCGCCGACAATATCATCAAGTCCATCGAAAACAGCAAGAACCCGACACTGGCGCGATTCATCTTTGCACTTGGAATTCGTTTTGTGGGTGAACAGACCGGAAAACATCTGGCCGATCACTTCCTGACAATTGATAAGTTCCTGGAGGCCAGCGAAGAAGAACTGCTGCTGGTGCCGGAAATCGGCGCCAAGGTTGCCAAATCCATCCGCGACTGGACAGGAAATCCCAAGCTGGTGGACGAAGTTCACGCCATGCTAAAACTTGGAGTCACCATCGCCGGCCCCGTGCGTGCACAAGAGGGTTCTCTTTCCGGCATGAGCTTCCTGATCACCGGAACATTGCCGGTGAAGCGTGATGACGCCAAGGACCTGATTGAAAAGAATGGTGGGAAAATTCTGGGCTCGGTTTCATCCAAGCTGAATTATCTGGTTGTGGGTGATGATCCAGGATCGAAAGTGGAAAAAGCCCAGGGCCTGGGCGTAAAGATCATCTCTTGGGAAGAACTTCAGGCCATGATTTAGTTTCTGCCGTAAACGCTTGTAAGGCGCTGGATGTCACCGGCGCTCAGTGCGGCACTCGGGGCAAGTTGGGATTCTGTTTTTGATTTCATGGTAACACCGCCGTTTTCACTGAACGCGGTCGGCTGATAAAGCATGACGGATTCATAATCAAATGCCGAAGCCCCGCTAAGCACCATCAACGATGCGGGGAAAATTTCAAAGTTGTGTTTGTACTTTTCCTGAATATTATCCCACATCACTTCCACAAACCGGTCCCGGTCACTGCGATTTTGTTCATGGATAAACCCCAGGGCGTGCATGATCTCATGAGTGATCTCGGTCACACCGCACCCCCCGGAAATCCACAGGGGCTGCTTGCCGCCGACTTTTCCCAGATAGGATTTACACCCTGATCCGGCTTCAAACACCAGAACATCTTCCTGATTGGTGTAAGGAACAAACTTGATGGGGGTTTCTACAAACGCGGCAATAGCCTGAATGATCTCTGACTTGTTGGGCACATCATTCTGAATATGAAAAGGCACCACGCCGCCTTCCCATAACTGAACACTTTCCAAAGCCACACTGCCGCGGACTTTGGCGCTGCGGGGAACCCCGATCACGATGTCTTCGTTAACAACGGCCACACCGTCTTCCACCACATAGGTCACTTCGTTCTTGGCAGAAACCTCATCATGAGGTGACGAAGGCTCTTCATAGGGAACACTTTCGCTGACCGCTTGCACGGTCTTCATCTCAAAGACCGAGGCCACGGCACCCGGCTCAGAGTCGGAGGCTGTTTCTACATCTTCGGACTCTTGGTGTTCAATAGAGGATGCCGACTGAGGAATGTCAGGACTTTCGGAAGGTTTCGGCCACAGCTGATAGACAACGACCACAGCAAGAACCAGAAGGACGGGCACGGCTTTTTTAATCATTCAAACTCCGGGGGAATTTTCAGTGCTAAAAAATGCAAAACCCACGGTTTCAGGGCCGTGGGTTTTAAAATTGAACCAATGCTGAACGAATTTTCGTTCGACCGAATTAAAGGTGGTCGA
Source organism: Bdellovibrio sp. MYbb2 (assembly GCF_056175685.1). NCBI lineage: Bacteria > Pseudomonadati > Bdellovibrionota > Bdellovibrionia > Bdellovibrionales > Pseudobdellovibrionaceae > Bdellovibrio > Bdellovibrio sp. MYbb2. The sequence goes on from NZ_JBJKJI010000001.1 coordinate 609,824, forward strand.
TAACGATATCGCGAGCCATTACGGTTTTACGACCGTCAGCTTTTGCAGATTCAACGCCTTTCAAGCACAGTTGCTCAATGGCTTTACTGAGTACGTCAATAGTCTCAGCAGATGTGTTCATTTGACCTTTTTCTTTGATCAGTTTTTTAACTTTGCTTGTTACTACAAGTACTTCTGCCATGATATACCTCTCCATCCATGTTAATCGAACAGCTAAAAGGTTTGCATAGGGTCCTGTGAATGACAATATGAAATCTTCTTGCGGCGCACTAATTTAAGAGCGACCCGGGTTCATTAACAGCTCTGGCTTTCCGTCAACGAACTTGAAAAGCTCTGCCTGACGGGATCCGGCCTCACCCGGCGATATCCACACGAACGTTTTTTGATCCAACGGCTTGGTGCATTCCACATCCAAAAAGGCCGGCGACCAGCAACCACTGTTCAAGTGTTCGACGGACCCGATCATCTCATGACGGGTGTGATGGGTGTGCCCGTAAACTATGCGATTCACCTTGGTGATTGCGCTGGTCATGGCCATCACCCGGTCATCGGGTTCTTTGTAGCCAGACACGAGGGACGTCACCGACTTGCTGTAAAATAGGAAAAACGGCAGCAGCAAGAACAGGGGAATGAATGCCCAGAAGAACGAGATTTCATAGATGGCCCGCACAAAGATCATCAACTGGAAGATCAGATAGAAAGCCACAAAGATAATAAACGCACGATCCAACCACAGTTCGCGCGCCAGCAAAAACGGATTGCTGGCCGCCGGCGCCACAAAGAGCTCTTTCAGCTCACGCACCATGCGAGGTTCGGCATTTGCTTTTTCCGCAATCAACGACACGCGGTCTTCGATCTTCAGTGGATTTCTCATCGGCGCTGCCAGTCGGTCATAGAACGAGTGAAGCAAAGTCAGCACCGAACCCCAGAACCACGTCAGCACCAGTCCCGGCTGCGCACGCAGCATGTATTTCACGAAGAACTTAATGTACTGCGGAATACTCATGATGTAGTTACTGTCCACATGCGGGTTGAAGAAACCCATTCCATTCATCAGATAACGACAGGCCAGATTTCCAAACGGCAGCTTCAATGAAACAAAATTATAACCACGAACAAACGGATTGATCGGATCTTCACACATGCAATACGGATCGTACTGATTGCCGTGTTCAATCAACGTGTCCTGATTGCTGATATAGAACCATTCAACAAAACGAACCTGATGTTTTTTGTCTTCCGGCAGGTTCAGATGACGATAGATCTCGGCCTGTACTTCCGTGAAGTGCAGTTCCAGATCATGATTGCCAATCACAAAGACCGCGCGGTTGCCACGAAGTACAAACTCGCGCAGAGCACGGACCCAGTCGGCATGGTCCTTCAAAATCACTTCAATTTTAAAACGGGATCGTTCTTCAATCGGGAAAAGCCCGCGGCGCTTTTCAAGACCGCTGACATTAAAGACCGGCTCATCCGGTAAGCGCAGAACGCTGTCAAAATCAAAAATGTCACCGTTCAGAACAAGTTCAACGGAGGCGCCTTGTGCCTTTTCTTCACAGTTCTTCAAGAACACTTCAAACGTGTCATCAAAGAAGAACTGACGTGTCTTGAATTTCTTCCACAACGGAAAGCGCAGGTTCACGGGTTCAGCTTCACACAAATGCAAATCACTGATGATCGCTGTGTGCGACGCCATTTTAAAATCAGGAAAAGGTCTTGAAAAAGAAGTGGGCAAATCTGCCTCCCAAGTCTATGATCGTGCAGATGAAAGAATTTATCAAGAACCTGAAGACTCCAATTGCAATTGTCGGCATGGGTAAAAGCGGTGAAGCCGCCAAACGCCTGCTGACTTTGGCAGGTCATGCCCCCGAATCCATTCTGACTTTCGATGGAAAACTGGAATCGGCTCAGTTTCGTGACCCACAGGTCCTGATAAATCAAAAACCCGGCACTCTGGTCGTGTCTCCGGGTGTTCCCCTGGCTTCAGTTTGGATTCAAGACGCGAAAAAAAACGGAGTCCAAATCACCAGTGAACTGTCCCTGGCTTGTGCGACCCTGGAAACCGAAAAAATGATCGGCGTGACCGGATCTGTCGGGAAAAGCACCACGGTTTCCATTTTGGGTGCAGGCCTTGAGGCTTTTTCCAAAACCGGCTTTGTCGGTGGAAATCTGGGCACACCGTTTGCGGACTATGCCGCCGATGTGATTGAAGGCAAACGCCCGCGCGCCGACTGGGTGATTCTGGAGCTTTCCAGCTATCAACTGGAAAACTGCGAAGGTCTTTCCCTGGATTATTCCGCGATCACGTACCTTACATCCAATCACCTGGAGCGCTACGACAACCTTCAGCACTATTACGACACCAAATGGAAGATCCTGTCTTTGACCAAGGATGCTTTGCTGCTGAATCGTGAGGGTGGTGACCTGGTTGAATACTTCCACAAGAATGGTAAATCCGAACAGGTTAAGATCATCTCGCGCTCGGACAAGGCTTTGACTTCTTTGCAGCTTGAAAAAGCGCAACTGATCGGTCAGCACAATCAGGACAATCTGGCATTGGCCAGCGCCCTGGCACTTTCTGCAAAATGGCCGGCCTCGGCGATCGAAGGCATGAAGGCCTTTAAGGGCCTGGTGCACCGCCTGGAAAGTGTTGGCACCCATAAGGGCATTCGTTTTATCAACGACAGCAAAGCCACTGCGATGGACAGCGTGTTGATCGCCGCGGCTGCCGCCCACGACACTCTTTCAAAATCCGGAAAACTGTGGCTGCTGCTGGGTGGTCGCGATAAAAATCTTCCGTGGCAGGATCTAAAAGCACTGGGAAATCTGAAAGACATTGAATTTGTTTTCTTCGGCGAATGCCGTGAAGTGGCTCAGACCAAATCCACACTGACTGGAAAGTCCTTTTCACGCCTGGGTGAAGCCATGTGCGACACCTTGGGGAATGCAAAGTCCGGCGACACCGTGCTGTTAAGCCCGGGCGGCACCAGTCTTGATGAATTCAAGTCGTTTGAAGATCGCGGGAACTATTTCAAGAAATGTGTTTCGGAATTTACTCTCGGAAACTAAGCACGGACAGCGTGTTTGGATCCACCGGCAGAACGCGGGAATAGATCTTCTGCGTTCTTTCGCCCACCACCACAACTTCGTGAATGTCTTCAGGCACGTTGTAAAGAATGAAACCTCCGCCCGCAATGCCTTTGCCGTTTTGCAGGATTTTTCCCTGCATATCGAAGTACACAATCTGGCGTGGATTGAATGAATCATACGCTGCCAGATATACTTCAAAGTTTTCATCCGGAACAAAGCCCACAATCACACCTGCCGTCGGCAGATCATCAATCTTCAGATAACCTTTGATGGCGCTTAACCATGACCAGCGAACCACCGGCGCATGCACGTATTCGTCGTTGTCATTGTAAACATATCTCGCCGCCACATAGTCGGTGCCCTCAGGCTGAACGCGCATCAGACCGTAACGTTTCAGATTCGGCAACGTCACCGTGGTGGCACCCTGAACTTCAAATTCACTCTGCAGGCTTTGCATGGTCACGGTGGCCGGAACCACGTCACCCGCAAAGGCATCATACACCCGCAGCGGAACGGATTCGTTTTTCATGGTGGACTGAATATCCCCTTGAGCCACGGAACCTTCTTCGACCACCACGTTCTGATAACCCACAATGGCTTCGGCTCTTGTTGCCAGCAGGGAATGGAAGCCTGGCTCCGCATTCACAAAGGCAAACAGACCGTTGTCCCCGGTGGCTTTCAAACTTGGATCCGGAAGCATGAACTGATTAAAGTAAACCGGCACAAGGCTTTGATCTGACTCAACAACCACATCAATTCCGGAAAGCGTTTTGCCATCCAGACTGACTTTACCCCAGATGATGGTTGGCGCACCCTCAAAGGACATCTGTCTTTGCTGGCTTAAAATGTCCTGCAAAGCCTGAATCATCGAGGCTGGATATAAAGGCGTCTTGAATTCCTGACCTGAAACCACAATGGAAGCCGTCTGCATGTGTGAAGGCGCTGCCGCCCGCATCACGGTCGTGGATCCCTTGGTCACATTGTCCATCGCCACCGCACCGTCTTTTTTCGGAGCGACTTCTTTGGCACCTTTCACAAAGGTCACCAAAGTCTTCGCTGGAGCCGCATCATCCGGTTTTGGATTGTAAGCACTGGTGACAATACCGCCAAAGTCAGGATGTGGTTCGATGCGAATCTTCGGTCCTTGCAGCCGGTTTTGCGCAATCGAAGCCACACGGTTTAAGCGGAAGCTGCCTTCACCCAGGGTTTTACCCTCTTTATCCACCAGACGGGCAATGATGGATCCGGTCACGTCTTCAACATCTATATTATACTGACCCTGAACAAGATTGACCTTGCCCAGTTCTTTTAAGACACCTTCGTCACTGCGACGGATCTCAATATGATGTTCATTGGTGACCGCAAGACCCCCGGTGATTTCCAAAGGACCCGAGATCGTGCGTATGCCTGCAGGTCTTTGTTCTTCCGCCAGACCATAGGAAGGATTCATGCCGTCATCAGATGGCTGGTTGTTGCGATCCGGGATACGCACTTCAGCTTGAGGGATTTTGGTGCTGGCTTTGCCGGATGCATCCACGCCCGCCACGTACACACGCGGATTGGAAGATGCTGTTGCTTCAGTCAACACGCCTGATTTTTCCAAAACCTCTTTGGCCATGTCAGACCACGTTGGCTGGCTCCAGTCCTGACCAATAACTTCGCTGCGGCTTTGAGCGGCTTGCAGGCGCTTGGCCTGAGCCGGGGAAAGGTCATTCATCCATGCCGTCGGATCGGCATCCACCGTCGTTGTGGTTGGCGCTTCCGCGATAAATCTTTCCGGAGTTTTTTGAATCACCATTTCAGAAATCTCCACACGCTTCGCAAACAGCGGTGCGGTGGATTTTTCTGCGGCAAGATTCAATGGTTTTACTTTTTCAATTCTTGACCACTCTGCAAGTTGCCTCTCAGATTCAAGCAGCTCTTCAAAGGCGATATGTGGTGGAGAATTTTTCTGAGCTTTGATGGTGAGCGCTTCGTAAATAGGAATGAACTTCAAGCCACCCGTGGGGCTTGACCAGTATAAGCTTCCAGCTAATACCAGGAGCGGTAAAATGAACCGCTTCAGTCGCATTCCTTGCAACAGTCACCTCATTTGAAGAATAGTCATTTCTGACTAGCCTTAATCGTATTTAGAAGGAACGGAAGTCGTCAATCACGTTGCGACTGTCGCGACTTTGGTTAAGGGACTGGCGGATCTTTTCCGCGATGGGTGCGGCTTTGTCGTCGTCGCGGTCAAGCAGGTCGAAACCGCCGTCTTCATTACGACCTTCGACCAGAACCTGGACCTGAACATCGTAAGGGCGACGGTCGCCTAAAACAGTGACATGGGTGTAGAAACGTTCTCTGGCCATATCCATCTTGTCGATATTCTTGCCTTTTTTGTCGTAGTACTGAGACGTCATCTCGCGCCCGTTCTGGCTGATGGATTTGGGTTCACCAATCACAGCCACAATCGCGCGTCGGGTCTCACTCAAGTTCAGTGGGGTTTCACGCAAGATCACCCCACCAGTGCGACAACCAGCAAAAAAAAGCGTCGATGCAAAAAGGAATACCCAGACGAAGGTCTTCATCGTTATTTCTTCTGAGCCTTGTTCCAGTCATCCATGAACATCTTGATACCTTTGTCAGTTAACGGATGGTGAGTCATGGATTGCATGACTTTGAACGGAATAGTCGCGATGTCCGCGCCCATTTCAGCTGCAAGTTGGATATGCATCGGGCTTCTTACGCTGGCTACCAATACTTCAGTCTCGAAGTCATAGTTGCGGTACATTTGAATAACCTGATCAACCATCTGCATGCCTTCAACACCAATGTCGTCAAGACGACCCACGAACGGGGAAACCATCGTCGCGCCCGCTTTGGCGGCAAGCAATGCCTGCATCGGAGAAAACACCAGTGTGACGTTGGTCTTGATGCCTTCAGATTTCAATTTTTTTACAGCGATCATGCCGTCTTCACACATCGGGATTTTCACCACAACGTTGGAAGCCAGTTTCGCCAGCTCTTTACCTTCACGAACCATTTCTTCGTGCTGAAGGCTGATCACTTCGGCAGATACTGGACCCGTGATCTCTTTGCAGATCTCTTTGATCACAGTGTGGAAGTCCTTGCCGCTTTTTGCGATCAAAGAAGGATTTGTAGTAACACCGTCAACCCAACCACGAAGATTGGCTTGTCTGATTTCTTCAATTTCTGCTGTATCAATGAAAAACTTCATGGGAACTCCCGAGTCTGGAAACGTGATTTTTGGATACCCTCAATTTGTACGTTTTCCAGGATTAAAAATCAACCAGGCTTTTACCCTGAATATGGAACTCGGCCTGCTTGGCAGGAAGGGCGGAGCGCGCAATTTCGCTTAAGCTCTTTTGATAGATGGGATGCTCATATTGCCCCCAGGCCTCTGCGGCACAGCGAATAATAAGCGGATCCTGGTGCAGTTGCGGATAGGGAAGCGTCAAACGCGGTGACATCAGAATCATGTCATCGAAAGTCAAAAGGGTCAGTTCAGCATGGCTGCGCTGAAGCAAACCCGGCGCCCCTTCCGCGCAGCCGGAAAGAACCACGTGCAGACACTGATCCACAGACATCATGGTTTCAAAGCGGATCACAAATTCCATGCGGGCACTCAAATCCAGACGCTCCGGAGTCAGGTAACGTTTGTACACCGAAGAAATCGCCACAATGTCTCCACACTCTGACAATTTAGCCAAAAGTGCTTTGGCCTTCTCCGTGCCGCCGACCAGATCCAGCGTCAGATATATCAATGCCGAATGCCGCACAGGACTCATTTGTTTTTTCCGAAAAGAACATCGCGGATCTGATAAAGACCGGGCTTTTGTTTCACCAGCCACTCGGCCGCCTGGACAGAACCTTTTGCAAAGACCGTGCGGTTCAAAGCCGTGTGTTCAAAGGTCAGAACCTCTTCATCACTCATGGCAAAGATCTTGTGCACACCAAACACGCCGCCTCCGCGGATGGCCAAAGCTTCAGGAAGTTTCTTATCCACAGCTTTTTCCAGATTTTCCTGCAGGGTGATCGCAGTTCCGGAAGGTCTGTCTTTCTTGCGGTTGTGATGGATTTCCTCAATCTGGAAATCAAAGTGCGAAACCGCGGAAAAGGATTTCAGCGCTTCGTTCAGTACGGCCACACCCAGGCTCATGTTGGAAGACCACAAAACCGGGATTTTTTTGCTGTAGGTTTTAAGCAGCTCTTTTTCTTTTTTGGAAAAGCCCGTCGTTCCGCACACCACCGGTGTTTTGGTTTCGCTGGCTTTTTTCAAAACATCCTTCAAAGCTTCTGGTGAAGTGAAATCAATCCACACATCCACCTGATTGGCTTTCTTGGAATCCCATTTTTCCGCGCGCAGTGGAGCATACACCAGTTCGCAGCGGGGATTGGCTTTAATCACCCCGGCGATCTCTTGACCCATGCGACCGGCCGAACCCATCAGGCCGATTTTGATTTTCTTCACAGCACACCCACTTTTTTCATTTCGGCCTGAAGTTTTGCGGTGTTTTCAGAACCCAGCTCAACCAGTGGCAAACGCAGTTCTGCAGAATCCAAAATGCCCATCAACTGCAAAGCCTTTTTCACCGGGATCGGATTGGCTTCAACGAAAAGCAGATTGATCATGTCGTTGTATTTCGCGATATCCGCGCGGGCTTTTTCAAGGGCGCCTTCAGACACCCATTTTTTCCACTGAACCATTTGTGCGGGAATCACATGTGACGCCACCGAGATCACCCCGTGACCGCCAGCGCCCAGGAATTCCACATACGTGCCATCATCCCCGGACAGCATCACAAATTCACTGCCGCAGGCTTTGATGATTTCACTGGCCAGATCAATTTTGCCCGTGGCTTCTTTGATGCCGACCACGCCCGTGACCTTGGAAAGATCACGGATGGTGCCGCTTTCAAGGGATGTGATCGTGCGGCCCGGGACATTGTAAAGAATCGTTGGAATCTTCACCGAAGACGCCACGGCTTTAAAGTGTTCATAAAGTCCACGCTGTGGTGGTTTGTTGTAGTAAGGAACTACGACCAGGATGGCATCCGCACCCATTTCTTCAGCTTTGCGGGAATCTTCAATCGTTTGGGCCGTGTTGTTGGACCCGGTTCCCATGATCAGAACAACTTTGTCACCGCAAATATTGCGGATGTGCCTGAACAGCTCGGCTTTTTCAGAAGAAGTCAGCACCGGGCTTTCACCTGTCGTACCGTTCACGACAAAACCATCCACGCCGCCAGTCAGCTGTTGTTTTAAAAGCTTATCCAAAGAAGCGTAATCAATTCTTCCGTTTTTAAATGGCGTTACCAGTGCGGTGAACGTGCCTTTGAAATTTTTCATCCTACCACCTCAAGATTGTATTTAAAGTCCCCGACAAAAACCGCATCACCTTCCATCAGCGGGTGGGGATCACCACTGATGAACGTCACTTGCATTGATCCACCGGGCATTTGCACTTCCACGCTGGTATCTTTGCTTTCATTGCTGTGAACCAAAGCCGCCGCCACAGCGCCCGTGCCACAGGCCAGAGTGTAATCCTCGACCCCGCGCTCGAAAGTCACGGCTCTGATTTTCCCGGCTGTTTCCTCGGCAAAGAAAGTGACGTTGGCACCTGCGGGTTGCAGATCGTGATGGGATCTGGCTTCGCGGGCCATGTCTTTTAAAGCCACGGTGTCTGAAAACGCATGGATCTTTTGCACCAGATGCGGAACACCGGTGTTTACCAGGGCGAATTTTTCCGTCGAACTGGATTTGGTTTTAAGTTCAATCAACTCCTGGATGAAGCGCGCCTCCGGCATTTTTACGCGGATGCGGCTGTTACCCAGAATCTGCGCCACCACAAGGCCCGCGCCGGTTTTAAAGCGCAGGATGCCCGTGCCTTTGGCATCTAAAGTGTCATAGCAAAAACGGGCCGCACATCTGGCAGCATTGCCGCACATTTCCGCGGTGGAGCCGTCGTTGTTATAAAAATCCCAGTGAAAATCAAAACCTTCGCTGCCATCTTCAATCAGCAAGAAACCATCGGTGCTCAGACCCAGAACGCGGTCACACACCAGTTTGGCAAACTGCGGGCGAGTCATGCCCAGGGTTTTTTCCAGATCCGCCCACACCGATCCTTTGCGGGCATCAATCAGTGAAAATGTATTTCCCGCTCCGGACATCTTGGTGATGGAAAGCGGTAGCAGTCGGTTCATCGCTCCTCCGTCTCGGCGGCGGTGTCGTCATCCTGATTTTTTTTGATGGTTTTCTTTTTTGGATTCGGTGCTTGGTTGGCATCCTTGAAGGTCGGCTCACCACGGCCCAGCGGCGCCGGGTTCAGTGGTGGCAGGGGACGGCCCTTGACTCCGCACGCGGAGACAGCCAGGGCCAATACTGCAAACAGAAGGATTTTATTCAGTGGTTCCATTCATCCCCTTAAGCTCGCCTTCGACTTCCAAAACGCGGCGGCAAAGCATGGGGTCTATCATATACTGTCTGTACTGGTTCGCAGAAATGTTTTTGCAGGTCATCACGTATTTCTGAGCCTGCTCAGTGTTCATCCTTTTCTGAGAATGAGCCACTTTCCACTGCCAATAGAAGGATTCAGGATATTTTTCGTCCGCTTTCTTCAAAAGACCCAGGGTTTCCTGAGTTTTTAGCGGATTGTTAAGATCCAGAAACTTTTGAACCTCCAGGGCGTACCAGTATTTCTGCAGCGGAGACTTCTTCACAGCCACCGTGTCATAGACTTTCTGGTATTCCGGCCACTTGGTCTGACACGCCAAAGCCTGGGCCTGGGTCAGTTTCAGATCTTCATCAAAAGGCACCACCAGAAGCTGCTTTTTTACAGTTTCCAAGCCCGCCTTGCAGTCGCCCTTGGCGATCATAAGTCTCGCCATTTCAATCACGATCGGGAAATTGTCTGGCTCAATGCGCGCGGCTTCCGAAACTTTGTCCAAAGCCTGATTCACATCGGCCTTGCGCAAAGACACGCCGGTTTCATAAAGCTGCTGGGACTTGTCGCTGAAAAAGATGTTGGAAACTTCGCTGACGGTTTTTTTAAGTTCAGCCACCGCCTGGGGGCGGGTTTCTCTTTGAATCGCGCTGGAAAGAATATTGAGCGCCTGGGTGCGATCACGCTGCAGACTCAAATTGTAGGCTTTTTCGATAATATCTTTGTAGGTCTCAGACTTTGGAAGTTTGGTCTGAGAAAAAGCGGGCAGGGCAAAAAAGGAAAGAGCCGCTGTTAAGGCGGCTCTCATCACTGTCATTCTCATGAATTATTTCTTCTGGAATGATTTCAAAGCAACAGTCACTTGGCCGAATTGGCTTGGAGCAACTTGTTTCAACAAACCGGACATTGGAACCAACTGTGGATTGATCCATGCGTTGATTTCAGAGTTGTCTTCTTTGTTTTTAAGGCGAGCGTGGATGCAATCGAAAGTTCCAGCAGGAACTGTGATGCGCGCTTCTTTAACTTCGATAACTTCGATGTCTTGTTTAGGGATTTGTTGTTCTTTACCGTTCACCAGCAATTTTTTAGTTTCGCCAGTGTTTGGATCGATCAGCATTTCCATTTTTTGCTTACCAGCAAAACCAAGATCCATATCCTGATTCATCCAGATGCCATCAGCGCCGATAGAAGCTACAGACGTGATCATGGAACCTTTGATGAAGCCCATGTCGATGCTGTAGTCAGCTCTGTCGCCAACTTTCCAGTCCAAACCAGTTGTTTGAGCCTGTTCCAAAATACCAGGCATTTGAGCCTGAACTACTACTTCCGTGATAGATGGTGCTGCAACTGCATTAACAGAGAACGCCAAACCTAGGGCCGCAATAAAAGCCTTGAACATAAATTCCTCCTTGAATGGTTATATGGTCTCCTAATGAGACCACGACCAAGGGTGGTGCAGTCAAGGCTCTATTTATTGTTCTCTGTAACTACTCACAAGAACTTGACGCGGCTTGCTGCCATTAGCTGGACCCACAACACCTTCTTTTTCGAAGATCTCAATCATGCGGGCTGCACGCGGATAACCGAGTCTGAATTTGCGCTGAATTAAAGACGCAGAGATTTCTTTCTGCTCCGAAGCCCAAGACAGAATCTCGTCGTATCTTTCATCATACTCTTCTTCACCAAAGCCGCCGCCGTCGCCACCACCAGCTTCGCCGCCATCACCACCGGCAAATCCATCCAGCGCTTTCATCGCCAGTGGATCGTACTCAGGCTCTGCCTGCGATGCCCAGTGTTTCACGACATTGCCGATTTCGGCATCTGACAAATAAGGACCGTGGTGACGAGTTGGTTTCCCCACACCCGGAGCCTGGAACAGCATATCCCCATTCGGCAGCAGGCGTTCTGCGCCCGAGTCATCGATGATGATACGGGAATCCATCTTGGACGCCACTTTCAAGGCCACACGGCCCGGAATATTCGTTTTGATCAAACCAGTCACAACGTCTTTGCGCGGAGACTGTGTCGCCAGAATCAAATGGATTCCGCAGGCACGGGCTTTTTGCGTCAGACGCTGAATCGGCTCTTCGATGTTTTGTTTTTCAACGATCATCAAGTCGGCCAATTCATCCACCACGATCACGATGTAAGGCAGCGGCTGATAATAGTACTGATCAAGCTTCGCTTTGCCTTCTTCCAGATCCTGATTGATCTTTTCATGCTCTTCCACGTCGGCCTTGGAAAGATTGCCGGTCTTTTCGTTGAAGGCTTCAATCTTGCCCACCCCGAACTTGGACAACGACTTATAACGTTTTTCCATTTCGCGCACGGCCCACTTCAGTGCCGTCGCAGCCTTCTTCGGCTCGGTCACGTGTGGAAGCACCAGATGCGGAACTGTCGAGAACGGTGCCAAGTCGACCATCTTCGGGTCAATCAATACCAAGCGCAGCGTTTTCGGTGAATGTCTGAACAACAAACCTGTGATGATCGACCCCACGAACACGGACTTACCAGAACCCGTCGTACCCGCGATCAGCAAGTGCGGCATCTTTCTAAGATCCACAACTTTCGGTTCACCATCCACCGCACGGCCCACGGCCATCGGCAATGCCAGGTCTTCACTCCAGAAGGTGTCTTCGGCGATCAGGTCTTTGTAATAAACCGTTTCACGCTTCAGGTTCGCCGTTTCAATACCCACAACATCCGTACCCGGGATGTGACCCACCACACGCACGGATTCAGAGGACAGTGCCAAAGACAGGTCGTCTTCAAGTTCCGAGATTTTTGAAATCTTCACATCGGCATTGGGTTTAAATTCATACATCGTGACCAGCGGGCCGGGCTTTGCGTCCTGGATGCTGCCTTCGATAGAGAAGTTTTTAAGTTTCTCAACCAGTGAATCGGCTTTGCGCTGAATCTCGGCCTTGTCGATCTTGATACGGGATGCTGGAGGATCTTCCAGCAACGCCAGTTTCGGCATGTCCCAGTTTTCAATACGACGCGGAGGTTTGGCCTTCATCACGACTTTGCGTTTTTGCGCCAGACGAACTGCCGGAACTTCTTCTTCTTCGTCGGATTCTTCCTCGTCTTCTTCGACGTCCTCTTCAGCCTCTTCTTCGGCAGCGGCCAGCAGCTCTTCCAGCTCCTCGTCCTCTTCCTCTTCTTCAGATGCTTTTTCTACGAATTTTTTATCGGAAAGAGGGAAGATCGCCGCTTTGGCTTTTTCCTCTTTCTTGGATTTCCTGGTTTTTTCTTCCTTCACGAACATGCCGGAAAAGAACGCCGCAATTTTGTCGGTGAACTTTTTCTTTTTCATGTCAGCGAAAAGACCTTGAGGAATCTCTGCCAGTTCCTGCAGTGTGCGTTCAGAATAGAACACCACCAGTACGGCCATCAAAGACCACAAAATAACCTGCACACCCACGGAGTTAAACGCCTGCATCAGCGCCTGGGACACGCCCAAACCCAACAGGCCCCCCAGATAGATCTGCCCCTGGAAGATCTTGGTGTTGGGCAAATACAGACTGAACAAAGCCGCCACATTCACGATCAGCAGCAAAGCCCAGACAAAACGAATGTTTTTAAGGTTCAGGGATTCACCCTTAAAGCTTGCATAGGCGATTTTGGCAAAACACGCCACCACCACCCAGGCCGCAAGGCCCATCGCCTGATAAAGCATATCCGCCAGGAAGCTTCCGACAATTCCGCAGTAATTTGTGGATCTTAGGCCCTGTCCCATTGAATTCAGGGAAGGGTCCATAGGGTTATAGCTAACCAGGGCCAGGGCGAGGAAAAGCCCCAAGCCTAAAAAGCCTATTGAAATGACGTCCTGTCGAAACTTTTTAAGGAATTGGTTCATTTAAAAAATTTACGAAATTCCCAGCAGTTAGTCATGCTCGCAGGGGCCTTCCTTGACTTAAGCCCCGGTATGCCCGACAAAGAGCCAGTCAAATGCTTAAAATAAATGAGATTTTCTATAGTATTCAAGGTGAAACGACCTATGTGGGCTGCCCCACGGTGTTCGTGCGCCTGACCGCCTGCAACCTGCGCTGCACTTACTGCGACACCAAGTATTCGTACTATGAAGGTGAGATGCAGACCCTGGAAGCCATCATCGCCGAAATCGATTCTCATAAGGCACCTAATGTTTGCATCACCGGTGGTGAACCACTGTTGCAAAAAGAAGTTCACACTTTGATGAAAACTTTGTGCGACAAAGGCTACTTGGTTTCTTTGGAAACAAGTGGATCAAAAAGTGTTGAACTGGTGGATCCTCGCGTAAAAATTATTTTGGATGTGAAAACTCCTGACAGCGGTGCTGCAGATTCATTTGTGATGGCCAACATCGGCTTTTCCACTGCCAGCACGGAATACAAGTTCGTCATCTGTTCAGAAGAAGATTTCGAATGGTCTGAGGATTTCTGCCGTCAACATAATTTATTTGAAAAATTTGTGGTTTTATACAGCCCATCATACGGCCAAGTGTCTGAACGCTGGTTGGCAGAAAAAATTTTGCAGAAAAATTCATCAGCAAGGTTGCAATTACAGCTCCATAAGTATATTTGGAATCCCGAAACACGCGGAGTATAGTCTCTAACTATTCAGTCTGAAATTTTGGGAGTTCCATGACGCCGAACCTAAACAGTTCCGATAATCTTTTTGTCGCTAACCTTCAATCTGTAAGCTTGGAGAAACTAGTTAAAAGCAAACTAGAAGTTCTTTTTGCCCAGCAAAAAGAAGCACAAGTTGAGTTGAACGGTTTGTACAATGTGGTTCTGGAACAAGTGGAAAAACCTCTTCTTGAGCTTGCTTTGCGTGCCTATAACGGCAATCAGGTGAAAACCGCGCAAATGCTTGGCATCAATCGCAACACTCTTAAGAAGAAAATTGACAACTATAAGATTCGTGTAAAGAAAATGAACTAGTATCGTTCAAGTCTTGCATCAGCGGGCCACCTAGAACCACCACCACGCACGAGGCCCGCAAATTTTGAGTTCTATTAATTTTCGCCACTCTAGAGGGGTTCAATGAGTACGCGAATTCCACCACAAAATCTTGATGCCGAACAGTCCATCCTGGGCGGTTTGATGCTGGATCGCGAAGCTCTCGATCAGGTCGGTGACGTCCTGATGGCCGATGACTTCTACAAGCCTGGTCACCAGAAAATCTACGAAGCCATCAAAGATTTGCACGCCAAGGGCCAGCCCATCGATATCATCACTGTGACCAACGTTCTGCAGTCCCAGGGACACATGGATGTTGCCGGCGGTCCTGAATATCTGATCAGCCTTCTGGATAAAACAATTTCTTCTGCGAATATTTCCACTCACGCGAAAATCGTGAAAGACAAGGCGACTTTGCGCCGTCTTATTTCAATCAACTCTTCGTTGATTGAAAAAGCGTATGATCAGGATTTCATCGACGTTGAATCCTTCGTCGATCAGGCGGAATCCGAGATCTTCAAAATTGGTGATACCAAAGCCAAAACGGGCCTGGTGGGCTCTATGGAGATCGTTAAAGCTTCCATCCAGAAAATCGAAGAGCTTTACAAAAATAAGGCGGAGATCACGGGTCTTGCCACCGGTTTCAAAAAACTGGATGAAATGACTGCGGGTCTGCACGCGGGTGAGATGACGATTATCGCCGCTCGTCCGTCGATGGGTAAAACCGCGTTCTCTCTGAATATCGCCCAGCACGTGGCGCTTCGTCTGAAAAAGACTGTTGCTTACTTCTCCCTGGAGATGGGTAAAGAGTCCATGATGATGCGTATGTTGTCTGCTGAATCCAAAGTCAGCATGAGCGAAATCCGTAACGGCCGCATCCAGGATTCTGCATGGCCGAAACTTATCAACGCCGCCAGCGCGCTTTCTGAAGCTTCCATTTTTATCGACGATACACCGGGTGTTTCTCCGTTTGAGATTCGTTCCCGTGCCCGTCGTCTGAAAGCCGAACACGGTCTTGATCTGATCATGATCGACTACTTGCAGTTGATGAGCATGAAACAGAAAATGTCCTCGCGTGAGCAAGAGGTTGCGGAAATCTCCAAATCCCTGAAAGCCATCGCCAAGGAATTGCAGATTCCGGTGATCGCACTAGCCCAGCTGAATCGTGGGGTTGAGGGACGTACCGAGAAGAAACCTATGCTTTCTGACCTGCGGGAATCCGGATCCATCGAGCAGGATGCCGACGTTATCATGATGCTTTATCGTGATGACTACTACGACAAAGAAAATCCGGACAAACAAGGTCACGCCGAAGTGATCGTGGGTAAGCAGCGTAACGGTGCCACCGGCCCTGTGAAAATGCGCTTCGATGCCCAGTACAATAGATTCCGTGATGCAGATCCGGAAGGCAGCCCGGTGAGTCCACTGCCTCCACCACAGGCGCCCCCACCAATGCCGGGCGGCAGACCTAAAAACTTTGCACCGGGTTCAACGGTCTAACATAATGGGGTCCTATGGGGCCCCTTTTTCATTTCTTCAAACGAAAACACAAACAAGAGTTCAAACCGGTCGTTTTAGTCACTGGATGTTCCTCCGGGATCGGTCTTGCAGTTGCGCATCTTTTGCGCCGGCATCCTGAATACCGCCTGGTGCTGACAGCGCGGGAAAAAAGCCTGGATAGACTTCGCGATGAATTTCTGGAAGATGAACGCCTGTTGATTCGTCCCTTGGATGTGACTTCTGAAACCGATCGTTCACTGCTGGTGAATGAGGTCAGCAAAATCTGGGGCGGCATCGATATTCTGATCAACAACGCCGGCATTTCTTATCGTGCCGTGGTTGAACACATGACCGAAAAAGATGAAGAGCTGCAAATGGCCACCAACTATTTCGGGCCGATGGGATTGATCCGTCTGTGCCTTCCGCACATGCGTGAAACGGGCAGGGGAAAGATCATCAACGTGTCTTCCGTCAGCGGGATGCTGGCGATGCCGACGATGTCTTCGTATTCGGCTTCGAAGTTCGCGCTGGAAGGCGCTTCGGAAGCCTTGTGGTATGAGATGCGCCCCTTTGGGGTGACGATCTCTCTGGTGCAACCAGGCTTCATCCACAGCCCTTCCCACAAGAACGTCTATCACACCCAGAACTCGGATCCGGCCCGCAACTGGAATGGACCGTATTGTGATTTCTATAAGAACATGACCCCGTTTGTGGAAAACATGATGAACATGTCGCTGACCACTCCGGAAAAAGTCGCCAAACAGATTCTGCACACCATGAAAACCGAAAACCCGCCACTGTGGATTCCGGCGACCCTGGATGCGACGGTATTTTATTATATCCGCCGACTGCTGCCACGCCGGGTGCTGTTGCCGTTCCTGTACTGGTGCCTGCCGGGGGCGCGGCATTGGGCTAAAGAGCACACGCACAGGCGCTCTTAGGCGGCCAACTGGACCTTGGACTTGTTTGGGGGTTTGGGGTTGAGTTCCCGTTAACCTCTTGATGGACTGAAGTCGTCTTCAATATAGAGACCTTTGAAAAGCATGGAGGCTGATCATGGGAAATAATCTAGCGAAGACAGTGGTTGCGGCAACTGGACTGCCACAGGACCCTGTCGAAAGAGAATTCAACAGTTTGCTGGAAAAGCACGGGAAGAATCCCGACAGCCTGACGCTGGAAGAACTGCGCGAGGTGATGGCGGAATACCTGCAGATGGTCTTCCTGGAAATGCATGTCGAGGACGGCGCCGAGAGCGCTTAATCAATTCAACCCCTTAAAACGAAAAAAGCCACACTATCTCAGTGTGGCTTTTTGTTTTTAAACCCGGTGGGGAATTACTTCGCCGCTACCGCTGTTTGTTTCGCTCTTTTTTGCAAAGTCTTCATCGCACCGTTGATGAAATCCGCTTGAGATTTCACTTTCGTGTAAACGCTGACCAGAGAGCAGTCATCTTTACCGTCTTTACCGGCACCACGGCTGGTGATACCCCAAACGTACTGCTGACCTTTTACTTCCAGGAACGCCGGACCACCGGAGTCACCGTGGCAAGCACCTTTACCCTGGGACTGATCCAAAAGGATTTCAGTTTTACCGAAGGATTCAACGATCTCAACATCCACTTTGCGAAGACGATCGTCAGATTTTGTGTTCACGCCATCTGTTTCGATCAGACCGTAACCCGCCAAAGTCACTTTCGTGCCTGCAACCAGCAGGGATTCATCAGACAGGAACTTCGCCACTTTGTAGCCCGGAGCCATGTTGCCCGCGAACTTCAAAACCGCCACGTCGTTGGCGTCTTCACCTTGCTCGCCCATTTTGCCGTAGTCTTCATGAACAACTGCATCCGTCACCAGGCGAACATCTGTTCTTTCCATTTTATTGATGTCAGTGTTGAAAATAATATAGATAGCGACTTCTTTGTATTCTTCGCCCACAACCGGAACGCAGTGACCTGCCGTCAGAACCATGTTGTTTTTAAGCAGGGAACCCGTGCAGATGAAAGAACCTTCCTGGCCATCCTGAGTTTGTACAGAAGCGATAATAGCCACTGTGGTCTTTGCGATGGAATCAGAAGTCTCTACCGGCTCGCCGCCGATAATGCTTGTGCCTTGAGTGTTTACCGCGTTTTGAGAAGCCGGTGAACACGCCACCAAACCTGCCAGAACCGTCGTCGTCAGAACCAATACTTTAGATACGTTGATTAGTTTCATGTCGCCCCCTACCTTCCCCAAAAGGTGAGGCCGTTAAACACCCAAAATGGCACCGGTGCAATACAATTTTTCAAATGTGGTCCATAAAAAAGTCTTATGGATAAAAAGAAAAGGGACCCTACAAGGGTCCCTTTAAAGAAACATTCAGCTTTCAGAAGACTGTAATGCGGCTTACGCGCGCTCAACAGCGATCTGGATCTTTGCTTCCATGCCTTCAGAATAACGAACAACCGCTTTGTGCTGACCCAATACTTTGATTGGCTCTTCCAAGTGGATGTCACGACGGTCAACAGAGTGACCCATTTTCTGAAGTTCTTTAGAGATGTCTGTAGTTGTTACAGTACCGAACAATTTGTCAGTGTCACCCGCAGCCAATTTGAATGTAACTGTAGTGCCGTTGATTTTGTTCAGGATCTCTTGTCTTTCAGCCAAAGCTTTTTTCTTTTTCGCTTCAGCAACACGTTGCAAGTGCTCGTACTCTTTTACGCGTTTTTCAGTAGCTTCAGCAGCCAGTTTGCGTGGGAACAGGAAGTTTCTCGCGAAACCTTCAGAAACGTTCACCAACTCACCAACACGACCTACATCTTTAACGTCTTTTTGAAGAATAACTTTCATGTGATCTCCATAGTTTTTAGCTGTTTTCAGACGGTGTCTTCATTTTGCGAAGACGCGCTCTGAAATCAACCCAGTAATCGATCAAGCCAACCACTGCCAGAATCGGCAATAACTGACCGACCAAGATTATGTACGTCAGAACCCGAATGAACAATCCTGCTCTCATCGAATTCAGAAATACCTCCAACACTGCCAGCCCCTGGAAGAAATAAAGAACGATTGCGACGTTCAAAATATTTACTGCGAGGATAGCAATGGCCTTACCGCCAAAACTCACCATTGTCAGAAGGAAGGCTGTCATCGCCACCCAGATAAAATAATCGGGCAAACGATATTCCAACAACTTGAGCTGAGAGGCAATTTTCTCGCGGGGCAAATTGAGCCACGAAAAAACCCTTCTCTCAAAAATAAGTCCCAAACCCAGGGCTAACACCAAAATGATAACCACGGCCGAGGGAACCTGCTGCATCAGAACACCCGGATCCATTTTCACAGCGGGATTCATTTCCTGAACCTTCTGTGCGAATTTTTCCACCAGTCCCTGAACTTCAGCATACGTGTTGATGCCGTTTCTTTTGAACGCCCCCAGGATACCCAGGCCAGCGGCCACAGATCCCACGAAGACACTCAGCAGACCCGAAATCCACCACCCAAGTCCTCTTTGTTCCATTTCCATATAGGCGCCTAAAGTCATCCAAACAGAGCCTAGAAACAGAGCGAGAGGTTGAGCGTTCAGGAGCCACGCTGCTCCTGTGACCACGATCCCCAAAATCCAAAAGGCGACGGGGCCGTAAGTCTGGCGCAAAACACGCAGAAGAGGGGCGCCCATAACCACAGTGAGCATCGACAACAAAATCGAGAGAGATGAAATTGTGATGAACTTCTGTGGGGTCGCCGTCTTCTTCATGGCTTACGCCTTTTCTAAATTATTCGCCTTTGTCGTAACGCTCAGAACGCTCTGCTTTAGCAGCAGCAAATGCAGCTTTACGGGCAGCAGCTTTTGCTTCACGTTCTTTTTCACGAGCTGCAGATTCAGCAAGACCTTTTTTGAAGCCTTCCATGAATTTGCCCAATGAAGTGCGCTCATCCAGGCGAGTGTGCATAAAGCGAAGAACTTTGTCGTTGATACGCATAGTTCTTTCAAGCTCTGCAATAGCTTGAGTATCTGCTTCGAATGTAGAGTGGAAGTAGACAGCTTTTTTCAGCTTACCAATTGGAGTTGCCAAAGTTCTTTTACCCCAAGTTTCCAAAGAGTTGATGGAACCTTTGTAGGATTCAATCGTAGCTTTGTTCTTCTTGAAAAGATCTTTTTGATCTTCCAGAGTAGCATCTGGGTGCATAAGAACGACAACCTCGTAAGGTTTTTTCGTTGTAGTAGTTTCCATTGAACTATCCTTTCGGTTTATAGCCCCCACCTCTGTGTGCGGGAGCAAGGATGACTTTTTAAAATGTTTTACGGGTTTAGCACGGCTTTGGCCCAAGCACAAGGAATAGGCAATTGAATCCCCAAGAAACCAGCCCTAGAATGTGTAAATGGTCACATTTATTGAGATTATGGACGGCCCCAACGAAGGTTCCCGCTTCAAAGTTGAAGAGGGTTTGACCCTGGGTCGATCCAAGGCCGACATCATCATCAAGGACGGAAAAGTCTCCAGCACCCACGCCCAGTTTGCGGTGGACGGGAAGGGGCAGTACGTTCTGCAGGATCTGGAGTCTTCCAACGGGATCCATATCAATGGCCGCCGTGTGAAAAAAGTGGCGTTATTACCGGGGGTTATCTTTGAGCTGGGAAGGACCCAGTTCAAAGTCGTGACCGTCGAAGAGGAACTCGCATTGGATTTCAGCCGCCTGATCACCTGGCGCAGTATTTTGCAAGACCGCCTGGGGGCGCTGACGGCCCCTGAGACCTCCGAGCCGCCAACCTTGCAAAGCTTCAGTCCTGCACTGCGTCTACAGTTCATTCAGGGCATCCAAACCGATGAGGAAATTATTTTAGGGTACGGCCCCCGAAAGGCCGGGGCCGACTGCCTGGATATTGAGCTTTTGGACGACGAAGCCCCTAAAGAGGCCTTTGAACTGCACTCAGGACCGGGCATGGTGGAAATTAAAATTAAAGCACCTGGCCGGGTCACCCTTAACAATAAATCCGTAGATGCCGAAATGTTAAAAGATGGGGATTTGATTTCTGTGGGGAACACCCTTATTAAAGTCACCTACATCTAGAGGAAGGCATCATGCAGACCACACCCAAAACCACCGGCAGCTTTGAAAGCTTCGACGGCACTCCGATTTACTACGAAGTGCGCGGCGAGGGCGAGCCTCTGGTATTGGTGTATGGCATCGCCTGTCTGCTGAATCACTGGCATCACCAGATTGAATACTTCTCGAAGAAATATCAGGTCATCAGTTTTGATCTGCGCGGGCATCAGAAATCCTGTCCCGTCGCCGACGTCAGCCAACTGACCGTGGAAGCCCTTTCCAAGGACATTATCGGGCTTATGGCGCATTTAAATATCCGCAAGGCTCACTTTGCCGGGCACAGCTTTGGCGCGCCTCTGCTGCTGGATCTGTACGAAAAAAAGCCGGAGCTGTTTTTGTCGATGGTCTTCATCAACGGCTTTGCGAAAAATCCGATCAAGGGCATGTTCGGCCTGGATGTCGTTGAACCGTTTTTCTATTTTGTGAAGTCACAATACGAAAATCAGCCGGACGTGTGGAATACTCTGTGGAAACTGGCCGTTGATAATCCGATGTCGATGTACATCGCAGCCCTGGCGGGTGGATTCAATCTGAAGGTCACGCATTTCAAAGACATCGAGGTCTATGCCCGTGGCGTGGCCCGCATGAATCTGGAAGTGTTCCTGAGACTGTTTGAAGAGCTGATGAAATACGACGGCGAACCGGTGCTTGAAAAAATCGAAGTGCCGGTGCTGATTATTTCCGGCGAAAAAGACATGGTCACGCCGATCCGCTTTCAGTATCACTTCAAAGAAAAAATCAAACACTCGGAATTTGCCCTGGTGCCTTACGGGTCCCACTGCACACAGCTGGATTTCCCGGATTACACCAATCTAAAAATCGAAAAATTCCTGATCGACGTCAAAGAAAAGAAAATCTGAATCCGAAAAATAAAAAAGCCACTCATTTACCGAGTGGCTTTTGCTTTTTCAATCACCAGTGGGGCTTATTATCTCCACGCCGCTTTAGTGATATCGAAACCGTATCTGTTAACTGAATCATCGGAAGTGAAGACGATCTTCACATACTCACCATCAATAACCGGAGAGAATGTTTCATCGTTCTTGCCACTCATGTTGCCGACAAGTTTTCCATTGGCATCAAAGAACTCCACTTTGTCATAGTCTCTCTCAGTGTCGAACTTGGAGAAATAGACGGAGATCTGTTTTGCGCCCGGTACAGAAACTTCATACACCAGGTTGGATTTGTTGGTGTAGGGGTGCGGAGTGGAGTGGGCCACGTCCACAGTCTGCCAGTTTACTGGATCGTTTGGATCCGGCTGGGGCAGGGTGTTTGTCAGCATGGTGTAAGCATTTGCCAAACCACCTTTGGATTTACCACGAAGACCCGCCAGAGGCTTGGACGTCGCGATAATTCTTTCTTTCATCTCGATACCCGTCAGATTCGGCTCAGCCGTTGCCAGAAGAACCGCCATACCAGACACGTGAGGTGTCGCCATGGACGTACCGGACCAGGAATCATAACCCGCACCTGTGATGGAGGAAACGATGTTCACACCCGGAGCGCCCACGTGAACTTTGGTTTTACCATAGTTCGAGAAGGAAGCGATCTGACCGCGGTTATCAATAGCTGCTACAGACAACACGTTTGGCACATCGTAAGTTGCAGGGTAAGTCGGGTTGGAATCGTTATTGTTGGATTCATTCCCCGCAGCCGCCACAAACAAAGTACCTGCTGCATTGGATCTTTCGATCGCCTGTTTCAAAGTCTCAGAGTAGCCACCGCCACCCCAGGAGTTGGAAAGGATCTTTGCACCCTTGGAAGTTGCGTAATCAATGGCTTTCAAAGCGCCATCCAAAGAACCGGAACCGCTCGCAGAAAGGAATTTCACACCCATGATGCGAACATTCCAAGCCACACCCACAAGGCCTTTGCCGTCATCACCGGAAGCGCCGATCGTGCCAGAGCAGTGGGAACCGTGACCGTGGTCATCCAGTGGATTGCCAGTTGGTTTAGCCGCGGTTACGAAGTTTGCACCGTAGATATCATCGATGATGCCGTTGCCGTCATCGTCCACGCCGGCTTTACCGTTTAGTTCTGCATCGTTCGTCCAAAGATTGGATTTAAGATCCGGATGGTTGTAGTTGATGCCTGTGTCGATCACGGCAACAACAACATCTTTGGAACCCGTCGTAATGTTCCAGGCTGCTTCCGCACCGATATCAATGCCGGCAATGCCTTCACGTTTTTGGGAATCCGCCTGACCGGTGTTGATCATGCCCCACAATTGACCCAGCATTGGATCGTTGGGAGTTTTGTTGATTCTATAGATGAAGTTTGGTTCTACGATGTCCACGTTTGGATTCATCGCCAGGGACTTCATCACGTTGGATTGGATTTCAAACACCGGGCGTTTGATCACGACGATGTTTTGACCGGGGATTACATCTTTAATGTAAGAACCCAGATCCTGGCTCAGCTCTTTCATGGAAGAAACAGCTACGGCCTCGTCCTTGAATTTTACGATGAATTCACCAGGTACGGATTCAGGCGTTGCTGCAAACGCGTTCAATCCTGTGATCAGCAAACCAAAGATGGCTGCCTTGGAGGCTCTTCCGATAAGCCCTGTCATATGATCCTCTCCTTCATTGGGTGATTTTCCAGAAAGCGAAGGGGAAAAATTTTCCCAGACGTTTCCTAGTTCCAAAATGGTACCAATGTGAGAGGGGGCTGGTTATCTATCTTTCGATTGTGGTTAGATTTCTTAAAAATTTTGGCTCAAAGTCCAGTAGTATCCAGACGAAAGTCCAGTGGTGAGCAGGGATTTCCACCAGTCTCTCGACTAAGACACAGCTTTTTTGCTGGGCTTTGGTCTAGGTGACTCTTCAACAAAATCAAAGCTGAGTTGTTGAGGAGCTTTAAACTGAACAATGCGTTCAGGGTTTGCCGCCATCTCTTTTTTCTCCGACGGGGTCACCACGTTGACGCCCGTTGAAGCTTTAATAAGGTGCTTGATAAAGGCTTCTTTCACACTGTCAGGTGCGTTTTTGTTAAAGCCCAGTTCTGCCATCAGTTGATCAATCTTCTTCATAAGCCCAATCCTTGGTCTAGTTTCGGAAGTTTGCTGAACAAGCTTTAGAAGTATTCGAAGATGATTTGATTCAAAGATGTCTCTCAATAAGACAGACCTTTGATGCAGAATTTAAAGGTTAAAGGTGCCTGGTGATTTTTTACACCTACAACGCGTCATCTTACCTAAGTAACTGAAATCACGCGGGGTTGAAAAAACAAATCTTAGATTCTAGAAAAGAAAAAGGGAGTCCTTGGGACTCCCTTTAATGCATTGTTGCCAGAAATAACAACCAGGCACCTTTTAGCCGGCGCCGCCGTCTTTGTGTTTTTCACGTTTTGTGACGTTCGCCACGAAGAATTCGCGGTTCATGCGGCTGATGTTGGTCAGCTGGATTTCTTTCGGGCAAGCCGCTTCGCAGGCACCTGTTGTGGTACATGCACCGAAGCCTTCAGCATCCATCGCGCCCACCATGCGCATCGCACGTTCTTTTCTTTCAACCTGACCCTGCGGAAGCAAAGCCATGTGAGAGATCTTGGCAGAAGTGAACAGCGCCGCAGAGGCATTCTTACAAGCCGCCACGCACGCACCACAACCGATACAAGTCGCAGAAGACATTGCTTCATCGGCATCCGCTTTCGGAACCAGAATCGCATTGGCATCAACGGCATTGCCGGTGTTCGTGGAAATGAAACCGCCAGAAGAAATCACGCGGTCCAAAGCCGAACGATCCACCATCAAATCCTGGATCATCGGGAAGGCTTTTGCACGGAATGGTTCAATTGTCAGAACCGCACCGTCGTTGAAATTACGCATGTGCAACTGGCACACGGTTGTTGATTTCATCGGACCGTGAGCTTCACCGTCGATCACAAAACCGCAGGTCCCGCAGATGCCTTCGCGGCAGTCATGGTCAAAAGCAATCGGCATATCACCTTTTGCCACCAGTTCTTCGTTCACAGCATCCA
Source organism: Bdellovibrio sp. MYbb2 (assembly GCF_056175685.1). Taxonomy (NCBI): domain Bacteria; kingdom Pseudomonadati; phylum Bdellovibrionota; class Bdellovibrionia; order Bdellovibrionales; family Pseudobdellovibrionaceae; genus Bdellovibrio; species Bdellovibrio sp. MYbb2. The sequence continues at coordinate 634,864 of NZ_JBJKJI010000001.1, forward strand.
GCATTTCCAGGAAAGAAGCGTCTTCAGAAACATTCTTTGCCTGATACTCTGCAAAGGCCCCTTGGTCTTTCGGGCCTTTTTGTCTCCAAACTTTCAAAGTCAGATTAATATTTTTTCCAGACATGCTACGCCTCTTATTTATAGCTACGAGTTGCTAGGTGTACGTTTTCGAAAGTAAGCTCTTCCTGGTGACGAACTGACAGTTTGTTGTCGCCAGTGTATTCCCAAGCAGCCACGTGACAGAAGTTCTCGTCATCACGTTTGGCTTCGCCATCCACCTGATACTCTTCACGGTAGTGACCACCACAGGATTCGTTACGCTCCAAAGCATCACGACACATCAATTCGCCAAGCTCAATGAAGTCCGCCACACGGCCGGCTTTTTCAAGCTCCACGTTCAGATAGTTCGCATCACCCGGAATACGCACGTTGTTCCAGAATTCCTCTTTGATTTTTGGAATCTCTTGAAGGGCTTTTTTCAAACCAGCTTCGTTACGACCCATACCACAGTATTCCCACATCACGTTGCCCAGCTCTTTGTGGAAGCTGTCGACCGTGCGAGCACCCTTGATATTCATCATCTTGGTGATTTCTTCTTTCACGCCATGAGCAGCGGCCTTGAACGCCTCGTGAGTCGTCGCCACTTTTTCAAGTTTTGTTCCACCCAGATAGTTACCCAGAGTGTATGGAAGAACGAAGTAACCATCCGCCAGACCCTGCATCAGCGCGGAAGCGCCCAGACGGTTTGCACCGTGGTCAGAGAAGTTTGCTTCACCCGCAACGAACAGACCCGGGATTGTGGATTCCAGGTTGTAGTCCACCCACAAACCACCCATGGTGTAGTGAGGAGCCGGGTAAATCATCATTGGCTGTTTGTATGGATTCTGACCGGTGATTTTGTCGTACATGTCGAACAAGTTTCCGTATCTTTCAGAAATCTTGTCTTCACCCAGACGTTTGATCGCATCCGCGAAATCCAGGTAAACCGCTTTACCAGCTTCATTCACACCACGGCCTTCGTCACAGCGGTATTTCGCCTGACGGGAAGAAACGTCACGCGGAGCCAGGTTCCCGAATGACGGGTAGATGCGCTCCAGATAGTAATCGCGTTCGTTTTCAGGGATCTCGTTCGGATGACGTTTGTCACCGACAGCCTTAGGAACCCACACACGACCGTCATTACGAAGGGATTCGGACATCAACGTCAGCTTGGACTGATTGTCGCCATGAACCGGGATGCACGTCGGGTGAATCTGTGTGTAACAAGGATTTGCGAAGTAAGCGCCACGTTTGTGGGCTTTCCACGCTGCCGTCACCGCACAGTTCATCGCATTGGTGGAAAGGAAGAAGACGTTGGAATAACCGCCGGAAGCGATCACAACTGCATCAGCTTCGTGGGATTCAATTTCGCCCGTCAAAAGATTGCGAACGATGATTCCGCGGGCCTTGCCGTCGATCACCACAACATCCAGCATTTCGCGGCGGTTATACAGATCCACGGTTTTTGCATCCACTTGTCTCATCATTTCAGAATACGCACCCAGCAACAGCTGCTGACCGGTCTGGCCGCGGGCGTAGAAGGTACGGGACACCTGCGCGCCACCGAAAGAACGATTGGAAAGAGTTCCGCCGTATTCACGGGCGAAAGGAACCCCTTGCGCCACCATCTGATCGATGATGTTCGTGGACACTTCCGCCAGACGGTGAACGTTGGCTTCACGAGCGCGGAAATCCCCGCCCTTTACGGTGTCGTAGAAAAGACGGTAAACAGAGTCGCCGTCATTTTGGTAGTTTTTCGCCGCATTGATACCACCCTGAGCCGCCACTGAGTGGGCACGGCGAGGGGATTCATGCACGCAGAAGGCTTTGACCTTGTAACCAAGTTCACCCAAAGAAGCAGCGGCGGATGCGCCGGCAAGACCGGTGCCCACCACGATGATGGAGTGCTTTCTTTTGTTCGCCGGATTTACCAGCTTGGAACTGAACTTGTGATTCGTCCATTTGCTTTCAATATTACCACTGGGAATTTTGCTGTCTAATTTGTTAGCCATTGTGTGTCCCCTTAGTTACCGATAAGGAAAATGTAAACAGGTTGAGCGATGAAACCCGCAGCCACAACCACGGCATATCCGTAGCTGAGTTTTTTCCACGTGTCTCTGTAAGTGCCTTCCATCAAACCCAATGACTGGAAGGTGGAACCAACACCGTGACTAAGATGGAAGCCCAGAAGAACCAGACACACCACATACCATGCGATGTAAGCAGGGCTTTGGAAAACTTCAAACATCAGTTTCGCCAGGTCACGCATCACCACGCCGTTAACGGTGGTTTCATAGTGTGTGCCGTATTTGAAAGTGATCAGGTGAAGAATAACGAAGATCAGAATCAAAGATCCTTGAATCGCCATTGTTCTTGAAGCCAGGGAAACGCGCTTCGATCCTTTTGCCGCCACTGCGTATTTCTGCTCTTTCGCTTCACGATTGTTTTTCGTAAGGCTGATGGCGCAGAAAACGTGAACGATCAACGCCAGAACCAGAACGGTTTCTGCGACGTAGATGATATTCCCGCTTGTGAGTGCGTGGCCGTAAGCATTGTAGGCATCGTTACTTACGAAGATGAGTAGATTGCCGGCCATGTGTGCGAGAACAAATCCCGCCCATACTAAACCGGTGATTCCCATTAGGTACTTTTTCCCGACGGTAGATCCGAGAAATCCAGACATGGTGTAGAACCCCTTGTTTTTGGTGTGTATTTTCTCAATAAGTTTCCACTTACCATACTCCCGGGTGCAGCTTTTTGTCCATGTCCCCCGTCATGTTTCGCGACACGTTAAATATACAATTTAGTTTTGCCTTTCCTGGACTTGGGATAGAACGAAACCCTCTTAAAAACGGGGTAAAACATGAAGATTTTTGTGTGTATCAAGCAGGTGCCTGACACCGAAACAAAGATTAAGATCTCTCCCGACCAGACTGGTATCGACACGGCGGGTATTAAATGGGTTATGAACCCTTATGACGAGTATGCGGTTGAAGAAGCCAACAAGCTTCGCGACGCAAATCCGGGATCCCAAGTATGGGTTCTGTCTGTTGGACCAAAGGCTCGTGTGGTTGAATCCTTGCGTACGGCATTGGCTATGGGCGCTGACGAAGCGCTCGTGGTTAACGGCGAAGGTCTGGACAACTTTGCCACGGCAAAAGCTTTGGCTGAAGTGATCAAGGCTGAAGGCGGCGCAAAAGTCATCTTCTCCGGCAAACTTGCAATTGATGACAATGCTTCCTCTGTCAGCCAGATGATGGCTGAATTCCTGAACGTTCCTCACACCACAGTGGTATCGAAATTCAATTTCAATGGCGAAAACGTTGTTGTTGAGCGCGACATCGAAGGTGGTGCAAAAGAAGTAGTGCAAATGATGACTCCAGCGGTTGTGGCGGCGAACAAAGGTTTAAACATGCCTCGCTACGCAAGTCTTCCAGGCATCATGAAAGCCAAAAAGAAAGTGATCAAAGAAATCGAATTCGCTTCTTTGAACATCCCGGCTTCTGAAATCAAAATCAAATACTCCGGCTTTACTCTTCCGGCTGATAAACCAGCTGTAAAAATGCTTTCTGGCGATGCTTCTGCACAAGCGTCCGAGCTGGTTAAACTTCTTCGCGATGAAGCGAAGGTTCTGTAAGGATTAAGACATGGGTAAAATTCTGGTTTTTGCTGAACACACAAACGGTAAACTAAAACGCAGCTCTCAAGAGCTTCTTCAGGCGGCAGCCGCTTCCGGCAACACGGTTGTTGCGGTGGCTTTCGGTTCTCACGCAGGTGATGTGACCGCAGCTTTGGGTCACAATGGTGCTTCTGAAGTTCACGTGGTTAAAGACGCTTCTTTGGATTCATACAATCCAGAGGCTTTCACTGCAAACATCGCAGCGATCATCGGCAAGGTTCAGCCTTCCATCATCCTGGCTTCCGCATCCTCCACCGGCAAGGATCTGTTCCCTCGCGTGGCGGCTCGTTTGGGCGTGGGTATTGCAAGTGACTGCACGACTTTGACTATTTCCGGTGACAACGTGACTGCGGTTAAACCAATGTACTCCGGCAAATGTTTTGCGACGGTGAACTTTGAAAACAGCGCAGTTAAAATCGTTTTGATGCGCGCCAATCAGCTTCCAGTGGCGGCAGCGGACACTTCTAAAACTGCAAACGTGGTTGAACACGCGGCAGCTGCGGCAGACCTTAAAACCTTGATCAAAGAAATCGTGAAAGGTGCTTCCGAGAAATTGGATCTGACTGAAGCTAACATCGTTGTCAGCGGCGGTCGTGGTCTGAAAGAAGCGGCAAACTTCAAGATTTTGAATGATCTTGCTGACGTTTTGGGTGCCACGGTAGGTGCTTCCCGTGCAGTTGTTGATGCGGGCTGGGTTGGTCACGGCATGCAGGTTGGCCAGACTGGTAAAACAGTGGCTCCGACTTTGTACATCGCGGTGGGTATCTCCGGCGCTATCCAGCACTTGGCTGGTATGAGCGGATCCAAAGTGATCGTGGCAATCAATAGCGATGCCAACGCACCGATCTTCCAGAAAGCGACTTACGGCATTGTGGGTGACGCCCTGGATATCGTTCCAAAACTGACAGAAGAGTTCAAAAAAGCTCTTCACCACTAATCGTGTTTAGAAAGTATATTCTTCCGATTATTGTTTTCGTCTTCTACCGAACCCTCTCATGGACATGGAGGGTTCGGCTTATCGAGCCTGACTCCCTGAAACAATCTGTTGATTCCGCAACTCCATCTCCGGTGGTGCTTGCGCATTTTCACGGTGATGAGCTGGCACTTTTATCCATCGTCAAAAGATACCGTATTGCCACCATCGCTTCGCAATCCAAGGACGGCGAACTGATGGCGACCGTGCTGAAATGGCTGGGGGCAAAAACCAGTCGCGGTTCTTCCACGCGTGGTGGGGTGCAAGCCTTGAAAGGTCTTTTGCGTTTGGTAAAAGACGGGGGAAATTGCAGCTTTGCTGTGGATGGTCCAAAAGGCCCGTTACACAAAGTCAAACCCGGAGTGTTCGAGCTTTCACGCATGATTCACGGTCCGATTTACGCCGCGGGCGTGGCGTGTGATCGTGCGATTCATTTCCCAAGATCATGGAATAAAACTTTCCTGCCAAAACCCTTCGCCAAAGTGATCATTTACTGGGTGGGACCGATGGCTCCAGTGAGCAAAGAAATCGATCCGCGAAACCCAGACCTTGCTCTAGAGTTAGAGGCTCTTTTGCACCAAGCTAGGCAGCAAGCTCTTAAATTCATTGCGGATAATGATGCCCAGTGCTAGCGTTTTAGCATAGTTCTCATTCAACTTTTTAAAGGGACTTTTGAAGCATGAAACTTGTAATCAGCATCTTGTTGCTCATCTCTGCGACCGCTTTTGCACAGAAATCCACGGACGTCGTGGCTCAGGTGGGTAAAAAAACTATCACGCTTGAAGACTTCAATAAAAAGTACAACGAAGTGAAGTCTCAGACCATCAACCCGCCAACCAAAGAACAATTCCTGGAAGACCTGGTTCGCTTTGAAATGGGTGTTCAAGAGGCGGAAAAGCGCAATCTGCAAAAAGACCCTGTCGTTCAATCCCGCTTTGACCAGGAGATGTACAAAGCCCTTCTGGAAAAAGACATCGGTCAGCGTGTTCAGAAGATCCAGGTTTCTGATGCGGAAATGAAAGCATGGTATGCCAAAAATCCGGAACTTCGCACCAGCCACATCCTGATTGAGTTTAAAGCAGGGGCTACTCCGGCGCAGGTGGCTGAAGCAAAAAAACGTGCGACAGAAATCTACGAAGAGGTTAAAAAGAGCAAAAGACCATTTGAAGAGCTGGTTAAGCTTTACTCTGATGATGCTCTTTCCAAGCAGGTTGGCGGCGATATCGGCTGGCAATCCCGCGTGACACTGGTTCCGAATTACTACGAAGCGGTTGTCAACATGAAGGTCGGTGAGGTTACGGGGCTTATCGAAACTCAGTTTGGCTTCCACGTTATTAAACTGACCGGTCGCAGAAGCTTTGAGAACGCGAACAAACGCCAGATCAGAGCGGCCGTTTTCGATGAAAAAAGAAAACAGGTCTTTAACGACTACTTCGAAAGAATGAAGAAGTCTTATCCGATCAAAGAAAACAAAGGTCTTCTTAAATAAGGATTTGATCCGATGAAATTTTCAAAGAGCCCCGCACTGACGGGGCTTTTTATTTTTATGAGCCTCGCTTTGGCGGGATGTCCATCAAGCTATCAGAAACTCTCCACGAAACCCGTGGAGAAGGTGAATGATCACGTTCTGACCTCCAAGCAGTTCGCCAACCAGCTGGCACGAAGACTAAGAAACTTCGACGCCCTGGCGGCAAAGGATCCCAACAACATCCACCGTATCAAAGAAGAAATTCTGCGCGACTTCCTGGTGAAAAGCCTGACCCTGGACTGGGCAAGGGCTCAGAGTATCGTGATATCGGAAAACACCCTGGATAAAGAAGTCGACAAACTGCGCGCGAACTATCCGGATGATCTTTCTTTCCGCCGGGCCCTGGCTTTGGAAAATCTGTCATTTTCGGAATGGCGTGAAGAACTGAGATATTCCCTGGTCGAACGAGAGGTCTTTAAAAAGATCAACGAAAAGGTCAAGGCCCCCACTGAAGAAGAGATCAAACGCTACTACGAAGACAACAAGGACCGTTACAAGCGCAAAGAGCGCGTGTACCTGCGCCAGATCGTGGTGGACGAGGACGCCAAGGCTGACGCCATCAAAGTCGACCTGAAAACCGGCGATTTTGCGGAACTTGCAAGAAAGTATTCCATCACTCCTGAAGCCAAGCAGGGTGGGGTTGTAGGCTGGATTGAAAAAGGCTCGGTGGATTACTTTGATCCCCTGTTTAACGTCGGTTCCGGCGTGCAAACAATCAAAAGTCCCTTCGGAATCCATCTGATTCGTGTGGAAAAGAAGGCTCCGGCCTCCACTTTGTCGCTGGAAGAGGTCAAACCACAGATTATCCGGGCGCTTCGCGCACAACGCGAGCAGGCGGAATACGTGGCGTGGCTTGATGCCCAGCTCAGAAGTAGTAAAGTCTTAAAGGACTATGAACTGATGAATTCCATCAAGGTGGATACACGAGGAACCAATGATTAATCTTCTTTTTGCTTTGCTAGTGGCTACACCAAGTCATGCCGAGATTGTGGAAAAAACTGTGGCTATCGTAAATAGCGAACTGGTTTTGGAATCTGACTTCAAAGATCTTGTAAAACGCATTCCAAAACAGGGCATGGTTGATGAGTCTTTGTTGTTTGATAAACCAGCCACCAGCCTTGTCGGCAACCGCAAAGCGCAGCTGGATTACCTGATCAACGAAAAGATCCTGCAGTCAGAGATCAAACGTCTGAATCTGGCCGTCACCAACGATCGCGTGGAATCCGAACTGAAAGAAATGGCCCGCAAAAACCAGGTCAGCGAAACAGAACTGGCACAAGTGATTCAGCAACAGGGCGTTTCCATGGATGACTATCGCCGCTTCCTGAAAGACAGCATTGAAAAACGCTCTTTGATGGATGCCGAGATCATTTCCAAACTGCGCATCTCTGATGAAGACGCTTTGAATGAATACCTGAAAACGAATCCGAACAACCGTCCTTCCATTGACGAGTTCTCGGTTTCCCACATCTTCTTCAACCCGAAAAAAGGCGGCGCGGAAGCGTCCATCAAACGTGCTGAAACCGTGCTGGGTAAACTTCGCAGCGGTGAAAACTTTGAAAACCTGGCGCAGCAGTTCAGTGAAGATCCCAATTTCTCCACCGGTGGCGCCTTGGGAACTTTCAAATCCGGCGACTTCCTTCCGGAAATTGAAGAGGCTATTTCCAGCCTGAAAGTGAACGAGACCACTCCGATTGTGAAATCCCGCATGGGCTTCCACATCGTGAAACTGACCGGTAAAAAACTGACCACCGATCCGAAGTTTGAACGCGCCAAAGACAAGATCAAGGCGCAGCTTCTGGAAAACAGCTTCAAACGTCAGTTGAAAAACTGGCTGCAATCCAAACGCGATGAATCCTTCATCCGTATCAATGAGTAAACTTCGAATCGCACTTACGACCGGGGATGTGGATGGCATTGGCTTTGAAGTCACGGCCAAGGCTCTGCATCACCTGGGTCCACAAAAAGGCGTGCAGTTTCTGTTGTGGCGCCAAGACGGTGCTTCACAAAAGTATCTGAAACTGATTGATCAAAAATTTGAGCGTATCACCGTGGATGACCTTTCCCAGGCTCTGGAAATCGAAGGTCCCTACCTGATTGATATTGCCTCGGACCTCGCACCTGCAGAATGGGTGGAATCAAGCGCCAAAGCCTGCCTGAAGAAAGATATTCACGCGCTGGCCACTGCGCCCCTGTCGAAGACCTCGATCAAAGCGGCGGGCTTTAAAGACCTGGGACACACGGATATTTTAAAAAGACTTTCCGGCGCCAAACATGTGCACATGGGTTTTGTCGGTGAAAAGTTCAACGTGGTTCTGGCAACGGCACATCTACCGGTGAAAGAAATCACCAAGCACTTAAGTTTCAGCGTGCTGGCGGAAGCACTTCTTAACGCCAATGAACTAAGAAAGAAGCTTCCCGCAGCCCAGGCTAAAAAACCCATCGGCGTTTTGGGGCTCAACCCCCATGCCGGCGAGGCGGGCCTGATCGGGCAGGAAGAGCTTTTGTTCTTCCCCGAGCTTGTAAGTTTTGCCAAAGAAAAGAAGATTCCGTTTGAAGGACCCTTGGTTCCGGATGCGGCTTTCTTCCCGCAAAACTGGAAGAAATATTCCGTATATTTGAGCCTGTATCACGATCAGGGCCTGATTCCGTTTAAAATGATTCACGGGCAGGACAGTGGCGTGCATATGACCCTGGGGATCCCGTTTATTCGCACCAGTGTGGATCATGGCACTGCCAAGGATATCTTTGGTAAAAACAAAGCCAACCCCCATTCGATGATTGATGCCGTTCGCTGGGCGGTAAAATTAGCTCGACTCTAGAGCGCAGAAATTATAATCCTAAGCCCTTGAAATAATTGAGGTGATATATGTTTCAACCCGTCATTTTTAGAGAATACGACATTCGCGGCGTCTATAACGGACAGTTCGACGACAACTTTGCTTACCTGCTGGGTCGCGCTTACGTCGTTTACATGAAACAAAACAAGAACATCACTAATCCAACCGTGGCGTTGGGCTGTGATGCGCGTGAAAGCTCTCCGGCCATCATCAAGAATCTTGCAAAAGGTCTGATGGATTCAGGCGCGAACGTTATTCACCTGGGTCTGGTAACCACGCCGGTTTGTTACTTCGCCACGTTTGAATTGAAAGTCGATGGCGCGGTTCAGGTAACTGGTTCGCACAATCCTCCAGAATACAACGGCTTTAAAATTTCTGTGGGTAAAGGCACCATCTTTGGCGTCGAAATCCAGAAACTTTTGCACATCATTCAAAAAGGCGAATTCATTGACGGTCAGGGTTCAGAAGAATCTTTCGACATCAAGCCAATGTACTACGCACGTTACGCTAAAGAATTCGGCCACATCAAAGACACCAAAGTTGTTTTGGACTGCGGTAACGGTGCTGGCGGATCTGTGGTGCGCGGCTTGTTTGAAGCCTGCGGTTTGAAACCCACCATTTTGTTTGAACAGCCAGATGGCACATTCCCGAATCACCACCCGGATCCAACGGTTGAAGAAAACCTGGTGGACCTTAAGGCCCAGGTTCTTAAAGAGGGCGCCGTGGCGGGCATCGGCTTTGACGGCGATGCCGACCGTATCGGTGTTGTCGATCACACGGGCCGCATGGTTTACGGTGATGAATTGATGGTGATCATTTCCCGCGCGATTTTGGCTGAACAAAAAGGGGCTAAGATCATTGGCGATGTGAAGTGCTCTGATCGTCTGTACCACGATGTTGCCAAACACGGTGGTCAGCCAATCATGTGGAAAACCGGACACTCTTTGGTGAAAGAAAAAATCAAAGTTGAAAAAGCGCCATTCGGTGGCGAGATGTCCGGTCACGTGTTCTTTGCCGACCGCAATCACGGTTACGATGATGCTCCTTACGCAGCTTTGCGTTTGGTGGAAATCCTGGCAAAAACCGGCAAAACAATTCCACAGTTGCTGGAAGGTTTGCCTCCGTCTTTCAACACTCCAGAAATCCGCATCGACACCACTGAAGAAAAGAAGGTTCTGATCGTTGAAAAAATGATTGAGGCTTTCCCGGCTAAAGAGGGTGCTGATTATAAAGTGGACTTTACGGATGGTATCCGCCTGAGCTTTGCTGACGGCTGGGCACTGTGCCGCTCTTCCAACACACAGCCAGTGGTGGTGGTTCGTTACGAATCCTCGTCCCAGGCGGGGCTGGATGCGATCCGCAACCGCGTTGAAGCCATCGTAAACAAGTATCTTTAAAAATGAAAAGCCGGGTGATGAACCCGGCTTTTTTTATTTCAGACAAAGACTTTCTGTCGGCAGTCCCAGTTTCATCACGGCTGCGAGTGAACTTAAAAGTGCCAGCTCGTCAGTAAATCCCAAAGGGCTCTCCAGCTTCAGATGTACAGCCTCTTTCTGCAGATTATATCCGTACATCGAAAGTTCACTGCCGGAACAAACCAGTCCGCCGATTTTTTTGATCTGCTTTTCCAAAGCGCGGTTTTTTGAATAATACTGGTAGTAGGTGCCTCTGATTCTTTCGTTGGAAACAATCTCAAGCAGCGCCTGATCTTCCGCATGAATCACCGTCGTCACATGAGAGCCAACAAAGTTATAAAGACGCAGATACTTTTCCCGAATCGTACTGTCCGAACCACTGACGGAATTCAGGACAATCACATTGGGCGCAAGGTTTTCCACACCTTTATCCCCGAGGTTGTCTTCGGGAAGAACAAGAATATAGGACTCTGGAAGTTCCAGATTTTCACTCCAGAACAGCAGGGGAATGTGGCGGTCCTGAAGGTGCTTTTGAATATATTCAGCCGTTTTCTGAAGGCCCTGGATTCCTGTGACCACAATGGCCGGATTACCCTGATAACTCATGATTGCTCTCCTCTCATCAGCCGAGATGGGCTTTGTGTTGTTCTTCAAAGAGGAAAGAAGTTGTTCTATCTGCCGGCGCTGATCCTGCAACTGATCGGACTGCTCACGCACCAGATCCAGACGGTGACTGAGTGACCTGACCAGACGTGATTTATCCAATTCGCGGTCAGCCTGAAGAAGAGCTTTCACTTCTTCCAGCTGAAATCCCAGGTCTTTAAACTCTTTCAGCCGAGCGGCTTCGGAAAGCTGGCTTTCCTGATAATAGCGATAGCCGTTGTCCCCACGATAGGGTGGCACCAGCAGATTCATGTCTTCATAAATGCGCAGGGCTCTGGGGGAAAGGCCCGAAGCTTTGGCAAATTGTCCGATCGTCAGCCAGTTTTTCATTCTTACCTCTAAAGACAACTCTCAACGTTGACGCTGGGTTAAGGTCAATGGCGTTTCGCAGGTTTTTTTGATTTAGAGACGGATTTCTTGGCCACTTTCTTTTTAACCAGTTTTTTGACGGATTTCTTTTTCGTTTTCTTGCGCGATTTTTCCTGGGGCCACACACCCACACGCGGATCAGCACTTCGCACCAGACGGGTGATCATTTCAATGCGTTCTTCCCATCCTTCAAAGGTGAAAGGCAGATACAACCACTTCGGCAGCACCGGATGATTTACCAGAAAAGGAAATTGCTTTAACAGGGATTCGTGATGAATTCGGTCCGTCGCAATCAAAACACCATTCCACACTTCAAAGTCGTATTCTTTGCCGCGATAGGAATAATCGCCGGCATTTTCAGACAACAACATCTTCAACTGGCCCTGGTAATAAAGCGCCAGGCCACCGAACATCGACTTGATAATGGCGTCGGACTTTTCTTCAAAGAACTCAAAGATCCAGCGGTTTTCAAATTGCTTCATACTCCATAAATACCAAGGCCTTAACGGCCTCTCAAGACGGAAAAAGGCCCCTGTCTAAGTATTCGACACTTATAATTTCTATCCTGAAATCTGGGGCTTTTAAGCTGTCATATCATTTGCATTTAAGACCCCACGAGGTGAAGTGATGACTCTGATTCGACTGGCAGCTGTGATTCTTTCTGTGGCTTTTAGTGCTTCCGTTTCTATGGCGGACTGCCGGGACTGTACGACCGTGGACTTTGAAAAGAACATCCAGCTGAATCTGCTGACCCCGATGCTGCATATGTCGCTGAAGGAAAAGATCACCTACGTGCAGTCTTTCGGTATTGATGTCTATGCCGTGAAGGATCCGGAAAATCTGCCCATCACTGTGCCGTATCTTCCCTACGCCACTGAAGACCTTATTCCTGCCAAGTTTATCAAGCTGTTTTCGGAAGGCGCAATCGGGCAGTACATGACCGAAACCAACTATGCCTACATGGTGAAAAAGCCGACGATTTTACTCATTGAAAGTGTCGATGACTGGACGGTGATTCACGAGTTTGCGCACTACCTGTTTGATCGCGCTCGTTTGATGGAAGATGACACCCGGGAATCCATGCACCTGATGCATTCTGAAGACGCGCAAGAGGACTTCTTTGACGCCAAAGAGTCCTTTCGCAACTTGGGAGGATATCGGGATGAGGAGCACAAGAAACGCACGATCCAGAGCTTTGTTCTTTACGCGAAAATGCAGATTTTCTTTGAGCGCTCCGCTAGCCTTGAAGAAACCACCATCGAGAAACTTCTGCGCAATTACCATGTGACTCACAAGCCTCACGGTTTTACTCACAAAGACATCGAACGAAGTGACCGCTACGTTTATAATACGTCCTTCAAGGCCCAGGAGGCTTTGCGTTTGATTCTGGAAGACTGCGTGGATCTGGCAAAGACTCTTACGGCGCAGGATCAGGCACTGCTAACAGAGCTTAAGGCGGTCTGCCATCAGGCGAAAGAGTTAAAGAAGGACGGTGTGAAAGTGTATGAAAGCACCGGGCTGAAGAAGTCGCTTACGCCGGCGTACTAGAATTCATCAGCATAAAATAAAAAACCCACAACCGATGAAAGTTGTGGGTTTCTAAAGACCATTGAACCGGCCTTCTTGATCAAAAGATCAAGCCTGAATTATTTCAAGCCCAAAGCGATGATCAAAGCGTAGATAACTAGGGATTCGATAAGAGCTAGACCCAAGATCATTGGGATCAAAAGCTTACCAGAAGCCGCTGGGTTACGAGCGATACCTTCCAAAGCTGTGGAAGCAGTTTTACCTTGGGCCATTGCACCTGCGAATACAGAGATAGAGATTGCAAGAGCTGCTGCGATAGCAACAAGACCGCGGTCAGAGTTAGCAACTACAGTTTCAGTAACTGCAACAGCTGCTTCTTGAGCGAAAGCGGAAGAAGATGCGAACATAGCGATAGCTGCGATGATCATTTTTTTCATGTGGAACTCCTTATGGTTTAAAAATTTGCCTTTTAGTGATCGTGTGCAATCGCGAATGCCACGTAGACCATTGAAAGCAAAGTAAATACAAAAGCCTGAACAAAGCATACGAACAATCCCATTACATAGAATGGAATTGGTACACCGATTGGAACCAGATCAAGGAACACGGAAAGAACCGTGTGGTCACCCATCATTACGTTCGCAAGACGAAGACCCAAAGAGAATGGGCGAACGATGTGGGAAACGATCTCGATCACAAACATCAACGGAGCCAGGAAGATAACCGGGCCCATGAAGTGCTTAAGGTAAGCAACAGGTCCGTTTTCTTTTACACCCTGGAAGTTATAGAACAAGAACATCAACACACCGAAACCGAATGTGGTGTTCATGTTTTCAGTCGCCGGAGTCATACCCGGGATCATGCCCAACAAGTTGTTGAACAGGATGAAGAAGAACACGGAAGCAAAAAACGGGATGTAGTGTTTACCGTGCTCGCCGATAACCATGTCAGCCAGACCAGAAGTCATCTCAGTCAGAAGCTCGAAGATACCGCGCAAAGAGAACTTGCTTGCTGGCAATACAGCGGTTTCACCTTTACCAAGGGAAGCACGTGCAGCTGCACCGATACCTACTGCTGCTACAGTGGCAATACCCAGAGTCGCAACGTGTGCGTACTCGTGACCAACACCCGGAACCAATTGTGTCCAGTTAAATGACATCTTCTTTTCCTTCTCTTAAGGCTTCTTTCACCGCATATCCAAGCGCTGAAAGAATAAAACTTGCGACTCCCAGTGCGAACCACAAAGTGTCGAACCAAGTTTGATCTACAAGCTTAAAGATAATAATCCCTAAAATCGCGTACTTAAATACAATGATCCCGATAGCTAGGGCAACCAATTTCTTACTGAAGATCAATCCCCAGGCCCATCCCATCAGGAAAAAGCTCACCAAAATGACCAAAGCGCCTGAAATGAAGGAATAGCTCTGTTGTGGTGCGGCAAAAAGCCACAGAAGGACGCCCCCAAGAAGGGTGGTTAGGGCTTGAATGGCGAGTACATATTTCATGGCGTCCCGGGTGGTTTCTTGGATTCTGATTCTTTCTCATCTTGTTTCTGAATTCGATTCAGCAACCAGACAACCCTGATCAGCCAGCCCACCAAACACGCAAGACTTAATCCGGCAAAGATAAGACCCTTGGTTTGATACTTTTGATCAAGATATTGGCCAAGGTAAAAACATCCCAGGATCAAACCGACAAGTTCAAAGCCGATGGATGCAAAGATTATATACTTTTTCATTACTTCCTGAACCCTTTCGCTCCCGGAGCGTTCTTCATACGCTCCTGCAGGCGCTTGATTCGCAGTTCGATATACTCAGGAGGGTTGTACTTGCCCCGGTGCTCTTCAAGCACGGCAATGGCGTTTTTGATGTCCAAATTTTCTTCGTAACAAACCGCCAGGGTCAGGGCGACATTTTCCTGAACCGCTTTGTCCGGATACTTATCAATCAGTTCCTTAAAGATCGCGGCGGCATTCTTGAAGTCCTTCTTCGCAACCAGGATATTACCCTTAAGCATCAAACCACTGAAACGGATGTTGTCATCGCTTTTTAGTTTCAGCAAAGAATCAATCTCAGATTCAGCCTGGAAGAAATTGTTCTGATAGTACTGCGCTCGCGCCACGTTCATCTTGTACTGGGCCGCCTCCAGATCCGTGTGAGGCATCTGTTGCAGCTTGCTGTATTCAATGATCGACATTTGATAGTTCTGCAGATTGTTGAAATAAATCGAAGCAATCTGTTTCTGGGATTCAAGGCGTTCCGCCTCGTCGGTTGAATGCAGAACAATGTAATGATGATAGTTGATGGCTTTATTGAAGTCTTTGATCTCAAAGAACGAGATTCTTGCGGCTTCACGGGCAGCTTCCAGCGGGAATTTGCTGTCGCTGTTTCTTTTAATAACCCGATCCAGGTACCCCAGGGCGATCCGATGATGACCCTGGGATATGGATTTTTGAGCTTGTTTAAAATCCGCCTCTTCCTGTGAAGAGCAGGCGGACAGAGCCAAAACTAGAACGACCAGCAAGGCTCTGATCATGTTAGTGTGGTGCGCCTTCCGGTGCCGGAGTTTCCTCCGCCGCCGTATCGTCTTCCGCCACAACCGCAACACCAGTCACGGTTTCGTCTTTTTCATCGATATTGATCAGGCGAACACCTTGAGTGTTACGGCCCAGAACAGAGATGTCCGTCACTTTCATGCGGATAACCTGTCCTTTATCGGTGGAAAGAATAAGTTCCATGTTGTCTGCGACTTTTTTGGTGCCGATGACCAGACCGACCTTGTCTGTCGTTTTCTGAGTGATGATACCCACACCACCACGGGACTGGATGCGGTATTCGCCCGTTTCTGAGCGTTTACCGTAACCTTTGGAGGTCACCATCAAAATGGTGTCTTTGGTGTTCTTCTCCAGAACTTCCATTGCCACCACGACATCGTCTTTTGCCAAAGTGATTGCTTTCACGCCGCGGGCGGTACGGCCCATCTCGCGCACATCAGCTTCGTTGAAGCGGATGGACATGCCTTCTTTGGTCGCGATGAAGATGTCTGACTGACCATCAGAGATCTTCACATCGATAACACCGTCTTCAAGATCAGTGGTCAGTGCGATGATACCTGCAGTTCTTGGGTTTGCGAAAGCATCCAGGGATGTTTTCTTGATCACACCTTTTTCAGTCAGCATCACAGCGTATTTGTTTTCGCTGAATTCATTCACCGGCAGAATCGCACGAACACTTTCACCATTTGAAAGCTGAACCACGTTCGCCAAAGACTTCCCTTTGGAAGTTCTGGAGCCCAACGGCAGACGGTGAACCTTGCACCAGTAAACTTTACCCTTGTCAGTGAAGACCAACAGCATGGTTTTAGTGCTCGCAGAGAAGATGTCCGTTACGTAGTCTTCGTCCTTGGTCTCCATGCCTTTCAGACCTTTACCACCGCGTTTTTGCACGCGGTATTCTTCAACCGGGATACGTTTGATCAGGCCCGTGTTGGTCACAGTCACGACCATCGGTTCATCGGCAATCAGGTCTTCGTCTTCCAGATCGCTTAAGTCACCAGTGATCTGAGTGCGTCTTGGATCGGCGTAACGTTTTTTCACTTCTTCCAGTTCGCTCACGATGATTTTGTAGATTTCGCGAACATCAGAAAGAACGAATTTCAGCCAGTCGATTTGTTTCATCAACTCAGCCAGTTCCGCAACAATCTTGTCACGCTCCAGGCCCGTCAGGCGTTGCAAACGCATTTCCAGGATCGCAATAGCCTGTCTTTCAGAGAATTCAAATTTCGACATCAACGCTTCACGAGCGGCGTTAGCCTCTTTGGAAGCACGGATGGTTTTAATCACCTCTTCAATGTGATCCAGGGCTTTTTTCAGACCTTCCAGGATGTGCGCGCGCTCCTGGGCTTTTTTCAATTCGAAGATACAACGTTTCGTGACAACGTCACGACGGTGATCAACGAACGCTTCCAGCATGCCTTTCAGATCGAAAGTCACCGGTTGGTTTTTCGCATCCAACGCTAGCATGATGATACCGAAGCTCGTCTGCATCTGGGTGTACTTGTAAAGTCTGTTCAGGATCACGCTGGCGTTTTCACCACGTTTCAGAACAACAACGATACGCATACCTTCACGGGAAGATTCATCACGGATATCAGAGATACCTTCGATTTGTTTGTCACGAACAAGGTCCGCCATGCTTTCAATCAGCTTGGCTTTATTCACCTGGTACGGGATCTCGGTGATGATGATCTCTTCACGGTCTTTGACCTGAACGATTTCTGCAACCGCCTTGATAGTGACGATGCCACGGCCTTTTTTATAAGCCTGCAAGATGCCTTCACGGCCGGCGATCACACCGCAAGTCGGGAAATCCGGACCCTTGATGTGTTGCATGAGGTCTTCAATCTGACAGTCAGGATTTCCGATAAGATGGATACATCCGTCGATAACCTCGCCCAGATTGTGCGGAGGAATGTTCGTCGCCATACCAACCGCGATACCCGCAGAACCGTTCACCAGCAAGTTCGGGAACTTGGATGGAAGAACCGTCGGGATCAACAAAGAGTCATCGTAGTTCGGACCGAAAGAAACAGTTTCTTTTTCCAGATCGTTCAGCAGCTCTTCTGCCAAAGCGGTCAAACGGATCTCGGTGTAACGCATGGCTGCCGGAGAGTCACCGTCGATGGAACCAAAGTTCCCCTGACCATCTTCAAGCGGGTAGCGCAGGGAGAAATCCTGGGCCATACGAACCATGGTATCGTAAACGGAAGCATCACCGTGCGGGTGATATTTACCGATCACGTCGCCGACCACACGGGCAGACTTCAGGTACGGTCTGTTGTGGCGGTTGTTCATTTCACTTTGTGCAAACAAGACACGGCGGTGAACCGGTTTCAAACCGTCACGAACATCCGGCAGGGCACGGCCCACGATCACGGACATGGAGTACTGCAGATAAGCTCCGCGCATCTCCTTGCTGATATCAACTAACGTGACGCCTTTTTCTTCTTGATTATTTTCCATAAACTTTCAAATCCCTTAAAAAATTAAACGTCCAGGCTGCGTGCAAGCAATGCATTGTCGTGGATAAACTGACGACGAGGTTCAACCATCTCACCCATCAGGATAGAGAAGGTTTCGTCGGCGGCAACAGCATCGTCGATAGTCACTTTCAGAAGAGTTCTGTTTTCCTTGTTCAGAGTGGTTTCCCACAACTGCTCCGGATTCATCTCTCCCAATCCTTTATAGCGCTGGATGTAGATTCCTTTTTTCGTGGATTCCATAACGTGAGTGTAGAAGTCGTTGTAGTTTTCAAACTGAACTTCGTTTTCACCTTCAAGAATCGTCAAAGGCAAAGTGCTGATCGCCTGAATATCGGCCCAGATTTTTCTAAGCTCGATGATCTCGGAAGAACGCAGATTGTCTGTGCTGAATTTTGTTGTCATGCGGTCTGCGTAACGAACAGTGTAGATGTCAGCATACATTTTTCCGGTTTCAGCTTCGGTCTTAACTTCGCCTTTGTATTCGGTGATACCCAAAGTCTGATCAGAGTTAACCCACGCACCCAGGTCGGTAAGAACCTGTTCGATTTTTTTCGCATCCGTGAAGGTCTTCTCAAAATCAGTCACTTTGCTTAGCAGGAAGTACAGCACATCTTTGTCGTATTTCTTGGAAGAAACACGCAGAAGGTCATTGAAGCGCTGGATGTTCAGGATCAACTGACGCAGATCTTTTTCCGGCAGGGATTCCTTGCCTTTGATTTTGAAATTACCAAGGCCCGAGCTCAGAAGATACTCAGTCAAAGCCGCTTCATTTTTCAGGTAAGTTTCCTCTTTGCCTTTTTTCGCACGGTACAACGGTGGTTGCGCGATATACACATAACCACGCTCAAGCACCAAAGGCATCTGACGATAGAAGAACGTCAAAAGCAAAGTCATGATGTGGGATCCATCGACGTCGGCATCGGTCATGATGATGATTTTGTGATAGCGGATTTTATCCACGTTCACGTTGTCTTTACCGATACCGGTACCCAATGCAGAGATGATGACTTTGATCTCTTCAGAGGAAATGATTTTGTCAAAACGCGCTTTTTCGACGTTCAGGATTTTACCTTTCAACGGCAAAATCGCCTGGGTACGACGATCGCGTCCCTGCTTCGCGGAACCACCTGCGGAGTCACCCTCCACCAGGTACAGTTCACAAAGAGCCGGGTCACGTTCCTGACAGTCCGCCATTTTGCCTGGCAGGGAACCGCCATCCAAAACCGTCTTACGACGAGTCAGATCACGGGCTTTTCTGGCAGCTTCACGGGCACGCGCGGATTCCACGCATTTCATGATGATGTTTTTTGCAACTGATGGATTGCGGTCCATCCAGTCAGCCAGTTTTTCATTTACCAGGGTTTCAACAATACCTTTTACTTCGGCATTACCCAGTTTTGTTTTTGTCTGACCTTCAAACTGTGGTTCACGAACCTTTACAGAGATAACTGCTGCCAGACCTTCACGGATGTCTTCACCCTCAAGGTTGGCTTTCAGATCTTTCAGAAGATTCTTTTCCGTCGCATACGCATTCGTCGTACGGGTCAAAGCGGCACGGAAACCAACAAGGTGAGTACCACCTTCATGTGTGTTGATGTTGTTGCAATATGTGAAAACAGATTCAGAATAGGAATCATTCCACTGCATCGCGATTTCAACTTCGACGTTGTCTTTTTCGCCTTTGAAGTAAACCACTTCATTGTGCAGGGATTTTTTGGACTGATTCATGTACTTCACGAATTCAGCCACACCTTCTGAATACTGGAAGTCCTGCTTTTTGCCGTTACGTTCATCGGTCAAAGAAATATGCAGGCCCGCATTCAGGAACGCCAATTCACGGAAACGATTCGCCAAAGTGGTGAAGTCGTAGCTCAAAGTTTCATCTTTGAAGATTGTGCGATCCGGTTTGAAAGTCACCTTCGTTCCGGTTTTTGTGGTGGTTTCACCCTGAGCCACCGGCGCCAGGATTTTCCCGCGCTCGTAGTTTTGTCTCCAGAAGTGACCATCACGTTGAACTTCAACAGACACACGGTCAGAAAGTGCATTCACAACAGAAGCACCCACGCCATGCAAACCACCGGATACTTTATAACCGCCGCCGTCGAATTTACCACCGGCGTGCAGAACGGTCATAACCAGCTCAAGCGCAGATTTGCCGGTTTGTTTCTGAGTAGCAACCGGAATACCACGACCGTCATCTTCGACAGTGATGGATTCATCGGCGTTGATGGAGACACTGATTTTTTTGCAGTAGCCAGCCAAGTGTTCGTCTACCGAGTTATCCACAATTTCATACACAAGGTGATGGTAGCCTTTGAAAGCGGTATCACCGATATACATACCGGGACGCTTACGAACTGCCTCAAGACCTTCTAGAACCTGAATTGAATCGGCCGAATAGGATTTTTGTTCTTCTGCTGACACTGGGAACCCCTCATTGCTTTGCATACCCCTCGGTACCGTGAAAATTCACTCTCGAAGGCGTCGCGTTCATCATTCACTTCCAGTTTGAAAACTGAAAAGTGCTACTCAAGAATTTGGCCATCCTTGATGCGCACAACGGAAAGCTGATCGAGGCTGAAAGAATCGGGCAATGTGAAATCCGTGGTTGTCACAAAAATCTGCGTATTGATCTCGTGTAAGAACGTAATCAGTGCATCTCTTTTGGCTTTATCAAGCTCGGAAAGTACGTCGTCCAACATCAGCACAGGATAGGTCCCGTGAGCCTTCCTATGATACACAATTTGGGCCATTTTGAAAGAAAGAATGATCGCTCTCTGCTGCCCCTGGCTACAGAAAAATCGTGAGTCTTTTTGCCCATATAGGAACACAATATCGTGCTTATGAGGACCCACCAAACTTGTCCCGCTTGAGAGCTCCGCATCATGCAGTTCACGAAGTCGTTTTGTGATTGCATTTTCGACTTCTTCACGTGTGAAACTCACCGCGTTTTGATCAGAAACAAGGTATTCCACCGAGATATCCACAGTGGAATTGCCAGAAATATACTGCATGGCATTATTGAAGTCTTTGGAAAGTCCCTGCAATGCCGTGATGCGGGCATGGGTCAAATCGGTCGCTAAACGCACAAATTGGGGGTTTAGAGACTCCAAAAGGTTCTCGGTGACCACTTTGTCCTGCAAACCCTCCAAAAAGTTCTTCAGGATCTTGTTGCGCGTTTTAAGCGCTTTTCGGTAATCGGCAATCAAATGGGCGTTTTTCCGGTCAAAAGTCACCAGCAGCTCATCCACCAGTTCACGGCGGTGGTCAGCCCCTTCTTTGATCGAAGAAAGACTTTCTGGACTGAACACAACACTGGCAAAAATTTTTCGGATGTCGGCCGAATTCACACGCTTGTCGTTCAAAGTTAAAACCTTGCGGCTTTTTGAAAGACCTAACTTCAGTTTGTAATGAAGATCGTTCTGAGTAATCAGCGCCTGGATAACCGACTCAGATGTGTTCGAGTTGATCAGGGTGGAGTTGTCAGAGTAGCGGAAGGAGTCCCCTTGAGAGATCATGTACATCGCCTCAAGGAGATTAGTTTTACCCTGTCCGTTCTCTCCGAGGAAAACATTCACTCGCGGAGAGAAGGACAAAACCACGTCCCGATAATTTCGGAAATTAACCAGACGCAGTTTTTCGAAAATCATTAGATTCTCATTGGCATCACAACGCAGGTGTAAGTCTGGTCGTTGTGAGGTCTCATCAATCCTGGTGAAAGATGATCATTCAGTTCGAAATCAATTTTGTCCTGGTTCATGCTGGTCAGAATGTCGGTGATGTACTTTGCATTGAAACCGATTTTGATTTCGCCGCCCATGTAATCCACTTCGATCTCTTCCTTCGCATCACCCAGTTCCGGATTGTTCGAGGAAATCTCCATACGGCCGTTGGAAAGATTCAACAACACCGCCTTGGATTTCTGATTCGCCAACAAAGACACACGCTTTAGTGAAGTCAGGAATGCATCTCGGCTGATCATCACTTTTTGCGGAAGCTTCTGTGGAATAAACTGTTGATAATTCGGGTACTTTCCTTCGATCAAACGAATCATCAGAATTGTTGATGAATGTTTCAATACGAATTGGGAGCCTTCCACAGCTATTTCCACAGTGCCGTCGATGCTTTCAAGAATTTTTTTGATTTCGTGCAAACCTTTGCGCGGAATGATCACACCTTGAGTGGCGTTAACCTTGATGTCCTCGGAAGGTTTGTTTACCAGGCTCATACGGTGACCATCGGTCGCAACCATTTTGAAACCTGTCTGCGGATTCAATTCAAAAAACACACCGTTCAGGTGGTAACGAGTCTCGTCTGTGGAAACAGAGTAAATCGTTTTATCAATCATCTCTTTCAGCACCTGAGCGTGAATTTTGATGAAGGCTTGAGAATTGTAAGTAGGGAAGATCGGATATTCTTCAGCAGAGATACCAACGATTTTGGAAGTGTACTTGCCTTGTTTGATTTCAAGCCAGTTGTTTTCTTTTTTGATCAAAGTGATCGGACCTTCAGAAAGTTCCTTGGCAATGTCGAAAAGACTTTTTGCACTGACGGCCACTTTACCAGCCTGGTGAACTTGAACTTTGATCTGATCGGTAAGGCTTACTTCCAGATCGGTTGCAAAAACTTTCAAAGTGTTCTGATCAGCTTCCAGCAAAACGTTGATGAGGATGGGCATGGTGTTGCGCTTCTCAACAATGTTCTGTGTTTTTCCGATAAGACTTAACAGATCTCGCTTATCAATCTCTAATTTCATGAAAGACCCTCTTTTGAACGCTCTTATTATCTAATTCTATATATATAAATATCTAGTAGTAGTAGTAGGGGCGTGGAAAACCTAACAAATCCCCTAAGTCCATGTAAACACTAAAAAACATTTGTGGATAAAGACTCTGTACAACTTTGCAGTTTTTGAGCCTTTTTTGGGGGTAACTCAGATCCACATTTTAAGCCCCAAACTCTTCCACAACTCTTTCCACAGTCCACATTCACACCCCTGTGATATTGTGGATTCTTTGTTCCAAGTCTTCGATATCTTTGGCGATATCCTGGTCCGCCGCCTGTATATTCTTAACCCGTTCCAGAGCATTCATCACAGTTGTGTGATCTTTGCCTCCGAAAGACTTGCCGATATCCACCAAAGATTTATCCAGGAACTTCTTAATCAGATACATCGCGATTTGACGTGGAACGACAATCGGCTTGGCTCTGGTTGAAGATTTAAGGTCCAAAACACGCACTTTAAAATGATCTGCCACAAGCTTCATAATCTCTTCCACAGAAATCGTGCTTTGAGTTTCGTGGTGGGCCAAAATACGCTTCACCAGTTCATGATCAATCGGCAGACCCTGAAGTTCGGAGAACATCTTCACCTTCTTCAGATTGCCTTCAAGCTCTCTGATGGAACGTTTGGATATTCTGGCTATGTAGTTCACGACGTCTTCAGGCAGGCGCACGTTGAATTTTTCAGCTTTGTAGCGAAGGATCGCAATACGGGTCTCCAGATCCGGCATGGTGATGTCTGCAATTAAGCCACGCTCCAGACGGGTGCGGCTGCGGTCTTCAAGGCCATGGATATCCTTGGGCATACGATCGCTGGCCAGGATGACCTGTTTGCGGCTGTCGATGAAGCTGTTCACGGTGTGGAAGAATTCTTCCTGAACGGCCTCACCCCGGGCGATGAACTGAACGTCGTCCACCAAAAGGATGTCCGAGTTTTCACGGTACTTCTGGCGGAACTTATCCATTTCATGGCGACGGATGGCAGAAATACATTCATTCATAAAGCGTTCTGCCGAGATGTAGGTAATTCTAAGTTGCTGATATTGTTCGCGAATATAATTCCCAGCCGCATGCAAAAGATGGGTTTTACCCATTCCGACCGGTCCATATATATAGAGAGGGTTGTAATCATCAGCCCCTGGGTTTCGGGCGACGTTAAAACAGGCTGCATGGGCAAACTCTGAGTTTTTCCCCACGACAAAGGTCGAAAAAGTAAGTTCAGAGTTCAAAGTATCCGAACTGGACCTTGGTTGAGTAGGCTGGATATTCTGAGCACGTGCCAATTGAGCCTGGAGGATCTCAGAACCGCTTAAAACCTCGTCCGGGGTTGTGGATGTCTCAATATGAGAATTTATTTTGTTCCCCGTAATACTGAACTCAACCTCGAAAGGCTTACCATAAGTATCTGAAATCTCAGTATAAATCTTATCCTGCAGGTTCTCGATAACGAAGTACTGGTGAAGGGCGTTGGGTACTCCAAGGACCAGGCGCGGACGATCCGCCGAGCCCGTGGTGCTCACGTACTCAATAGGATCAAGCCAAGTATCCAACAACTTATTGTTGTCGTTCCGGCTTTTCATCTTTGTTTTGATAAGTGTCCAAAAAGACGAGTTTAATTCCACGTGATTCCCCTCAAGCGCTGGGTCCTCTTAACAAGGGGAGCTGAAGTTTTCAACAGTTGACCTTCATGTCGCAATGTGCTTTATTAATGCCCCACGTATCTAGTTGGAACCAACTTTGTGGAATACATATATAGGTGTCTTTGACGTCATTTAGCGTCGTAAAAAAACCCTGGGGAGATAGTTATGAAACGTACATACCAACCATCAAATAAACGTCGTAAAACCACACACGGTTTCCGCGCTCGTATGGCTACTAAAGCTGGTCAAGATGTTCTAAATCGTCGTCGCGCTAAAGGTAGAAAGCGTCTGACGGTTTCTACTGGTGGAAAATAATTCCGCACAAGTAATTAAGAGAAGCTCTGAATTTCTCTCTCTAAAACAATCGGGTAAAAGACACTGGCCTACAAAGTGGTTGCTTCTGAATTATCAGAGAAACCAGGTAGGTCAGTTGCGTTTTGGCGTAACCGCTAGTCGCAAGACTGGATCGGCCGTCGTGCGCAATAAACTCAAGCGTTGGACCAGAGAGTATTTCCGCAGCTTCCTTGTGGCGGGACAAATCCTTGAAGCCGACATCAATCTTATATTTAAACCTATGGAAGCAAACTTTTACAAAGGTCTCAGTCATGAGGAATTTGTCAAAGCTATGGACCGTGGTTTGGAAACTCTACGAAAACACCTTTAAGTACATCTTATGGTTGTTTATTGGAGCTTACCGGACCATCGGCACCACTCACTTAGGTGGATCCTGTCGATTCGAGCCCAGTTGTTCTGCTTATGCACTCGAAGCCATTAAGACTCATCATACACACAAAGCTCTTTGGTTAATCACCAAAAGGGTTTGCAAGTGCCGACCGGGAGGACCTTATGGGTATGATCCGGTTCCTCTTGCAAAGGGAGTAATCAATGCAACAAAAGAATAACACGCCGTCATTCTTTGATCCCAAAACACTTATCGCCGTGGCCGCCGTAGCTATCGTTTATTACGGATGGAACACTTACCTCGGCAAAAAATATCCAGACTATAATAAGCCTAAGACTCAAACCGAACAGGCTAAAAATTCAGCAACCGCTGCGACCACTTCTGAAACTCCTGCTGCCACAGCAAACACTGTCGATACAAAATCTGAAATCATGGAAACGCCAACAACGGCGAAAGAATTCCATTTCGAAAACGACAAAGTTTCCTTTGTTATGACCAGCTTTGGTATGGGTTTGAAGGGTTACACCATCAACAACTACCAGGATAAAGAAAAGAACAACATCAAGCTGGGTGTTTCCAATGTTGATGGTCTGTTTGAAATGCGCTGGGCAGGGGATTCAAAACCCCTGACGTTTGATGTGGCGGAACAGGCTCCAGGTCACTACGTGGGTACGGCTCATGTGGGTGAAACCGTGATTAAGCGTGAATTGAAGTTCAACACTGAAACTTCCTCTTTCACCAACACGATTTCCGTTTCCAACCCGACTGAAGACTTTAAAAAAGGCTTCTCTTTGTTGATCCCGGAATCCATCCACACGCACGCATCCACTTCCTTCCTGTTCCCTTCCTATGAGCACCAGGATTTCTTTGTCACTCATAACGGTGGTAAACACGACACGGTGAATTTCAGCGGCGCTAAAGAAGACGTGGTGAAAGACTTCCCGGCAACTTCCCTGGTTTCTGTTAGTTCCCAGTACTTTGCCGCGGCTATTTTGGACAAGTCTGAAATCATGCCGGAAGTGAAACTGAACGCTCAGATCAATGCAAAAACAGCGATGGCTGAACTGGTTTACAAACCTGCCTCTGTAAAGTCTGAAATGACTTTCTCTGAAGTTTTCTATGCCGGCCCTAAATCCATCGATGCTTTGAAAGCAGTGGATCCAGAGATGGCAAGCCTGATTGATTTTGGTTTCTTCGGCTTTATCGCTCGTCCGCTTCTTTATGTGATGAAAGCGGCTCACTCGGTTGTTGGCAACTGGGGTTTTGCGATCATCATTCTGACCTTGCTGGTTCGCTTGTGCGTATTGCCGTTCAATATCATGTCTTTCAAATCCATGAAGGCGATGCAAAAGGTTCAGCCGATCATTCAAAACTTGCGTGAAAAGTACAAAGAAGATCCAATGCGTTTGAACCAGGAAATGATGGCCGTGATGAAACAAAACGGCGCAAATCCTCTGGGTGGCTGTCTGCCGATGCTGCTTCAGATTCCGGTGTTCTTCGCTCTGTACCGCGTGATTGGTTCTTCCATCGAGCTTTATAATTCTCCGTTCATCTTCTGGATCACGGATTTGAGCTCTCACGATAAGTTCTATGTGTTGCCGGTTTCCATGGCGGTCTTCATGTTCATCCAGCAGAAGATCACTCCAAGTACCATGGATCCGACTCAGGCGAAAATCATGGCGTTCCTGCCAGTGGTGTTCTCTTTGTTCATGTTGCAGCTTCCAGCCGGTCTGACTCTTTACATGGTTGTCAGCACCCTGTTTGGTATCATCCAGCAATGGCTGATCATGAGAGAGCCAAAGACCAAAGCGGTAACTGCTTAGTCCTTGGGTGAAAGTTTTAGAATTATTTTTTATTTATAAATAGGAGGCATAATGGGTTTTTTTAGTAAGCTTTTCGGGGGGAAAAGCAAAGGTGCTAACAACGAAGTGGAAGCCCTTGTTGAAAAAACTTTGGAAGGGATCATCGAGAAAGCTCAGTTTGAACTGTCTTTTGAGATCGTGACCGAGAAAGAAGAAGACGGCTCCGTAACTTTGGCTGTTCAGTTCTCTGGCGCTGATGAAGAGATTCTGAAAGACAAAAAAGGACAGATGCTGGATGCATTCCAGTTGTTCCTGAAACGCGTGATCCAGCACAACTTCCCTGATGATAAGACAAATATCACAGTGGACTGCGGTGGATACCGTGATGAATCCGCAAACGCTCTGATCGAACGCGCGGAAAACCTGAAAGCAATCTGCATCGAGCAGGGGAAATCTGTTTATTACAGAGCTCTTCCGCCGAAAGATCGCAAAGTTGTTCACCAGTACCTGGCAAAAGATCCGCGCGTAAAAAGCCGCTCTTTGGGTGATGGTCTGTACAAAAAAATCAAAATCTATCCAGCTAAAGGCGGCAATCCAAACGCTGCTGGTAACGAGGAAGTGGCTCACGACTAGTGAGCCCTAAAGTGGGGCCTATGATCCGCCAAGATCGTGATAAGGATACAATCTGTGCGATCTCCACTCCTCACGGAGTGGGCGGAATCTCTGTTATCAGAGTCAGTGGCCCCCAGACTTTAAATATCGTCTCTAAAATCTGCCAGTTTTTGCCGGCACATCCTGAGTCTCATAAAGTCTATTTCGGGAATCTGAAAAACTCCCAATCAGGCGATGAGATTGACGAGGTTCTGGCAACCTACTTCAAAGAAGGCCGCTCTTTCACCGGTGAAGAGGTTATTGAAATCTCCTGCCATGGAAGCCCGCTGATCTGCCAAACAATCTTGAATCAATTGGTCAATCTGGGTGCTCGTCCGGCGGATCGCGGGGAATTCACTTTCCGTGCGTTCATGAACGGGAAGCTGGATCTGGTTCAGGCGGAATCCGTTCTTTCTTTGATCGAATCCCAAAGTCAGCAGGCCGCGAAACTGGCTCTGCGCCAGCTTAAAGGGACCCTTTCCCAAAAGCTTGAAGAAATCGAAGACGACATGACCTGGATTCTGGCGCACGCCGAAGCCAGTATTGATTTTTCCACCGAAGGCATTGAAGTTATCGAAGAAAATATCATTCAGGTTCGTTTGAAAAAAATCGAAGCGAGTCTGAAAGAGCTGGTGGCCACGTTCAAAGTGGGACGTCTGCTGAAAGATGGTTTCCGCATTGTTCTGACGGGCCTTCCGAATGTGGGGAAATCAAGTTTGCTGAACTTGTTCCTGGAAGATGAACGTGCCATTGTGACGGACATCCCAGGGACCACACGTGATGTGATTCACGGGGATACGACTTTCCAGGGTGTGAAATTCACTTTTGTGGATACCGCCGGTCTTCGTGATGAAGCCACCGATTTGGTGGAGCGGATCGGTATCCAGAAAAGTTATGAAGCTCAGAATGAATCCGATGTGGTGTTCTTTGTTTATGACATTGAAAAGGGCCTGGGGGCTGAGGAACTTCAGATTCTGGAGTCCTTGGATCCGGCGAAAACCTATATTTTGGCTAATAAAACCGACAAAATTGGGGGGTCTAAACCCCTGGAAACTGTCGAAAAAACACTTAAAAACAGTAAATTTTTCCAAAAACTTAAAGACCCCGCGGCTTTCTTCACAAGAAGGGTGTTCTTTGTCAGCGCTCTTGATAAAAAGGTGCGTTCCGAGGTGCTTAAGGACCTGGTGAAAGAGTTCGCCGATTTGCAGGTGGAAAACACAGTGTTGATTTCCAATGCCCGTCATTTTGAGAATCTTTCCCGCGCCCTTGAAAACACCCAACGTTCACAATCAGTCGTGGCGCAAGGGTTAGGTGCTGAGTTTTTGGCTCTTGAGTTTAAAGAAGCTCTCATTGCGATTCACGAAACTTTAGGGAAGCGGTTTGATGATCAGATCATGGACCGGGTCTTTAAAGAGTTTTGTATCGGGAAATAATTATGGCTAACAAAAAATATGATGTGATTGTTGTCGGTGCCGGCCACGCGGGTATTGAGGCGTGTCTGTCTTCCGCACGTTTGGGTTTGAACACTCTGATGGTCACCACCAACACGGATCGTATCGGTTATATGAGTTGCAACCCGTCCATCGGGGGCCTTGCCAAGGGACACATGGTTCGAGAGATCGATGTGCTGGGCGGTCAGATGGGTGTTGCAGCTGATGAAACCTGCATCCAGTACAAACGCTTGAATGCCTCGAAAGGTCCCGCAGTTCGCGGCACCCGTGTTCAGAACGACAAGCATTTGTATTCTCAGTTCCAAAAAGATGCTTTGTACAACCAGCCAAACCTTGAGGTTCTGCAAGGTGAAGTAAAACGCCTGATTCTGGAAAAGGATCTGTGTGTGGGCGTGGTTCTGCAGGATGGTTCTGAAATTTTCGCCAAAGCGACCATCATCACCACCGGCACATTCATGAACGGGGTCATGCATATCGGACTTCGCCAGGAAGCCGGCGGTCGTGTAGGGGATCAGCCTTCCATCGGTCTGTCTGATCAGTTGGCGCAATTTGGTTTTGAAGTAAAAAGACTTAAAACCGGAACTCCGGCACGTTTGCTGAAAGATTCCATCGACTGGTCTAAAACGGTCCCACAAGCCGGGGATGAAAAGGTTTATCCTTTCAGCTTCCGCTCTTCCGATAAGCTCAAACTTCCCCAGGTGCTTTGTTACCTGACCCGCACCACTGAAGAAACCCATGATATCATCCGTGGGAATCTGGATAAATCCCCTATGTACTGCGGGATTATTGAAGGTGTGGGCCCTCGTTATTGCCCTTCGATTGAAGACAAAATCACTCGTTTCGCCGAAAGAAACAGTCACCAGACATTCCTGGAGCCGGAAGGTCTTTCCACGGATTTGATTTATCTGCAGGGTATTTCCACCAGTCTTCCAGAAGAAGTTCAGGATCGTTTTTTAAAAACCATTCCGGGTCTTGAGAACGTGAAAGTTGCAAGATACGGCTATGCGGTTGAGTACGACTATATTGAGCCGACTCAGATCTGGCATCGCCTGGAGACCAGAACAATTCGTCAGTTGTTCCTGGCAGGTCAGATCAACGGAACTTCCGGTTATGAAGAAGCAGCCGCTCAGGGTCTGATTGCCGGAATCAATGCGGCTCACAGTATTTTGGGTCGTGAGGAATTCATATTGGGTCGCGATCAAGCCTATATGGGTGTGATGATCGACGATCTTGTGACGAAAGGTACGCGCGAACCGTATCGCATGTTCACTTCGCGCGCAGAACACCGTTTGGTTTTGCGAGAAGACAATACTATCGACAGGTTGAGTGACCTGGGTCGCAAACTGGGTCTTGTTTCTGCAGAGTCTTTTGAGCTTTTGACCAATCTGCGTGAGCGCCGTCAGGTTTTGCACGATCGTTTGAAGAATACCGTGCTTTATCCGACCAAAGATATCCAGGCTATTTTAGCGACAATTCCGACTCCAGCTATGTCGAAGTCTTTAACTTTCGAAGAGTTGCTGCGTCGTCCTGAACTTACGAGTTCACACTTGGAACTTCTGAATTTCGAGCTGGATCCGGATCCAAATGTAGTTGAGCCGGTTGAAATTGAAGTGAAGTACTCGGGTTACGTAAAACGCCAGATGGACCTCATCGTTCAGTCAAAAAGACTGGAAGAAATGCTACTTCCAGACGACTTGGCGTACGGTGAAATCCGCGGTCTTTCCAATGAAGAGAAGGATAAGCTGCTATGCGTCAAGCCCCGTACCTTAGGTCAAGCTCAAAGGATAAGTGGTGTTAATCCATCCGCTATTCAGGCTATAATGATCCATCTAAAAGGTCATAAAAAGATCAAGGAGATGGGGCTTGAAGGACAATCAGGAACAGGCAGCACCGATAGTATACTGGCGCATTGATGAGTGGTTCCCTGATCTAAGTCCAGATCTCAGGACTCGACTTAAGACCTATCACGAAGAGCTTCTAAAGTTTAACCGCACTCTGAATCTTATTTCAGCCAAAACGGTTTTTGTGGCCGACGCTCTTCATTTTGCTGATTCTATTCTGGCCTCTCAGGCCATCATGAAATCCAATCCAAACCTAGATAAAATCTATGACCTGGGGTCCGGCAACGGCTTCCCGGGTCTGGTGTTCGCTCTTTTGTACCCGAAGGTGCAAGTGGTGCTGGTAGAGTTCGATCAGAAGAAGTGTGAGTTCCTGACCCACGTCGCGGGTGTTTTAAAGCTCGCAAATGTGACGGTCGAGAACAAAACCATAGAATCTTTCCCGGACGGATCCATGAACTATGTGATGGCTCGGGGCCTGGCGAATATTTCCAAGTCTATTATGATAACCCGTAAAGTGGTCCCAAAGGGCGGCGTTTTCTATCATCTGAAGAGCGAAGAGTGGGGGATTGAAGTGGGAGATATCCCGACCCAGCTTTGTTCCGTATGGACGCCCTCCCTTGTGGGGGAATACAAGCTTCCGATCGGGGCTATTAAGTTTTCAGTGGTGAAAACAGACAAAATTGCGTGATGTTCCACGTGGAACATTCAAAAAGACACTAATGATGACCCCCGGCCGCTGGTTCGGGGGTTTTTTCTTCCCCAAGGCCGACTTCTTTCATTCTTTCTTTCACATCCCAGCTTTTTTTGGCGTTTCTAAAGCGCTGCTCGGTCTGATAGGACGCCCACTCTTGCGGGTCGGGCCAAGTCTCGCCCTTTTTAAAGGCTTTATTATAAGAGCGTATGGATTCTTTGCGGCGGGCCTCGATTTTTAGTTCGAGATACTGCTTTTCCTGCTCCAGGCGGACGATCTTTTCTTTTGATTCACGCACGCGCTTTTGGGCGTACTTAATTTGACCTGTTTGTGGAATTACCTCAGCCAGTTCTTTCTCGAAACCCTCAAGACCTTTCTTTTCGGATTCAAGGGCAGCGGATGTGGCGCCAAGCTGTGATTTGTAGTCGGTGTATATAGGATCCTTCAGCTCCGGATGTGGATCGGGCTTATTACAGGCTAAGAGGCACAAACTGAGGATGCACAGGGTGATTAATCTCATAAATACACTTGTTCCACGTGGAACATCGGCAAAAACAGCGAAAAACATAAGGTGTGGCGCGAAAAACTAGTCTTTATTCTTGAATGTTCACGCAAAAAGGAGGACTTTTTTATCTCAAGGAGGAAAAATGGCAAAAACAATCTGCATAGCGAATCAAAAGGGTGGTGTTGGTAAGACAACGACGTCTGTGAACCTCTCCTCCGCCTTGGCGTCTCTTGGAAAAAGAGTTCTTTTGATCGACATGGACCCTCAGGGGAATGCCTCCAGCGGTTTGGGTATCAAAAGATACGATAGCCAGGATGCGAATAGCTACCATGTGCTTATCGGCGAGAAAACTCTGACCGAGGCTACTCAAAAAACCTCCAATCCAAACCTTCAAGTATCCACGGCTAATCCTGACCTAGTGGGTGCGGAGATTGAATTGGTTGATATGCCGCAGCGTGAATACCGTCTTAAGCAGGCGATTGCCACCGTGGCTGATCAATATGACTTCGTGATCATTGATTGCCCTCCATCTTTGGGTCTTTTGACTTTGAATTCCCTGAATGCGGCGGACAGTTTCCTGGTGCCTCTTCAGTGTGAGTACTATGCACTTGAAGGGCTTAGTCAGCTTTTGAATACGGCAGGACTAATCAAAAAGAATTTGAATCCTCAACTCCATATCGAAGGCATCGTTCTGACGATGTTTGATATCCGGAATAATCTAAGTCACCAAGTTGTGACCGAGATTAAGAACCACTTTGGCGAGAAAGTATTCAACGCCATCATTCCAAGAAATGTACGCCTCAGCGAGGCACCAAGCCATGGTCAATCCATCTTCGAATACGACAGCAAATCCATCGGCGCAGTGAGATACCTTGAGCTAGCACGTGAAGTGATCGTGCGCTCAGAAGTGAAAGTGACGCCAGAGATGGCTCCACAGACAGAACAGATGGCATAAGAAGGGGAATTTAAATGTCTGATATTGCTGTAGAATCCTCAAACAAGAAAAAAGGTCTGGGCCGCGGCTTAGGCTCTTTGTTGGGTGGCCCTGCTCCGGAACAAACTCCGGCAGCTCCGAAAGCTGCTGCTGCCACATCTATTAATAATACTGTAGCTTCAACTCCCGCTCCAGCGGCTGCTCCTCAAGTAGCGACACCCGTCGCCCCTCCCGTAGATCCTGAGAGCAAAATCTGGAAAGTGGGAATTGATAAGCTTTCACCTGGTCAATACCAGCCTCGTAGAACATTTGAGAAAGAACCGCTTCAGGAGCTTGCTCAGTCTATTAAAGAGAACGGTATTCTTCAGCCCATCGTGGCTCGTCGTACGGTATCCGGGAAACTGGAAATCGTGGCCGGTGAACGCCGCTGGCGTGCATCCCAACTGGCGGGACTGCATGAAGTTCCAGTTATCCTTAAGAATTACGATGACAAACAAGCGCTGGAACTGGCGATTGTTGAGAACATTCAGCGTGAAGATCTGAATCCGATCGAAGAAGCCGAAGGTTATGCGCGCCTGATTTCTGAGTTTAAGTTGTCTCAGCAGCAGGTGGCGGAAAAAGTCGGCCGTGACCGTGCGACCGTGGCGAATGCTGTTCGTCTATTGTCTTTGCCTGATTCTGTGAAAGAGATGATCTCTGGAAACGAACTTTCCGTGGGTCACGCCAAAGTCCTTCTTTCTTTGCAGGATCCAAAGAAGCAGCTGGAATTCGCGAAAAAAGTTGTGAACGAAAAAATCGCGGTTCGTAAGCTTGAAAAAATGGTGCAAGCCGTCGTGAAAGGTAACGATGAAGTTGAAGAGGCACCAACTTTTGATTCTAATGTTACTCAGCGTTTGATTTCTGGTTTGAGCGATGAGCTTCAGAAAATGCTGGGTACGAAAGTGAACATTGATTACGCCAATTCAAAAGGTAAAATCACCATTCATTTCTATTCCGATGATGAACTGACCAATATGGTAGATAGGCTTAAAGAAGGATGGCAGTAAACCTTTCCCCCGCACTCCAAGAAGATCTTTTAACTGGTCATGTGACGGCAATCCTTGACCAGGGGACCCATTTCGAAGGAAAGCTCAGCTTCGAGGGGACTGTTCAAATTGGCGGTGACTTTAAGGGGGAAATCTTTACCAAGGACACCATCGTTATTAACGAAGGGGCCTCTGTAACGGCCCAAATCGAAGCCGATACCATCGTTATTTCCGGCCGGGTTGAGGGAAATCTCTTTGCCCGTCGCAGGGTTATAATGCACCCTCCAGCCATCTTTAAAGGCACCGTAACATCCCCAAGTCTGCGCATCGATGAAGGGGTCATTTTCGAGGGTGCGTCCTACATGCCTAAGTCTTAGGCAGCGAACATTATCATCTAGAAATACGCCTTGACCTGTTCAGGCCGCCAATGCTAATTCCGAAGGTCAAAAAATCAGTAGGGATTTCAACAAAATGGACATTTTTGCACAACTAGGTATCAATACCACGGCCGGCATTCAGTTTGTGTTCTTCGCAATCGCTTTGATCTTTTTAAGCAAAGTCGTTTTCGGTCCTTATGCTCACGCATTGGAAGAAAGAGAAAGAAGAACCAAGGGCGGCGAAGATCTTGCTCTTGAATATCAAAATAAATCCGTAGAGTTGCAGACCGAGTACGAGGTTAAAACCCGTGACTTGAACAGCCAGATGAAATCCATCATCGATGCGGCCAAATCTCAGGCGAACAAAGATTACGAATCTGCAGTTTCCAAAGCCCGCACAGAGGCGGACAAACTTGTTCAGGACAACAGAACTCAAATCACAACTGCGGTAGCAACTGCAGCGGGCGAATTGAAGTCCCAGACAAACTCTGTAGCAATGGCAATCACCAGCAAGCTTCTTGGTAAATAAGAGAGTAATGCATATGAAATTGATTTTGAATCTATTGGTACTTCTGGCTCCAGCAGCAGTATTTGCAGCAGGTGGCGGTCATCACGGTGACAATCATATCCCAACTTCCACAATCATGTTCCAGGCGATCAACCTGACGATCCTGTTTGCGGCGATCATCTATTTCACAAAAGATGCTATCGTTTCCTTCTTCGCAGGCCGCAAAGCGGCTTACCTGGAAGCAGCTCAAAAATCCGCTTTTGCGCGCGAACAGGCTGAAAAAGAATTCGTTGATATCAAAAACAAACTGGCAAATCTGGATCAGACTCGCGAAGAGAACCTGCGCAAAGCACAGACTCACGCTGAAGACCTGAAAAAACAAATCCTTGATGAAGCCAACGACGTTTCCAAGCGTATTAAAACTGATGCCGAACTGACAGCACGTCTTGAAGTTCAGCGCGCTCAAAAAGAGCTTCGCACCCAGCTTCTGCAGGATTCTGTTGAAGCCGCTCGCATCGTTTTGACGAAGGATCTTGGTTCTTCTGATCAACAAAAACTGCAAAAAGATTTCATCAACAACGTTGGAGTGTAAGCCGATGAGAGTCAGCGAGATTTCCAAAAGATACGCAAAAGCCCTTCTGGCTGTAGCAAAGCAAAAAGGCATCCACACTCAAGTGCACGCAGAACTGCAGGCACTGGTGAAGTCCTTCGCGGGCGATGTCTCTGTAAAAAACTATTTCGAAAATCCAATGATCGGTTCTGATCAGAAGATCACAGCGGTAAAAGCGTCTTTGTCCGGCAAAGGTGTTTCTGAAGAAGTGGTGAACACACTTGTTCTGCTGGCTGAAAAAAACCGCTTCGGTGTTCTTGAGCAAATTTCCTTCGCATACCGCGATCTTCTTGATTTGGAAGAGGGCGTGACTCGCGGAGTGGTACGTTCTGCCCAGCCTCTGGCGGCAGATGCTCAAAAAGACATCGAGCAAAAAATCACTAAAGTATTGAATAAGAAAATCGTTCTGACTTACGAACAGGATCCAAAACTGCTTGGTGGCATCGTTGCCACTGTAGGCGGCTGGACATTCGATGACAGCATCGACACTCATCTTAAAAAATTAAATGAAGAACTAAACAGGAGAGCCAACTAACAATGGAAACACAAATCCGTGCTGACGAGATCAGTCGCGTTCTCAAAGAGCAAATCAATCAATACAACAAAAAGATTGAAGTAAGTGAAACAGGTAGCGTTCTTTCCGTAGGGGACGGGGTTGCTCGTATCTATGGTCTTGAAAACGCAATGGCTGGTGAACTTGTAGAGTTCCCAGGCGAAGTATACGGAATGGTTCTGAACCTTGAAGAAGGTTACGTTGGTGCCGTGTTGTTCGGTGAAGACCGTCACATCAAAGAAGGCGACGTAGTTAAAAGAACGAAAAAAATCGTTTCCGTACCTGTAGGTGAAGCTCTTCTTGGTCGCGTTGTAGACGCCCTTGGTAACCCGATCGACGGCCGTGGCGCTATCAACACGCCTCACTCCCGTATCGTTGAAACCAAAGCTCCTGGTATCGTTTACCGTCACCCGGTTGAAGAACCTCTTCAAACTGGTATCAAGGCGATCGACGCCCTTGTACCAATCGGCCGTGGTCAGCGTGAATTGATCATCGGTGACCGTCAAACTGGTAAAACAACTATCGCAGTTGACACTATCATCAACCAAAAAGGTTTGAATGTTCAGTGCTTCTACGTAGCTATCGGTCAAAAACAATCCACAGTAGCTCTAGTGGTTGAAAAACTGCGTGCGGCGGGTGCTCTTGAGTACACCACTATCATCGCGGCGAATGCCTCTGACCCAGCTCCACTTCAATACCTGGCTGCTTACTCCGGTACAGCTATGGCTGAATACTTCCGCGATACTGGCAGACATGCTCTTATCGTTTACGATGACTTGACGAAACAAGCTCAGGCTTACCGTCAATTGTCTTTGCTTCTTCGTCGTCCTCCGGGCCGTGAAGCTTACCCAGGTGACGTGTTCTATTGCCACAGCCGTTTGTTGGAACGTGCTTCCAAATTGTCTGCTGATAAAGGCGGCGGTTCTTTGACTGCATTGCCAATCATCGAGACTCAAGCGGGCGATATCTCTGCTTACATCCCTACCAACGTTATCTCCATCACTGATGGTCAGATCTTCCTTGAATCCGATCTGTTCTACAAAGGTGTGCGTCCAGCTATCTCTGTAGGTAAATCCGTTTCTCGCGTGGGTGGTGCGGCTCAGATTAAAGCGATGAAACAAGTTGCAGGTTCCCTGAAACTTGAGCTTGCTCAGTTCCGTTCCATGGAAGCATTCGCTGCGTTTGCATCCGATTTGGATAAAGCGTCCCAGCAACAGCTTGCTCGTGGTCGTCGTCTGATTGAAGTGTTGAAACAGCCTCAATACTCTCCGGTAAAAGTTGAAGAGCAAATCATCATGATCTTCGCTGCTGGTAACGCGTTCGTTGACCAATACCCAGAGACAGACGTTAAGAGATACGAAAAAGAAATGATCGAGTTCTTGAAAAACAAGCACTCTGAGATCATCAAAACTATCTCTGAGAAGAAAGCGATTGCTGACGATACTAAAAAAGCATTGTTGGCAGCTCTTGAAGAGTTCAAAGCAATCTTCCAACCTTCTAACAAGTAATTTGGTGCTTAAATGGCAAGCTTGAAGGATATCCGGGCTCAGATTGAGTCCACTAAAAACACCCAGCAGATCACGAAAGCTATGAAGCTCGTGTCTGCTGCAAAGTTGAGAAAGGCGCAGAATAACATCGTTAATATGCGTCCTTATGCTCTGGCTTTGCGTCAGGTGATTGCGGATATCGCTGTGACCAATAAAGTGTCGCATCCGTTGATGGAGAAGAAAGAACAAGTAAAGAATGTTTTGCTTGTTGTTATCACTTCTGATCGCGGTCTTTGCGGCGCTTTCAACAGCAATATCAACAAATTCGCTGAAGCTTATTATAACAACAACAAAGCTTCTCTAGAGAAGATCGACTTCCTGTTCGTGGGTCGTCGTGGTCATGACTACTTCGCAAGACGTGGTATCAAGCCGGTTGATTACATCACCAAGCTTGATAAGGACATTTCCTATGAGCTGGCTTCCAAAGTTGCGAACCGCGTGATGAATGATTACCTTGAAGGCGCTTACGATGAAGTTCGTATCGTGCACAACGAGTTCCAATCTGCCATTTCCCAGACGGTGACTGCTGAAACTCTTCTGCCAATCAACCTTGGTTTGACGACTTTCAAAACAGAAACTGAAGCTGCATCCAACTTTGCTGTCGACATGATCTTCGAACCGGCTCCAGAGCAAATCATCAAAGAATTGCTTGAGAAACACTTCGAACTTCAAGTTTACAGATGTATGTCCGAGTCTGTTGCGGGTGAACATGGTGCTCGTATGAGCGCGATGGAAAACGCGACAAACAACGCGAAAGAGATGATCAACAAACTCACTCTGACGTATAACAAATTGAGACAAGAAAAAATTACTACAGAATTGATTGAAATCGTATCTGGCGCTGAAGCGCTTAAAGGATAGGGAGCTGAATAATGGCATTCGGTAAAGTAAAACAGGTTATGGGTCCCGTAGTGGACGTAGAATTTGAAGGCGGGGAACTTCCTGCGATCAACTCTGCTCTGCGTGTATCAAACAAATTTATCTCTGACGTTGAATTCAACCTTGTTCTTGAAGTTGCTCAGCACTTGGGTGACGGTGTTGTAAGAACTATCTCTATGGACCAAACTGAAGGTTTGGTTCGTGGTGAAAAAGTTAAAGCGTTGGGCACTCAAATCACAGCGCCGGTAGGCCGTGAAGCTTTGGGCCGTATCATCAACGTAGTTGGTGAACCAATCGACGAAATGGGTCCAGTAAACGCAAAAGAACACTGGGGTATCCACAGAACAGCTCCAAAATTCGAAGACCAGGCTACATCTGCAGCAATGTTGATGACTGGTATCAAAGTCGTAGACTTGCTGGCACCTTACGCTAAGGGTGGTAAGATCGGTTTGTTCGGTGGTGCGGGCGTTGGTAAAACAGTACTTATCCAGGAACTTATCCGTAACATCGCGACTGAGCACGGTGGTTTCTCCGTATTCGCAGGCGTTGGTGAGCGTACTCGTGAAGGTAATGACTTGTGGCAAGAGATGAAGCAGTCTGGCGTATTGGCCAAGACTTCTTTGGTGTTCGGTCAG
This sequence comes from Bdellovibrio sp. MYbb2, assembly GCF_056175685.1. Lineage (NCBI taxonomy): Bacteria > Pseudomonadati > Bdellovibrionota > Bdellovibrionia > Bdellovibrionales > Pseudobdellovibrionaceae > Bdellovibrio > Bdellovibrio sp. MYbb2. Next base: position 674,050 of record NZ_JBJKJI010000001.1, read on the forward strand.
ATGAACGAACCTCCTGGAGCTCGTGCGCGCGTTGCTTTGACTGGTCTGACTGTTGCTGAATACTTCCGTGACGTTGAAAACCAGGACGTATTGTTCTTCGTAGACAACATCTTCCGCTTCACTCAAGCGGGTGCCGAAGTTTCCGCACTATTGGGTCGTATCCCTTCTGCGGTTGGTTATCAGCCAACACTTGCAACAGAGATGGGTACTCTTCAAGAGCGTATCACTTCCACTAAAAAAGGTTCCATCACTTCCGTTCAAGCGGTTTACGTACCAGCGGATGACTACACGGATCCAGCTCCAGCAACCACGTTCACTCACTTGGATGCTACGACAAACTTGGATCGTGATATCGCGGCTATGGCGATCTTCCCTGCGGTTCACCCGTTGACTTCCACTTCTCGTTTGTTGGATCCAACTGTTATCGGTGAAGAGCACTACAAATGCGCTCGTGACGTTCAGGCGTTGTTGCAGCGTAACCGTGAGCTTCAGGACATCATCGCGATCCTGGGTATGGACGAGTTGTCTGAATCTGATAAATTGGTTGTTTCCCGTTCTCGTAAGATCCAGCGTTTCTTGTCTCAGCCGTTCTTCGTTGCTGAGCAGTTCACTGGCTTGCCAGGCAAGTACGTGGATATCAAAGACACTGTTAGAGGTTTCCGCGAGATCCTTGATGGTAAACACGATGCTCTTCCAGAGCAGGCGTTCTACCTTGTTGGTACTATCGAAGACGCTATCGAGAAAGCTAAGAAGCTGCAGGCTTAGTGCCTGCCTCTTCCTAAGGGGTGAATATGAAACTGACAATCGTGACACCGGAAAAGCGCATCCTTGTTGGCCAAGAGGTCGACGAGGTGACTGTTCCAGCATTCAAGGGAGAGTTGAACATTCTTCCTGGTCACGCTCCATTGATCACCACTCTGGAAACAGGCGTGATGAAATGGAAACTCAAAGGGAAAGAAAAGCAGGACTTGGCTGTTATCAGCTGGGGTTACTGCCAGGTTTCCCCTGAGGGCGTGAATATTCTTGCCAACATCGCGGACCTTCCTGAAGACATTGATCTTCAGGCGACAAAAGAGTTCCTGGCTCTTTCTGAAAAGAAGATCATGAACGAATTGATCACAGACGAGGACTGGGCAGAGTTCCAGCGCGACTGGGCTCACGCGAGAGCGAAAATCGAAGCGGCTGAACAACAGCCAGCTAAGAAGTAAGAAACTAAAACGGAGGCCACAAGCCTCCGTTTCTTTTTTCAGAATGTCATTTCTGAAGATCTAATCTTTCAAGGCAAACGAACCTTGAGAACTCTTTAAGATTTCATCCCGGTACTGGGCTATCTTTTTGCCGGCATCCCTGTGATTAAAGTAAAGCTGAATGACCTGGCGATAGCCACGCGACTTCGGGAACAGGCGAGGCGCCCCCAAGTTCACCACAATCAGCTTTTGGCGTTCCTGCGGGGAAAGACCACGCACCTGACGGGCGGTGCGAGGACCGGTGACGCCAACAAACAAAGCCGTGCATTGATTCTTACTCAACAATGCCGACAGATCCTTACCCAACGAGCTGTTTTCAAGCTTCAGACTTGGGATCTTTCTTTTTTCCGTGCCCACAAAGGACAGCAAGAAATCCTGAGACGGTGAGGCGGCACACACAGTTTCCAGCGACGCGGGCTTACGCGGGGTTTTTGCTGAGGGCAGCTGTCTTGGGATCAGGCTGGTTTTTAAGTTCTGGGATAAAACTTCGTCTTCGATCTCTGCGTATTGAGGCGACGTGAGGCTGTTGCCACTAAGCAGGGAGGGCAGCTTGGGGTCTCTGCGATAAACGTTTGCAAAGGCCTTTACGCGTAAAATACGGCGAAGTTTTTCATCCACGCTGGCGGATGGAAGGTCGCCGGATTTCAGGGCTGCCAAGACGTAATCAAAAGCCTTTCCCTGATCGGCAAAAGACCATGTCAGCATCACGATGTCGGACCCCGATTGCAGGGCGCGCAGGGCCGCGGCTTCCGGGCGCAGCACTTGCTTTGATCCTTGCATCTGCAAGTCATCGGTCATGACCAGGCCCTGGTACTTCAGTTCATCACGTAAAAGAGTTTTGGAAATCTTTGTGGAAAAACTTGCAGGCTCTAAATCTTCATCCAGACCCGGGTAAATCAGATGCGACATCATCACCGCAATATTGGCGCCGATTTTGGAATAACCAATGAAGGGAACCAGATCGCGCTTTTTCATTTCTTCCAGCGTGGCGCTGTTTTTTACAACTGTCAGATGCGGATCCTGATTCAGACTGCCGGTGCCCGGGAAGTGTTTCGCCGTGGGGATCACGCGCGCTTTAAGAAGACCTTTTGAATAGGCGACACCGATGTCGCGCACCAGCTCCGGATCCGAGCCAAAGGATCTGACACCAATGAAGCTTGTCGAATAGGGGTCCACCACATCCAGCACGGGCGCAAGATTCATGTTGAAGCCCACTTCACGCAGGAATAGTCCTGTTTGATAGCCCATCTCTTCCGCCAAAAGAGGGGACTGGGTCTGCCCCAGGGCCAATGCATTCGGCGGAGCGGGCGTGATCGGCAGGCGGGATACCGATCCACCTTCCTGATCGATGGCAATCAGTGGTGGAAGTTTAGAATGTTTGTAGCTTGCTTTATAAAGCGCCAGATTCAGCTCCCGAATCTGCGGGGCTGAAATCATATTGCGTTTAAATAGCAGGAATGATCCGGGTTTGTATTTCGCGATAAAGGATTCCAGATCCGGAGCGACGTTTTTATGGGGAAAGCCGACGATGAAAAGCTGTCCGACTTTTTCTTCAGGACTCATTTGTTTGATCTTGAAATCGATGACTTTTGACAGCTTGTCAGCCGAAGGACCAGAAGCTAGTACAAGGTGGGGAAAAACAAGAATCAGCAGACAAAAACTAAAATTCCTAAGGATTCCCCTGATATACTTGTTCATAAGATTCAGACTATCACTTGGCCCCTACGAGGCCAGACGAGATTTGAGAGACAGCATGAAATTGCACCAAAGTCTTAAATCAAAAGTATGTATTCTGCTGACCTTGATGGTGGGCTTTTCTGCCTATGCTCAAGATATCGAGCAGGAAGTGGAAGCTGCCGATGATGTCGAAATTCAACAGCAGCAACAAGCTCCGGCCGATTTCGATGATCTTTCCCCTGTGGAAACCACCGATGTGGATGAAGATTCTGATCCGTTCGCTGAAGAATCCACAACAACATCTGAAGAAACCTCCACCGCTGAAACCGAAGAGGCCGTTCCAGTTCCTGAAGAGCCGGCGGTGATTGAAGCTCCGGTGCAAAGATACGCCGAACCCACTCCAAGCCCGGCCCTGGAACATCTGCCGCTGGTGGAAGTGCAGATCCGTCAGGATAATCTGGCGGACTATAAAGTCCGACGCGAAACTCACGGAACCTATGTGTCGTTTGATTATGAGGCGATCGAATTTAAAAACTTCATTTCCACTTTGGACGGTCAATCCTACAAAGCCGTTTTTGGTTCGGACACGGTGAATCTGATTCAGCTGGGTTTGGACTATAAATACAATTTCATGCTGGGCTCTTTAGCCGCAGGCGCTTTATATGGCGTCGGTAAAGTGGACGGAAACAGTGACCGCAGTTTGGAAATCACCAAGTACGGAATTGGTTTCAAATTCACGGCAGACATGCTGATGAATGAACCGTACGTTGCGCCTTATGTGGGTATCAATGTTTGGCAGATGGGATTTTCTGAAAAAAGCGCGACGGATTCTTTCTCGGCCACGACTCAGATGGGTTACAACTACACCGTGGGAATGCTGATTCAACTGGATTGGATCGATTACGAAACGGCGAAGCAAAGCACGTTTAGTTGGGGACTTGAGAACACCTTTATTGATGTCTATGCGACTCAGTACGCGAAGACGGAAGCCCCTGATGATCCAGACACCACGACGGACTTCCTGTTCGGTGGTGGTCTTCGTTTAGAATTCTAATCAGGGTGCCAGACGGTCGGTGGTGGTTCCATCACCCAGCTGACCGGACCCATTCGCACCCCAACATTTGAAATTTCCCAGATCATTTAGCGCGCACGTGTGACCGCATCCGTTGTCGCCGCCTTCGCCCAGAGCGACGGCGGTTTGGCGACTGATAAGATTATTCACCTGCAGTGGGATGAACGTTGGATTGTAAGTGCCGTCACCCACCATGCCGCTGGAGTTTGATCCCCAGCAAGAAACCTGTCCGCTTTGATGAATGGCGCACGCCGTGCCGTTGCCATTGGAATCATTTCCGTAAGCGATCGCCAAGTCTTCGATATCCGTCAGACCAAATACATCCACGGGGCTGAGCGAATGAGTGACGGCGTTGTTGTTGTTTCCAAGAGTTCCATTGCTATTAATCCCCCAGCACTTCACGGTGCCGTTTTCCATCAGCGCACAGCTAAAACCACCGTTTAACCAGGATGCAGAGGCTGCCAGAATTTTTTTAACATTGGTCAGTCCGCTGACTTGCACCGGAATTGCTGAATCCATTCCGGTGCCATCGCCCAACTGTCCCCCGGCGTTGCCGCCCCAGCAGACCGCATTTTTGGATTCCAGCAGGGCGCAAGTGTGACCACGACCCGTGGAAATTTGCACTGCGCCCGTCAGGCCAGCGACTGTCACGGGTGTTGCGCTGGAATTCGTGCCGTTGCCAATATTTGCAGGGTGATATCCCCAGCATTTCACTGTTTTATCTGCGAGCAGGGCGCACGCGTAGCCATAATTTCCCCATCGTTCCCCCGAGGTGGAAACAGAGATCACGCCGGATTCCAATCCTTGCACCTGCAAGGGGATGTTGGAATCCAAGACCCCATTGCCCAGCTGACCGCTGGAATTGCTTCCCCAGCAACGAACGGCGCCTTGCGATGTCAGACCGCAGGCGAAATTATCGGTGACCGAAATGCTGTCGTAGTGAACACCGGGATCAAGAACGCTGACGGGAGCGGTGCTGTCGGTGTTGGTGCCATTTCCAAGTTCGCCCCAGACATTGCGGCCCCAGCACCAGACAGATCCATCCGCCTTAAGCTGGCACGTGTGGTTGGCGCCAGCGGAAAGCTTGGAAGCCAAAAAGTTATTGTGGGTATTGTCGTCGATACTTGCTAAGTCTTTTGAAAAGAGATCGGCATCAAGACTGCAGCCTGTACTAAGTATGGCAAAGGAAATTACCAGAAAAGATACGTACAGAAGTCGGTATTTCATATGAAAACTTATCGGAGTATTATGACGCCGTCTTAAGTAGTCTCACTTTGAAACACGGAAATCTTTAGATGAGACGAAGCAGGGTATCGATTTCTTCGTGAACCGCAGACCAGGTGATGGTGCTCATTTTGATGTTCAGGCGGTTGTCCGGAGTCAGTGAATACTTTTTGCTTTCACGGATCGCCAGCTGAATCACTTTTTCAGGGCTCAGTTTGGTTTTTTCGGTGAAGATCAAAGAGATGGATTTCAATCCGGCACTGATATCACGAACGCCCAGCTCTTTACACTGACGACGAATCAGCATAAGGCCCATCAAGTTCACGGTTTGTTCCGGGATCGGTCCAAACTGATCCCGCAGCTCTTCTTCGATGCGATCTAGTTCTTCGTTGGAAGTGATGTCGGCAAGCGCTTTGTAGTAACCCAGACGAATGCGGATGTCCTTGATGTAAGCATCCGGAATAAGCGCCGGAATTTTCAAATTCAGTTCCGGATCCAGATCCATGTCTTCAACCGATTCACCCTTGGCTTCTGCCAGGGCTTCATTCAGAAGATCCATGTACATCTCATAACCGACCGAGTTCACGTGACCGGATTGTTCTTCACCCAGGATGTTTCCGGAACCGCGAAGTTCCAGATCGTACTGGGCAATCTTGATGCCGCTGCCAAGGGCGGTGTTTTCCTGAATGATTTTCAGACGCTCTTGCTGCTCTTTATCGAGCTTGTGATTTCTTGGCATCATCAAATAGCAGTAAGCACGTGTCTTGGATCGGCCCACGCGTCCGCGCAGCTGATAAAGCTGGGAAAGACCAAACAAGTGCGCCGTATCGATGAACATGGTGTTTGCGCGCGGCACGTCCATGCCGGATTCCACAATCGCCGTACACACCAAAACATCAATTTCGTGATGGAAGAAAGCCAGCATCGCTTTTTCAAGCTCGTGTTCTTCCATCTGTCCGTGGGCCACACGAATGCGCGCTTCCGGTACGATCTGGCGAAGTTCATCCACCAGGCCATAGATGGATTCAATGCGGTTATGGATAAAATACACCTGACCACCGCGGGAAATTTCAGCCGTCACGGCTTTGCGGATGGTTTCGGCATCAAACTTTGTCACAAAGGTGCGGGTCGGCAGACGATCCACCGGCGCGGTGTTGATTAAACTTAAATCGCGAATCCCGACTAGCGCCATGTTCAGGGTGCGCGGAATCGGCGTTGCTGACAGTGTCAGGGTGTCGACGCTGGTTTTGATTTTTTTGATTTTCTCTTTATGTGTGACGCCGAACTTTTGTTCTTCGTCGATAATCAAAAGACCTAAATCCTTGTAAGCAATCGATGACCCCAGCAATTTGTGGGTGCCGACGATCAAATCAACTTTTCCGTCTTTCAAATCCTGCAAAGTCTTTTTCACTTCGGCGGGAGTCACGAAACGATTCAGCACGCGGATGTCCACGGGCCAGCCTTCGAAGCGTTTTTTGAAGGTTTCAAAGTGCTGGAAGGTCAACACAGTCGTCGGCGCCAGCACCGCCACTTGTTTGCGGGCTTGAATGGCAAAGAAGGCGGCCCTCATTGCGACTTCGGTTTTACCAAAGCCCACATCACCGCAAACCAGACGATCCATGGGCTTCGTGGATTTTAAATCTTTGCGGATGTCATTGATGGCGCGAAGCTGATCGTCGGTTTCCTCGTAAGGGAAGCCGTTATCAAACATCAGCACTTCATCTTCTTTGATCACAAAAGCCGGGCGGTGCATTTCTGCGCGCTTGGCATAAAGAGCCAGCAAGTCCGCGGCGATGTCGCGCACATGGGATTTGACCTTGGCTTTGGTTTTTTCCCAGGCTGTGCCGCCCAGTTTGTCCAGGATGCTGGTGCCAGCACCCGAGAACTTTTGCAGCTGACCTACGCGGTACACGGGCAGATAAAGTTTGTCTTTATCCTTATAGCCGACCTGAATGTATTCAGATTCGACGCCGCTGATATTCATGATTTTCAGGCCTTCGTACTGGCCGATCCCGTGCTTGGTGTGAACAACCAGATCACCCGGTTTCAAATCACCGAAGGAAAGACGCTTGGCCTGCTTTTGGAAATCCTGGGCGCCACTGGATTCTTTAGCGCGCTGTTTTTTACCATAGAAGTCCTCATCGCGCAGGAAGATGATCTTTTCTTCCTCCAGGCGCAGGCTCTCAGCCAGGTAACGGGGCACGATGTGAACGATGTTTTGTTCACGATCCTGTTCCTGCAGCCACGAATCCCAGCGGTATTCATCACTGTTGGTGCGAACGGCTTTTAGCTCCAGCTTTTCAAACACCAAAGACAACCGGTCGATATGGGACTGATTTTTGGTGCTGACAAAGATGCGATAACCCTCATCACGCCAGCGATGAAGTTTGTTGGCCGCAGCCTGCAACCACGGTTCGGTGCCGACCGCGTTGGCTAATGCCAGGTTTGTAAAATCCTGAGTCATTGCCGTACGATACTCAACCCGGGAATCATCCGAGTTTTCTTCGTCGAAATATTCCAGGGAAGAAAAATACACCTGACGCGAGTTCAGTGGATACGCCAGAGTTTCAAAGTTCACGTAGATGTCTTCAAGCTCAGGGCGGATCACGTGAGCGTCGCTGGTGCGGTGATCGGCTTTTAGTTCCGCCCACATTTCATCCGCACAGCGCGAGATCTCCACCGGATCCAGGAACCACAGATTCAAAGCGCCCGGGAAATGATCGGCCGGCGTGGCAAGTTCGCCATAGAAATAAGGAAGCAGGAATTCAATGCCCGGAAAGGCATTCTTTAGCACCAGAGATCGCAGGGTTTCTTCGGCTTCAGCCTTGTCCACCTTGCGGCCCTCAAGCGAGGCGCGCACCCGTTGCAAAAGTCTTTCATGGGTTTCGTCGCGATAAAGAACTTCGCGGGCCGGAGTCAGAACAAAGGATTGAATTTCGTCCGAGCTTCTTTGATCCGCCACACTGAAATGACGAAGGCTTTCCACCTGATCGCCGAACAGATCCATGCGCACGGGTTGATTTTCGGTAGGTGGATAGATGTCCACGATACCACCGCGAACCGCAAACTGACCCTTGTCTTCAACCATCGGAGCCGCGGTGTAACCTAAGGACGAGAAATAGTCCGAAAGGTTCTCGGGAAGCTCATCTCCGGCGCGAACGGTTTTGGAGTGATCCTTCAGGATCTTCATCGGAAGGGTTTTCTGCATCAGCGCGTCAACTGAGGATATGAAGATTTCTCCGGCTTTGGCGACTTGAGCTTTTGCCAGGAAGCGAACCCGGTCTGCGACGACTTGGGTGTTGGGATAGAGTCCGGAGTAGGGTGAAACATCGAAAGCGGGCAGAATATGACTATGACGACTCGGGTCGAAGAACTCCAGCAAGGCTTGCAAGGTCACCGCTTCACGATGACTGCCAGTCACAACAAGATGCGGCAAGCCGTTGATTTTTTTAGAGTAAGTCTGCGACAAAAAGTAAGCAAGTGCCAGCGGAGACGCCGCCCCGGTGACTTGAATCTTTCCGCGAGTTGTTTCAAAGGCTCTTTCCAGGATGGATTCGAGTCTTGTGTGAGTGCTTTCGGCTTTCATTTGGTGGGCTCATCTTGCCACGCTTATCGCCTTGTTTCCATTCATATTTCTTGGTTTTCACTGACGACACATATATAACTAATTGAAATCCAAATAATAACGACAACTTTGGAGGGACTAGTGCCACTCGGTGGAGTCATATTCATCGTCATTTTCATTGCTCTTTTTGGAGCCTTTTTAGTTTGGCTTGCTGCCAATATTACTGGGACAAAACCGGTATACAACCCTGTGAAGTACGAGCCTTACGAGTGCGGTATTCCTGGTATTGAGAAAAAGGAGACAAAGATTTCTGTTAAGTACTATCTGACAGCGATCCTGTTCATCCTTTTCGATATCGAGATTATCTTCATGTACCCTTGGGCGATTTCATTCCGTGAGTTCATCGCGACAGGCGGAGGCACATTTGTCTTCGTTTCCATGATGATCTTCATCGCGATCTTCATCTTCGGGCTGTTCTGGGAAGTTAAATCTAAAGCTTTGGAATGGGACTAAGCGATGGGAATGGGTAAAGATATTTTCGAAATAACCGTCAACGGTTTAAAACTGGTCGTCATCTTCCTGATGATGGTTCAGGCAGTGCCTATTTTGGTATGGCTTGAGCGCCGTGGTTCCGCCTTCATTCAGGATCGTCTGGGTCCGAACCGCGTGGGTCCTCTGGGTCTCGTGCAGCTTCTTGCCGATGCGGTGAAGTTCCTGAACAAGGAAAACTTCATGCCGCAAACGGCGAAGCCGTTCCTGTACTATGCGGCTCCGATCTTCGCGTTGATTCCGGGTGCAGTGGCTTTCTCTGCGATTCCGCTTTCTTCTCCGATTCAGGTAGGCACCTTTGAAATGTTCGGCTCCACTTGGGGTCCTTACACTTTCCTGGTTCAGGGCTATGATATCGGCGTGGGCATCGTGTTCATCCTGGGCGTCAGCTCATTGGCTGCTTACACATTGCTGATGGCGGGCTGGGGTTCCGGCAACAAGTACACCCTGATGGGTGCGCTTCGTGCTTCCGCACAAACGATTTCCTACGAACTGGCATTGGGTCTTTCCATTGTGGGTGTGATCATGCTTTATGGCACGTTCAACCTGACGGAAATGACACTGGCTCAGCAGGGTCCTTTGGCGTTCTCTTTCCTGGGTCACACAATCACCGCAAACTGGCTGCCAAACTGGGGTATTTTCTATCAACCAGTGGGGGCTTTGTTGTTCTTCTCGGCCGCGTTTGCGGAATCCAACCGTCTGCCATTTGACTTGGCGGAAGGTGAATCCGAGCTGGTGGGTGGTTTCCACACTGAGTACGGCGGTTTCAAATTCAACATGTTCTTCATCGGGGAATACGGTCACATGATGATCGCTTCCGGTCTGATGGTGCTGTTCTTCTTCGGTGGTTACACGATTCCTTACGTGTCTGTGGCTGAACTGAATGAATGGGCGGCGGGTGTTGCCTCCACAGCCGGCACGGCAAGTGCTTTGGTCGCGTTGATCCATTTCCTGGTGTTCAACATCAAGTTTGGTTTCTTCATGTGGGTCTTCATCTGGGTACGTTGGACTTTGCCTCGTTTCCGTTACGATCAGCTGATGGATCTGGGCTGGAAGACGATGCTTCCTTGGGCTTTGGCAAACACCATTATCACAGCCTTTGTGATCTACATCGCATCTTTGTAAGGAGTTAAAATGACAGCAGATGCATTTCTTTTCTGGTTTTTAGCGTTTGTCACTCTGGCTTCCGGCCTTAGTGTCATTTTGATGTCCAATCCGATCTATTCCGCTTTGTGCCTGGCGATGACCATGGTGGGAATCTCCGCCTTGTTCGTGACTCTGAATGCCTACTTTATCGCGGGCGTTCAGCTGATTGTTTACGCCGGTGCGGTCATGGTTTTGTTCACGATGGTGATCATGCTCTTCGACTTGAAAAAAGACGTTCAGGCCTTCACTCGTGGCAAGTTCACGGGTGTGGTTAAAATCGCCTCTGTCGGCCTGTTTGCAGGCTTGGTCGTGGGTGCTATCGCCATGTCGGTGAATCTGATGGGTGAAAAAACCACAGACAATCCGGTGCTGGTGGGTACAGGCATGGAATCAACCAAAGCTTTGGGACAGATCTTGTTCACCAAATACATCTTCGGATTTGAGGCTTTGGGCGTTCTTCTTCTGGTAATTGCAGTGGGTGCCGTTGCTTTGGCGCGCAGTAAAGGTGGAACACATGAACACTGAGTTCATCAATAATATCGGCCTGACTCATTACTTGGTTCTGGCTGCACTTTTGTTTGTTATGGGTATGGCGGGCGTTCTTCTTCGCCGTAACGTGATCGTTCTTTTGATGTCCATCGAGTTGATGCTGAACTCTGTGAATCTGACTTTCGTGGCTTTCAGTAAATACCTGGGCCTGCTGGATGGTCACATCATGGTGTTCTTCGTTATGACTATCGCGGCTGCGGAAGCGGCAGTGGGTCTGGCGCTGGCAGTATCCATCTTTAAACGATTCAACGAAGTGAACATCCGCTTCTTTGAGCATTTGAAAGGATAGGGGATAAGCTGTGAATCATTCTCTATTAATGGCAGTCCTGATTCTGGCTCCTTTTGTTGGTTTCCTGATCAACGGTGTCAGATATAAAAAACACTCTGGAAATGTGGCTGGCTCCATCGCAACGGTTGCGGTGGCGATCTCTTTCATCTCCGCGATCCTTTTGGTTGTGGACCTGGTTTCCATGCCCGCTGAAGCCCGCCGTATCGCGGTGAGCTTCTTCGAATGGATGGCGATTGATAAATTCAAGGTCAACGCCGGTTTCGTAGTCGATCAAATCAGCGCCATCATGATCCTGGTGATCACGGGTGTTGGTACTTTGATCCACTTGTTCTCTATCGGTTACATGCACCACGATAAAGGTGTGGCGAAATACTTCGCTTACCTGAACCTGTTCATCTTCAACATGTTGTTGCTTGTATTGGGTGACAGCTTGCTGGTGATGTTCGTGGGTTGGGAAGGTGTCGGTCTTTGCTCTTACCTGTTGATCGGTTTCTGGTTCACTGACAAAGAAAAAGCGGCGGCAGGTATGAAAGCCTTCATCACCAATCGTATTGGTGACGCGGCCTTCTTGCTGGGTATGTTCGTTTTGTTCATCACCTTCGGCACTTTGAACTTCTCTGAACTGAATGCACTGGCTCCAACAGTGGCTGAATCCTCCTGGTTGGGGGCTTTGACTCTGGGTACGATGTTCCTGTTCATCGGGGCGACTGGTAAATCCGCACAGATTCCTTTGTACGTTTGGCTTCCAGACGCGATGGCCGGTCCAACACCGGTTTCCGCCCTGATCCACGCGGCGACAATGGTGACTGCCGGTGTGTACATGATCGTTCGTCTGAATCCTTTGTTCATCATGGCTCCGAACACAATGATGGTTATTGCGATCATCGGTGCGGCGACCGCGGTGTTTGCAGCGACTATCGGTATCACTCAAAACGACATCAAAAAAGTTCTGGCATATTCGACGGTATCTCAGCTGGGTTATATGTTCCTGGCAGCCGGTGTGGGTGCGTTTGGCGCAGCGATGTTCCACTTGATGACTCACGCGTTCTTCAAAGCCCTGATGTTCCTGGGCTCTGGTTCTGTGATTCACGGAATGCACGAAGAACAGGACATCCGCAAAATGGGTGGTCTTAAAAAGTACATGCCAATCACGCACATCACTTTCCTGATGGGCTGGCTGGCGATCATCGGAACTCCGCTGTTCTCCGGTTTCTTCTCCAAGGATGAAATTCTGGCTTACGCATTCCATTCTCCACTGGGTTCTCCGATCCTTTGGGCGGCGGGTGTGCTGGGCGCGACTTTGACGGCGTTCTATATGACTCGTTTGATGGCGCTGACCTTCTGGGGTAAAAGCCGTGTTTCTGACGATGTTCATCCGCACGAATCTTCCGCGATCATGACGATTCCACTGATCATCCTGGCGATCCTTTCCGTGTTCGCGGGCTGGATTGGCGTTCCTCATGTTATCGGTGAACACCTGGGTCACATGCCGAACTTCTGGGAGCACTGGTTGCACCCGTTGATTTCTCCGATCCCGGGCTGGACAGCAATTGATCACACAACTGAATGGGTTCTGATGGGCTGTTCAGTGGGTCTGGCGACTGTTTCTGCGATTGTGGCTTATCAGTTCTATGTGAAGTCTCCAGAGACTCCGAAGAAAATCGCTGAAAGCATTAAGCCGGTTTACAACACGGTTTACAACAAGTACTTCGTGGACGAAGCCTACTTTGGTTTCATCATCAATCCGCTGGTTTCTTTGAGTAAAAACACCTGGTACTACATCGACGTGAATTTCATCGACAAGATGACGTTCTGGGCTGGTGATCTTGTGCGTGGCATGGGTTCCTTCGCCCGCTCGGTTCAGACCGGAAATATGCAACAATACGCGATGTACATTGGCATCGGCGTGGTTGTGGCCCTTTCATTTGTGATCATGAGGTAATGTATGATCCTGAGTAGCATTGTTTTCCTACCTCTTTTATTCGCGCTGTTAGTTGCGATCTGGCCTAAGGCGAACACCGTTCGCCACCTGGCTTTGGGTCTTTCCGTGATTGAATTCATCGTGAGCCTTTCCCTGTTCAAAAGCTTCGACGCTTCCGCGACGGGCCTGCAGATGGTGGAAAAGTTCATGTGGATTGAACGCTTCGGCATCCAGTACTTCATGGGTATTGACGGGATTTCTTTGTGGCTGGTTCTGCTGACCACGTTCCTGACCCCGATCATTATCCTGGCAAGCTGGACATCCATCACTGAGCGTGTAAAAGGCTTCCACATCTGCCTGTTCATTCTGCAAACTGCGATGCTGGGCACTTTCCTGGCAATGGATGCGGTTTTCTTCTATGTGTTCTGGGAACTTTCTCTGGTTCCGATGTACTTCATGGTCGGTATCTGGGGTGGCGCTCGCCGTATCTACGCAACAGTGAAATTCTTCATCTACACGATGGCGGGTTCTGTGCTGATGCTGGTAGCGATCATCTATATGATGTACCTGACTCAGGAAGCGACCGGGCAGATGAGTGCAAGCTTGCTTGATTTCTATCAGCTGCAGATTCCGTTTGTGGGCGGCACGTTCTTCAGTTTGCAAACGTTGTTGTTCTTTGCCTTTGCATTGGCTTTCGCGATCAAGGTTCCGGCGTTCCCGGTTCACACTTGGTTGCCGGATGCCCACGTTGAAGCTCCGACTCCGGGTTCTGTGATCCTGGCGGGTGTGATGCTGAAAATGGGTACTTACGGTTTCATGCGCTGGGTGATTCCTTTGTTCCCGGAGGCTTCTGAATACTGGGCTTGGTTGTTCATGCTGATCGGTACTGTGGGCATCATCTATGGTGCTTTGGTGGCGATGGTTCAGCCAGATGTAAAGAAACTAGTGGCGTACTCTTCCGTATCCCACATGGGTTACATCCTTCTGGGTCTGTTTGCGTTCAACGCTTACGGCATGGGTGGTGGTTTGTACCAGATGCTGAATCACGGTATTTCTACCGGGGCGCTGTTCATCCTGATTGGTATGATCTACGAAAGAACGCATTCTCGTGAAATCTCCAAATACGGCGGTTTGGCGGGTGTGTTGCCAATCTTCACGATCTTCTTCTTTATCATCACTTTGTCCTCGATCGCGGTTCCAATGACCAACGGTTTCGTGGGCGAGTTCTTCATCCTTCTGGGCACTTACCAGTCTCATCCGGTCTTTGCTTACTTCGCAGTTTCCGGCGTGGTTCTGGGTGCGGTGTACATGCTGTGGATGTTTAAACGTGTGTTCTTCGGCGAGCAGGGTGAACTGGTTAAAGACGAGCATCATCCGCTGCATGACCTGAATGCGCGTGAAATCACGGTTCTGGTTCCATTGGTGATCATGGTGTTCTGGATGGGTCTGTTCCCGAATCATTTCCTGAACTTCTCTAAAGCCAGCATCGATCACCTGGTGAACAACAGAAGCAATTATAATCTGACGATTGTTCAGCCGGGCGCCTCTGAAGTTATGCACGCGCAAGGGGGTAACTAATGAATATCAATGTTGGTCTTAGCGACGTTCTGTTGATCTCTCCGATGATCGCGTTGTTCCTGGCAAGTCTTCTGCCAATCACGATGAAGGTTCTTCGTGGCAACCGCGAACAACATGCCCTGATCACTTTGGGTCAGGCTTTGACGGGTATCGTGGCGGCAGTTGTGCTGTTGGTGGTCTTTGGCGGCTCTGACAAAACTGCTTTCAATAACGGTCTGATCTTCGACGGTGTCACGCAGTGGATGGGTATCATTGCCCTGGCTGGTGCGGGTGCCGCGATGGTGATGATGTACGAAAATCCGGCGACAACCGGCAAGCAGTTCTCTGAACTGATCTTCCTGGCGATGAGTTCTGCGGTGGGGATGTTGATCCTGGTTTCCGCGGTGGATCTGTTGATGGTCTTCATCGGTCTGGAAATGATGTCTTTGGCGCTGTACCTGATGATCGCCATGAGCCACGAGGAAAAACTTTCCAAAGAAGCGGCTTTGAAATACTTCATCCTGGGTTCTTTTGCTTCGGCATTGTTCCTGTACGGGGTGGCTTTCATCTTCGGTTCTACTGGTGGCACAAACATCCTGAGCTTCATGGACAACGCTGCTGAACTTGTTCAGACCAGCCGTCTGTTCCTGTTTGGTGTGACTTTCGTGATCCTGGGCTTCTGCTTCAAGGTTTCGATTGCTCCATTCCACGCTTGGACTCCGGACGTTTACCAGGGGGCGCCGACTCCGCACACAGCCTTCATGGCAACGGCGGTGAAAACAGTTTCCTTCGCGGCTTTCTTGCGTATTATTGCAACGAAGTCTTTGACGGGTTCTGATCAGCTGTTTGATATCCTTCAGTGGATGGCTGTTATCACCATGATCGTGGGTAATGCCGCGGCTATCATGCAGAATAACTTCAAACGCATGATCGCTTATTCCTCTGTGGCTCACTCCGGTTACCTGATGGTGGGTTTGATCACGGCGGGTGTCAGCGATAACGGCGCGTTTGGTGCGTCGGGCGTGATCTTCTATCTGCTGGCTTACGGTTTGATGACGATCGGTGCATTTGCGATTGCGGCGATGCTGGAAAAATCTGAAAACCACATTGTGAATATTGATGATCTTGCTGGTTTTGCGAAACAACGTCCGATGCTGGCGCTGTGTTTGACGGTGTTCCTGCTTTCTTTGGCGGGTATCCCACCAACACTGGGTTTCTTCGGTAAGTTCTACATGTTCAACGCGGCTATCGGTGAAGGCCTTCTGTGGCTGGCTATCTGGGGTATGTTGAACTCTGTGATCGGTGTTTACTACTACCTGCGCCCTATCGTTGTGATGTACATGAAAGAAGGAAACGCGGAAATCGCGGGTCATTCTTTGAATGCAACAACAGTGACTGCAGTGGTTATGGCTCTTGCCATTGTTTTGATGGGCTTTGTATCTGGTCCCATCTTCTCTGCTGTCGAAAAAAGTCTGTTGTAGGACTTTCGCCTTGTGAACAAGGCGGGATCTTAAAATAAGACATAATTAAAGCCTCGGTGAACCCGGGGCTTTTTTATTTTCCAAAAAAGGGTTGGTCACTGCCGCGGCGGCCTTTATCCTATCAGTCTATGAACACCAAGTTTCACGATCTGATTTCTGAAGCCTCGAAAGTTGTCCTGGATAAGAATGTGGAAATCCGTCTGGCCATGACCTGTCTGCTGGCCGGTGGACATCTGCTGATCGAAGATCTTCCGGGTGTGGGTAAAACCACTCTGGTGCAAGTGCTGGGTAAACTGACCGGCTTAAAAACCCGCCGCATTCAATTCACCATTGATCTGCTGCCTGCCGATGCGATCGGTGGTCAGGTGTTTCATCCGCAAGAACAGAAATTTGTGTTTCATCCGGGGCCTTTGTTTTCCCAGATGGTGATGGCCGATGAATTAAACCGGGCAAGCCCCCGCACCCAAAGTGCGCTGTTGCAGGCGATGGAAGAAGGTGAAGTGTCCGTCGACGGCACCACGTGGCCTTTGCCAAAACCATTCTATGTAATTGCCACCCAGAATCCGCATCAGCAAACCGGCACCTTCCCGCTGCCGGAAAGTCAGCTGGATCGTTTCCTGATGAGCTTGGAACTGCATCACGCTTCCAAAGAAACCGAAGTGCGTCTGCTGCAAGGGGAAGATCCGCGCGGAAGACTGCAGAAAATTTCTGCATTGTTCAGTGATGGCGAAATTGAAACGGCTTTGTCTTCAGTGCAAACCGTGACCGTGTCGCCGGTGGTGGCCGGATACATTGCCGAGATCTTAGAGCGTTCCCGCCGTGCGGGATTTGAAGGGGCTCCACTTTCCACCCGCGCCGGCATGGCTTTGGTGCGGGCCGCGAAAGCGTGGGCGTTCTTAGAGGGACGTGACTATGTTCGTCCCGATGATGTTCAACAGGTTCTGGTTCCGGTACTAGGACACCGACTGGGAGGAAATCATGGCATCAAACGAGGTCGTGAGTGGGCCCATGCCCTTCAAAAAGCGACTCCAGTCCCTGTTTAAGAAAAAGAAAAGAACCTATATTATGCCATCCGGATTCGGCATGGCGTTTGGGGCCATGGCCCTGACGCTGTTCTTTTTGGCGGTGGGGTATGCGAACAATCTGATTTATATTTTCGTGTTCTTTCTGATCTCGGTCGCATTCACCGGGATTCTTCTGACCAATAAAAACATGGATGTCGTGCAGGTCGAGGGACTTGAAAACGAAGAGCTTTTTTCAGGTGAAGAAGGACTGCTGCGAATTTCATTGGAAAACCCATCCGTGACTCCGGCCTGGGATGTGGAAGCAGTGTTGGGTAAAGATAAAAACACCCTTCGTAAAACTTCAATCAAGCCGTTGTCCCACGGGGATCTGCAAATTCCCTATCGCCCCGGCAAACGAGGCTGGGTGAAACTTCCGCGCATCACTTTACAAAGCAGTTATCCCTTTGGACTTTTACGGGCGTGGAAATACATGACCTCTCAGGATTCCGTGTTGGTGTATCCGGCACGTTTGGGTGAAAAACAATTCCCCACCGATGCGGTGGCCGGAGAAGGGCAGCAGGCCACGGGTTTATTTCGTGATCATCGCCGTTTTCAAAGCGCGGATTCACTCAGTCGTATCGACTGGCGCGCCAGTGCGCGCCGGCAGGATCTGCTGGTGAAAAATTATGAAGAGCCTGAAAAACCCGCTTTGCATTTCAACTGGGAGCAGACGGAAAACCTGTCGGACGGTGAGGCCCGCATCAGTCAGTTGTGCCTGTGGGTGGATGAAGCTGAACGACAGGGCTTTCAGTATTCATTAAGTATCGGTCCGCAAGAGATCAAACAAAACAAGGGCCCGCATCACCGTGAAGAGTGTCTGATGTTGCTGGCGCTTGCGCAGACCGAGGCCTTGTCATGAAAAGGCAGTTCTTCGCCCAAACCTCCCTGGCATTTTCATTTATCACCGCAATGGTGATGGTGGGGCTGGAAGTGTCCCCGTGGGTGGCGTTGTTTTCGCTGGGCCTTTTGGTCTGGAAGTGGGGAGTTGAAAAACTTCACTGGAAAAATCTTTCGCGCAAAGTGACGGGCGGATTAAGTGTGCTTTTGCTGGCGCAGATTCTGGTGCAGTACCGGACACTGATCGGTCAGGATCCTTCGTACACATTCCTGCTGGGTCTTTCCGCCTTGCGGGTGATGGATTATGAAAACGAACGGGATCATCGTTTCCTGGTGCTTTTGGGTTTTGTTCTGATCTCCATCAAGGCTTTATTCAGTCTGGATATCTATTGGATCATTCCTTCGGGCCTGGCGTTTGCGGGTCTTTGGTATTCACTGTTGTCGCCGGAGCTTCCACAGCGTGGAAAGATTTTATTAAAGGTCTTTGCGCTCTCAGTTCCGGGTGCGGTGGTGTTGTTTTTTGCGTTTCCCAGATTCGTGCTTCCGTGGGCGATGTCGCGGGGTGAAGCCACGGGGCAGATTGGCTTTAGTGAAGAATTAAATCCCGGACGGGTGGCCGAACTTGCGGGCGTGGCCAACATGGTGTTTCGTGCGAAGCTTTCTGATTTGCCGATAAATTCGAGCCAGGAACTTTACTGGCGCGGATCGGTGCTGGTGAATTCCCGGGGTTTAAGCTGGCGACCGGGAATGCTCGGGGTCAAACCGCGCAGTGAGGCTGAAAATGATAAACCCGCTGACAGGCACTATGAAGTCGCGCTGGAACCCCATGCGAATACTTTCTTGTTCGTGCTTGAGGGCACCGAACAGGTGCAGCTTGAAATTGGAAATTCATTTTCACTGAACGCTTCGGTGTTTCGCAGTGCCAGACCTTTGATGACCACCACCGTGTATCGTGGGCGCTGGAATGAAAGCTTCACCGATCGCCAGATTCCGGATGAAGAGTATCTTAAAATTCCGGAGCTGCGCGGGCAGGTGGCCGACTGGGTGACCACCACCAAAGAAAAGCACCCAACACCGGCGGCAAGGATTGAAGCCTTGCAGGCGTTTTATCAGGGAAATGATTTTACTTATACTTTGAATCCCGGTGCCTATGGTGGCGCGAATGAACTTGAATCATTTTTGTTTTATCGAAAACGCGGTTTTTGTGAACACTTTGCCGGCAGTTACGCGACCCTTGCCAGGGCTTTGGGGATTCCGGCCCGGGTGATCGTGGGTTATCAGGGTGGCAGATATAATCCGATGGGGGAGTTCTGGCGGGTCAGTCAGCGCGATGCCCACGCCTGGGTTGAAATTTTCAACAACGGCCGCTGGCAGCGGGTGGATCCCACTCAATGGGTGGCGCCGTTACGTTTGGTGATCGGAGCCGAAGATTTCTTCAATCTGTCCGAAGAAGACCAAAAGGTCTTTGCCCGGGATATCCAATGGCGCCCAA
Source organism: Bdellovibrio sp. MYbb2 (assembly GCF_056175685.1). Classification (NCBI taxonomy): domain Bacteria; kingdom Pseudomonadati; phylum Bdellovibrionota; class Bdellovibrionia; order Bdellovibrionales; family Pseudobdellovibrionaceae; genus Bdellovibrio; species Bdellovibrio sp. MYbb2. The sequence goes on from NZ_JBJKJI010000001.1 coordinate 693,720, forward strand.
AAACGGGCGATGGCATCACGTTGTGGGACCGCGTGGGTTTTTTGATGGATGATCTGAACTATCGATGGACCTACTTCCTGGTCGACTTCGATCGCACTTCACAAAAAAGCTTCTGGCAAAGCCTGACTGATTTGAAGTTGCAGCTGGTGGTGGGTTTGATCTTCGTGGTGGTCCTGTGTGTTCTGATTTCCCGCAGTCTTTTCAGAAACAAAGGTTTACTGAGCGAAGAACAAGTTCTGTATCACGCGGTTTTAAGCTGGGGTAAAAAACAGGAAACTTTCCCGCAAGACGCCGAAACCCCGTTGCAGTATCTGGATCGTTTGGGGAAAGAGCATCCTTCGAAGAAAGTCATCTTAAGCAAGGTCAGTGACTACTATGACCGGAAGGCTTACGCGAAAAAGGATCTTTCCGGGGAAGGATCCAAGATCTTGGCTGAATGGAAAGAGGCCAGCCGGAATTAAATATCGTGCTGGCGAAGGGCATTGATCCCGGACTTGAAACCGATGCGCACGATGCGCGCCAGGATTTCCGGATTCAAGCTGAAGTGATCAACAAAGAACATCTCATAGTTCTGTGGGCGTGGAGCCACATAGATGTAATCCACTTCCGGACGATAGTTCACACGATTCCTAATGATTTCAAGGATCTTGTCCCGGTGTTCGCCGGGCAAGTTTTGCTGCTTGAAGTAACCATCGACCGCATTGTAGATACCGCGGATGTCGTTTTTATACTGGATATGACGGGTGATCTTTTGCTGCACCACCTGGTAAAGCGCCTGATTGGCAATCAGCGGAATACCATAGTCATGAAGCGAGCCCATCTCTTTGGTGTAGTGATAAGGCTGAATGGAATATGAGGAAATCACCAGATCAGCGCCATAGTCCGCCGCCACGTGGGTGGAAAGCGTGTCGCGAATCTCGCCATCATAATAGAAGATCTCTTTACCGTCCGGGCGTTTGATTCCGTACGGGGAAAACACCGGAGGCAAAGCCGTCGAACAAGCCACCGCATCACTGATGGTCGCATAGTTGATGTACTTGGTGGTGTCGGTTTTGAATGATTCGGGGAAATTCCCGAAGATGGCCTTACGGGTGTGGTTCAGCTGGGTTCCGATGATGAAAAGCTCAACCCCCAAACGGGCAAAGTCATTGTCGACCAGAACTTCTTTGCGCAGGTAGTTTTCGATCCCTTTGGTTGAAAATAGACCGTTTAGCTTCAGGCCGTTTTTTAAAATGGATTCAAGGCCCCCGGTGACCAGGGCTTTTTCCATGATCGAACGCGGGATGAACTTCATCAGGCCGGAAGAGTTTAAGTTAAACAGGCTGCGGTAAGAAATCGGCTTTAAATAACGAAGGTCGGATTTATCAAACGTGGGATCAGAGCCCGAACCGACTTGGAAAGCGTTGATCAAAGATTCCACTGGATAACCAGCGGCAAGAACCGAAGCGACAAACGCCCCGGCGCTGGACCCGACATAAAGACGGATCGTCATCGGGTCGTCGGACCCGAAGTTCTGACGCACCATCTCTTTGGTGCCGCCGGCAAATTTGAATCCCTTTTCTTGAAGGGCCAAGCAAACCCCGATGTGGAAGGCGGCGGCTTTGATGCCTCCACCACTTAAAACCAGGGCCACTTTCTTTTTATCTCTAATACGCATATGGTTAATTTAAATTATCGAGTCTTTGGTCAAAAGGAGCAAAGAATTCTTTTATTCTACCAGAAATCCATGACTTAGGGTTGCGTAGTCAGACTTTGGTCCAGTGAATAGGCAATGATTAACCAGATCAAGGTCCTGAATTTAGTTGAATTTGAGTAAGTGTTCACACAAAATTTGACAGACTGAAGTCCTGTGATAATGTTGACTACGCAAGCTGAGTAAGGATACCACCTATCCCAAAGGCGAGCTACTGAAGCTTCGGCGCCACCGAGGCAGAAAGTATAAGAGGATTTAATGAACGTTGAGAGCTACGGTTCTTGGTTACCGCTAACGGACTACTCTACTAAATACAAAATTAGTGTGAGTACCCTCCGCCGACGAATCAAAGCCGACGACATTAAATTCCGCTTTGAAGACGGCAAGTACTTCATCATGGACGAACCGATGGGTACCCATCAAAGAGTACATCGCCCCTCCCAAGAAAGCGACCTGGCTTTGGTGGGTGCTCATCAAGGAATGATGAAAGGTTATGAAATGGCCACTTCAAAGGACGAAACAAAGACCGCAGACCTTGCCGACAAAGTGGTAAAGGTGAAAAATGATGAGCCCATCCTGACAGCGGCCAACAAGCTGCTGAATGAGCTCAAAAAGGCCTACACCCAAATCCTTCATGAAAAAGAGGAGCAAATCCTCCATCTGAAGGAAGAAGTGACGGACCTGAAGACTCTTGTTCGTGTTCTTGAATCCGAAAATGACCGTCTAAAAGGTTTTAAACAATAAAAAAGGGCTGAGTGATCAGCCCTTTTTCTTTTTTCAGATGCCTTAATTACTGGCAACTGAGCGGTCGTTTTAAATTCAAATTCTGGGAAAAGACTGTGCGCTGGCGGCTGATGTTGGTTTTGATATCCCCGACGGTCTGGCCCTGGTTCCTTTTCATATAACTTTCTGAGGCGTCCAGTTTCAGATCAAAGAGCACCGTATTAAAGCAGACATTGTTAGCCGCATTAAGCATGTCCGGGATGAAATTCGCCGGTTCCACCCGCAGGCCGGACTTGGTGGCCAAGTATCCGATCTTGAATGAATTGATGGTGAAGTCCACGTGCGGGTTTTGTAAAAGCACGGTTTCAGCCCGGGTGTTTTCATCAAGTTTGATCAGACTGCGATCGCTCTTTCGCAAACACAGATAATAAGTGTTGGACGAATACACTTCCGTCCCGGTGATAAAGACCGAGGTTTTCGGAGTGATGCTGCTGCCGTTGGCCGTGGGCGGGGATTTTAAAATCACGCTCACATAATCAAACTTGATGGGATTTCCGGCCGAGTCAATCCGTGACTGGTCATCGTAAGGATCCAGGGTCGCACCCAAACGCATGGTGTGGGTGGACACCTTGTAGCGGCGGATGTACCGGCGATCGGCATCGACCAGAACAATCTCACGCGGCGACTTGGAGGTGCCGAACATGGAACTGGTGGTGGCATCGGCGGTTAAGCGCAGTTCATGGGAGCTGCCGGTTTTATTCACGTCCGCCAGTTCAGACCAGGCGCGAAGCACACGTTCAGAACGCTGCTTTCGATCTAAAGTGGTGTAGCGGATGACCGAACCCGTGGCATCGTTCAGGCACACCGAAGGTTCAAGCCCGGGAGTCAGGGAGGTCAGTCCGAAATAGGCAATGCTGGAAGCCGAAGTCAGATTTTCCACCGGATCAAAACGAATGACGTTGCGGATGTCGCCCTCGGCATTTTTTAAGGCCATCGACATTTCAAGCTGTCCGCCGGACCATACCTCCAGATTGCGCTGTTCAGAAAAGAAATTGTGAATCAGATAGGTCACAATCCCGATGACCATCGTGGAAATACTAACGGCCAGCAGAAGCTCCATGACGGAGAAGCCTGAATTTTTCTTCATCGTTTAAACAGAGTCACCTGATTGTGAATCAGGCGGGCTCCGGCTCCGCTGGAATATCCGCGCACATGCAGGGTCACTTTTTTAAGAGTGTTGGAATATTTGGGAAGCTTCAGGGACGGCGAACTGAAATCCGCATTGATGCTGGTGGCGGGTTCTACCTCCCACACCACCTGAATGGTGTCTTTGGACGGTTCCGCAAGACCACACAGCGGCGGGCTTCCGGCCTGAGTCACTTCGCTTTGAAATTCAGTCTGGTAATTATACGTGCGCACGATGCAATTTCCCGGCAGGGGAATGTCCGTGACCGCGCGTCCTTTAAGTTCGATGGCGTTGTTGGTCAGAATCTCTTTTAAAACAATCGATCGATCCACTTCGGATTTGTGCGTGCGATTGGAAAGAGTCAGCTGCATCAGTACGGTCAAGCTGATCAGGGAAATGGCGATGGCGACCAGAACTTCAACAAGAGTCATACCGGAGTTGTTCAGAGGTTTCATGTTCATTTATTGTCGGGTCTCCAGAATAGGCTGGTCAATCCCGATGATAGAGCCCAGGTTGCGGTAATCCACAGGTGGATCAGCATGAACAAAGATGTAGCGTCCGTTGTTCACCGACGGCTGAGTGCCGTAATAATCCGGCTGACTGGAATAAGCAGCTTCTCGGTGAGTCAGGTTGGCGACAAGACAGGGCGTTCCTGCAGCCATGGGATTGTAATAAGCAGAGCTGGTCCACTGCATGTTTTTATGGGCCAGAGAAAACTGCGTTCCATAGTTTCCGCGCGTGTCGGTCACGGTGTGAAGAGGAGTGTTCAAGTTTCTTTTCCCCGATGGAACAAAATCATCAAACGTCGTGTACATGCGAATGCCGGTGAAAACCAGATCGGATTCCTCGCGAGTGGCATTAAGACCCGCGCCCCGCTGAACCCAGAAGATCGCAGGATAGTAGGATCTTGGGAAACGATCCGTAACACCATTATAGTATCTTGAACCCAGCGGCGGAATCGGAGAATTCGGCGCTGAATGATAAGGGGGGATATTGGCCGTCGTTAAAATGTCGTTCCCCGGAACCGGAGTCAAAGTGTGCCCCGCCATGGAAACCATGCACAGATTGGAAGGGAACTGACTGTCGGTGGAATCAGGCCCGCTCCACAGACCCCGCATCACAAACGGATTTGAGGTGTCGATATTGGCATTGGTGATCAGACTGACATTTTCCATGCGGAAGGTGCGATACCCATAGCGGAAGCCGTCGTTTTCCTGGCGGATATAATCCGTATAATTGTGCAATACAGGCCGAATCTGTCCACTGACGACGGGCCAGTATCCCTGCAAATAGTTATAGGTGGCTGGAACGTATTGGGGACTTAGCAAGTGCACGCGTTCTGGCGACAGTAAAACCATTGGCAGCGGCTCTTTGCCGGCGTTCGTGGCATCGGCATTAAAGACGACTTCACGCAGTCGTCCTGGATCTGTATCCAGTGGTGAGGTGTTGTCCTGCTGATATCCGCGCAAAGCCAGAGTGTCTTCGGAAACAACCCACAAAGAAAAATTCTTTCTTGCCGCATTGGCTGAAAGGGAACCCAGCATCAGACCTTGTGCGGCTGTCTGGCGAATCTCGGTGGGAACTTTGGTGTAAACCACACGACGAAGCAGGCGTTCTTTCAAGGCCGGATTGGTCAGCTGGCCCGGATTGAAATTATTCAGAGCCAAAGAATTCATGTCGATGGTCGAAACCTGCCCACAGACGTTGGATCCGGAACTGGTGGCGTATTTTTTCTGAAACTCCAGATCCCAGATATCGCAATCCTGATAAGGACTGGTGGGGGCGCTGATGACGGTGCCGCAGGCTTGTGCGTCTTCTTCGAGCGCTTCCATGTTATCCCAGTTCAAACTTGGTGAAGGAATCTCTTCTGCATCCGCGGTGAAAAGAGTCCCTTCAAGTCCTGCATCCTGGCGCCACTTTGCAAAGCCGCGCGGGAAGTGCTCAGAGTGTGAACAGATTTTTTTAGTCGTGCCAGCATCGGATCTGGAAATACAGGTGGCATCGATGCGAATACCAAAGCCGTTGGCGCCGCCCCAGGCATAGTTAAAGATGCTGTAGCGATCCGGATTGTTAAAGTAAGTCCCGGAATCTGTCGCAGACCATGATTGCAGGGGAGGTGTCCCGCCAAACAGGGCAATCGGATAAACTTCATTGGCCACCGAGGCCTTGCTAAGCGGGCCTGGAGTAGCGTCGATCACTTGCTGTTTTAAGGTCTGCGCCTTGCTGTAATCACGGGTGACCACAACGGAAGAGGCACCAAACTGCGAATGGTTTGTGCCGGGAGTCCCCAGGTCAGCCGCATAAGGAGCCAGCAGCGTTTCGATATTGTTGCCGACGGGATTTGGTTTGGGGATGCTGTACTGAATGTAGTGCATGCCGCCGCCAAACTGAATGCGGTCCCCTTGAATGATCGTACCCCATTCGCCCGGCCATCCTGCCGGTGAGCCGCTCCAGTTCATGTGACTGTTCGGTCGGTGGATATTTCCACCAAACTGCAAAGGGCCCTTGGTATAGATACGGCGATCGCGCGCAATCAGGGCGGTTGGATATTTCTCATTATACAAACGACGCAAGGTCATCGTGTTTGGGGAGTTTGAGAACAGCAGATAATCTGACACATCCAGAATCTTGATGCGTTTGATATAGAACGCCTTCAGATCGCGGTACTGACCTTCCGAGATCAGTTCATAGTTCTTGGTGGTGAAATTGTACTTGGCGGAAACTTTCCATTTCATGCCCCCGGCAAGTTCGCCTTCGACATTGAAGTCCTCTGACTTCAGGCAGGCGTTGTCCGGCGGCGGTTCCCACATGCGTCTTTGCAAGGCTGCTTCCATCACGGAAAAAGCGGACGTTGTGACTTCGTTTAAAAGCACCTGATCGTAATCTTTGGTTTTATAGTCGTAGTTGCGTTTGTGAATATCAGCCGAACTCAGGACGAAGATAGTCCCAATAGCACACAATACAGTTACGAACAGGAGGGTGCTTTGACCCAGGCGGTTGAATGTCATTGCTAACAGGGTATGACTGTTAGTTGTTTAGCACAAGCCACGGGGGTTGTTTCTGGTCTTGTCGTGATAAAAAGTGTGTCATCACGAGACACATTCACGAGTGTGATTCCAAATAGACAGAAGGCCGGGTTTACCGGCCTTCTGATGTAACATCACATTTTAGGGAGGGGCGATGTCACTTGCGGATTACGCCGCAAGCGTTTTGGTCTTCTTTGGATCTTTCTTCGCGACAGGTTTTTTCTCCTGACCCTTAGCCGACTTGTCGAAGGCTACTGCGAAGACTTCATCCAGATTCTCTGCAAGGATGAAGTTGATCTTGTCCTTGAACACTTTAGGGATATCCGCAAGATCCTTTTGGCAAGCCATCGGGATGATGATGTTTGTAATACCCAGGTTCAAAGCGGCAAGACACTTTTCACGGATACCGCCGACTGGCAGTACACGTCCTTGCAAGGTCACTTCACCAGTCATCGCGATATCGTGACGAACCGGAGTGCCAGTCATCAAACTCACAAGAGCGGTCGTGAGAGTGATACCTGCAGATGGACCGTCTTTCGGGATCGCACCGGCTGGCAAGTGCACATGCACATCGTACTTATCAAAGAAGTCTTCTGGGATGCCCAGTTCTTCCTGGTGAGCACGAGCGTAAGACATTGCTGCGTGAGCGGACTCTTTCATCACGTCGCCAAGCTGGCCCGTCAATGCAAGATGTCCTTTACCTTTCATTTTCAAAGCTTCGATAGTAAGAACTTCACCACCAGCTTGTGTCCAGGCAAGACCTTGTACCACACCCACTTGAGAGTCATGGAACTTGTCATCACGCTGGAAGCGTGGAGGACCCAGAAGCTCTGGAACTGTTGTGGCATTTACTTCCACAAATTTTGCCTCTTCCATCACCACCATCTTAGCCACTTTACGGCAGACGGAACCCACTTCACGCTCCAGGTTACGAAGACCCGCTTCGCGAGTGTAGCCTGCGATCAGGTATTTGATACCTTCATCAGTGAAGCTGATATTTTCTTCAGTGATACCGTTGGCTTCGATCTGTCTCTTGATCAGATGTTTTTTCGTGATCAACAGTTTGTCATTCTCGGTGTAACCAGGAATGTTCAGGATCTCCATACGGTCACGCAAAGCTGGTGGGATATTTTCCAACACGTTGGCTGTTGCGATGAACAACACATTTGAAAGGTCGAAGTCGACATTCAGATAGTTGTCACGGAAAGTTGCGTTCTGTTCCGGATCCAACACTTCCAGCATCGCTGCAGAAGGGTCACCACGGAAGTCAGAGCCCAGCTTGTCAATTTCATCCAGTACGATCACTGGATTGCTTGTTTTTGCCTGACGAAGAGCCTGGATGATTTTACCCGGCATCGCGCCCACATAAGTGCGGCGGTGACCACGGATTTCCGCTTCATCTTTCACGCCGCCCAGAGCGATACGGAAGTATTCACGGCCCATCGCACGAGCGATGGATTTACCCAGGGATGTTTTACCCACACCTGGAGGACCGCCGAAGCACAGGATTGGCCCTTTCAGATTTGGTTTCAGCTTGCGAACCGCAAGGAATTCCATGATACGGTCTTTGGCTTTTTCCAGTTCATAGTGATCTTCATCCAGAATTTCTTTGGAACGTTTAAGATCAATATGGTCTTCAGATTTTTTGCTCCACGGAAGATCCGCCATCCAGTCAAGGTAGGTACGAACCATTGTGGCTTCAGATGCATCCGGGTGCATACGCTCCAGACGGCCCAGTTGTTTCAGGGCTTCTGTTTCCACATGAGTCGGCATACCGGCGTTCACCAGCTTTTCACGCAACTCATCCATTTCTTCTGATTTGGAGTCGCCTTCTCCAAGCTCATTCTTTATAGCCTTCATCTGCTCGCGCAGGAAGTATTCGCGCTGGGATTTGGACATGTCGTCCTTGGCGCCCGTGCGAGTTTTGGATTGAGTCTGCATCACTTCAAGTTCAGCAGCCAGAATCTCGTTAACCAGTTTCAGTCTTTCTGTAGCATCAGAAGTTTCCAGAACCTTCTGTGCGTCATCAACCTTGATACCCAGGTTGGAAGCGATAAGGTCAGCAATGCGACCTGGATCAGAAACATCATCCAATACCAGCAGGATGTCCGGAGAAAGAGGGCGGCCCAGAGCGATGATGCGCTCGATGTGCTCTTTCGCGGTTCTGATCAAAGCTTCGTTTTCAACAACGGTTTTTTGAACCGGAGTTTCTTCGATCTTTTCAACAGCCACTTCAAAGGAAGGGGAAGTCTTGGTGAAGTTTTTCACGCGGCCTTTTGCGACACCCTGGATAAGGATTTTCACGCGACCGTCGGAAAGTTTTCTCATTCTCATGATCATCGCCACTGTACCAACAGTGTAGATGTTGTCCGGAGATGGATTTTCTTCAGTGATGTCTTTCTGGGAAGCCAGGAAGATCAGGCGATTTTTTGCCAAAGCTTCTTCAACTGAGCGGATCGAAGCGTCTCTGCCTACGAACAAAGGAATGATCATGTAGGGGAATACTACGATGTCTCTCACAGGTAGCATGGGAAGGGTCTGTGGGATTTCTAGGACTTTATCGTCAAAACTCATACCGCTCCTCCGCGTAAAATGCGGGAATTTATGTTTCTGGTATGAGTCTTCTCGGTGTGAGACAGTTTTTTCTAAACTGCAATTGAGGATAAATTTAAAAAATTGGACTGACATCCATGTCAGCGGACCTCATCCAATGAGTTTAAATATGAATGTTATTGGAAGAGGCCAGTCTGGCTTTCTTGTTCTTCCATGCAGTCAATACAAAGGGCTGTGAAAGGTCGTGCTTGCAGGCGGCGTGCATTGATGATTTCCGTGCAGGATTCGCACTGGCCGTATGTCCCGTCAGCAATTTTCCCCAAAGCTCTTTCGATCGCGTACAAAGCTGTACGGTCACGTTCGTGCAGATGAATGGAAATATTATTGGAGATATCCTGAGAAGCGGCTTCCGCCTCGTCCGCAACCGCAGCCATGCTGGATTGTTCCTCTTTAAACTCATGTGATTTATTGAGGATCGTGCCCTTTTGGAAGAGCAAGGATTCTTTTAGATTTTGCAGTTCAGTCTCTGTCAACTCTGTGAGTTCGGTTGCGTTCATCTCACCCCCCGATATGATGATCCTTGGCCGAAAATTGATCGCATATTACGGGGGAATGATTATCTGTCACTAAAAATGCACAGCGTGATTATTTATCGCGCAAACTTACGACTTACCGCTTCTCGCATCTCAGCGCCTTCGATGGACAGACGAGTCCACGGAATTGCCAGCAACCTTTCAGATTCGATAGCTTCCTCAGTCTCTTCGCAGATACCGAATGTGCCTTGCTCGATACGTGCCAGGGCCATCTCGATCTCGACCAGTTGATTTCTCATGCGTGCTTGGGATATCAAAAAAGAATGTTCTTCGATGTGGGCGACAGATTGATCTGCTTCGTCACCGCCACGCTCCGCATGGACCAGTTCGCGCTGGGCTGTTCTGAAACGATTCAAAACATCCTGTTTCGCGGTTAGAAGTTTTCTTCTGCACTCCATCACTAAGTTTTCAGAAATACGACTTGTCATAACAACCCCCTTCTAAAGATTTGCGACTCTCTTGGTCGCTGGTGTTCCTAAGACAGGGCACCGCAAGAAGGGGGTTAAAAAATCGTCATTAAATTAACTTATAGATACTATTTGCGGACTTTAAGCGGAATTACTTCGCCTTTTTCAATAGTTAGAGCGGTCACCGGGCGCTCGATCTCGCGTTCAGCATTAATACTGAGGTTTCCTAGAGATCCAGGGAACTTATTTAGCTGCCCTAGCTTCTGCACCAATTCCTCACGGGAGCTGGCTCCGGCGGCAATCAGCTGACGCAGAATCAGACCTGCATCATAAGCCTGGATTTCAATCAGGGAAGGCGGTTCATTATAAAGAGTGCGGTATTCGTTTACAAAACGCGAACGATCCTGATTCGCCGGAGTCATGCTGTCGACGAAGATCAGATTCTGCGAAAAATTCCCGGCACGTTTGGCGATGTCTTTGGTGTTCCAAAGATTGGTTCCCAAAAGCTTCACGCCGCGCACATCATTATAAGACAGCATCGCCGAGATCTGTCCCATCGCACGGGCCGAGTCGGGGATAAAGATCGCATCAAAGTCCGTGATCGGTGGCAGCACGTTTTCAAGATTGCTCTGGCGAACCGAGTGTTTTTTTCCAGAGGTCTGAAGCTCTTTCAAACGCATGTTGAATTCATCCTGACGGGCTTCACCGAAGTAAGTTCCCACCAGACGCTGCACCACCAGACGGAAGTCTGTTTCTTTCACCGAATAGGTCTGAACCGCAGTGATCTCACCACCACGGGCCAAAACTTCATCCCAGAAGATGTTGGTGAATTCAATACCGTACGGATCGTTCGGGTAAAGCACCGCGAACTTTTTCATGCCCATGTCTTCCATGGCGGTGCGAACCAGGGCGCGCACCTGCATACCGCTGGTCAGAGAGTTTCTGAACACTGTGGGGCCCACTTCGGTCAAACCGGAACGCTGGGAAAGGGCGATGGTCGGCACACCCAGTTCGTCAGACTTTGCCGCAACTGCCGGAGCGGTCTTTGAAAGCAAGCTTCCCACGATGGCAATGACGTTGTCTTCTTTCACCAGACGTTCGACACCGCGACGGGCGGAATCAGGATTGCCTTCACTGTCCATCACGGCCAACTGGAAGCCAGAGCCCGGAATATGCAGCCCCAAGCCCATTTCAAGGCCACGCAGGGCACGCTGTCCCACCGGGGCGTTACGGCCGCTTAAAGGCAGCACCACGCCGACAGTCTGGGATTTCACGTTTCTCGCGGAATCCAGCTGCAGGATGATTTCCTGGGCTCGCAGCGCAAGATCGCTGCCCGGAACAAATTCCGTCACGGAGTTAAAGTATTTTTTAGCGTCAGAGGTGTCTTTTTTATCCAAAGAAATTTCACCCAGACGGAACATCGCATGTCCGCGCAGGAAACCAAAATCAGATTCATCGGCAACGTCTTCCAGCTGATCTTCGTTGAGTTTGTTCTCTACAATGTCGATGGCCTTCAGACGGTAAGATTCCTGATCGGCCTTGCTGGGCGCTTGCACAGCCTGGTTCACCAGGGATTTCAGTTGTCCCAGCACATCCGTTGATGGTGCGCCTGGAACACTCAAGGTTTCACTTTCAATCTGCTCAGGAGGTTTACCCGTGGTAAGGCCGCCTACGGCTTTTGGCTTTTTTCCGGTGGCGGCAGTGGTCGCCGCAGGTTTCATCGGAGCGCGTTTGGTGGCTACTGTCGTACAGGAAGCCAGAAGACCGGCCGTCAGCAAGAGTGAAAAGTAGGGTTTCATTTACGCGTCCTCATCAGTTGTGCGACTTTATCCTGGAAGGCCTTCACCAAAGGACTTGTGTCCGTGGTCTTGGCAAGTTCTTCCACCAGTTCTTTTTGTTTGTTGCTTAGACTGCTTGGAGTGTCCACCAGAACGCGCACAAGCATGTCACCGGATCCGAAGCCACCCAGTTTCGGGAAGCCTTTGCCCTTCAGACGGAAAGTCTGCCCAGAGTGTGTTCCCGGAGGAATACGGATCATGGCTTTTCCCGTCAGGGTCGGAACTTCGATGTTGGTTCCCAAAATCGCATCGGTGTAAACAATCGGAAGATCCAATGTCACATCGTTTTCGTTTCGTTTGAACAGCGGGTGTTCCTGAATGTTGATAATCACATACAGGTCTCCGGCAGCCGCGCCACCGGAAGCATCACCTTCGCCAGCCAGTTTCAGGCGCTGGCCTTCTTTCACGCCAGCAGGAACATTCACGGATAATTTTGCCGGCTCTTCACGGCCGCCGCGCTGGCGCATGAAGCTAATGACTTTTTCGCTGCCTAAAGCGGATTCTTCAAAAGAGATATTCAGGGTGTAGCGCAGATCCGTGCCCTTGCTGGGACGACGGGCGCGCGCACCACCGGCACCGGCACCCGGGCCGCGGGCATTGCCGAAGATCTCGCCAAAGACATCACCGAAGATGTCCTGGAACGGATCACCACCGGCACCAGCTCCAGCACCGCCGGCTCCGGCGCCACCAAAGCCGCCGAATCCACCAGCACCACCGAACGGGCCGCCAGCTCCGCCAAAGCCCTGGGCTCCGGCGTGACCGAACTGGTCGTACATTTCGCGTTTTTTGGTATCACTCAAGACTTCGTAGGCCTCGGTGATTTCCTTGAATTTTTCCTCGGCCTTTTTATCACCGGGATTTTTATCCGGGTGATACTGCATAGCCAGCTTGCGATAAGATTTTTTGATCTCATCGGCAGTGGCAGAGCGGGAAACATTCAAAAGGGAGTAAAAATCTTTTTTAGACAAGCAGGGCTTCCTTACTCTGGCTTCTTGGCAACAACCACTTGGCCAGGTCTGATCACTTTATCATGAAGTTTGTAAGGCTTTTTAAACACACGCACGACGTGGCCCGGAGCCATCTGATCTGTGGCTTCGCTGCTCAGCGCTTCGTGTACGGACGGGTCAAACGGAGCCCCGTGCGCCGGGATCTCTGTGACATTGTGACGCTGAAGCAGGGATTTCAGTTCCTGAGCGGTCATATCCACACCCTGTTTGAAGGTGTTGAAGTTTTCAGCGCTCACGTTCACGCTCAAAGCGCGGTCGAAATTATCCACTACTTCCAGCAGGTCACGCACCAGGCGCTCGCCGCCGTACTTCGTCAAATCGGAACGTTCCTTGATCGCGTTGCGTTTGTAGTTTTCAAACTCTGCGCGCAGGTACAGATAGTCGTTTTTGAACTTTTCAGCTTGTTCCTGAAGTTTCTGGATCTCAGAAGCGATTTCGGCATTTTCTGGATTAGGAGGATTGGAGTTTTGAGAGTTGTTTTCTTCTGACATGAGACTTCCTTTCGCAATACTTAAGATTGTGTATTCACGAAGCAATGTCAATGTCAGGGGGGCGGAAGAAAAACTCCTAGCCCCTTAGAGATCTTCTTGAAGGAAAGTCAGTTCCTGGAAAACACGGTTGCTAAGCACAAGGCCCTCGCGCGTCAGTGACCAATGCCCGTTGTCATGACGAATCCAGGATTTCTCTTCCATGTTTTTCATGATTTGCAGGACCTTTTCACTGACATTTTGCGGGAATTTGGCTTGCAGCTGCTCCACATTGAGTCCGCGCATCAGACGCATCGAAGTATGACAAAAGTCTGTAAGAGCCTGATGCATTTCCAGCACTTCCACCTGATTCGAAGGCAGATGGCGCACCGGGGAATCAAACTCCTGACCGTCAAATGCCAGAATCTGCTTCTGGTATTCGTTGATGGAATTGATATTCCAGTAACGCGTGCCCCAAGAGGATTCCTTGGAATAGGAATGCGAGCTAAGGCCCAAACTCCAATAAGGTTGATCCACCCAGTACAGCATGTTGTGACGGGATTCAAAACCCGGCAGGGCAAAGTTGGATATTTCGTACTGCTGAAAACCTTTGCGGGTCAGTTCGTCAGCGATGATGTCAAACATCTCAACTTGTTCATCGTCAATCGGGCGGCCTTTTGACAAAGGATGTCCATCAGGAACTGTCAAACAATAAGGGCTGATGTGTTTGGCCCCTTGTTCAACGGCGATTTCCACATCACGACGCAGGCCTTCGACAGTTTGGGAAGGCAGGGCAAACAGAATATCAAAGCTGAAATTCACACCGTGGGCCCGAAGAAGGTCGAGAGTTTCCAGGGTTTGTTTTGCCGAATGTTCGCGGTGAACCATTTTCAACAAGCGATCATCAAAGGTTTGAGCCCCCACACTGAAACGGTTGATGCCGTTATCCAGATAGGTTTTCAGTTTTTCTTTGCTGACCGTCGCCGGATTGATCTCGATGGTGATTTCCGTGTCAGGTCTAGTTGTAAATCCATATCTACCCAGCTCTTTGATAATCGCTACAATGAGATTTGCAGGGATGAGGCTCGGCGTGCCTCCACCAAAGTAAATGGTGTCCAGACTTTGGGGAGTGTAATAGCGGTGCTTCTGACGAATTTCCTTAAACAGAAGTTCGACATACTGATCCGGCGGCAAAATCTTGCTTTGCTCATAAGTGGCGAAATCGCAGTAAGTACAGCGCTGGATACAGTAGGGAATGTGGATATAGACGCCAAATGCCATGGGAGTTATGTAGAGTATGTCTAAGAAATTTCAACTAAAAAACGGTCTGAAAGTCCTTTTACTGGAAAGCCACAAGTCTCCGGTGGTCTCAGTGCAAATGTGGGTGAAAACAGGCTCGGCCGATGAAAAAAAGACCGAAGAGGGGATCTCTCACTTTATCGAGCATTTGGTGTTTAAAGGGACCCGCAAGTACAAGGTGGGCGAGATCGCGGCCACCGTGGAAGGTTCCGGCGGGGAGCTGAATGCCTACACCTCTTTTGACCAAACCGTGTTTTATGTGACCATTTCCAAACAATTCTCGGATGTCGCCCTGGATGTGATCAGTGAAATGATGGGTTATCCGACCTTTGATCCGCAAGAAATCGACAACGAACGCGAAGTTGTTCTGGAAGAGATCAAACGTGGTCAGGACAGCCCGGGCCGCCGTGCCAGTCAGCTGCTTTTCACCAACGTCTTCCAAAAAAGCCCTTACGGCATTCCGGTTATTGGCTACGACAAGGTCGTTAAAAAAGTTTCTGCCAAAAAAATCCGCGAGTTCTATCAATCCCGGTATGTGCCATCAAATATGTTCCTGGTGATTTCGGGCGACTTTGATTCCAAAGAAATGAAAAACCGCGTGCAGGAAATGTTCGGCGGCTTTGCTCCGTATAAACTGCGCAAAGTGGCGCGCAAAAAAGAACCGGCACAAAAAACCATTCGCATCAAAGTCGAACAGGCGAAGTTTGAACAGACCACCGCTTACCTGACCTGGAGAATCCCGAGCGTCAAACACAAGGACATCGCAGCCCTGGAAGTGATGTCAGCGATTCTGGGACAGGGTGATTCCTGTCGTCTGATGCAGACGTTGCGAATCAAAGAGCCGCTGACAAATTCAGTGGGCTCGTTTGCTTATTCCATGCAGGATGACGGACTGTTTGCCGTGTCGTTGGGGCTGGAAAAAGAAAATCTGACCAAGGCGCTGACGGCGCTGATTCCGGAACTGGTTCGCATTGTGACCGAACCTCCGACCGTGGCGGAAATGCAAAAGGCAATCACGAACTTTGCCAGCCACGAAGTTTATTCCATGGAGACTGTGGATAACATTGCGAGAAAAGCCGGAAGCAATGAGTTTTATTACGGCGATCATGACTACTACAAAAAGTACATGAAACAGGTCTATGCCCTGAAGCCGGAAGACATTCAGAAGATCGCCAGAAAATATCTGAAGGCGGACACCTTCGGTCTTTCCATGATGACGAACATGGATAAGAAAAACGCGGACCGTATCCTGAAAGCCTTTGCGAAAGACTTGAGAAAAGCTTTGCGTGAAGCAAAAGTTGCAAAACAAAAAGTGCCGCGCTTTGCCGCAAAGAAATTCCATATCAATGCCGGAGCTTCTAAAGGTGTGCCGACCACCGAGCGCATTGTGCTGGATTCCGGGGCCACCTTGCTGATCCGCGAACAAAGCGACACGCCGTATGTGGCGATGAAAGCGGCGTTCCTGGGTGGGGCGCGGGTTGAGCCGGAAGGCCAAAACGGGCTGACCGAATTGTTTGCCAGAAACTGGATGTCCGGATCAAAAAACTTCACAGAAGATGACATCAATCTTCGCGTGGACGAACTGGCTGCCGGTATCGGCGCCTTTGGCGGAAGAAACTCGGCCGGTCTGTCCATGGATTATCTGTCACCGTTCGAAGACAAGATGCTGGAAATCTATGCGGATTCCCTGCTGGCGCCACAGTTCCCGGAAATCATCCTGGAGCGTGAAAAAGTTGTTCTGAAAAATCAGATCAAGGCCCGTAACGACAATCCAGCCCAGCTTTGTATTCTGGCCTTCATGCAGGAAATCTTCAAAGGTCACCCGTATGCGCGCGATCTGGTGGGCAGCGAAACCACGGTGAACGCGATCACGTCTGCGGACCTTCTGGGTTATTACAAAAAAATCGCCATGGCGAAGAACGTGACGTTCTCGGTTGTGGGTGATGTTGACACCAAGAAGTGGGTGAAGACGCTCAATGAAATCACCAAAGAGCTTCCGAAAGGGGAGCGCGTGAAAAATCATTTCGCGGCACCAAAAATCACCGAATCCAAACACATGTTCCGCGAACTGAAAAAAGAACAAAGCCACATCATTGTGGGCTATCAGGGTCTGACACTTTCAAGTCCTGAGCGCTACACGATGGAAATCATTCAGTCCATTCTAAGCGGCCAGGGTGGCAGACTGTTTATCGAGCTGCGGGATAAAAACTCTTTGGCATATTCCGTGTCGCCAATGCACATGGAAGGTATCGAGTGTGGATATTTCGGTGGATATATTGGTTGTTCGCCGGAAAAATCGGAAAAAGCCATTCAGATGCTGAAAGCGGAATTCAACAAGCTGGCGACAACCAAAATTTCACCGGAAGAACTGGTGCGTGCGCAGAGATATCTGATTGGCCGACACGATATCGAGCTGCAAAGAAAGAGCACCATAGGCAATGCGATCTTGTTCGATGATATCTATGGCCTGGATTACCGTGAAAGCCTGGATGTGGCTGACAAGTACTTTGCAGTCAGTCCGGAAGATGTGCAGAAGCTGGCGCAAAAAATATTTGCCCAGCCCACTATTGTAAGTCTGGTGGGTCCGACGGATGTGAAATCCTAAAGCTCGCGACGGAAGTCCTCAATGATTCTTTGATTGAGGGCTTCCAGATCCTTGAATCCACGGGGCTTGAGTTCTTCAGGTCCCTTGTTTAATTCCGCACTTAAATGTCTTTCTAAAATCGCAAATACTTTTGGAATCACCGTGCGTTGGTAGTTAGCGCTGCCGATGCGGGTTTTCACAATCTGCCAAAGTTCCCAGCGGGCCGGCAAAAAGGCATAATACAGATCCCCGCCGAACTGGGAATAAAACGGATATTCTTTTTTCCAGCGCTGGCGCGACAGGTGATGACGGCCCTCAGTGAAATCCCGAAGCTGCAGTACGGTGGAAGTGTGCGGGTGATAGCTTTCTGCAGTGCTTTTTAAAACTTTGGACATGGCTTTGGGATCTTTTGTGGCCACTATCGACAGCGAGTCCGCAAACATCTCATGAACGGCGCTGCGCAGACTCCAGTGGGCTGAAATTTCCTTGCGGCGCTCAGCGATGGAGTCGATTTCTTTGATGATGTCATAGATTTTTTTGTCCATGTCCTGGCGAAGAGCAGGATCTGTCAGCTTGTCTCTTTCCAGCATCAAAAGATCATTTTGCTGGTGCAGGTTTTCTTCGCGGGTGTGCAGGGAAATTTGTTCCTCACGCAAAGTCTTGTAGCTTGAGGACTTCAGAGTCATGTTCTTTTCAAAGACCGCGTGGGCGTATTCATGCATCAGGGTGTTTTGATTGATGGCCGGATGTTTTTTTCCCATTTTTTCCGGGCGCACACCGACGCTGATCAGATAAGTCTGAGCATTGAAGGTGGAAAAAATAAATGCACTGTCGACGTGGATTTGCACTTCGTGAGGCACGGCAAGATCACCCAGCAGGGTGTTGATCTTGTCCACCGTGTGGGCGTAGTCCTTTGCCGGCGGCCCTTTCTGGCCGGAGGGTCTGACTTCAATCTGACCCTGCTTCGCATATTCGGAAGCAAAGATCGGCCCGCATTTTTCCCCGAAGGCCCACAGGGACCCCGGCGCAAAAGCGCTCAGCACTGCCAAAGTGATAGTCATCCATCTTAAGTTCATTCTTAGTAGAACTCCTTCAAACGGGCTTGCCGGATTGAAATGCAAAGGTGACGCCGAAGTGGTGTCTCATTGTGAGACTTTTGACCAGCTTTGCAAAAAACAACTAACCGAAAACCATTCAGGATTTGTTAAACTAACAGTATGCGGGAAAAGCGTTCGACACCAACAGTTGAGCTTTTTGTAAGCCCTGAGGGCTACTTCCAGGAGCTGGTTCAGAAAGGTCTGTCCCAGCGAAAGGTTCAGACCTATCCATTGGTTGAAGCCTATCTTGTGAATTTATTACAGCACTATCTGGATGCGCGGAATCTGCACGATCCAGCCTACGCCAGCGAAAGCGGCGCTCGAAATCCCCAGACACTGGCTGAAATGTATCTGGCGGCTCAGAATGCCGAAAGCTTTGCCAAGGCCGAAATGCTGAGAAAACTCGGAGACCGAACCCTGTACATTAGCGGCTTCTTTGGCGACTCGTTGTCTCGCAAGATCATCGATGTGGATTACTATGCGGAGATTGGCGGAGCGGCCTATGCATCCCTGGCCCATTGCACCCGGGAAGACACCATGGCCCGTGTGTACACGGTGTTCTCGGACCGTTTTCTGGAGTTTGTCGATGTGCTGACGTACATCAGTCATCATTCCTTTATCAAAAGCGACGAAAGCATCCTGAGACTGTATGAGCGCTATATGAGAACAGGTTCTGAGCTGGCTCGTGAGAAGCTTGAGGAAATGGGAGTTTTGACCCTTCCTCAGGATCAAGTAAAGCTTGGCAAGCAGAGCTGATTCCTCTATTCTGGCGCCATGTTTGGCTTAGGTATGTCTGAAATTATCTTCCTTGCGGTTCTTGCCCTGATTGTGATCGGGCCGAAAGAACTTCCGGAACTGGCAAGGACTCTGGGGCGCTTTCTCAACGAGTTGAAAAGAAGCACCGATTCCATGGGTGATGAACTCAAGCAACAGATGCGTCTTGATAAGCTCGACAAACTGAATCTGGACACCATCCGCAATCCTCAACAGCAAGGTCAAAATCAGAACGAAGCCGAACAGGCTCCACTGGCGCCTTCTGCTGATGCAGCTCCAATCGTTGAAGAACAGCTGGAGTTTCCGCAAGCCACCGCTGACGAAAAATCAGAAGAACAGAAGCCTTCATGAGACGCGAAGAACTCGATTCCAAAGCCCAATCCTTGTTTGAGCACCTGTCCGATCTTCGCAAATGTCTGATCAATTGTGTTTGGATTTTGTTGATCGCCACGGGTATCTGTTACGGTTTCAGTGAAAAGATTTTCGATTTCGTGCGTGAACCGATTCGTCCGTACCTTCCAGGTGGCGGTCTGATCTATACCGGTCCATTGGATAAATTCATTGCTCATCTAAAGCTTTCCTTCGTGTGCGGTATTTTACTGTCGTGCCCGTTCTGGCTTTATCAGGTGTGGAAGTTCATTGCTCCGGGGCTGTACGCTAAAGAGCGCAAATACACCATGGGCTTTATCGTTTCCGGCACGGGTTTGTTTGTGCTGGGCGCGGCGTTTTCATACTGGATCGCTTTGCCAATGGCCTTCCAGTTCCTGATGACTTTCGGGGGCGAAATCGACAAGCCGATGATTTCCATTGATCAGTACATGGGGTTCTTCACCCAGATGTGTCTGATGTTCGGGGTGGCTTTTGAATTACCCTTGGTGATCGTGGTTCTGGGTATGATGGGAATTGTGTCCCAGTCCTTCCTGCGCAAGAACCGCCGCTATGCCATTATGACAATCGCGGTGATCGCCGCGGTGATCACTCCGCCGGATCTGCTGAGCATGGTGATGATGCTGGCACCGATGTGGGTTCTTTATGAAGCCGCCGTCCTGATCGTCGGTGTCTTTGAAAAGAAGCGTGAAGACAGCTTCGCTGTGAACGAGCGCGAATAGCCACAGTTCCAGCCTCGACTACAGTCGGGGTGTTCGGCTTTTAATGTGAAATGTGAGAATCTTGTGAGTACGCTTGGTAAGTGTACAAAAGCATTCTTACGTTCATGGAGGAACTGTGAAGTCTTTGATCTTCTTGTCTCTGATGGGTCTATCTTTGTCTGCGACGGCGCAAATTCAGGATTACGAAAAAGCGGCCAAACAATTTGCGTGTATCAATCAAGTCAACATGGCAACCATGGATATGGGTTTCGGTACGGAACCTGATGGCGCTGCCTTCGTTATCGGTAATGACGGCAAAACCAATGTGCTTGATTCTGGCAAAATCATTTCCCGCGAAACCAAAGATGGCGTTGAAACGATCGTTTACAAAGCCAAAGTTATGACCGGCTTTAAAGACGGTAAACCGGTATTTGAAACAGACCGTAAAACCGTAAGCCTTCGTCGTGACGATCAGGGCCGCGTGGTGGCGGTGAACAAAGACATGAATCTGAAATCCCAGATTCAGAACCGTGATGCTTACATGAAAACCGAATGGGGCAAAAACTTCAAAGGCAATTTCCCGCTGGTGAAAGGCACCGAATCCACATTCTCTTACAATGGTGATTCTTGTGAAGTGGCGCAAAGCGCTTATATGCAGATGCTGGATGAAAATTCAAAAGTGGAAACCAAAGTCACTTACGACAAGGTTTTCTGTGACCGTATGAAGCCAATGATTTCCAAAATGGGTTCTCAGAATGCGGCTCAGTGCGGAAGCCTGATTGGCATGGCTCAAGGCGCTTATGATCAGCGTAACGCTGAACTGGCAAAAGAGGGTAAATCCATGACTGCAGGTGCATTTGGTGTGTATGCCGGCATGGAGGCTCCAGCTGACAAGAAAAGCAAACAAGCGGCTCAAACCAGCGCCTTTAATATCGGTGGTGCGATTGCGATGTGTGCTTCCATGGCTGATGGTGGCATGGGCATGATGGGTGGTTATTACGGGATGGGTATGGGCAGTATGATGGGCGGCGCAGGAGCTTACGGTGCAATTATTGGTGGCACCGGCAGCATGACAGGCGCATCCCCGGCCAAGACAAAGGCCTCACAGAAGGCCGCCAAAGGAAATCAATAAGACAATAAAAAAGGGGCTCTGATGAGCCCCTTTGATTTTTCAGCTTTTTAAAACCGACTAAGGTTCTTCAAACTTGATCAGAACCGCTCCGGATTCCACAGAGTCGCCCTGTTTCACGCGGATCTCTTTGATTTTTACATCGCGGGATGCACGCATTTCATTTTCCATCTTCATCGCTTCCATGATCAGTAAAGGTTTGTTGGCCTTCACGATTTCACCCTCTTTGGCGAAGATTTCGATGATTTTACCAGGCATACCGGATTTCAGTTCCTGGTCGCCACCGAAACCGCCACCTTTCTTCAGGGATTCATGCAGAAGCATTTCATCATTGAAGACTTTGATGGTGCGGAAAGAGTTACGCGTAAAGACCGTGTACTCAGTGTCCTGTCCGATCACGTCGATCAGATAGGACTTACCGCCAAACAGGAAGCTGATGTACTGCTCGGCCTGCTTGTAGTCGTTTTTGGAGATGTCATAGTGGATCCAGTCTTTGCCCTCTTCCTGCAAGGAAACCTTCCAGGTCGTGCGGTGCTCGGTCACATCCACTTTAAATTTCTTACCTTTAAGTTCTGCCTCAAAATACATGACTACGTCCTCAATTGAAGTTTGCGGCTGACACGCTTCCAGTTGGAAGTCAGATTCAGCTGGCGAACGTCTTTGGATTTACGATCGTTATAAGCAGTGATTGCCGCAGCGATCAGGAATACAGGGTCTTCCACTTCTTTGAAAAGATTTGGTTCGATAACTTCGAAGTTCTTTTCAATGAACTGAGTCGTGTAAGAACCATCGCGGAATTTCGCGTGATCCAGAATGGTTTTATGAAGAACGATATTGGTTTTAATACCGGTCAACACGAACTCACTCAGGGCACGTTGCATTCTGTCGATAGCCTCTTCGCGTGTTTCGCCCCAGGTGATCACTTTCGCGATCATTGGATCGTAGAAGATAGGCACTTCGTAGCCAGGGTATGCGTAGGAATCCACACGCATGAACGGACCTTGCGGGTGACGGCAGGCACGAATCACACCAGGGTGTGGTTTGTACGTGATCGGGTCTTCCGCGCAGATACGGGCTTCGATGGCGTGGCCTTTTTGTTTGATGTCCTCTTGTTTGAAGCTCAAAGGTTTGTTCGCTGCCACGTAGATCTGTTCTTTCACCAGGTCAAAGCCCGTCACGATCTCTGTGATCGGATGTTCCACCTGAAGACGAGTGTTCATCTCCATGAAGTAGAATTCTTTGGTGGTGTTATCAAAGATGAACTCAATCGTTCCCGCGCCCACATAGTTGATCTGTTTTGCTGCGCGAACAGCGGCTTCACCCATGCGCAGGCGCACTTCGTGAGGCACAGAAGGGGACGGACATTCTTCGATGATCTTCTGGTGACGGCGCTGAACAGAGCACTCACGTTCAAACAGGTGAACGTGGTTGTTGTGTTTGTCGCCGAAGACCTGAATCTCGATGTGTTTCGGGTCGTTGATGAATTTTTCGATGTAAACAGTCGGATCCGCGAAATAGTTCTGACCTTCAGAACGACACGCACGGAAAGCGCTTTCCAGTTCGTCCATCTGACGAACCACACGCATGCCTTTACCGCCACCGCCGGCAGAAGCCTTGATGATGATCGGCAGACCGATTTGTTCAGCGATCTTTTGAGCGGCTTCAACAGAGTCAACGCCACCGTCAGAGCCCGGAACCGTCGGAACGCCCGCTTTTTTCATCAGAGACTTGGCGGAAAGTTTATCCCCCATCGCCTCGATGTTTGCCACTGTAGGTCCGATGAATGTGATACCGGCTTCTTCCAGTGCTTTGGCAAAAGTGGTGTTTTCAGACAGGAAGCCATAACCCGGGTGAACAGCGTCCACGCCGGCTTTTTTGCAGACCTCGATGATCTTGTTATAGTTCAGATAGCTTTCGCGCGATGGGGATGGGCCGATGTGATAAGCCTCATCCGCCAGGAATACGTGCAAGCTGTCGCGGTCCGCATCGGAAAACACCGCCACAGATCCGATACCCAGCTCGCGACAAGCACGAGTGATACGGATGGCGATTTCCCCGCGGTTGGCGATCAGGATTTTTTTAAACAATGCCATGTTCGCTCCTACAGAGGGATGTTTCCGTGCTTTTTAGCCGGAGTAACGTCACGTTTATGTTTCAGCATTTCCAAAGAGTCGATGATGCGTTTACGAGTCATCGCTGGCTCAATAACCTCATCCGTGTAACCCAGTTCCGCAGACACGTAAGGGTTGCTGAACTTGGCTTCGTACTCTGCCGTCAGGCGCGCGCGCTCTGCCACAGGGTCTTTGGCTTTGTTGATCTCTTCACGGAAGATGATGCTTACTGCGCCGTCAGCGCCCATAACCGCGATTTCTGCAGATGGGTAAGCCAGGTTCACGTCTGAGCGAAGAAGTTTCGAGCCCATAACGATGTAAGCACCGCCGTAAGCTTTGCGGGTGATAACGGTGATTTTAGGCACTGTCGCTTCCGCGTAAGCATAAAGAAGTTTCGCACCGTGAGTGATGATGCCGTTCCATTCCTGGTCTTTACCTGGCAGGAAGCCTGGTACGTCCACGAAGGAAACCACCGGGATGTTGAAAGCGTCACAGAAACGGATGAAACGAGCGCCTTTGCGGGACGCTTCAATGTTCAAACAACCTGCAAGGATGTTTGGCTGATTTGCCACGATACCCACCGGGCGGCCGTTGAAGCGTGCAAAGCCCACGATCAGATTCTGAGCGAAGTGTTTGTGCACTTCCAGGAAGTAACCTTCATCCACGCACTCGGTGATAACAGAGATCATGTCGTAAGGTTTCTTTGGATTTTCCGGAATCAAAGAATTCAAAGCTTCAGTCAAACGGTCCGGACGGTCGTTGGTTGGAAGAACCGGAGCATCGTCAAGATTGTTGGACGGAAGGAAGTTCATCATCTCGCGGATCAGAAGCAAGCAGTGCTTGTCATCTTCAGCTGCGAAGTGAGCCACGCCGGATTTTGCCGAGTGAGTTGTTGCACCACCCAGATCTTCTTTGGTCACATCTTCGTGGGTCACAGTCTTGATAACATCAGGACCGGTCACAAACATGTATGAGGTGTTTTTCACCATGAACACAAAGTCCGTGATGGACGGGGAGTAAACCGCGCCACCCGCGCACGGGCCCATGATTGCGGTGATCTGCGGGATCAAGCCGGAAGCCATGGTGTTTCTGGTGAAGATGTCGGCGTAACCACCCAGGGATTCAATACCTTCCTGAATACGCGCGCCACCAGAGTCATTGATAGAGATGAATGGAGCCCCGTTCTTCATCGCCAGATCCATCACTTTGCAGATCTTGTTGGCTTGAGTGCGGGACATGGATCCACCGATCACGGTGAAATCCTGAGAAGACAAATAAACCAGTTTGCCGTTGATACGACCGTAACCAGTGATGACACCATCACCAGGAACCACGTTTTTATCCATGCCGAAGTTTGTGCAACGGTGAGAAACGAAACGATCCATTTCAACGAAACTGCCTGGATCCAGCAAAACATCCACGCGTTCGCGTGCAGTCAGACGGCCACCTTGCTTGTGTTTTGCCAAGCGAGCTGCGCCACCACCAGCCATTGCGGCTTCGTTTCTTTTCTCAAGATCTGCCAATCGTGCTTGAATGCCAGATGAAACTTCTGTGCTCATAAAATTCCTTTTCTTGTGAGGAACCATCCTCAAAAAACAAGGAACCAATCTAGCACTTCAGTTCAAAGAATCATCTTAAAACTAGAGACGCAGAGCATACTTTTTATACTCTGCGTGAATTGAGCTATGTGTTTGAAATTATGGAACTAACTGCTGAATGTACTGAAGCGCCTTTTCGACATTGATGCGCCCTCGAGTATTTACTTTAAATTCGTGTCCGGAAGACACGTCCACAGACTTCAAAATTGCCTCTTTAACTTGCACGGCCGTGGCCGTCGGTTTGGCACTCCAAACCAGGGCTGCGGCACCACTTACAAATGGCGCAGCCATACTGGTTCCTTCCATGTAAGCCGTGGATCCGCCCGGCACGGTGGAAAGAATTCTTTCACCCGGAGCCGCCACGTGAACCAGAGAAAAACCACTATTCGACCAGGAAGTCATAAAGTCTGAAACTGAAGCTGCCGCCACGGTGATCTGATTGGCCATGTTGAAGGAGGCCGGGAATTCCGGATACACATCGACATCGCGACCGTCATTACCGGCCGCCACAATAACCAGAATGCCTTTTTTCTCAAGCTCTACAAAAGCATTTCGCAAAGACGCCACACACGGAGCTCCACCCCAGCTGGCGTTGATGATCTTGGCACCTCGGCTGGCGGAATATTGCATCGCCAGAACGGCATCACCCAAAGAACCACCGCCATCATTGGCAATGAACTGCGCGGGAATAATCTGCGCCTGAGGCGCAACACCTTCAATCGAACCATAACGAGAGTCCGCAGCGATGATACCCGCCACGTGGGAACCGTGCGAGCTTGGCGTTTGATTGTTGCCCGGCTGGGAAACAAAGGCAGCGCCATAGTAGTCATCGACGATTCCGTTTTTATCGTCATCAATACCATTGTTCGGGATTTCACCTGTGTTCACGGCAATGCGCGGAAGCAGTTGGGGATGGGACACATCCACGTATGCATCCACCACGGCGACTTTTACGCCCTGGCCGTAAACACCCTGGCTCCACACCGTCGGGGCGCCAATGCGCTGCTGGCCCCAGCTGTCTGTAAACGCATTTACTGACACTTCACTGGATCTTTGCAGTTGGATCACGCGATCGTAATCGACGTGTTTGATGTTTTCCAATTGAGGTTTGATGAAATTTTCTTTGAATTCTTCGGCATTGGTTGCGGTTTCAGTTGTGAAACTGCCGTCCTCCCATTGCACGATGAATTTGTGTTCAAGAGCCTGACCACGACAGGCGCTGGAATCAAGCGCGCCATTTTCTGGAAAGACTGTTTCAGCGGATTTCTGGCTACAAGCTGCAAATACAAAGACGCAAGCGACCGCCGAGAGAATTTTTTGAACATCCATGTTCACTCCCTGTGCGAGCCCAACGGGTCCCATCAATGGGACGCACTACAAAGGCCCGACCGGTTAGCTCTTCGGCTATTATATGTCTTATTTTGAGGCTAAGTTTCAGAAACTGGACTGGACCGTTTTCTCAGGTCCAACCCATTAGATATGAGCGATGAACTCGCGCAAAAACGAGGAGAATTGCATCTCTACTTGCTTGGCTGTCTCTGTCACTTCGTCGTGGGAAAGCTTCTGAGAAGAAATCCCAGCCGCCAAATTAGTGATGCAGGAAAGAGCCGCAACACGCAGACCCAGGTGGTTGGCCGCGATGGTTTCTGGAACCGTGCTCATGCCAACCGCTTTACCGCCAATCAGTTTCAGGTAACGAACTTCAGACGGAGTTTCATAAGTAGGACCGCTCACGCCACAGTACACACCCTTGTGATAGCGTGTGCCCTGCTTCATCATCACGTCTTCCATGATCTGAATCAGGCGTTTGTCGTAAGCTTCAGTCATGTCCGGGAAGCGAGGGCCCAGTTCCTTGATGTTCGGACCCATCAAAGGATTCGTGCCCATCAGGTTGATGTGATCTTCGATGACCATGAAATCACCGGCTTGCATGTTTTCACCAAAGCCGCCGGCAGAGTTCGTCAAAATCAATGTTTCCACACCCAGCATCGCCAAAGTACGAGTCGGGAACACAACACTTTCCATGCTGTGGCCTTCGTAGTAGTGGTTGCGACCCTGAAGGATCGCGATGGATTGGCCATTGATTTTACCGAAGATCAGATTTCCAGAATGTCCTTCGACAGTCGGAGGGGAGAAGTGAGGAATGTCTTTGTAAGGAATGGTCGTTTCAACTTCCACTTCTTTCACAAAAGCGCCAAGGCCCGATCCCAATACAACACCGATTTTCGGTTTTGCCGAAGTCTTGGTGCGGATATAGGTCATGGATTCTTGTAGCTTGTTGAGTACCAAAATATTCTCCCTTTTCGACCTTGAGTATTAGCTCAAAGTTTTGAGTATCAAACTAGGCTTTGTCGTCTTTTGCAAGGAAATTGTCACTGCTGAACGAAGCATCGGCAGAGCAGATTGCAGCAGATCTTTGTCGTCGCCATGCAATGTAAACACGGTGTCGCCCACCTTTACTTCATCGCCCACTTTCACATGGAACTCGATGCCCGCCGTCGGAGCAATGATGTCCGTGGTTTGTGCACGACCGGCCTTGATCAGGATGCCCGCAACGCCAATGCTTTCAGTGTGGAATCCACCCACCCAGCCGGCTTTGTCGGATTTGACTTCGATAGAGTGTTTCGGTTTTGGCAGGGCCTTCAAATTGCCACCGTGGATGGAGCAAAGCTCTTCAAACTTCGCCATCGCTTTACCGGACACCAGAATGTCTTCGGCAATTTTGTAGGATTCCTCTTCGTTCTTGCCAACACCCGCCAATAGCAGCATGTGCGCAGAAAGACGCAGGCTCAGTTCGCGTGTGTCTTCGTAAAGATCATAGCCACCAGCGCCGATGAATTTTTCGTTCTTCATGATCGCCACGCACTCTTCCACTTCCACTGAGTTACCCGCATAGCGGCCCAGCGGCTGATCCATATTGGTCAGCAAGGCAGTGACTTTTTTGCCGTAACCTTTGGCAATCGCCATCAGATTTATCGCCAGTTCTTCCGCTAGCATCGAAGTTTTCATAAATGCGCCGGAACCGAACTTCACATCCAGCACCAGGCCATCGATGCCTTCAGCCATTTTCTTGGACATGATCGAAGCGCAGATCAGCGGCAGGCTTTCCACCGTCGCGGTCACATCACGAAGGGCATATATTTTTTTATCGGCCGGGCAGATTTCTTTGGTCTGACCGATGAAACAGATTTTGTGTTTGTGAACCAGCTCGATAAATTCAGGCAGGGACTTTTGAGTGTTGAATCCCGGAATGGATTCCAGCTTGTCCAAAGTTCCGCCGGTGTGACCCAGGCCACGGCCGGAAATCATCGGCACCGGAATGCCCGCGGCCGCCACAATCGGTCCCAGAATCAGACTGGTTTTATCACCCACGCCGCCTGTGGAATGTTTATCCACTTTGAATTCTTTAACAGATGAAAAATCCACAACTTCACCAGAGTGAAGCATCGCTTTGGTCAAAGAAAGAGTTTCTTCCGTGTTCATGCCGCGGAAGAAGATAGCCATCAGCAAAGCTGACATCTGATAATCAGGAATCTGCCCGCGCGCATAGCCCAGGATGAATTCGTTGATTTCTTCATACGACAGCTGACCGCCGTTGCGTTTGATTTTAATAATTTCAGCAGGAAGAAAAGCCATTAGTAACCACCTTGTACAGAGCCGCCTTGAATAATTGTGATCCCTGAGCTTGTGCCAAGACGGGTGGCTCCAGCGTCGATCATTGCTTTTGCTTGTTGGGCATCTTTGATGCCGCCGGAAGCTTTGACTTCCATGGATGAACCCACAACGGACTTCATCAGTTTCACATCATCCACCGTGGCGCCGCCGCCACCAAAACCGGTGGAGGTTTTTACGAAATGCGCACCGGCCTCCAAAGCCGCTTTGCACGCCAGGGTTTTGTCTTCCTGATTCAGCAAAGAAGTTTCGATGATGACTTTCACGGTGTGACCGTTGGCTGCCTGAACTACGGCCTTGATATCGTCGCGAACATAGTCCAGACGACGGTCTTTCAGTGCGCCGATTTGAATGACCATGTCGATTTCCTGCGCACCGTTGGCGATGGCGGTTTTGGTTTCAAAGGCCTTGCTGACCGTATCCATGGCGCCCAGCGGGAAACCCACCACGCAGCAGACTTTGACGGAAGAGTCTTTCAGAAGTTCTGCACAGGTCTTTACATAGGACGTGTTCACGCAGACAGAGAAGAAGTTATGCTCTTTGGCTTCGGCGCACAGCTTTTCAATCTGGGCGGTTTGGGCTTCGGGCTTTAAAAGAGTATGGTCAATGTAACGACTTAGTTGCACGGGGCACCTCAAGAATGTTTAAATTAAAAAGTTATCTCAGATCATTGCAGGAGGCAATCATGACACCACAGAAGTGGACCTCAGTTTTACTCATATCTTTGTTCATTTTCACTTCCTCCACCTCGATGGCCCAGGCCAACCGCAGTGTGAAACGCAATGTCGCTGCCGTCTTGTTTTCCACTCTGGGCGGGGCGATTCTGGGATTAAGCACATTGTCTTTTTATGGTGAACCTCAAGAGCACACAGGCAATATCACCACCGGGGCGCTGGTCGGACTGTTGGGCGGGGTGGGGTATGTTATTTATGACTCTTCGCGCCCAGCGGCGCCTCAGTATGAGTATTCCCAGAATTTGGGAATGGACTTTAAAAACCGAAGGGCCTCGGAAACTTTCATCGCCAAGGCCCCTCCCATGATTCAGTATTCGTTTACTTTCTAGTTTAGCCCACTTTGGTGCGCGGACCGCCGGCAGGTGCGCCACCCATTCCGGTCTGCACGCTGGTGTCGCCACCACCGGCCTGACCCAGGAAGGTCTTGGCGTCGGCTGCGGAAACTTTACCCTTACGAACCAGATCTTCAATGTACTTTTCAAACAGAACCATACCTTGAGTGGCACCGGTCTGCATGGCAGATGGGATCTGGTGGACTTTACCTTCACGAACCAAGTTCGAGATGGCTTTGGTGTTTCTCATGATCTCGTAAGCCGCTACGCGACCTTGTCCATCCGCGCGGGAGAACAGTGTCTGGGCGACAACTCCACGCAGGGATTCAGCCAGCATCGTGCGGATCTGTTGCTGTTGACCGGCAGGGAATACGTCAATGATACGATCGATGGTTTTCGCCGCACTGTTGGTGTGCAGGGTTCCGAAAACGATATGACCTGTTTCTGCCGCGGTCAGTGCCAAAGAAATAGTTTCCAAGTCACGAAGCTCCCCCACCAGCAGGATGTCCGGATCTTCACGCAGAGCCGCTTTCAGGGCGTTGGCGAAACTTTTGGTGTGGCTTCCCACCTCACGCTGATTGACCAGGGACTTCAAATTCGGGTGAACGAACTCGATTGGGTCTTCCACGGTGATGATGTGGGCTTCGCGGGTCATGTTAATTTGGTGAATCATCGCCGCCAAGGTTGTGGATTTACCAGAACCGGTCGGACCGGTGACCAGAATCAGACCACGATCGCAATCGATCATGTCCATCACGGCCGGAGGCAGTCCCAGTTCCTGTGCAGTTTTGATTTTTTCCGGAATGATACGCATAACGGCGCCAAGGCCTTTACGCTGCATAAAGATATTGCAACGGAAACGACCGACACCTGGCAAAGTGTAGGCGAAATCCAGCTCCCACTTTTCAACGAAAGCTTTCTTTTGCTTTTCAGAGAGAATTTCAAAAAGCAGTCCCTGCACGTCCTGATTGGTGAGCTCACGATAGTTCAATGGAACCATGTTTCCATGCAGGCGCAAATAAGGGGCGGCTCCACTTGTGATATGCAAGTCGGAGGCACCTTGTTCCACCATGAGTTTGAACAATTCATCAATTGTTGCCATCGTCGTCTCCTAAGGTCTCTAATTCAGTGATCTTTTCGGTCAGATATGTTTCAATATTAAATATTAATTGCTATCGGTCTTGTTTCTGGACTATTGAACTAAGACCAACCCCGTTCAAGAGGGGTTATATTCGCCAAGGAGTCGCCTGTGTCCGCAGAAATTCTGATTAACGTTCGACCTCAAGAGACACGTGTAGCCTATGTTGACGGCGGTATCCTGACTGATTTGAAAATTGAACGAAAAACGTCCCCCACTTTGGTCGGGTCCATTCATCGCGGCACGGTGATTCGTGTTCTTCCGGGTATGCAAGCGGCGTTTGTGGATATTGGTCTGGAAAAAGCAGCCTTCCTGTATGTCGGCGATATTCGTGAAGACGTGGATGACAACTTCCTTTCCGCAGTCGACCGTGAAGAGCCGATGGATGAAGGCGATGACGACAAACCTTTAAGTCACACCAATAAAACTCCCATTCAGGATCTGGTGAAAGAAGGCCAGAGCATTCTGGTTCAGGTTTCCAAAGATCCTCTGGGCACCAAGGGCGCGCGCCTGACGACGCACTTGTCACTGCCAGGCCGTTTCGTGGTGTTCCTGCCTACGGTGCGCCACTTGGGTATTTCCCGTCGTATTGAAGATGAAGGCGAACGCGAGCGTCTGCGCAAACTGGTCCAGAAAATCAATCCATCCGGTGGTGTGATCGTAAGAACCGCCGGGGACGGCGCTTCGGAAGAGATGTTGAAAGCCGACATCGAATATCTGGATCGTTTGAGCAAAGAGATTTTCAAAAACTACGAAAAGAAAAAAACTCCGGGCACACTTCACACCGAGCTTGATGTCGAGCTGCGTGCTTTGCGTGATTTGATGAGCGAAGATGTCACCAGCGTATGGGTCGATGACGTTGAGATTCACAAAAAAGTTGTGAAGTTCGTGTCCCAGTTCATGCCGAAGTACAAACAAAACATCGTGCTTTACGAAGAGAAAAAGCCCCTGTTTGACCTGTACGATATCGATATTGAAATTTCCCGCTCTATGGAAAGAAAGATCTGGCTTAAATCCGGTGGTTACATCGTGATTGACGAGGCCGAAGCGCTGGTGGTCATTGACGTGAACACCGGCAAGTTCGTGGGCAAAAAAGATCTGGAAGACACGATCTTAAAAACCAATCTGGAAGCGGTTCGCGAGACCGCGCACCAGCTGCGTGTGCGTAACTGCGGCGGGATCATCATCATCGACTTTATCGATATGGAAAAAGAATCCCATCGCGAAAAAGTTCTGGAAGCTTTGGCTGAAGAACTGGCGCGTGACCGTGCCCGTACCAATATTGTTTCCATGTCCCAGCTGGGTTTGGTGGAAATGACCCGTAAGCGCATTCGCCCAAGCTTGATTAAGACTTTGTGTGAACCCTGCTCTTACTGTGAAGGTAAAGGCTACATCAAACGCAAATCCACGGTGGCAAACGAAATCTTCCGTGAACTTGAGCGTGATGCTGACATGCTGATCAATAAAAAAACCAACGTGGTCATTCATTGTCACAGTGAAGTGGTCGACTGGATCTACGAAGTCGAAGGCGAAAGCCTGGAAGGCATCGAAAAGAAACTGGGCCGCTCTGTCGCGTTTAAAATTGAACCAAATTATCACTTAGAACAATACGAAATCTTCTTCGTATAGATGAATTGTGGAATCAATTTGGGATTGCTGGACCTTGGGCTGTTGAGTCGGGGGTCTGGTGTTCCGATAGATTCTGCATGAAACATCTTTTGATTTTTCTTTTTGGCATTCTATTTTCTTTTCTTGCACACTCCGAGCCGCTTTTTTGCGGCCCGAAGCCTTACCAGCTAAAAGCTCTGGCGGATGTTTCCCGCAACACGTGCATGGAGACTTTGAAGTCCAAAGAGTGTCAGGATCTTTTTGCGAAGATGCGTGCCAATGGGGAAAAACCTGAGGATAAAGCGCTGAAGTGCCATGATCAAAGCTCTCTGTCGCGGGCGGCGGAAAGCACCTGGGGTTACACTTCGGGTTGCGCGGTGGGTGGCTGGAATTTTGTAAAAGACTCTTTTGTCGCTATTGGTACGGCAATTGGTGAAGGGGCGGCGAAGATCGCGCTGGATATGGAAGCGGAAGCGGCTGCTAACAAAGCCTGCGAAGCCGATCCCAAGGGTAAAGAAAATCTGTTCAAACTATATAACAGCACGGTGCCGAAACTTTTGCAGGTGCAGATGCCCGAAGCCTCTGTTTTAAAGCGCGCCAACTGTGCGACCGTAAAACGCATCATCAAAATGCAAGGCATGGACAAGGGCAATGCAACCCTTCGCCTTGTTATGATGAAGGGGGATAAAAATCTTTCTGTCGATGAACGGGAATATGTTCAGTGGAGTCAGAAACAGGTCACGCCCTCAAACATTGATCTGGTGGGGATGGCTAAAGCCAAACTTAAAGAGATGGGTGTGCAGATCGAATGCTACAACGCCCAGCAGGCCGCCGCGATCGTCTGTGAAGCTGTGGCCGAGGTGGCGACTTTGGCCGGCGGACCAGCCGGAGCGGCACTGAAAGCCGCCAAAGCCAAAAACATCATGAAACTGGCCGGGGTGAGTGCGGATGCTGGAAAGGCCTCTGCCGCGACCAGAACCGTGGCTTCAGCCGCGGAACTGGAAAAGGCTGCGAAGCTGTCTAATATAGAGCGCGTGGCTGCGGCGGAAAAATCCCTGGGTCGAAGTTTGACCGAGGCGGAAAAGAAGGCCCTGATCGCGGCCCATGAAGTGGGCAAGGGAACCGGCCGGGGTTATGGGACCTATTCAAAGACGGATCTAAGCGACAAGGCTAATATATTGAAGAACGCCGGGTTCAAAACCGAAGAGCGGGATCTATTAATGCGTCAGGGATTGGCGGGAAGTCTGTCGGACACAAAGGCCGCCCGGGATTTTGCCAACAAGGCCCGTTTGGAAGCCGACAAGTTGCGTGTGTCCGGAAATATCTCAGAGTCTACAACAAGTTACCGCAAGGCGTCTGACTCTTATGAAGTCTTTATGAATGATGCAAAAGCGGCCAAATCTTCACGTGATTACTGGGTGGGGGCGAAGATGAATGCCTCGGCGGAAAGATACGATAAGGCTGCGGAATATTTCATCAAAACCGAGCAAGCCACCAGCCGAACGGATGTGAAAGCCCAGAATATCTTTGATGCTTTAAGCCGCGAAAAAGATGAGTTGCGCGTTATTGCTGCCCGAAACCCTGCCAGTAAGTCCGCCCAGAAAAATTATCAGGATCATAAAAAGCTGATTGAGGCGGTGGTCAATAGTAAGAATTTGCAGCTCGGGGACGCCTGGAAGCGGGAACTTTTGAAGCCCTGAGTTAAGCTAAGGTGCTGAAAATATAGGCTTTTATTTGGCACCTAGACCTCGCTAACTTTTTCCAAAAATATTTGCATTTGAGGGGGGTTAAAGCTAACCTCTCTTTCTCTCGTAAAAAGCTGAAAAAAATAGCATGTATTAGGTTGACAAAGCCTAGTGCAAAGTGGCATTTACCATTGGCTTAATTCGGGTAGCTGGAGGTATTACATGTACGCGATTATTCGTACTGGCGGGAAACAATATAAAGTTCAAGCTGGTGACGTAGTTCAGGTGGATAAACTTGAACAAGCACTTGGTGCAGAGTTTGAAATCAACGAAGTTTTGATGGTTGGTGGTGAGTCCACTGCTGTTGGTCAACCTCTTGTTAAAGGTGCGAAAGTAACTGTTGTTGTTACTAAACAAGCTAAGACAAGAAAAGAGATCGTCTTCAAAAAGAAGCGTCGTCAAGGTTACAGAAAGTTCGCAACTCACAAACAAGAGTTCACCGAACTATTTGTTAAAGCAATTTCCTTCGATGGAAAAACTGCTAAATCTGATGAAGCAGCAACTGTTGTTGACGTGAAAGCAGTTCGTGCTGAAAAAGCACAAGCTCGCGTAACCGCTCGTAAAGAGCGCGCAGCGAACAAAGGTACTGCAGAAGTTGTAAAAAAAGCGGCTAAAAAAGTAGCGAAAAAGAAAGTTGCAAAAAAAGCAGTTAAAAAGACTGTTAAAAAAGCGACTAAAACTGGCGCGAAGAAAAAAGCAGCTAAAAAAACTTCTAAGAAAGCTTAATTAATTTTATTTCGTAAGAGAGGTTCGTCATGGCAAGTAAGAAGGCCGGTGGTAGTACAAAGAACGGTCGTGATTCACAGAGTAAACGACTGGGTGTAAAAAGATTCGGTGGCGAGAAAGTTCTTCCAGGAACTATCATCGTTCGTCAACGTGGTACTAAGTTCCACTTGGGTAACAACGTAAAAATGGGTCGCGACTACACAATCTATTCTGTAGTTGAAGGTCTTGTTAAATTTGAACGTTTCTCCAAAGAGCGTTTCAAAGTTAGCGTTTATCCTAAAGCTGTTTAATCAGTCTTAAGATAAACTGATACATTTTTTCACAAATGGAAAAGGAGCCATCCCATGGCTCCTTTTTTGTTGTATAGATAGTCAGTTATGAAATTCATCGATGAAGTCAGTATCTCTTTAGCTTCGGGTCGTGGCGGCCCGGGTTGTGTAAGTTTTCGCCGCGAGTCCATGCAAGCCCGTGGCGGCCCGGATGGGGGCAACGGTGGTAAGGGCGGGGATGTCGTTATCCGCACATCTCGTCATATCAATTCTCTGGTAGATATTAGACAAAACAAAAGATACGCCGCTCAATCCGGAAGAATGGGTGAAGGTCGTCAGAAATCCGGTATGGATGGCGAAGACCTTATTCTTATTGTTCCTCAAGGCACTGTATTCCGTAATATGGATGGCGAAATCATCATCGATATGACGGGTATTTCCGAACACACTCTGCTTAAAGGCGGTCGTGGTGGCAAAGGAAATGAATTCTTCAAAAACAGTGTGAATCAGGCTCCTGAACACGCGCAACCTGGTGAAGACGGTCAGGAAATTGAAGTTCGTCTGGAACTGAAACTGATTGCGGATGTGGGTATCGTTGGATTCCCGAACGCGGGCAAGTCCACGCTGATTTCCCGTATTTCTGCAGCAAGACCGAAAATTGCGGATTATCCGTTCACAACCCTGACTCCGAATCTGGGAGTGGTGAAGGCCGGGGATTATTCCTCGTTCGTGGTGGCGGATATTCCGGGACTGGTGAAGGGCGCGCACGCAGGTGTGGGTCTGGGCATTCAGTTCCTGAAACACATTGAACGTACACGTCTGTTCATTCATCTGGTTGATGCATCCGGAATGTCAGGTCGTGATCCTTTAGAGGATTTTACAGATATTAATAACGAACTTAAGATGTACGATGAAAACAATCAGGACAAAGAGGGTTTCTTCCCTCTATCCACGCGTCCTCAATTGGTTGTTTTGAACAAGATCGACACTTTAAGTGAATCTCAGCTGACGAAGCTGAAAAAGCAGTTCAAGGAAGCCAGCGGCAGTGAGCCGTTTGCGATCTCTGCGGTGACTGGCAAAAACATCAAAGAATTTGTTCAGGAACTGGCTCGTCAGATTTTGAAAGAGGAAGAAGAATAATGAAAATAGGTATTTTCGGAGGCAGTTTCAACCCTCCACACATGGGTCACATCAACGCAATCCAAACCGTGGCGAAAAAAGCCGGTTTGGGCAAAGTTCACATCCTGCCTGCGGCTCAGAATCCTCTGAAAACTCCGGTGGAAGGTCCAACGCCTGAACAGCGTGTGGAACTGACTCGCCTGGCGTTTGCTCAGTACGGTGAAACTTACTTCGTGGATGATCAGGAGATCAAACGCGGTGGCATGAGCTACACGATTGATACCGTGATGAACCTGCGCAAATCCTACGACGCCAATGATCTGTACCTTGTCGTGGGTGCTGACAAGTTTGAAGAGCTGGCTCAGTGGAAGGACTATCAAAAGATCCTGACTGAGGCGAATCTGATTGTCACAACCCGCCCGGGTTACGACATGCCGGAATCCCTGGAAGAGATGCCAGGCTTCCTGAAGCCATTGGTTGCAGAATTTGATTTCAACTTTATTGAGCTGAACACCGGCCGTAACATCCAGTTCATCACTTTGCGTGATGTGGAAGTTTCCTCCAGTGAAGTTCGTAAATGGCTTCGTTCCGGCAAACCGGTTGAAAAATACCTGCCGTTGTCTGTTGAATCCTACATCAAAGAACACAAACTTTACCGCAATCTGGGCGACCGTATCGGGGACTACACCAAGTTCGCTGAATTCTGCGCGAATGTTTTGTTTGCGAAAAAAGGCATCAACGTTCGTGGTTTTGATCTGACTTCCATGTCGGCTCCAAGCGAATACACTTTGATCGCTTCCGGTACCTCCACCCGTCATGCGGCGGCGATGGCGGAAAACATCGTGATGGCGGTGAAAGAGGAATACAACGTTCACCCGCAAAGCATCGAGGGTGTGGATGAGGGCCGCTGGGTTCTTGTCGATTACGGTTCTTTGATCATCCACGTCTTCTACGACTTCGTTCGCCAGGAATACAGCCTGGAAAACCTGTGGAGACAAGGTAAAGACATGGGATTGAAAGATCCTTATGTTGGCAAGGGCGAGCAGTAATCATGAAGTTCATATTGTACAACCTCGCGACGGCCAAGGAAGCCTGGGCAGACGAGGTCAGCGAGTTGTACAAGAAGAAGATTTCCTTCTTCATTCCCTTCGATATCCAGTCCTTAAAGGCGAAAAAGTCCGCGCGTGAAGACGCGGACTTCAAGCGCAACGAAGAATCCGAACTGATCCTTAAAAATATAAACAGTGATGACTATGTCGTGCTTTTTGACGAGCGCGGCTCGGTGCTGGATTCGATTCAATTTTCAAAAAAAGTGGAAAACATTCTGGGAAGCTCCAAGAAGCGCGCGATTTTCATTATTGGCGGTGCTTTTGGAGTCAATGAAGAGGTCCGCAAACGTGCGGACCTGAAGGTGGCTTTGTCGCCGATGGTGATGAATCATCTGATGGCCCAGGCGATGAGTTTAGAGCAAATCTACCGGGCTTTTACGATCATCAAAAAAATCCCGTATCACAATATTTAGAGCCAAGGCGGCTCGTTACCCAGTTCTTTTTCCGGATCACGATCCAGATCCAGCAGACGGTTCCATTCAAGGCTCAGGAAATTCTTTTGTTCAGAAAGGGCCTCTTGGTCAGACAAGGCACGGGGGTTCAGGCAGTCAGAACCCGGATCAAATGTCTTGTGTGAGCAGATGGTGTATTGCACCTGGCTTTTTTCGCCACCCACCGCTTTGTTCCATTCAGCCAAAGTGACCGGCTTTTCAGGATTGATCGCCGGGTCAAAGACGTAAACCTCGTTCCCCACCCGGTAGGTCACGGCCACGTGATACCACCAGGAAACAGAGCCGCCCGGGGCGTTCTCAGTCGGAGCGTACAGGTTTCCGAAGACAAAAATTTTCTTTGGTGTGGTGAAGTGATGTTCCACCAGCTCAGTGGCGGCAAGTTCTGCGCGGGCATAACAACCATCGTCCGGATACATCCAGGTCAGGCGGCGGGCGAAAGGCTGAGCGTCGGTGATGAAGCGGGTGTCGCGAACGTATTTGAATTCACGTTCGAGGTCTGCATAAGAACCCACATCCGGAATTTCCTGAATGTTCAGTTCTTTCATGGGTTTTTTCATGCGATCAGGATAGCTGTTGCGACCAAAAAGTTCCCACACCGGCGTGCTGCGCTGACGAGCAGACTCAAAAGATTCACCAGAATGTCGGATGGAAGAAAGACCGGCCACGGCCGTGGCGGAAGCAGACAGAATCATCAACGAAACGAAAAATGCCTTCATAAACCCCTCACTCTTTCGGTTCTAGGCCTGCCGTCAGGGACTGTCAAAGAATTTGCACTGACGCGAAAGAATGAATTCTTTGTTGAAAATGCTCAAGACCCGACTGTCCGCCTGTCTGCATTGCGGATCGTTCCAAGTGGTGCGGGCGGGGCTCTGTGTTCCCTGTCATGAAGTGTTGAATCGTTACCCGCATCGACCGCGCCGAAGACAGGAGGGGTTGAGGGCTCTATATTCCTGGAATCCCGGGGAAAGTGATCTGTTGTCGGCCCTGGTGCTGAGTTTAAAGGGCCGGTACAACAGGCAGGGGTGGGAGCATTTTGCACAGATGATGGTGCAGCGGCATGTGCCTGACCTTGCTGCCGGGCGAAGACTGCACTTTGTTCCCGCGCCGTCGAAGTCCGATGCCGAAGATCATGCTTCATTGTTTGCCCGGGCGCTGGCAGCTCACACGGGGGGCGTTTACTTTCCCTGTTTGCGCAAAGCCTCTGCGGGGAAGCAGCGCCGGTCCGACCGGGGAGAGCGCGCCCTGATCGCGATGGAGCTGGTTGAAAAAAATACAGAGGTGTCTAAAAACTCGACAGACATCCTGTGGATCTTTGTCGACGACATCCTTACCACTGGCTCTACAGCGCGCGCCGCACGACTGGCGCTCGGGAGTCCCCCTCACTTTGAAATTTGGGTCTTGGCTGAGAGGGGCCTCTCTTGCGGAGCGTCCACGGATATGCTACAAAACCCGCATGCTTAGATCGACTTTATCCCTGGTCCTGACATTCCTGTTTTCTTTGAGTGCTATGGCGGCCATTACTGGCAACGGTGCTCTTCAGAAAGTCGCAAAAAAATACCGCACCACAAAGCTTGTGGAAATGAATGTGGAAAAGACTGTGAAGTCTGAACTGCTTGGCAAAGAAACCAAGTACGACGGCAAGATCTATCTGGCGAACGGAAAGTTCCGCTGGGAAAACACCAAGCCGGAAGAAACTCTGCTGGTGTTCGATGGTAAAACCATCTGGAGCGTGCAGGTTCCGCCAAAAGAATTCGGCGGACCGGTGCAGGTGGCAAAGGGCATCGTCGACAAAAAGACGAAGTCCCACATCCTGATTTCTTCTTTGCTGGGTGAGGATCTGAACAAAAACTTCAAGATCCTGAAAGAGGAAAAAGACGGGGGGCTGGTCAACATCGAAGTGCAGCCGCTGAATGATGGCCTGACCGTGAAATCCCTGAAGCTGACGGTGAAGTCCAAGGACAACACGCTGCAGACGATTTCCTACCTGGACGATATCGGAAACCTGACCACCATGAAGTTTTCCGATGTGAAGTTCCTGAAAAAAGAAAATAAGAAACTGTTCAAATATCAACCGCCAAAAGATGCACAGGTAACTGACCTATGAAACAAGAGACTGCTCAAAACAAAAAAGTTCACTTTATCTCTCTGGGTTGCCCGAAGAATCTTGTCGACAGCGAAATCATGGCCGGTACTTTGATGAAAGACGGCTATGATGTTGTGGGCGAGGCGGATCAGGCGGACACAGTTATCGTGAACACCTGTGGTTTCATCGAAGACTCCAAAAAAGAATCCATTCAGCGCATTCTGGACATGAGTGACCTGAAACAAGAAGGCAAAATCAAAAAGGTTGTTGTCGCGGGCTGCCTGACCCAGCGTTATAAAGACGACCTGGTGGAAGGTTTGCCGGAAGCAGACTTGTTCGTGGGCTCTGGTGAGTTCCAGAACATCGCCAAGATTTTGAAAAACTCTGATGAAGGTGAAAAACAGAAGACCTTCTTCAACCTGCCAACTTATCTGCAGGAAGAAGCGACTCCGCGTGTGAACTCCCAGCCGGGTCACCGTGCTTATTTGAAAATCTCTGAAGGCTGCATGAAGCGTTGTGCGTTCTGCGCGATCCCATTGATCCGTGGCAACCTGCAGTCCCGTTCCATCGACGCGATCGTGGCCGAAGCCAAGTTGCTGGTTGCGGGCGGCGTGAAAGAGCTGATCATCATCAGCCACGATTTCACTGATTATGGTTTTGATATCCGTCGTAAAGATCCAACTCGCAAAGAAAGCCCGGTTGAGCTGTTGAAGGCTCTGGATCAGGTTGAAGGCCTGCAGTGGATCCGTTTGATGTACCTGTATCCAGATGGCATCACGCAAGAGATGGTTCAGGTTATCAAAAACAGCACCAAGATCGTGAAGTACTTCGACATGCCTTTGCAGCACGTGAACGATCAGGTTCTGAAATCCATGAACCGTAAAATGACCCGTGATGAGATCGAAACGGCACTGATGAACATCCGTGAACATCTGCCGGAAGCGGTGATCCGCACACAGTTCATTGTGGGTTTCCCGGGTGAAACTCAGGAGCAGTTCGAAGAGCTTTTGAACTTCGTGGCCGAACAGCAGTTCGACCGCGTGGGTTGCTTCAAGTATTCTCCGGAAGAAAACACTCCGGGTGGTCGCATGGACAACCAGATCGACGAAGAAACAAAACAATACCGTCACGATGCTTTGATGGAAGTTCAGCAGAACATCTCTCGTGAAAAGCACAGCGACTTTGTCGGTAAAACTTTGCAAGTGATCGTGGAAGGCTTCTCAGAGGAAACAGATCTGCTGTTGCAGGGCCGTTTCTGGGGTCAGGCTCCGGATATCGACGGTGTGGTTCTGATCAATGATGGTCAGGCCCAGGTCGGTGACATGGTGAAAGTTCACATCACCGACAACATGGAATACGATCTGATTGGTGAGATCGTGGTGGAAAACTAGAACGTACAGTTGTCCGACGCCTGTTCAAACTGGTCGGTCCATTTGTTGTTCTTCGCGTTTCTTAAAACTGTCGTGGCTCTTCTAAAGGCCACGGCATTTTTTTTGTCAAATTTGCAGGCGTTTTTGTAAGCCATCAGCGAAAGATCATACTTGCGCAGTTCAAACGACGTGGTGGCAAGTCCCAGCCACGAGCGTCCCGCCTGGCCATCGGCTTCCGTTCCCGATTTAAACACCTTCATCGCCTCGATATAGTTTTTCTGTTCTTCCAGCAGGGCGCCATAATGGTATTGCGCAAGCTCGGACTTGGGGAAGTCGCTGGCGGCTTTTTTAAGCGTCTTTACCGCGATGGCGTCTTCCCCCAGGGCCTTGTAGGAAAGTCCCAGGTAAACGTAAGCGTCGGCGACTTTAGGGTCTTTCTGAATGGCTTCCTTGCAGGACTGCACTGCGGGTTCGTAAGTGCCGTCGCGGGTGTTGATCTCGCAAAGTTTTCTTAGGTACTGCGGGCGCGGACCGATGTTTTGCACCATGTCCTGCAAAAGAATGCGCAGTTCATACAGGTTCGGCGTGTCGCGCTTTTCATAAAGCGAGATCAGACCGTCGTAGGCCGGTTCGTATTTCGCATTCAACTCGATGGACTTTTTGTAGGCTTCCATCGCGTCTTTGGTTTTGCGCTGAAGGATGTGGGCATTCCCCATCAGATTGTAAGCCTCATAGTCTTTTTCATCCTTACCCAGAAGTACATTCAGGGAACGGATCATCTCGGTTGGTTCTTTGCGTTTTTCATGGGATCTTGCCAGGATCAGAAGTCCGCGGCGGTCGATCTTGTCGACGTGTTTCCACAAAAGCAAAGTGACCTTTTCGTATTCTTCTTTTTTGTAAAGTTCCTCTGACAAATCCACAATCAGGCGCGCATTTTTGGGGCTGGCGCGGATTTCTTTTTTTAGGCGCTCAATTTTTTGCTCGGGGGTTTCGTCTGCAGGGACCGCTGCCACCGGGGCAGCCACGGGTTCAGGCTTCGGCACGGTGACCGTTGTTTTTTCCGGAACTGCCGGGGTGGCCGGGGCCGCAGGTGTTGCGACTTTCGGGGTTTCTGCTTTGGGTGCGGTCACCGTGGGTCTGGTCACAGTTGGTTTGCTGATGGTGGGGGCGGTGGGTTTTACGACCGCAGGAGCCGGCGTCGCTGCCGGTTTCAGCTCGTCTTCAAAGAGAGAGAACTCGTCTTTGGTCTGCTCTGCCGCGCGGGCAAGGGGCTGATCAATGACCAGAAATGAGACAAAAGCCAAGAACACAGTAAATATGAGTCGATTGAAATTCAGTCCATTGGGCATATGCTGTATTATGACCTAAATGCTCTTACGAGTGAAGAAATCTCAACTTACATCTGGACTACCCAGCGAGCGAGGTCAGGCCGCGCTCGAGTATGTCCTTATGCTCGTGATCATTGTCGCATTATTGATCGGGCTGACGTCTCAAATTATCAAACCCATGGATGCCTTCATCAAAAACTACATGGGTTCTTACGTGCAGTGTTTACTGGAAATGGGCGAGCTTCCTTCTGTGGGA
The DNA here is from genome assembly GCF_056175685.1 of Bdellovibrio sp. MYbb2. Classification (NCBI taxonomy): domain Bacteria; kingdom Pseudomonadati; phylum Bdellovibrionota; class Bdellovibrionia; order Bdellovibrionales; family Pseudobdellovibrionaceae; genus Bdellovibrio; species Bdellovibrio sp. MYbb2. The sequence continues at coordinate 736,834 of NZ_JBJKJI010000001.1, forward strand.
AGTGAAGACACCACGGTGGCCGATGAAGGGTGCAACACCCGATTCCAGGCCGGAACGTGGGCGAACGGTCGTCCGCCGAATGGCAGTGGCAGCGGCGGATCCAGCGGCAGTGGTTCGGGGTCCAATAAAGACGGTTCAGGAAGTGGTTCAGGCAGTGACAGCAGTGGCGGCAGCGGCAGTGGTGGTTCCGGCGGGGGCACTTATGCCGGTTCTCAATCTCGTGGGGGCAGTCGATTCATGAACCGGGGTCGTCGTCCGTCTTCCGGGGTGGAAACTGGCGGGGGCGCCCAAGGAAAGGTCGTTGAAATCGCGCTGGAAGGGGGCGGCAGCGGTGGATTCTTCCGCGGCAGCAGTGGCGGCAGTTATGGTCCCAGACCGCAGAAAACGCGTTCTGTGGCGATTTCGGGGCTGACCGAAGCGGAACGCAAAAAACTTGAAAAAAAATCAAACGGTGAAGGAAAAGCTTCGATTGTTTCCGGGGAGTCGCTGACTCCGCCGGTGAAGAAGCTTGCGGTGAAGAAGCCGCCGGTCAAAACGTTCGAAAAAGAGGAAGAACCGTTCACCATTGGAAATTTTATAAGAATTCTGTTCATCGTCGCCATCATTCTGGCGCTCGTCGTGTTCCTGGGCGGTCAGGCCCTGCAAATGTCGAAGAGTTTTGAAAAATAATCTGCGTCGCGTTTAGAAATTCTTCATAGAAATTCTTAAGTTGTCTGTCATGTCGTTAATTTCTTGAAACAGAACATTCTTTAAAGGATACAGCCTATCTGTTCAGTGATGGGGGAGTTCCTTTGGAAAATGTGATTGAGATCAATCGCAGTAAAACATTTAATTTGGATGAAGCGCGCCGCTTGCTTCCCGTCATTTATCGTATGACTGAAGAGGCCTGCCGTGAGGTGAAACAACACCTGAACCGCATCGATGCCTATTCCGACAAAAGCCACCCGTCCGTGGCGGTTATTGAAACTCAGATCAACACTGTTATTGACCGTTGGCAGGTTAAAATCGAAAAGCTGGGCGGCGAGCCCAAGGGCTTGTGGATGGCTGATTTTGACAATGGTGATGGATACTATTGCTGGAAGTATCCAGAAGTTGAAATTAATCACTGGCACGGCTACCAAGATGGCTTTTCTGGGCGTATAACGATTGAATGAGAATCGCCGTCGCCCAAATAAATCCAGTTCTTGCTGACTTTCAGTTTAACAAAGAAAAGATCCTCGATTTCGTCAACCAGGCCGTTCAAAGAAAATGTGATCTGGTTGTCTTCCCTGAATGCACCTTGTTTGGTTATCACCCGTTTGATCTTCTGGAGCGTGAAAAGCTCGTCGCCAAACAAGAATCCGAATTCAAAGACCTGATTAAAAAACTTCCTAAAAATATCGGCGTGATCATGGGCCTGATCACCAGGAACCCGGCAAAAAAGGGGCGTCCTTATTTCAACAGCGCCGCTTTGATCGCCAAAGGTGAAAAGCCGCGCTTCTTCCACAAACAACTTCTGCCGACCGGCGACGTTTTTGATGAAGCCCGTTTCATCGAATCCGGTGACCTTTCCAGGAACTATTTCAAATGGAAAGGGAAGAAGTTCTTCCTGACCATCTGTGAAGATATCTGGGCGTGGCCGGACGCCAAGGGGAATTCGGCTTACCGCGAAAACCCGCTGGCAAAAGTAAAAAAACAAAAGATCGACATGGTGATCAACCTCAGTGCTTCGCCTTACTTTGTCGGCAAGATGAAGCAGCGTGAATATGTCACCCGAAAAACGGCGGCGTATTTTAATGCCCCGATCATGTACGTGAATCTGGTGGGCGCGCAGGACGAAATCATCTTTGATGGTGGAAGCTTCGTGCTGGATAAAAAAGGCAAAAAACTTCTGACCTGCCAGCAGTTCAGTGAAGACATCAATGTGATTGATCTCGACACAATGGAAATCTGGAACAAGAACGCAAAACTGGAAGCTATCGAAGAACTTCGCCGGGCGCTGGTTTTGGGAATCCGTGATTTCTGTGAAAAGACCGGCATTAAAAAAGTTCATCTGGGTCTTAGCGGCGGGATTGATTCCGCAGTCGTGGCCGCCTTGGCGGTGGATGCTTTGGGCCCGGCGAATGTTGTGGGTGTGGGGCTTCCGGGGCCGTTCAATGCTCCACAAAGTCTGACGCTGGCGAAGGATCTGGCATCCAATATGGGTGTGGATTTCAAAACTGTAGAAATCGGTCCGATGTATGAATCCGTGCTGAAGGCTTTGAACAAGGGCCTGGGGCTTGAGGGTTTCAGCATCGTGAATGAAAATCTGCAGGCACGTTTACGGGGTCTGACTTTGATGGCCTGGTCCAACAAAGAAAACAGCATGCTGCTGACGACCGGGAACAAGAGTGAATATGCTTCAGGCTATTCCACTTTGTACGGGGACATGTGCGGTGGTTTGGCGCCACTGGGGGATCTGACCAAGGCGCAAGTTTATGCACTGGCCAGATACTACAATCGACAAGGCGAAGTGATCCCGCAAGAGATCATTGATCGTCCACCATCGGCAGAACTTCGTCCGAATCAGAAGGATCAGGATTCTTTGCCGGAGTACGATGATCTGGACAAGGCCGTGACTTATCTGGTGGAAAAATCAGGTCCGGCAAAATCAGCGACGGAAAAATGGTTGCTGCCGGTGTTGATGCGCACGGAATTCAAACGCTGGCAGGCGCCGCCGATTTTGAAAGTGTCGCAGCACTCATTCGGTCGGGGCAGAAGATATCCGGTGGCTCACCGGGCGCGTGAAATCTAGAAACTAAAAAGCCCCTTTTCAGGGGCTTTTCTTTTTACAGACCTCCGAAGAAATCCATTTGTTTTGGCTGGCGCACGATCTGCGGGAAACGCAGTTCGGGTTTGCCGGTCAGGGCGATCAGATTGCCGACCTGAGGTGCCTGGCCGCCGATAGAGATTCTTTTCATCATCTGGCTGAACATGTGGCCCAGGTAAGTCGCATCTTCTTCAGCGCGGTGGAAATTGGAAGTAGGGATTTTCAAGTGCTGAACCAAAGTTCCCAGTTTGTAGTTCGGAAGACCCGGGAAGACTTTGCGAGCAATCGGCAGGCTGTCCAGGATCACACCTTTCGGCGCGGTGGTTTCATGCTTCTTGATGTCAGCAATCAGGAACTGGGAGTCAAACGGCGCATTGTGCGCGACCAGAACGTCCTCACCGCAGAACTCAGCAAAAGCCGGCAGGATAGAATCGATCAAAGGTTTGCCTTTAACCATGTCGTCAGAGATACCATTCACCGCGGAAGCTCCCGGTGGGATTGGACGAAGTGGGTCGATCAAAGTGGCAAAGATCGCCTCGGGCTGGCCGTCGATAAAACGAACGGCACCGATTTCTACGATTTGATCTACTCCAGGAACTGTACCAGTGGTCTCTAAGTCAAAAGCTATGAATCTCATAAAAACATTGATACAAAATGGATGGGGCTGTTTCAACTAAAGAGTGATCACGTGAAAATTATAAGCTTTTTGCCCGAAAATATTGATGTCTCAGTGAGTCAAAAGGATCATTCCGTTTTGGACGTGGCCTTGCGGGCGAAGGTGGCGCTGAACCACACCTGTGGCGGAAACGCGACCTGCGGAACTTGCCGGGTTTTTGTGGTGAAGGGACTGGAAAAACTGCCTGAGCGCAACGAGCTGGAACAGGAGATGGCCGAAGACCGGGGCTTTCAGCCTTTCGAGCGTCTGGCCTGCCAGATTGAGCCCGTGGATGGGCTCACCGTCGAAGTTCCGTTGTCAGGGGATTAAGGGCGAACGTAGAACGGATTGGTGTAAATCCAGGTGATCCATTTTTTGGCGTCCGGGATTGGCAGCATCGGGCTGACTCGCACCTGCACCCGATAAGTACCCGGCTCTTTGATTTCAAATACCGGTTCTGGATCATTCTTTCTTGCCACCACTTCACCGTCTTTGATGATCATGATTTCAAAAAAGTCCTGAGGCTTCGCAGGCAGAATCACTTTCAGACTCATGTTTTTGCTGAACTTCACTTCCGAGCCCATCATGTGACTGTGATTACCGTCTTCGATGGTGGCTGAAAATCCTTTTGGATCACCCAAAGTGTCCAGCGCGATATAGAAGCTTCCGTTTTTAATCGCATTGAAAATCTTGGTGCGGTCACTGTTGAAACTTCCCGTCAGTTCGGATTTCAGCAGCACGTGATTGCTCATGAATTCAAAGCTGCGTTTGTAGCTTGGGAAGCGGATGAAGTAATTCGCCAGCGGGATCGCACGGGCCGAGGCTTCGGTTCCGGCATAGACCACCACTTTGCGCTGCTGGCTGAGTTTGTTCAAAAGTGCGATTTCATCCGTGGGCTCGGTGTAAAGTCGAACAAATGCCAGACGCGGATTGAATGGATAAATCAGAAGACTCCAGATGGTGGAGATCTTGGACTCACCCCAGGCGCGGTTGATCAGACTTTTCATGTTCAAAAGTTCGAAACCATCAAGGCCTGAAGGAATTTCGCCGGACCAGGAATAACCCGCTTTGTACGGATGAGCCAGGATCGTCAGCGTGTCTTTGCTGGCGCCGGTTTTTTGTGACAGCAAATCGGACAGTTTCACCTGGGCATCACCCAGATTTGCGCCGATACTTTCCTGATTTAAAGAATAGTAAATCAAACGCGAATCCAGATAGCTGTATTTGCCGGCATTAAAGACCAGCAGGTTCCCGTGATAGGATTCAAACGTCGTCGGAATATTGAAGATGTTGTAGTCGGTGAAAAAGATAAAATCCAGGTTGGCAAGTTTCGCTGAAGTGATGACAAAACTTGAAGTGGCCGACCCGCTGGAAAGATCGGTGTGCACATTCAGCACACCTTTATAGTCATACAGATTGCGGGAAGAATGCTGTGAGGTGATCTGTGGTGGCACCACAGCCAGTTCGTACTGATTCAGATAAAATCCGTACAGGAAGAAGGTCACCAGCAAAAAAGAAAGAGTCGCAATTACTTTCATGGTCTTGTGAATTCCAACAGGACAAAGTCAGGAGAGATTTTTCGAATCTCTTTCATCTGCCATTGTTGTTCGGAAATCCACTTTGGTAAACCATTTCTCTCGCGCTTTACTAAATAAAAAACTTTACCCTGCGGCTCGGCTTCAGGAAGCGTGTCAAAGAAGTCGTAACGGCTGATTCCTTTGAGCTTAAACACCGGAACTTTGCTGAAATACCAAAGTGAGGACGCCATTTGATAGCTGCTGGCATAAAGTGGACTCACTTCTTTGGCCACGCTGCTTAATTCCTGGAAGACATAGGGTTCTTCGACTTTGTCACTGAGCTTGCGCAGGGCCGGCGTGAACAAAGTGGCCAGCACAATAGCAACAATCGCACCCCAGAAGATCACATACACCTTTGCCCACTTTTGCACCTTGGGGTGGAACAGCGCCAATGCCAGTACCGCCGGATAGGCGATGATGGGCCAGTTGGCTTCCACCAAAGCGCGGAAGGAAGTGAACAGGAAGAACAGCAATGGGCCCCAGCCGAAATAGAGCAGCCAGCGCAGGTCCTTGGGAACTTTTGCTCGCAAGGCCGCCCAGAAGATCAGCGGGAATACGATCAGGATTTGCCCCAGAATGTAGGAAAGTGTCCATTCCGGATCGTAAGAGCTTTTTTCAAGGCCGTGTTTGATCTGGAATTCAAACGACGCAAAGTCATTTTGATAATTCCACAAAAGAACCGGTGTGCAGAAGATCAATCCTGAAACCAAAGTCAGCAAAACTCCGTTCCAGCGCACATCCTTCCAGCGTTTTTCCACGGTCAGGTACGCCAGCAGACACGGAATGAACAAAACGATGTGATATTTTGAACAGAACCCCAGGCCCAAAGCCACACCCAGCCAGATGTAGCTGGAAAGAGATTTGTTATTGATTGCCTGCAGGGATAGCAAGAGGGCCAGGGACCAGAAGAACATCACCGGCAGATCCGGAGTCACGATCAAAGAGCCAAACCCCAGAAGCGGGGAAAACAGCACCAGATACGTCCACACCTTGATTTTATCAAAGTCGATCCTGTCTTTCAGGATATAGAACCACACGGTCAAAAGACCGTGCCCCAGAATCACTGCCGGCCAGCGGACAGCGTTCATGAAGGGTTCAAGGAAGTGACCAAGATAGAAAAGCCAGGATACTAAAGGCGGATGATCAAAATAACTTAGCTGCAGACGCTGGGCCCAAACCCAGTAGTAGGCTTCGTCAGCACTCAAGGGAATGAGTGCTGACAGAACAAGTTTTATCAGAAGGCTGATCCACCAGATGCGGAATAGATCTTTCAAGACTAGTAGCTCAGACGGATAGGTTTACCAAGGTCACCCGGAATGCCGATTTCTTTTCCGTTCAGAATCAGATTCACGGCGCCACCGTTGGAGAAATTAATCTTCAGACCGCTTTTGCTTTTGAAGGTGTGAACCTGTTCAGCAGAAAGACGGATCTTTTGTGGTTTGCCGTTCGGAGCGGAGTATTCGATCTCGACTGAATCCAAAGCTTCTACGATCAGTTCGACAGGTTTGCCGGATTCTGGTTTCGGAGTCGGCGTTGGTGTCGGGGTTGGTGATGGCGAAGCCACTGGCGTCGGCGACGGAGTTGCCGTCGGAGTCGGGCTTGGAGTCGCCGTTGGTTTCGGCGTTGGTGTCGGTGAAACTGCAGGAGTCGGCGCAGTCGCTGGAGTGGATACAGCCGGAGTCGGAGACGCTGCCGTTGTCGCCGTGGAAGTTACTGGTGCCGCGGGAGTCGGTGTTGTCGTCAGGTTGCCCAAAGGACCCGGAGTGGTGTTTGGTTCCACTTCAGTCAAGGTGCCGCCATCAATGGAAGTGTCGACCACAACCGGAGTTGCGCCTTCCATGGTTTGTGCCACTTCCGCACTTGGAACTTCGGCTTCCTTGGAATACTTGTCGATCATTTTCTTTGTGAACAGAATCAATCCCACCAGAACAATACCCAGACCCAGAATGATGTAGGTTTTGGTGTTCTTGTTTTCTTTCAGGGACTGCATGCCATGATTGGAGCTGGTTGGTGGCGGAGTCTTGCGAATCGGAGTGACGGTGGCTTCCGGAACTGGTGCTGCCGCTGCTGCTGGAGCCGCTGTTTCAGTGGTGCTTTCTGTTGCCGGTTTTGATTCTGTCTCAGGGGTGGAGGCTGCTTTGGGCTCTTCCGTCTGGCGGATGTAGGGCTTCGGTTTTGTGGAGCCCATCTCTTCGTAGAAGACTTCAAGAACCTCATCAGAGTTCAGGTGAAGGAAGTTTGCATAGCTCTGTACAAAGCCGCGCAGGAAGGTTTTCGCCGGCAATTGGGTTTCATCACCCTCTTCGATGGCTTTAAGAACCTTGCTGCTGATTTTCAAAGAAAGACCAATTTCGTGCAGGGAGAGGCCTTTATCCTCGCGTGCTTTCTTTAGAAGTTCTCCGGTCTTTTTCATTAATGTCCCTTTCGAATCAAACTGAGCATTCCCTTGGCTTTGTCGCGGTACTTACCGGTGGGATAATATTTTATCAACTCTTCAAAGCGGGCGACAGATTTCGATTTTTCGCCCAGACGATAGTAGGAAAGCGCACTGTAGTAGTGAGGCTCATCAAAAAGGTTCTTCTGGCAGAACCCGATGGCGCGATCCAGAGCTTCGGCAGCACGACCATAGTCCTTTTCTTCAAAGAACGTACGGCCATAGTAAGTGTTGGCGATGCAGTCGTCCGTTTGCGTGTCCATGACTTTGCCAAAAGCGGTGCGGGCGGCGCCGTACTCTTTTTGGTTGAACTTCACCAGCCCCAGATTGATGTAGGCCTTTTCCGGATTTCCGTAAGTCAGGTCATTGATCACAGTGCGGATTTCTTTTTCGGCGTCAGCGTAACGGCCGGCTTCAATCAGCACGCGGCCCAGATTGTTGCGGGCATCCGAGTAGCGCGGCTCATAATCCAGCGCCTGGCGAAGATGTTTTTCTGCCAGATCAAAACGATCGCGATAGAAATACACCTGACCCAGATTGTTTTGGATGACGGGATTCTTTGGATCCAGCTCCTGCGCTTTCAACAGTTCCTGCAAAGCAAAGGGATAGTTGCCGCTTTCAATGTAAGAGGCACCCAAACGGAGGTGAAGTTCAGCTTTTTGTTTTTCCTGTGCCGAGCGGCTGGCACAACCCAGCATGGTCAGGGCGCACAGAGCGAGAATCCATTTACGCATGCTAAAAAGGTATCATTAGAGGACTAAGAGTCAACCCTGAGTTCCGCAATAGTTTCCACATGATCCGTCTGCGGGAACATCTCGAAAGTCTGCACCCGGTCGAGCTTGTACTTGATGCCCATTTTCTGCGTCTGAGCAAAGAACCAGTTAAGATCCCGCGCCAAAGACACCGGATGGCAGCTGATGTAGATGATCTTGCGTGGCTGGGCGGCGGCGAGGGTCTGCATGGTGTATTCGGAAGCTCCGGCCCGAGGTGGATCCAGGACCACCAGATCGTCTTTACCGATGCTGGCTCGGCGCATGTAGGTTTCCACGTCGGACATGAAGTAGGTCATGCGCTTGTCGGTGATTTTGGAGCGGGCGCGCTCCACGAGCTTCGGATTCAGCTCGACACCAATGATTTCGGATTCGCTGTACTTTGCCGCCAGAGGGAAGGTGAAGTTCCCGGCACCGGCATACAGGTCATAAACTTTTTTGTACGGACCGTCGCCCGCCCAGTCCAAAGCCGTGCGCAGCAGGTCTTCGTTCTGAAAGCGGTTCACTTGAGAAAAACCAATGCCGTCGTCTTCGTCGGTGATCAGGCCATAGCGCACGTCGCCCTCTTCGGCGATGTACATCTCAAGACGCTGAAGATCTTTCGCATTTTTCTTTTCGGCCCAGGCTTTCACCTCGGCAAATTTGTCGGTCAGGGTTTCTTCCGTGATCAGGCAGTCCATCGTTTCCACGATTTGGTGGGAATTGCGCGCAAAGAAACCGAAGCGGCCGTTTTTGAATTTCGGCTGAATGCGGTTGCGATAGCGCAGCACACGCGGACTTGGCTGGATCGGCAGATAATTGAATTCCAGATCGCGGTTGAATTTCCTGATCGTTTCCAGAACCAGCGTGTGTTTTTGACGGCGCTGTTCTTCCTCGGTGATGTGCTGCCAGTTGCAGCCGCCACAAGTGTGCGCCACCGGGCATGGTGGTTCACGGCGATGAGGGCTGGCGGACAGAACCTCCACCACACGGGCTTCCATGAAGTTCTTTTTGACCAGAGTGATCTCGGCCAGAACCTCTTCATTGGGCGCTGCTTGAGGAACGAAGACAACCATGCCCTCGTGTCGTGCGACTCCAGCACCGCCAATGGCGAGTTTTTCTATATTCAATTTGATCTTGGAACCAAGAAGGGGAGCTTTCGCTCCCCTTTGGTTTGATTTCGCAGACATTTAATTATCGCAATTTCAAAATTGGATCTGAAAACGACTATGCGTTGCAGATCTCGTGTTTTTCGAAGAACAAAGCCAATTCACGAGCAGCAGACTCTGGAGAGTCAGAACCGTGAACTGCGTTTTCACCAACGTTGTCGCCGAATTTCGCGCGAACTGTGCCAGCGTTAGCTTTTTTAGGGTCAGTAGCGCCCATGATTTCGCGGTTTTTCAAAACTGCGCCTTCACCTTGAAGACACATCAACATAACCGGACCGGAAGTCATGAAGGACACAAGCTCACCGAAGAATGGACGAGCTTTGTGTTCAGCGTAGAACTCTTCAGCTTTTGCAGTTGTAAGAACGGTGATTTTCGCAGCAGCGATTTTCAAGCCGTTAGCTTCGAACATGCTCACGATATCGCCGATAGCGTTTTTCTTCATGGCATTTGGTTTGATGATAGAGAATGTTTGTTCGATAGACATGATGTCTCCTTGTTTATTAATGACAAACTGTTTTAGTAATCTCAAAGAACCTAGGAGTTTTAACGAATTGAGTGACACATGTCCACTCTTGGTTTCCTTGGTTTGCGGTGTTCACAACCAGTTTTGTCTGAACGGCCAGATCGTGACCTTCGGACGGGGTGGTGAAGTTCTGGTAGGTGATCTGATAGCTTTCGCGGTTCTGCCAAAGATTCAGGGTGAACTCGACATCTTCGGTGGTCATGATCTGGATTTCATCAACACGGCCGGCGAATGCAGGACTGGCTGCCAACAAGGCAAAAACCAATAATTTCTTCATCTTAGATCTCCTGAGTGGCCCTTAAATAGAGGCCGGGAGGGGGCGCTGTCAATGGAAAATTGCCGCAGGGGGCTATGAGCTCTTCTATATTCGAACTGAATCCTGGGATAGCGTTTTTTCCATGATCGAAGTGCCCCACAGCCCGGACCCGGGCCCCCGTCTTTAGAATCTGATCTTGAACGAAAAGCCCAGACTGAGAGGGAAGAAGCTTCCGTCTTCATCATCGCCCCCATTCAGGCACTTCTTCAATGACAGGCACAAGCCTTCTGGCAAAAAGAAACCCATTTCAAAACGGTCCGGGCTTTCCGGGTCGTTGATCGATGAATTGATATTGTCCACGATGTTCAGGGACTGCAGGATGGTTTTTTCCTTTGTGATACCCTCGATGTTGGAAGAACGAATGCGCACACGGCGAACAATGCGTTCTGCGGCGCTGCGGTCGCGTTCGCTCAGATCACGCGGAATATTTCTAAGTGTGAAATGCACAAACGTGTGCCCCCGCTGCATTTCCTGCAGCATGGAAAGATCCGACACACGCACCTGCGCGATGGTGGCTTGTTCACGGCGAACCGCCACGCGGATCATGTTGTTGGATTCCCGCGCACTTGGCAGCAAAAACAGTAAACTGGTGCGACCGCCTCGAACAAATCCCACATTCGAGTCGCGAATGGACCGGGGTGCATTGCGTGATGAATCGATCTCGGCCATAAAGTCCCACTCATCCACGGGAATCGTCATTACCACGACACTGATGGGATTGAGTTCATCAATGGCGCACAGGTCTTCTTCCAGGCGCATAAGGCTGCCGACAAGCTCTTTGGTTTTCTGGCATCCCACGCGATCACGGGTGTCGGCAGCGACCATCAATCCGCGCGCAAATGTTTCCTGCTGAAAATCCAGCGTGTTGGCCTTTGCCCCCAGGGACGTCAGCATCATTGCAAATGTCAGTAACAACTTTGATTGTTTCATCGTTATATCTGTCTGTCCCTAAGGTTAAATGGAGCGCATAAAGCTAAGCGCAAATTCCACGTTCTTTTTAATGGCATCAATTTCTTTCATCTGGGCCGAGTTGATCAGGCTTTCCACATTCTTTTGCACTTCATCGTAAATATCAGACCCCTGGCTTTGTTTGTGCGAGGAAAGGCGCTGAACCTGTTCCCAGTCCTGTTCAGTTGGCAAACCGTAACCATCCGCACCCTTTAGGAAGGCCGCTGGTTGCGAGAACATGTCGCTGATTTCAGTTAGTGCTGACACGATCTCTTTCTGGCGGGTGGTCTCGCCACGTTTGGCGGCTTGTTTTTCTTCTTTGATCACATGCTGGGTCAGATCCGCTTTGATCGCCGCTGTCAGGAAGCGGTGAGCCCCGTTTTCAAGCAGCAGGACTGCGGCCGCTGCTTTTTTACGGGTCTTTCTTTCCAGCTTGTTGATGCGGGAATACAGGCTGCCACGCTGGGACGCTGTCAGGCTCAGCAACTCGCGGAAGTCCTTTTGGCTGACGCCAATAGTGGCTTTCAAAACCTTGAAGCTCAGCTCATAGCGGTCACGGTAAGAATCAAACAGGTAGCCGGTGTTGATGGCCTGAGTGCGGTTGGCAAAAACGGTGTTGTCGGCAATCTTCAGACGCAACAGATCCTTTTCAAGACCAATCGGGGTCTTGGTTTGAAGATAGATCAGCTCTGGACGGAACAAGGATCCTTTCATCAGATTCAGCGATTCCACTGCGCAGTTGTTCGAGGTGAAATAGTAGCGGCCATCATACGACCAGTGTGTTTCAATGGTGCGGGTCACGAACTGACGGATTTCATCCCGGGACAAATTCATTGGCACGCTTCTAAGGTCGCGCAGTTCCGTCTTGGTGTATTCATCAATCACCTGATGCATCGGCACCAGGAACAGGCGTGATGGATAATCCCCGGTCAGACCTTTCAAAGTGTTGATCTGAATGCTGTTCACAAAAGCGCGGTAAGAAAGCACCACGTGCTGATCCAGATCCTTCAGGCAATCAGGACCGACAACTTTTCTTTCCGGGGCACACATCACTAGACGGAACATGGAATGACCCCAGCCGCTCATCATGGCTTCGCCTTCGGCGGCCAAAAGATAATGAACCTGATAGATGCGGCTTGGATCAATGCTGCGAAGAGGACTGTCTTTGCCTTTAAAGTCCGGAATCACATAGTTTAGCGGCACCTGACAGCGACTGTTCGGGAATGGCGTGTGATTGAATTTGGAACGGAACAGGTGATAAAGCGAAGGACGACGGCACGCATAGTCCGGATCCATCAGGAAATATTCCATGTTCACCGGGAAGGATTCAAAGGCGCTGGTCAGTTCATAGATGTCAGGACTGCGATGTTTCATCCACGATTCATCGCTGTCAACAAAACCCGCGATCATTGTGAAATACGGATTTTGGGAATAGCTGCGATACATGTTTTCGTAAGGTCGGCATTCCGGACTTGTCTGGCTGTTTTGGCGATCGTCTTTTTCTTCTTTGCAGATACGGATCATGCGGGCTTCATCCGCATCATGAACATTCAGCTTGTCATAGGCGTGAATGGTTTCGTGAATCACGGTGGCCAGAATTTCGCGATAGAATGTTTTATGACTGCGGTTGGTGCGGGTGGCGTTGCTTTCGCCACGGCGGATTTCCGGGACGGCTTTCAGGTCAATGCGGATCTTGCCCCAGGACAGTTTTCCCATGGCATTGTCGCCGTTTTCTTTCAAGCTTTCAAAACGGACTTCCAACGGCTTTTTGAATTTGGATTTGATTGAAACCGGCAGCAGCTGTTCTGCTTGTTTCAGCAGGATTTGTGCGTTCTGTCTGAATTGTTTGTCAGAAGGTCCGTCAGTCAAAGAGTAGCTGAATGAAGCATGAGCGCTGGAAGCCATCAGCATCGCGGCGACAATCAATCCTGCTTTGTTCATTGGTCTCTCCTTGTTTCAAAATGAGACAAACCTGCCGGGACTTTGGAAAATCCAAGCCCTGCTCTGAAAGCTAATACAAATTCAGTGCCAGACTATGGGGACCTAAGTGATTGATTTGAAAATAAAAAAGGGCCACCTTGCGGCAGCCCTTTTCCAGAGAAGAGGAGGAGATAAAGCGCGAATTACATCTTCAAGATGCCTTCAGCGATCTCAAGATCGGAAGCCTGAAGTTTAGGGTTTTCAGCGCGGATTGCTTCCAAAGCTTTTTGCAGGGAAACACCACGGATCGCACCTTCAGAAGCGATCAAAGTTGCAGCGTCTTCTTTAGCTTCCAAAGCCAATTTCAAAGTCTGACCAGAGATGGAAGCAGACGTCGCTACCACACCACCCGTAGTCATCAAAGGGATCGCCAGCAGGGAATCAACAGTGGAAGTCACAGAAGCAGAGTAAACCTGAGAGATCTCAGTAGCTTGAGCCATAGTAGCGGACAACAACAATGCAACGATAACGGACTTTTTCATGGATACTCCTAAAAAGGGGTTTAATGTGTTTTTGGTTACTGGCTGGGGAGTATTGCAGCAACAGTGCCAAGGTGTCTCAGTACGGGAAATCGCGGATTTGCCGGAAATCCGCGGTAAATACGATGATGGCTTGTGTTTAGAGATTGAACAGCGGACGCCAATAAGCGCCCGCATTCGTTGTGAAAAACAGGATGCTCGCAGATGTTCTGTCAGAGCGTCTGCAGGAACTGAATCAGATTGTACTTGTCTTCAGCAGACAAAATCTCAACGCCGTCTTTGATGAAGATACCTTCGTCGTGACCCATGTTGCCCATGCCGGCGTTTCTTGTGTCGTACAGGTGCTCGCGTGTCTTCCAAGCTTTCGGAGTCTTATCGCCGATCGGATAGCCGCCGCAGGCAAAGTCATAATCCGTGTCTTTGTTCAGCGCTTCGCCGGAATAATAAATCGACGGACGCTTCTTTGCCGGAGTCAGCAGTACACACAGATTCGGGATCGAGTTGTTGTGCATATACGGCCATCTTGCCCAGATGCCCACCAGTGGTGGTGGCACATAACCTTCCTGCGCTTTGATGACGATGCCGTTCTTTTTGGAGATTTCAAGATCATTGAGCTGCTCCAAAGACTTCATGCCCTGACGGCGGAATGGATCCGTGCTGACATTTACCACCGGCGTTTTTTCTTTGTAGCGCACTTCCACGGTTTTCAGGCGTTCGGCGGCGGACAGCACCAGGGCGTGCGGCTGGTTCCAGGCTTTTTCATAGTTACCGTGGCACTTGGCGCAGTTGTTTTTAAAAATCTGCTCGCCAGCTTTGGCGCGGCCCAGATCGATTTTTTCCGCTGGATAGAAATCCGTGATGTGCGGTGCTTCTGAGGCAAACACCGCGGTGGTCAGCTCTTTGATCACGTGATCATTTTCAGCCAGCCAGGTTTCAAGTTCGTGCAAATCGGCGCCACGGCCGATCTCGTTCCAAATCAGGTTGGTGAAGATCGGGTTGCCGCTCAGAACACTTCCGTCGGACAGCCAGCGGTTTTTGTATTTTACGTTCCACCAGACGGCCGGTTTGGAATCCGCAGGCTTGTTGTCCAGATAGGCATCCGCACGCGGGGATCTTGCTGCTTTGTCGCTGTAGTTGGCATAGCCGTCTTTCGCACGACGATTCAGTGACAAACTGACTTGCGCCAGGGATGTATCCAAACCCAGAGCGATGGGCTGTTTCAATTCTACGAACTTCAGGCGCGCCTTGGATTCCACCAACAAAGCGGTTTCCGCATCGGTGGCGCGGGTGTAGGCCTGGAAGATGTGGGGATCCATCAAAGGCATGACCTTCTTGGCCTTGATGAAGAATTCATTCGCGCGGGGGAACCGGTTGGTCATGCCCAGGACGGTTTTACCAAACAGGTTCGATGAATGGCAGGCCGCACAGCTGAATGTGAAGCCTTCGGCGCCGTTTCGTTCAATCAATCCAAAACCCATCAGAGTGTCGGGGCGGATTTCATTGGGATAAGGAACAGCATACACCCCGCGCTCGTTTTCAAGCGGGTACTTGTGCAGGCCGAGGTTTTCTAAAACGTCTTCAAAATTTTTGAAACCGCTGATTCCCTTCATCAGGCTTTGAATCCACTTGCGCAAAGGATTGCTGTTCTTTTCCTCGATCAGGCGGCGCACGGGCTCATAGGGTGGCAACATCCCGGTGACGGTCACCGGATAGACTTGGGCGTGGATCTTTCCCTTATTTTGAGACGTCTGGAAATCGAAATCGTTCCACAAGTAGATGTTAGATCTCCCACCCGGTGGGACGGCCACCCCGGCAGTCCAGTCGGGTTCGGTTTGGGCAAAAGCCGTTGCGGAGATCAGGGTCAGAAGGAAAAAGAACTTCGTCATTCCCGATGCTTACAATGTCGTAAGATTACTAGACAATAATATTCTGTCGTTTGACGGGGAGAGCAGGCCCCCAAAGCTTTTTAAATGGGGCCTTATGAAAAATTGTAATGGTGTGTTCCACAAATCTGGAAGGGAGCACTATCTGCGGACAGGATCTGGTGAAAGAAAAATTCTAAGTTAACATGAAATTGTTAACAGGAGTTTTATGGGTGCCGAGTCCGTTAAAGTGATTAAAGTAGTGCGTTCCTCTTCAACATCGCGAGTTGATTCCGGGGCTGCGCCATTAGCAGACAATATTGCCGAGATCCGTGAAAAAGCCCGTGAATTTTTACTTTCGGCTTTGCAGATGTTAGCACCTGAGGCTCAAGGTATCGGTGTGGATGTCGTGATTGGTGAAAAGACCACCCAGTATGTCGTCAGCTGCCCGAAAGAAGCCATTGGCCGGGTGATCGGTCAAAGAGGTGCCACGATCATGTCCTTGCGCCAGGTTCTGGGAGCGATCATGGGCGCGGCCGGAGCCCGCGCTGTCATCGAAATTCCCTATTATCCAGCCGACAAATAAAAAACCCACAGTGTTTCCATTGTGGGTTTTGAAAAATCCTATTTTGATTTTACCAGGCTGCTTAAGTGGACGTTGTGAGTTCCAGAGTATCCGTTCAAAGTGACTTGAGCGGTGCCGTTGCCAAACACCGAAATCACTTTCCCAGTGTAGGTTCGATCGTAAACGATGCGATCACCAGCGCAAATTCCTTTGGAGCAGGTTACAGCCTTCGTCAAGGTGCTTAAGGAAACAGTGTGAGTTCCGTTATAACCCTCGATCGTGACAAGTGCCTGACCATTGCTAAAGACCTTAATGACCTTGGCCTTCATGGTGAAATCATACATCAACTGATCTCCCGCACAGATGCCGCTGGCACAGTTGATTTTTTTGCTCAAAGAGCTGATCGCCACCGTGTGAGTTCCATTGTAGCCTTCGATTGTGACCAGGGCCTGTCTGTTGTTATAGACTTCAATGACTTTGGCTTCCATGGTGCGGTCGTACATCAGGGAATCACCTGCACAAACACCCTCAAGGCAGCGGGTCGGGCGGGAAATTTCTGAAATACTGATCATATGAGTGCCGGAATAACCCTCGATGGTCACTTGCACTTTGCCGTTGGAATAAACCTTCAAAAGCTTGGCTTTAGAGGTGTTGTTGTACATCACAGAATCGCCGACACAAAGTTCACGCGAACACTGAATTGAATTGGCAAGTTCAGACAGGTTTACGATGTGCATTCCGGAATACCCAGCCAGAGTCACCTGAGCTTTGCCATTGGTGAAAAGTTTTTTGATGGTTGCATCGTATGAATTGCTATAGATCGCCTGACGATTGATGCAGAAGTTCTGATGGCAGTCGACGGACTTGGCAAGTTCACTCAAGTTTACGATGTGCAAACCGGAATAACCATCCAGCACCACGCGTGCTTTTTTGTTCGAGAATACTTCTTTGATTACGCCACTATAGCTGCCAGAGTACAAAATGTTGTGCCCGCCGCACAAGCCATCCAGACACGCGGTTTGGGTGCCAATGTCACGAATGTCAATGTCGTGGGTGCCGCTGTAACCGTCGAGAGTTACACGCACTTTGCCGCCACCTAAAATCTGAACGATGGTGCCGACGTAAGATCCGGAATACACAATCTTTGTGCCTTTGGCGATAGCCTCAGGACGGTTGTTCGGAGCAGACGGCTGGATTTGAACCGGAGTCGAATTGCCCGGTGCGGGAGGCGCCGCAGGGGTCGCCGCAACAGGCTCAATCACCTGTTGCAGGGCCAGGCGTGGTACTTCGCTTGCACCGATGGCGCGCAGGCGGACGTTCGCGGCGCCACCATAGGATTCAGCGACCAGTTCGATGGAGGCCACACGGTCGGACAGGTTCAGATTTTCTGACACCAATGATTCCCAGGTGGAAAGCACGCGGCTGTCCTTGAATTCACGCACGGAAATCTGCTGACCCCGTTCGGTGATAAGGGAAGCGGAATGGATCTTCAGCTTGTTGACCTCGACTACCAGTTCCAGTCGGTTCAGGACGGCAGAGCGCTGCAGATCAATCTTATAAGTTGCGCCACCGGACTTGCGCGACATCGAGGTGATGGAAAGCTCACCCTTATATTCGGTCTGCACAGGCGCTGCGGGTGCCGTCGGTGTTGTTGTGGATTGAGTTTGAGTCGTGTCTTCCGCCGGCGGGGCCGGAGGAATCGTTGGGGTGGTGACGACATCGCCCTCGAATTCGCCCGGGAACGGCAAATCGACGATGATTTCGGCGCGAGCCGTGTTGTGAACCAGCGACAATAAGGCCATAAAAGCAGCCAAACCAGAACGTTTCATAAACTCTCCTAAATTGATCAACGCGAAGCTTGTTACAAGAGGTGTTCCACCGCTTTGCGGGCTTGAAATCAATCAGAGGATGTTTGGGATGGGTCAGGGTGTCTTGAAAATTGACAGGGATCGCAAATGGTCAGCCGGGAAAACAAAAAAACCCACGACATTTCTGCCGTGGGTTTTTGAAAGTTGTATCTAAAAACTTAGAACTACTTTTTCAGCATGGATTGCATAGTCGTACCCATGTCCGCTGGGGAACGGGAGATCTTGCAACCAGCAGCTTCAAGCGCTTTGAACTTCGCTTCCGCTGTGCCTTTGCCGCCGCTGATGATCGCACCGGCGTGACCCATACGTTTACCAGCCGGAGCCGCAGCACCCGCGATGAACGCCGTCACTGGCTTTTTGAAGTGAGCTTTGATGTATTCAGCTGCTTCTTCTTCCGCCGTACCACCAATTTCACCGATCATGATAACGCCGTCAGTGTCTGGATCTTCATTGAACAATTTCAAAACGTCGATGAAGTTTGTGCCATTCACCGGGTCACCACCGATACCCACGCAAGTGGACTGGCCGATACCAAGTGCCGTCAACTGACCAACAGCTTCGTAAGTCAATGTGCCGGAACGGGAAAGAACACCGATACGGCCGGCTTTGTGGATATGACCTGGCATGATACCGATTTTGCATTCACCTGGAGTGATAACGCCCGGGCAGTTAGGACCTACCAAGCGAGTGCGTTTACCCTTCATGTATTCTTTCACTTTCACCATGTCCAGAACTGGAATGCCTTCAGTGATACAGATGACAAGATCCAGATCCGCATCAACTGCTTCCATGATGGAATCAGCTGCGAATGGAGGTGGAACGAAGATCACGGAAGCGTTGCAACCCGTGGCTGCTTTGGCTTCCTTCACAGTGTTGAACACTGGAAGACCGATGTGTGTTGTGCCACCTTTACCCGGAGTCACACCACCAACCATTTTAGTTCCGTATGCCAATGCCTGCTCAGAGTGGAAAGTACCTTGAGCACCAGTGAAACCTTGGCAGATTACTTTTGTGTTTTTGTTAATAAGAATTGCCATGTTCGCTTATCCTTTAATCGCAGCAACGATCTTTTTAGCTGCATCAGTCAGGTTGTCGGCTGGAGTGATGTTCAAGCCAGACTCTTTCAACATTTTTTTACCAAGTTCAACGTTTGTACCTTCAAGGCGCACAACCAATGGAACTTTCAGGCCCAGCTCTTTGGACGCCGCGATAACGCCTTCAGCGATGATGTCACATTTCATGATACCACCGAAGATGTTAACCAGGATGCCCTTCACGTTTTTGTCTTTCAGGATGATTTTGAACGCCTCAGTCACTTTCTCTTTATTAGCGCCGCCGCCAACATCCAGGAAGTTTGCAGGTTCAGCACCGTGCAATTTGATGATGTCCAAAGTCGCCATCGCCAGACCCGCACCGTTCACAAGGCAGCCGATGTTACCATCAAGCTTGATGAACGCCAGGTCGAACTTGGAAGCTTCGATTTCAGACGGTTCTTCTTCGTTCAGGTCACGCATCTCTACGATGTCTGGATGACGGAACAAAGAGTTGGAGTCGAAGTTCATTTTTGCATCCAAGCAAAGAACGTCGCCTTCTTTAGTCACAACCAATGGGTTGATTTCCGCGATAGAGCAGTCAGTTGCTACGAATGCGTTGTAAAGACCGGCGAAGAACTTCACCGCTTTGTTCACGATCGCTGGTTCCATACCGATTTGGAAAGCCAGTTCGCGAGCCTGGAACGGCATCAAACCAACAGTTGGGTCGATGTCGACTTTTTTGATCGCGTCTGGATTGTGTTCAGCAACTTCCTCGATGTCCATACCACCTTCGGAAGAAGCCATCATTGCGGCTCTGCCAGTAGCACGGTCAATCAGGCACGCAACATAGTATTCTTTAGCGATGTTGCAACCTTGCTCGATGAAGACCTTTTGAACAACTTTGCCTTCAGGGCCTGTTTGGTGAGTCACCAAAGTCATGCCGATCATTTTTTTTGTGTATTCAGAAACTTCGTCCAGGGACTTAGCAACTTTAACACCGCCGCCTTTACCGCGACCACCAGCGTGGATCTGAGCCTTAACAACCCAAACGCTTCCGCCGATTTCTTTTGCCGCTGCAACTGCTTCTTCTGGAGAGTGAGCCAGTTTCCCTTTCAGGGTGGCTACTCCGAACTTTCTCAAGACTTCTTTGGCCTGATACTCATGAATATTCATTAATAAACTCCTAATTTCCCACCGAAAAATAAAAACTTGCGTTCGATGACCCATTCAATATCAAATCGTATTTAGAGACAACAATTACCGCTGGGCGCAGAAGCCTGCAGAGAGAGAATCTGGACCGCATGAGCATCATCAGTCTGAAAGACGTGACAGTGGCCTTTGAAGATCTTGTTGTGCTGAAGTCCATCAATTTGGAAATTCAGGCGGGCGAATCATTTGTGATTGTGGGTCCCAGCGGGCAGGGAAAAACGACCTTGTTAAAAGCCATGGCAGGGTTGGTAAGTCCCCGTAATGGCAAAGTATTTGTTGAACAAATGGACTGGTCGACGCTGAGCAATAAAGAGCGTCTTCCGCTGCTTAAAAAAGTCGGAATTCTGTTTCAGAAAAACGCACTTTTTGATTCGCTGACATGTGTTCAAAATATCAGCTTCCCGCTGCGTGAAACCACAGGTCTTTCAGACTGGGAAATAACAAAAAAAGCAGAGTATTTCTTGGATGCGGTCGGCATTCCTCATGCCCGTGATTTATTTCCGGATGAAATCAGCGGCGGCATGCAAAAACGCCTGGGAATCGCTCGAGCATTAGCTCTGGATCCCGAGATCATTTTCTATGATGATCCAACGGCAGGCTTGGATCCCATCACTTCACGCAAAATCATCGATCTGATCATGACGCTGAAAAAAGAAAAGAGATCGACAGTTGTTGCGATCACCAACGACATGAATCGTGCGTTTCAAATGGCGGATCGAATCGGCATGGTGGTTGATCAGGAACTGCTTATCACCGGAACACCTGAAGAAACCAAAAATCACGCTGATCCACGCGTGCATCAGTTCATTCGCGGATTGCTTGCAGGTCCACTCACCACAGCTAACGTCTAGGTTGTGAAAAATTGCAGGTAAGTAAGTCCGGAGATAATTCCAATAATTACTCCTGTAACGACCCAGCTGCCAATTTTGTCTCTGCGATTCATCGAAAGCATGTCTGCCTTCGTAAGAGGCTGAGTTCCAAGAGCAACCAAGCTTACTGCAAGACTCACGGCAGTTCTTGATTCCGGAGGAACTGCCATGGTCAAAATGACTAATACTGGATGTATCCACCAGTGTAATGTACGAGAAAGTGTCTTCATTAGTCGTTCCTTCTAGTGGGCGTTGAGATTCTGCCAAAATTACCTTTATTAATTTCAGGAATACTTCTTTTCGTCTCAAATTCTTTGTCGAGACGAATTCGAATATTGTCCGTGCCTTTGCCTGCGGGAGACTTGGTGCCACCTTTGTCTACGTCGTCTCTTCTGCCTCTGTAACCTTCATTGGTTGGCGATTCTTTAGGCTCTTTCGGATCCTTGGGCTCCTTTGGTTCTTCAGGCTCTTTGGGTTCCTTTGGTGCCTTCGGCTCCTGAGGGTCTTTAGGCTCCTTGGGTTGCTTTGGTTCTTTGGGTTCTTTAGGGTTTTTAGGTTCCTTCGGCTCGCTGGGTGTATTGTCTTTCTTTTTGTCCTTGTTGCATTCGGCGGAGTCTTTGCAAGAGAGCCCCCCGAGGATCGCGCCCGTAACTACGCCAGTGACTTTCACAAACCAAGGTCCAGGCAATCCTGCTCCAGATGCCGCGCCAGAAAATATGTCGCTTCCGCATTTCGTTGCACAGCTTGACGAGTAGGCCATTAAATCCATTCTGGAAAAGAGGCCGCGAGGTTGTTCGTCTTGATTTGCTTTCGATCCGGGAGTCGAGGTGTTTCCGCGGTTGTTTCTTGGACTGTATCCAGCCTGTGGGTCCTTGGCGTATTCACCATTCAAACTCGGTTCGTCCCGGAAGTCGTCATTCCTTTCCCGAGTGCGTTCTATAGCGGCTCCATAAAAAGAACTTTTTCCGAATAAAGCGTTAGGCAAAAAGTCGTCATTTGCTTGGATGTCTTGCCCGTTCTCTTGCGAATGGGGCCGGCTTCCACCCAGCTTATTTTTCATAAAATTCAACAGTTCAAGGTCGTTCATTCGTGAAATATTTAAAGAGTCATTGCCTGGCTCATCTAATGGTAACTGATACTTGTCGTGAAGATTTCTAGCTAGGCCTGGAGCAACAAGCTGTAATACCGGATTCAGCATGCGTGTAAATTCGGGCCGCCCAGCGGCATGCGCGACGTCCATCAGCGTGAGTAGTGGTTCAACCAAGCCTTTCATCATTCCCATTCGGTCAACTCGGTGGGATAAGAATCTTTCGGCATCATTAGGGTTAAGCCTTGGATTCCAAGCGATAAGTGCCATTGAAAAGAGGCGAGTTGCCTCCATACTGCGGTCGGCAGTAGGGAAGAGCACTTCGAGCCTCTGAATCACTCTATTTCTTTGATGTTCTACCGTGTTATCCTGGGAAATAGGTGCATCTGACAGGCTTGGAGATGCATGGGTCGTTAGAGATGAAAGAATGATAGAAATTGATACTGTCATTTGTTTAATCTTCATAGGGCTTCCTTTATAGGGATTCCTTTGAGCGATGATCGTGCCGATCCTTTTTCAGCTGTTTTGCGGGTAAATTGATTTTGGGCGTTTAAATGTCTCGGAATGTGGACTTTCTCCAAGAATCCAGAAATTTAAATGGCGGTTGACCCCTGAACTTCAGCCCAACTAACATAGCTAAGTGATTGAGTTCAAAAACCTCGTGAAAAGATTCGGTACAAGGACAGTACTCAACGGATTAAATCTAAAAATCCGCGAGGGTGAGATCATCTTTATTCTGGGGACATCTGGGACAGGAAAATCCGTTCTTCTGAAAAACATCGTGGGTCTGCTGACTCCGGATGAAGGAGAAATCTGGATTGATGAAGAAGAGGTCTCAAAGTTCAGCGAAGAACAATATCTTCCGATCCGCAAAAAATGTGGCATGGTTTTTCAGCATCCCGCCTTGTTTGATTCCCTGACTATCTATGAAAATGTGGCCTTCGGGCTTCGTCGTCATTATCAACTGTCTGAAGAAGTCATTCAGGCCAAGGTTTCAAAGGCCCTGCGCCTGGTGAATTTGCACGGTGTGGAACAAAAACGTCCCGGACAAATTTCCTACGGAATGCAAAAGCGAGTGAGTCTTGCCAGAACTGTGGCATTAGAGCCAAGAATTCTGCTGTTTGACGAACCCACCACAGGTCTTGATCCTGTCACCACCACGGCGGTGAATCAGTTGATTCTGGATCTTTCCCGCGAATTGAAAACAACCTCTTTGGTGGTAAGCCACGATATGAACTGCGCACTTTCCATTGCCGATCGCATTGTCGTTCTGGATAAGGGAAACATCGTGGCTTTGGGCACACCCGATGAATTGAAGAAATCTGATCAGCCATTGGTAAAAGACTTCCTGGCCGAGGTGTTAGAGGCATGACCATGATCACATCCCTTTTGGATCAGGTCGGATCCACACTTTTATTCCTGCAAAAAATCCTGCGCACAATGATGTTCAAGAAACTTAAAGTCCACGAGATTTTTGAACAGATCTGGAAAGTCACCGTCGACAGTTTCCCGACCACGGCGATGGCGGGCTTCTTTGTGGGCGCAATCATGACCGTACAGTTTGCGATGCAGGTGAAAGAATTTGGTGCTTTGGGATATCTGGGGGCATTGGCCACCAGTGCGACTTTCAGGGAAGTGGGCCCGCTGTTGATCGCTTTCATGCTGAGCGGAAAAGTCGGGGCGTTCACTTCGGCTGAGCTGGGGACCATGAAGGTCACTGAACAGATCGATGCCGTTCGCTGTCTGGGCGCGGATCCGATTCAGGAAATCATCGTTCCGCGATTTGTCGGTATTATTGTTTCAAGTTTCTTCCTGCTGGCAGCGGGCTTGATGATGTCGGTCTTTGGCGGAATGCTGTTGGGCGAACTGTTTGCCGGTGTGAACTATGAAGAATATCTGCGCCATGTTCCGTTGATTGTCAGTCCGGTATCTATTTTAAGCGGCCTGGTGAAGTGCGGTACTTTCGCGGTGGTGCTGGCGACTATTTGTACTTATCAGGGCTATTCCACAACCGGAGGCGCCAAAGGTGTGGGCCGTGCGGTGGTCGCAACGGCCGTGACGACGATGATTTGTATTGTGGTGATGGACTGGATGACCAGCTTTATCGGGGACATTATCCTTACAATGGTGCGGGGGTTTAGACCATGATCACATTGATCGCTGAAACCCTGACCGGGGTGTTTACACCGCCGTTTCGTCGCAAGGAATTCTTCCAGCAGCTGCATTTTGTGGGCAATAAAAGCCTTTTTATCGTGGTTTTTTGTGTGTGTTTTGCTGCGATTGTCACGATCCTGGAGTCCTCTTTCCATATGAAGATGGTCATTCAGAATGACTCGATGGTGCCGGGCTTTGCTGCCGTTTTAATCCTGCGTGAACTGGGGGCGATTGTCACAGCTTTGCTGCTCAGTTCCCGCGTCGGGGCGGGATACGCTTCTGAAGTCGGTTCCATGCAGATCACCGAGCAGGTGGATGCGCTGAAAATGCTGGGAATTGATCCGGTCAATTACCTGGTGGTGCCACGCTTTTTGGCCTGTGTTCTGGGCGGCATGATGATCACGATTGTCGCCAATATGGCTTGTATATTCTCGGCAATGGCGGTCAGTCAGTTTTACTTGGGTTACACACCGGGTATGTTCCTGACTTCCATGCAGCGGTTTGTGGATTTCAAGGATCTGATCTTTGCAATGATCAAGGGTGCGTGCTTCGGAGGAGTGATTCCTCTTGTGGCTTGTTACTTTGGATTCCGTTGTCAGCAAGGTGCCGAGGGCGTGGGTCGTGCGACAACAAACACGGTGGTCGTGTCTTCGATCGCAATTATTGTGATTGATTTTATTTTGTCCTATACTTTTAGTTATCTTTACTAGGGGAACGTATGAAGGTTGAAACCAAAGTGGGCCTGTTGGCTCTGGTCTCGGTAGTTCTGATTGTGGTGTTTGCCTACTTCATGGGATTTATTTCCCCGTTCTCCAATTCCAAAGAACTTAATGTCATGTACAACTATGCCGGCGGGATTGAAGAAGGTTCTCCGGTGCGTGTAATGGGTATCAAAGTGGGCAAAGTGAAAGCGATCACTTTTGATCCGGGATACAAAGCTCCATCCGGCGAAGAGGTGAAACTGCGCCTGACGATCACAGTTGATAAGAAAGCCTGGACCAGTGTCCGGAAAGATTCCAAATTCTTCATCAATCTTGCCGGTGTGATTGGGGAAAAGTTTCTGGAAATCTCTCCAGGCTCGGTGGATTCCGGTGAATTTTCATCTGGTGATTATGTTCGCGGTGAAGATCCTCCGCGTGTGGATCAATTGATCTCTCAAGGTTATGGTTTGGCTGGCAAAATCATCGAACTTGTCGAAAAAAACGAAGGTTCGGTGACCAATATGATCCAACAACTGAATTCTTTGACGACAAACTTCAATAAAACGCTGGTTCTGCTGGATAAAACGACGAAGAATAAAGAAATGGCCAGACTGCTGGATAATGCGGTCAAAATCAGCGATGACATGGCATATTTGACAGACAAAATGAGATCGAAGAAAGCGGAAGAGACTTATGAACTGGTTCATAAGCTTCTTTTCAGGCTCGAACCGCTGGATGGTCCGGCTTTGAAGAAATTCTTCCAGCAAGAGGGTGTGAAAGCCCGCGTTTTCTAAGATCTCCTCGAGAACAGGGAGGTCCTCTATGTTGAAACTATCTATCCGTCATGCGGTATCCACCGTGGTGTTTTTTGCGGCCCTGCAAAGTCAAGCAGCCACGGTGATCCTGGGTGCAGACTCTAACTCCATCACCACCAAAGCTCGTTCTATCGAACAAGAATATGCTCAAGGCATGCGCGATGAGCGACTGATGAACACTTATTCCTCCACACTGAGCATGCGCCAGCAGTTGAAAGTCGGCGCCGGCATGTCCGTGGGCGGAGCCCTGGGTGCCATGGGCTTCAATCTGGAATTGAATGTGGAAGATGCTGATGGCGCGGTTGCCGGATTCGGCACGGGTCATGGTTACAACTCTTTCCAACTGGCGTGGAAACATGCTTTTGAAGGTGATTACCTGGCACCTTACTTCACTGCAGGTTATTCCCGCTGGTATAATTCCAGCGGCAGCACCTCGGCTGCTGATCATTCCGGAATTCTGGACCGTATTTTGACCTCCGCCGAAAAGAAATCCGGCCGATTTGGCACAGATTTTGTGAATGCGTCGTTTGGCCTGCAATATAATCAGCTTTCCGGCGACTTCCGAGGTGTCTCAGTTTATGCAGAACTGATGGCCATGACCGAAATAAAACGCGGCATGTTGCTACCAACCGGCACCGTAGGCGCCTTGTACTACTTCTAACCGGTTGGTGAAAAGGGCCCATCCACTTCGTTGTCGGGCCTTTTACTTCTCTCCGACGTGCTTGGAGCACGCCTCCGTTTCGTAAAAAACCCTCCGTCTCGCGGCTGAACCCTTTTGACCAACCTCAAGCTTTTTGGGTTGGTCTTTTTTTTACTGGCTCTCGCTTCGCGAATCGCGTGGGGGAGCGCCTTGCTTTGCAAGAGCGTTTTTGAAACATCTTTTATCGAAAATATTTAGTGGGATTAGAAAATTCGGATCGGCTTGAAAGCCGCTCTGGTGGCGGGTTTTGGGCATAAAAAAACCCCAGAGTTGCCTCTGGGGTTCAAGAACTAAAAACTAGTTCCTAAGAAAGACTACTTCGCAGCTTTCTTAGTAGCTTTTTTAGTAGCTTTCTTAGCTACTTTTTTTGTAGCTTTTTTTGCTACTTTTTTAGTAGTTTTTTTAACTGCTTTTTTTGTAGCTTTTTTAGCTGCTTTCTTTGCCATGTGCTCCTCCTAGGATGCAAACGTTGTTGTTGTTTCTTAACTTACAAAACTTTACTTACTTAAGTTTTTCCTAATTCGACCACCGACGTCAACAAAAAATTTACCTTGCATATTTTTTGCGAGCAACCGGGTTCAAGGAGGTGCCCTTTGCTCATCGTTTTTTCGATTTCGCTGTTCGGACATGCGCTCGTTCACCGAATCTTTTCATCAGTGGCACGGGATTTTGCATTCTCTCAACACTGGGTTCGATCTTTTTCGATCATGAACCTGGTTGTGATCTGCTTTCTCACCGTCGCAGCCTCGACACCCACCTTGCTCTGGCTTTTCATCGGCATTCTTTTAATAACTTTAAAGTTTTTTCCGGCAATTTTGCGATTTTTCTTAATTCGACGACTGCGAAGTGCGCTGATTCCGCTTCTTGATTGCATGATTCTGGGTTTGCAAACCGGAAAATCCTTCCGTGCTTCGTTCCTTTCGGCCGTTGAATCACAAAGTGGTTGGGTGCGTGTGCAGATGTTTGAAGTGTTACATTCGCTGCAGTTTCCGGAATCGGACATCGCCGTGAAATCCGCTCTGCTGGCGGATTTCCTGTCAGAGATGCGCACAATCGATCAGTCGCAAACCCGCTGTGTGGAACAGGTGAAAGCCCTTCGCCGACACTACAAGATGCTTGAAGATTTTCGACGTAGGTCCGGACAAGTAAGCCAGCAGATCAAGATGCAGGCGATAATTGTCACCGCTCTTTATCTCGCGCTTTTTGTCTTTGTAATTATGCAATTTGGTTTCGATAAGCATCGAAATCTGCTTTTTGGCTCCGGTTTGGTGTTCAGCGCGGGCCTTGTTTTCATTTTTTATGTGGGTAGGAGGATGAAATGGACGGTGTAGCACCTCCGTTAAAGCTTTTATTGGAGGTTAAACGTGCGGTGGAGCGCGGGCAGTCGGTGCGTCAGGGTGTTTTATCTTATGTAAAGACCTCGCACGATGACTTTGTCCCCGTTGTAACCCAATGGTTGGCGCTATTGCAGCAGGGACAGGATCCGAAAGAGGCGTTGAAGGCAGTGCCCTCCCTTTATCGCCGCAGCCTTCTGCAGGTTCTGGAGCGCGGTTTGCGGGGTGAAGCTGTGTTTAATGTGCTGGTGCAGCTGGAATCTGAACTGATAGAGGCCTGTCAGGAGGAAATTTCAGAAAAGATAGCGCGGTTGCCGTTTATATTGCTGATCCCGCTTCTTTTGTTTCAGTTTCCGGCATTTCTGTTGCTCCTTTTTGGTCCTCTTCTTCAAAATTTTTTTCACTCTTTGGGAGGGGGGTGATAGAGTGCCTTCTGTTGGAGGATTCCTATGGCTCAGGCTGATAAAAAGCAGGTGGCACTTGAAAAACTGGTGGACGAGTTGATGAAAGATCAACCCAGTCGTCAGCTTGTAAAGCAGCTGACCAACGAGCTGGGAATGCCTTATTCCCTGGATCCAATGACTCAGATCAATACGGTTTTGCAGTCCATGAACACATCCCACCTTCGTTCCAACCGAAGAAAAGAACTAGAAAGATAGTCCCATGTCACAAATTTACGGTTCCATTCTAGAAGCTATCGGCAACACCCCGATGGTGCGTTTGAACAGCGTCACCAAAGGTTCCAAACACCAGTTTTTCGCCAAAGTTGAGTATTTCAACCCGGGTGGAAGTATCAAAGACCGCGTAGCGGTGGCGATGATTGAAGAAGCTGAAAAACGCGGGCAACTGAAACCTGGTGGCACTATCGTGGAAGCCACTTCCGGAAACACCGGAGTGGGTCTGGCTTTGGCAGCCGCGGTGAAGGGTTATAAGTGCATTTTCGTGATGCCAGAAAAGATGAGTGACGAAAAACGCGCGATCTTGCGTGCCTACGGAGCGAAAGTGGTCATCACACCGATGGTGATGCCGGAAGATCCGATGAGCCATTATTCCGTATCAAAAAAGATCGCCGATGAAACTCCGGGCGCATTCCTGGTGAATCAATTCCACAATCCTGACAACCCTGAGCGTCACTATCGCACTACAGGTCCAGAAATCTGGAAGCAGATGGATGGAAAAGTCGACATGATCGTGGGTGGTGCAGGGACCGGCGGGACTTTGTCCGGTATTGCGCGCTACATGAAAGAGATGAATCCGCAGGTGAAAGCCATCTGTACGGATCCCATCGGCAGTATTTTGTATGATTTGTTCTATCATAAAAAAATCGTGGATCCTCCAGGCTCTTATAAAGTGGAAGGTGTCGGCGAGGACATGCTCCCTGACAACGTTCACCTGGACATCTATGACGGCTTTGTTCGTGTTTCTGATCCGGAAGCATTCGCGATGACCCGTCGTTTGGTGGCCGAAGAAGGTCTGCTGGTCGGTCCATCCAGCGCTTTGGCCTTGGTAGGAGCGATGAAAGCCGCTGAACAACTGGAAAAACCATCCAACATCGTTGTGATCTTCCCGGATAGCGGTCGCGCTTATTTGAGCAAGGCCTTCAACGACAAGTGGATGGCTGAAAATGAATTCCTGACTGATGGTGACATTAAAAACGCCTTCAACCGCGTGGTTTCTGCTGAAGAAGCCCTGGCTGATCTTAAAAAATAATAGAGCAGGTGAATGATATGAAAAAAATGAACGACAATCTTGGTTTTTCCACTCGTGCGATTCATGCCGGCCAAGCTCCGGATCCTTCAACTGGCGCCATCATGACGCCAGTTTATTTGACCTCGACTTACGTACAAGAATCTCCGGGTGTGCATAAGGGCTGGGAATATTCCCGCACGCACAATCCAACTCGTCACGCTTACGAAAGCTGCATGGCAAGTCTTGAAGGTGGCAAGCATGGCTTTGCTTTTTCTTCCGGTTGCGCGGCAACGACAACTGTTTTGCACCTTCTAAAAGGTGGCGATCATGTGATTGCCATGGATGACATGTACGGCGGCACTTTCCGTCTGTTTGACAAAATCCTTAAGCACGACGGCATGGAGTTTTCTTTCGTTGATCTGACGAAGGTTGAAAACTTTGAAAAAGCCGTAAAACCAAACACCAAGCTGGTATGGTTGGAAACTCCGACCAATCCGACTTTGAAGTTGGTTGATATCAAAAAGATCGCCGCCATCGCAAAAGCCAAAGGCATTCTGGTTGCGGTTGATAACACGTTCATGAGCCCGTACTTCCAAAGACCTTTGGAGCTGGGTGCGGATATCGTGGTTCATTCAGCGACGAAATACATCGGCGGCCACAGTGATACAGTCGGCGGCATGGTCGTTGTATCCCGCGCGGATCTGGCAGAGCGAATGGCGTTCCTGAGCAACGGTATCGGGGCGACTCAAGGCGCGTTTGATTCCTTCATGTTCCTGAGAAGTTTGAAAACTTTGCCACTTCGTATGAAGGCCCATCAGGAAAATGCCATGGCGATTGCGAAGTTTTTGGAATCTCATCCAAAAGTGGACAAGGTCATCTATCCGGGTCTGGAAAGCCATCCTCAGCATGCTTTGGCGAAAGAACAAATGCATGGCTTCGGGGGAATGATCACTTTCTACATCAAGGGGGGCCTGGATTCGGCTCGTAAGTTCCTGGAAAACGTGAATGTCTTTTCATTGGCCGAGAGTTTGGGAGGGGTGGAGTCCCTGATCGAGCATCCGGCGATTATGACGCACGCCTCCGTTCCACCTGAAAACCGCAAGGCTTTGGGGATCGACGACACCCTGATCCGCCTTTCTGTGGGTGTAGAGGATCTGAACGACCTGATTGCTGACCTTAAAACTGCTTTTGATAAGGCTTAACTGTTGACATGCAGGGGGCCAATGGATAAACCTTTGGTCTCTTTGAACGCATATGTTCCAGTGGCTTGGTAGCTCAGTTGGTAGAGCAGAGGACTGAAAATCCTTGTGTCGGCGGTTCAATTCCGTCTCAAGCCACCATTTTTCTTCAAAAGTTCAAAGCAACTAAACCCGCCTAATCAGCGGGTTTTTTCGTTTCTGGGGCCTGATTTTTGGGTGCTTTTTAAGTGAAATAGATCAGCAGACACAGGTACTGAAGGGCGGTTCCGCCCATCACGCAGACGTGCCAAACGCCGTGGCCGTGTTTGATGCGTTCGTCATTCAGGAAGAAGAACATGCCGATGCCATAGCTGATGAAGCCCGCGATGATCATCGCAAAACCCATCGGCGGAATCGCATCCATCAGGTATTTGATGAACGGGAAGATCGTGACTGCCATGGTTGAATACAAAAGCAGTGAAGGCAGGCGGTTTTTCGGATTCAGAAGTTCCCAGAAAATTCCCACCACCGCCAAAGACCAGACGATTCCCAGAATCACCCAACCCAAAGTTCCGCGCAAAGCCAGCAGGGCATACGGAGTGTAACCACCGGCGATCTTCAGATAGATGCCGATATAGTCCAGACGACGATACAGTTTTTTTCTTTCACCACGGGTGCCGTGATAGATGGTTGAAATACAGTAAAGTCCGACCGTGCAGACCGCATACACACCGAAGCTGAAGATTTTCCAGGTGTCGTGTTTGCTGGCGGCAAGACCCAGAAGCAGGGCACACCCAATCAGCGCCAGCAACGCTCCGATGGCGTGGGTGACGACGTTGAGCTTTTCTCCATGTTCGATCTTCTGAATCATTCGCTAAAACCTGCTGCAAGAAGTTCCTGATGGTTTTAGTTTAGCACCAAGGACCTAGTGCCTAAGAATAAAAATTCATCCACGGTCCAGTAAATCTGATCACTTTTTTGAGACGAACAGATGATCTTTCAGATAAAATCGCAAGGGCCACTTCGCTGCTTCGCCGGCATAATCGACACCGACACGCGCGGTGGGAATGATCTGTTTTTTTGAAACCTTGAAGTCATCATCCGTCACAAATAGCTCAGAACTTTTCTTCCAAAGCTTCAGTCCGTCATGCTTTCGGGTGATGTCATAGTGTTTGCAAAGCTTGCCGGGGCCGTTGGTTTTTAGGTCTTTTTTTCGC
This sequence comes from Bdellovibrio sp. MYbb2, assembly GCF_056175685.1. Taxonomy (NCBI): domain Bacteria; kingdom Pseudomonadati; phylum Bdellovibrionota; class Bdellovibrionia; order Bdellovibrionales; family Pseudobdellovibrionaceae; genus Bdellovibrio; species Bdellovibrio sp. MYbb2. Next base: position 768,734 of record NZ_JBJKJI010000001.1, read on the forward strand.
AGATTTTCCTGTGCTGGCAGAGGTTCCACGGCACGAATCAAAACCGCTTCGGGATGTTCATGGGTGCGGGTCACAAAATTCAGACAGAAATACATTCCATAGATCATATACACATACGAATGTCCCCCATCCAGATACATGGATTTGGTGCGTTCGGTGCGGCGGTCTTCAAATGTGTGACAGGCGGGGTCTTCAATCCCCAGATAGGCTTCGGTTTCGATGATGCGGGCTTGATTTATGCCGTCGTCAGTGCGGATATTCAGAACTTTTCCCAGAAGAGACTGAGCCACCAGGGTCGTGTCTTCAAAGTAAAATTCCTGTGGCAGAATCATCCAGAGGTCCGGCAGATAAAGCTGATCTGACGCCCGGACTTTTCTTTGTCCCGGCGGTAAGAATGAAATTCGTTGTTGGTGACCGTATCAATATGCAGATCAAACAAGCGGTCCAGATTGATGCCCTCTTGTTGAAGCTGGGTGCGAACCACAAGATTTAAATCCACCAAAGATTTTCCGTCTTCCAGACTCTGGAAATATTGAGCGCGTTCTGCCGGGCTTAACGGCCCCAGGCTTGAAAGGATCTGATCGCGCACGTCGTTTCCGACCTCAAAGCTTTTTTTCTGAATATGTGGTCCGATGATCACATCCAGCTCTGAAGCATCAGCACCTGTGGCAACAAGCTGCTGGAGGGTCTTGGGGATAATTCTGTTGGCAACTCCGCGCCAGCCGGCGTGGACGCCAGAAATCAAATCAGTGCCGTGATGATAGAAAAGCACCGGCACACAGTCAGCGGTGATCACACACAAGGCAAGATTTTTGGTGCGGGAAAAATGCGCATCCCCTAGCACCTGATAGTCCAAAGAACTGTCTTTGCTTTCGATGACCGCGTCGCTGTGAATTTGTTTCAGACGGACAAAATCAAACTGTGGATAGGCGGATTTGACGTCAGCCAAGGTGGCTGCGGCCCCACCGAAGAAAGCCGTGATATGCGAAGTTTTTAGTTCATATCCCAGTGGGGTTTTTTCGAGGTTCACAGCAAACCCCATTTCTTAATCAGCACCAGAACATCTTCAGGCCAGTCCTTTGTAAAGAACATGCGCTCTTGGGTGCGGGGATGAGTGAAACCCAGTTCTGCTGCGTGCAGCAGGAATCTTGGCAAAGCACGAAGGTCTTCCTGGGTCGCGCGCGCCTCGATGGATTTGATCTTGCGGTCAGCACCATAAAGGTTGTCACCGGCAATGGGCAGTCCGCTTTCGGACATGTGCACACGAATTTGGTGTGTCCGTCCGGTTTCAAGTTTCAGCTTCATGTAGCTCATGCCGCTTTTTCTTTGCAGCACTTCAAAGTGGGTCACCGCCCATTTGCCCATTCCCGGATCATCATTCGGATCAGTCAGGGGTTTACGATCGTCACCCAACACGGAAGCATAACGTTTGCGATCCACCGGGTGGCGAGCCAGAAAACTGCGAACGCTGCCGGACAACGTGCGCGCAGTTCCCAGGCACACGGCATAGTATATTCTGTGCGTGCTGCGCTCTTTGAACTGGGCGGTCAGGGATTCATGGGCTTTGTCGTTTTTGGCAACGACGATGATGCCGCTGGTTTCTTTATCCAAGCGGTGCACGATGCCAGGGCGTTCTTCGCCAAACTTCATGGACAGATCATCGGTGTGACTGATCAGCGCATTCACCAAAGTGTCGTGGGCATGTCCCGCGGCCGGGTGAACAACAAGACCCGCCGGTTTGTTGATGACGATCAGATCCTCATCTTCAAACAGCACGTCCAGCTTCAGATCAAAGGGCTGAAGCTCAGACGGCTCGGGTTCCGGCAGTTGAATTTCAATCAGATCGTTTTCTTTAATAGTGACAGAAGCTTTGGCGGGTTTTCCGTTCAGCAGAACTGAATTTGCTTCAAGCAGATGGCTTGCGCGTGAACGGGTGCCGATTTCCGGAATAAGCGCCATCGCTTTATCAAGGCGAAGTCCACTCATCTCTGCTGTGGCAGTGACCGAAATAGTCGTGTTGTTCTTATTTTCCAAGTTTGTTTTTAAAGTGTGTCATGTATGAGTCGGCGACCTTTTTTTCGTCCAGACCCAAAGCTTTGGCAATTTGAACCACATAACCACGAACGAAAACGATCACCGGCAGGTTGCCTGGATCCACGTTTTCAATGGCTGTGACATAGTAAGAATTGATTTTGGTGATCTCACTCATGCGTTGAGTGGTGATCTTTTTGTACTCGCGAACTTTTTTGAGGAAAGCGCCATCCCAGTCCGTGCGGGCCGCGATTTCTTTTTCAAAGGATTCATCCTTTTGATAAGCCACCGCCGGTTTTTCAATTTTCGTTTCAGGGAAAACCTGTTTGCTGGCTTCAAGGATGGACTCGTAAGTCAGATCGTTCAAAGAAGAACGGCCGGACAAAAGTCTTTGATCATAGATATTGCGAAGGATTTTGTTACCAAGGACCTGATAGGCCTCTTCGATCACAACCAGAAGCTCACGGGCTTCCTGTTCAGAGAAAATAGTGTAGATCGCCGGATTGTCCCCGGAATAAGTCGAGCGAGCGCGCTCATAGGCCGTCGTCACCTCATGTTGAGGGGCGTTGGCTGTGAGTTCCAGGACTTCGTAATAGTTGTATCTAGACGTCGCTTGCATCGTAGCTATTATACTACGGCGCGAAGCTCCTCTGGAGCAATAAGTTGTTTGCAGGTTGCCAAAAATTGTCCTGCAAGTGGAGTGAAGGGTTGTGCGACAAGCACGTGTTCTCTCACACGCACGGACTGCCACACCGCATTGTCGTAATCGATCGCGCCGATGTAATCAATACCAAGGTCGTAGTACTTGTTACAGACACTTTTCATCGAGTGACCCAAGTCATCGTTGGCCTGATTGCGTGAAGTATTCACCAACAAACGAACTGGTGTTGAGGAAAGAGCCTCAAAGAAGTCATAGTGAATGCCGGTTTCTTCCTTCAGATACGAGCGGAAAGAAAACGGCTTGCTCAAAGTTCTTTGGCGGTGATTGCGCAAAGTGGAAATCATGTTGCCGTAAGCATCCGGCGTGGAATTTTCACGCAGGGAATAGCACATGAAGGATTCAATAAAACGATAAGTCTTTTCGATGCTGGTTGGTTCCGGAGTTGTGATCAGGAACTTTTCATCAGCGACTTTGAACAGCTCCAGGTGGGCTTCCAAGGCACCGGCCCCCAGATCAACGATCACGTAATCAGCACGCAGATTCTTCAGCTGCGGGATCAGGTTTTGAATCTGGTTGTGGGAAAAATCAGTCGGTGTCCATGAATCCCAGAAACCCTGAACATAAGAAAGATGCGGATACGGAGTCGGGATCACCAGCTCTTGCAGGGTTTTGGAACCTTCAAAGTAGTGACGGATGTTCATGTGGGAAGGATTCAAACCCAGAACCGTGTGGATGTTGGAACCGGAAAGATCCAGATCCACGATCACGACAGAGTGGCCCAATTTGGAAAGAGTCATGCCCAGGGAAGAGGATACAAACGTTTTACCCACGCCACCTTTACCGGAAGCGACAACCCATAGTTTGGTGTCATGATCTTTATTTGCGTGGGTCGGTTTGAATTCCAATACAGCCTTATCCATGGTTGCATCCTCTTGCTATTTCAATGGTGAGATAAGAATCCCTTTTTTTGTCTCTTCGGCTTCAGATGCGCGAATATAAAGAGGAACAAACGATTTCCAGTCTAAAGTTTGACCTTTTTTTGCCCGGGCTTCCGCCATCAGACCCAGAGTGGTCGCGAGCGGATAGTCCGGCAGGGTGGAATCGCGGTGCATTTTCTTGGAAAGTTCTTCGGGGAAGTACTCATGATAAGCCTCCCACCCGTCACCAACGACCAGTACGTCCTGACTGATGTGCTGGGAAAGTTCACGAACGGGAATCGCCGCGGGACCCTTCAGATATTTCGGCTCATCGCCGGACATATCAAAAAGACCGGTGTACACCATGTTTTTATAGGCATTGATGATGGCAAGAACCGGTTTGGCAGATCCGCGCGCGCGTTCAGCCAAAAGCATCAGCGAGTCGATAGTAACCAGAGGTTTGTTGAAGCTGTAGGAAAAGGTTTTCCCCGCATTGGCGGCCACACGGATGCCGGTAAAACTGCCCGGACCCTGGCCCACGGCAAAGACGTCGATGTCTTCAAGTTTTAATCCGGCTTTTTGCAGGCAGTTTTCGGTGAAGGGGCTGATGATTTCGCTATGGGTTTTTTGTCGCAAAGTGGTTTCTTCGGCGACAATTTTCCCATCCACGATGATGGCAACACCGCCGACGGCGGTGCTGGTTTCCATAGCTAGTATTTTCATAGACCAAACAAGCGGGTGAAGTCATTAAACAGGGCAAAGATCATAAGACTCATCAAAATCGCCAGACCCACTTGCTGGGCGATTTCCATTTTCTTCATGCTTAGCGGAGCACCTTTGACCAGCTCAATCACATAGAACACCAGGTGACCACCGTCAAGCACCGGCACCGGCAGCAAATTCAGGATGAACAGATTCACCGAAATAATTGCCATCATCTGCAGGAACTGAGTGATACCAATCTTGAATGTCTCGCTGGCCGCCTGACCGATAGAGATCACACCACCGATATTTTTCGGAGAGATCTTGGCCTGGAACAAACGAACAAAGCTCATGACTGTCATGACTGATACTTCCCACGTTTTTTCCGTACCGCGGATCAAAGCATCCACCGGGTTGGAAGAACGAAGGGTCATCAGTTCCGGCATCGCGATGTTCGGAATTGGTGAAATACCGATGGTATAACGTTTTTCCTCTGCACCCGAAGCGGTCATCTGCTTGGTCATTTTCGGAGTGATTTCCAGATCAATGGTTTTGCCTTCACGCAGAACGGACAAAGCCACCGGGTTTTTGCCGTCAAAGGATTTGATGTTGTTCAGAACATCTTCCCATTTGGACAAAGTGATTTTGTTGATTTTCACCAGACGATCACCAGCACGAAGACCTGCGGCCTGAGCCGGAGAGCCTTCAATCACGCGGGACAGATACAGTTCTGAACTTTCCAGACCCAAAGACGCCAGTGAAAACGCCTTGATGGATTCAATCGGTGCCATGGTCACGGTGATGGCTTTGTCGGCCTTGTCGCCTTCGCGCATGCCCATAACTTCCAGGGTCAAAGGCTCTTTGGCGCTGAATTTTGCCAAAGTGTCTTCCAAAGATCTCCAGTAAGCGACTTTAACACCATTGATGCTGGTGATGGTGTCACCGGTACGCAGACCCAAAGCATGCAACGGAGAATTTTCCAGAACACCAATGGTCGTGCCCGCAGAATAAGGGGAAATCCCCTCAACATTGGCCATGTATTCGTAGCTGGAAAGAACATTTGGATTTGGTTCAGGCTTGGCGGTCGTAGAGACCGTCAGGGATTCACCGGTGCCTTCACGTTTAACATCGACATCGATGTGCAGGTCGTGACTTTCTTTTAAGGAAAGGGTGCGCTGAACGTCTTCCCAGGTCGTGATCGGTTTTTGATTGATAGAAACAATCTGGTCACCAGAACGGAAGCCCGCCGTGTAAGCCGGGGAGTCTTTCGCCACATCACCCAGAACCGGGATTTTTGCGTCTTCGCCGATCAGGGCGACAGTGAAGAACACCAGGATCGCAAAGAAGAAGTTCATCAGCGGACCGGCCAGAACGATGGCAATACGCTGCCACACATTTTTATGCGTGAAAGAGACTTTCTTGTCTTCTTCAGAAATGCCTTCGCCGTTTTGTTCGCCGAACATTTTCACGTAGCCACCCAGTGGGATCAGGGACAGGGCATACGTGGTGTCGCCTTTTTTATAGGTCAGAAGCTTTTTGCCGAAGCCCAGACTGAAAACCTCGACACGCACTCCGCACCAGCGGGCGACAAGGAAGTGTCCCAGCTCATGAACGAAGATCAGGATCCCCAGCAGGATGACAAATGGAACAATTGCAGACAAACCAGATTGTAAGTATGAGAAAATATCCATTGGTCCATTCTAGAGTGAGCCAAGGATTAAGGGGTAGAAAATTAAGGGATTTTTCCTGCGGGGCTCGACGTTTCTCTTAGGACAAAAGATGAGACAGAATCAAAACTCCGCCCAAAACAACAGGACTTGCGAATAGGACGCCGTCGACTCGATCCAAGACGCCACCATGACCTGGCATGATTTTGCCGGAATCTTTCACATCCGCCACACGTTTCAGCAGAGATTCGAAGAAGTCTCCGAACTGGCCCACAAAGCCAGAGATCCCACCAAGAAGCAGGAAGACACCGACGCTGTTTTCCGGGAACAGGAACAACCAGCAGATCAGACCTGCCACGACAGAACCAATGATGCCACCGACAGAACCCTGCCAGGTTTTTTTAGGGGACACCGAAGGCATGACTTTGTTTTTGCCGAACAACACGCCAAATACATATGCCAAAGTGTCACCCGCAAACACCACGGCCAGCAGGAAGATAAACCAGTAAAGACCGTAAGCCTGATCCAGCAAACGGAAAGCAAACGAAGGCAAAAGACCCATATAGAACAGGCCCAGGGCGGACTTCGCCTGAACAGCAGCCATGTGTTCCAGATTGCCTTCTTTGTGAGAAGACAAAAGAACGGCGATAATCATTCCAATCACGGCCAAAGAATAAACAATAGATCCCAGGCTCAGGGAAGTGATCGAGGCAATGAATACCGCATAGGTTGCGATTCTGAACAATGTTTTAATCAGCTGGGATTTTTCACGCTGGAACAAAATGGCTGTCAGTTCCCAGTTGCCGATGACAACAATCAGACCCACCGCAATCTTAAGTCCCATCAGTCCCAACGAAACATAAAGTCCGATGATCAGAGCCAGGGCAATAAGTGCGGAAACAGATCTAGTTAGGAAGCTTTTCATGGTTGTTGTCATTGGATGAGACCTTGCCATAACGGCGTTGTCTCATCGCAAAAGCCTGAAGGGCTTCGTCGAGGTGAGACTCGGTGAAGTTGGGCCACAGTACTTCAGTGAAATAGAATTCAGAGTACGCAGCCTGCCACAGAAGGAAATTCGAAAGTCGCTGTTCACCACTGGTGCGGATGATCAGATCCGGATCCGGCGTCGGGAAAGTGCTCAAAGCAGAATTGATCATGGATTCGTCGATTTCCGCAGGGGACATTTCCCCGGCAGCGACTTTTTCCGCGATTTCACGCACCGCTTGAGTGATTTCCTGGCGAGAACCATAGCTCAAGGCAAAGACCAGATTCAGGCCTGTGCATTGAGATGTGGCTTCGATGGATTTTTCGATGGCATTGGCAACATCCAGAGGAACGCGGGAAAGGTCCCCGATCACCGAGAAGCGGATGTTTTCTTTGACCAGATTTTCAGTTTCGCGCTTCAGGTATCGGCGCAGGATCAGCATCAGCAGGCTGACTTCCGCCTCGGGACGGAACCAGTTTTCAGTGCTGAATGCGTAAAGAGTCAGGTTTTTAATCCCACGGCGTGAACACGCCGTGATGATCTTTTTTGCGACACGGGTGCCTTTGATATGCCCGAACGTGCGAGGACGGCGTTTGAGCTGAGCCCAACGACCGTTCCCGTCCATAATGATGGCAATATGCTTTGGCAAATCCATGAATCCTTCGAAAAACCCTGATTAGATAGTCAGGATTGATTTTTCTTTTTCGTCAGCAACCTGATCCACTTTTTTGATGAAATCGTCAGTTGCTTTTTGGATGTCTGCTTCGGCTTTTTTGCCTTCGTCTTCGCTGACAGCTTTGTCTTTTTGAAGTTTTTTAACTTCGTCATTTGCATCACGACGGGCCATGCGAACAGCCACGCGTGCTTCTTCAGCGATTTTCTTAACTTGTTTCGCCAGGTCTTTACGGCGCTCTTCAGTCAGGTCAGGAACTTTCAAGCGGATCACTTTACCGTCGTTCATTGGGGCCATGCCCAGTTCAGACTTGATGATGGCTTGTTCGATGTCTTTAAGGATAGCCACTTCCCAAGGTGCAATCAGGAAGGATTTTGCGTCCGGAGTGGAAATAGAAGCCACCTGGGACAAAGGGGATGGAGTTCCGTAATAGTTCACACGGATATTATCCAGCATAGAAACCTGAGCACGGCCTGTACGAACTTTTTTAAGTTCTTCAGACAAAGAGTTCAGAGTCTTTTCCATTTTTGCTTGAGCATTTTTTTTAACGTCTGCGATAGCCATAGCTGTCTCCTTATTAGTGTACCAGTGTGCCGATCGTTTCACCCTGAACGGCTCTCAGGATGTTGCCCGGTACAGTGAGGTCAAAGGTGATAATAGGAAGTTTATTGTCCATGCACATGCTGATCGCCGTGGAGTCCATTACCTGAAGTCCGCGGTTGAGCACGTCGATGTAGCTGATCTTGTCGAATTTTTTCGCGTCAGCGTGTTTAGCGGGGTCTTTGTCGTAGATCCCGTCCACTTTGGTTGCCTTCATGATCACCTGGGCATTGATCTCCATGGCGCGAAGGGAAGCTGCAGTGTCTGTAGTGAAGAATGGATTCCCGGTGCCTGCACCGAAAATCACCAGACGATTCTTTTCAAGATGACGAATCGCTCTGCGACGGATGTACGGTTCAGCGATTTCAGCCATTTCGATGGCGGTCTGAACACGGGTAGGAACGCCTTGCTTTTCCAAAGCGTCCTGAAGAGCCAGGGCATTGATACAGGTCGCAAGCATTCCCATATAGTCAGCACTTGCGCGATCCATGCCCTCAGCAGAGGCGGCAACACCACGATAGATATTGCCACCACCGATTACCAGGCCAATTTGAACGCCTGCTTTGTAAGCCGCTGCCACGTCCTGCGCGATCTGAGTGATCGTTGCAGTGTTGATACCAGTCCCTTGCTTTCCAGCAAGAGCTTCACCACTTAGTTTCAGCAAAATTCGCTTATAAACAGGCTCTTTCAAACTAGTGTCCTTTCATCTGAGCAGCAACTTCAGCTGCGAAGTCGTTGGATTTCTTTTCGATACCAGCGCCCAGTTCGAAGCGAACGAAACGTTTTACAGTTACGTCTGCGCCGATTTCTTTACCAACTGCTTTCGCAAGATCAGACACTTTCATGTCCGGGTTCTTAACGAATGGCTGATCAAGAAGGCAGTTTTCAGCAAGGAACTTGCGGATTTGACCTTCAACGATCTTTTCGATCATTTCTGGTTTTTTGCCGGACTCAAGATTTTTTGCAGTCAGGATTTCTTTCTCTTTGGAAACAACATCAGATGGGATTTGTTCGGAAGAGATCGCCATTGGGTTCATCGCAGCGATGTGCAATGCAACGTCTTGAGCGAAAGTTTTCAATGCAGGAGCGTTAGCAGCTTCTGGTTTGGAAACGGAAGCTTCAACCATAACACCGATTTTGCCTTCGCCGTGCAGGTAAGTGTGCACAAGGGAAGTTGCAGTTGCAGTGTATTTTTCCTGACGGCGAAGAACGATTTTTTCACCGATAGTAGCAGTTGCTTCAGTGAACAAATCACCCAGTTTTTTGGAAGAATCAGCAGCGTAAGCCTGAGCCAGAACATCACCTTCAAGGTTTGTTTTAGCCAAGTGGGAAACCACGTTAGCAGCCAAAGCTTTGAAGCCGTCGTTGCGAGCAACGAAGTCAGTCTCAGAGTTGATTTCGATAACAACACCAGTGTTGCCATGAAGTTCTGCGAAGACAGCGCCTTCAGCAGCAATACGGTCAGCTTTCTTGGCGGCAGCGCCAAGACCTTTTACGCGCAACCATTCAACAGCAGCATCGAAATCGCCAGAAGTCGCCTCAAGCGCCTTTTTGCAATCCATCATACCTGCGTTAGTTTTTTCTCTTAGCTCTTTAACAAGAGTAGCGGAAATAGACATTAGGAAGACTCCTTAACTTTAACACCCCAGATCTGCTGGAGCGAACATTTTAGAAAAGTATAAAAAATCCTTAAGTAGGATGCCCGCTTTCGCATTGAGTTTCCGCGGGGCCTGTCCGCCGTAGCCGAAAGGCGTAGGAGGAACAAAGAAAAGGGTGGCTAGGCCACCCTTTTTCGAACGATCTGCAGATTACTCTGCGGATTCGTCAGTAGCTGGGCCTTGTTCAAGCTCAGCTTGGATCTCAACTTCTTCTGCTGTACCAGCAGCAACAAGTTTGCGAGATTTAGTGGCTTTAACAACCGCTGGGCCTGCAGCTTTTTTAGGAGCTTCTTTTGCACCAGCTTTTGCGCCAGGACCACGTCTCTTAGGAGCTTCTTCTTTGCCTTCTGCTTTTGCTTCTTTAGCAACGTCAGATTGCTTGTCAGTCATAGTGCGAAGTTTGCCTTCCCACTCTTTAGCGCCTTCAAGGTAAGCATCAGCTACCAAGTTGGAGAACAACTTGATGGAGCGGATAGCATCGTCATTGCCTGGGATCGCGAATTCAACAGACTCTGGATCAGAGTTTGTATCAGCGATAGCAACAACCGGGATGCCCAAGCGTTTTGCTTCAGCAACTGCGATGTGCTCTTTTGGCAAATCAACTACGAACATAGCGGAAGGCATTTCCTTCATGTCGCGGATACCAGCCAGGAAATCAGTCAGGCGAAGGTATTCTTTTTCAAGCTTCGCGCGCTCTTTCTTAGTAAGGTAATTGAATTCGCCTTTTTCTTTCATGGTGTCGATTTTGCGAAGACGATCGATAGAAGATTTGATCGTTTCGAAGTTCGTCATCATGCCACCCAACCAACGCTTAGTAACATAGTACTGACCGCATTTTGCTGCAGCTTCTTGGATTGGTTCGATCGCTTGTTTTTTAGTACCAACGAAGATCAAACGACCACCGTTAGCAGCGACTTCTTTTACGAACTCAGCAGCTTTGTTTGCGCGTACAACAGTCTTTTGCAGGTCGATAATGTGAATACCGCCGCGAGCTGTGTATACATAAGGTTTCATCTTTGGGTTCCAACGCTGTGTTTGATGTCCGAAGTGGACTCCAGCGTCTAGCATTTCTTTCATGGTCACTTGTGCCATGGTAGTACTTCCTTTCTGGTTAATCGTCCTCGCAGGTAGAGCCAGCTTTTTTTTGTTTCGCCGGAAGACCCCCTTTTTCAGTACTTGGGGGACCAGTTGATGCCTGTGAGTGCTTATTGTTGGACTCTCGGGATATCACAGGGCGCCATTGACCGCAAGCAGTCTTTGGAGCTCTTTTCTGAGACGCTTTCGTTACAAAACGCCGACTTGATTAAGAGATATTTAGACGCACTGAGTAACGGCCGATAAGAAGGGGGTAATCTCCCAATTAATCTAGAACGTAAGCGGTGGGAAATGAACCAATCTAGGGGCGGTCGGAGCGATCCGGAAGCACAACGACAGGTGCAACGAATTTTCCTGGAGCAATCCCGGGACATCCACATTCGCGTAGATCGCGGTTTTTCAATTCTTCTTTTAATTCAATGGGTTGCAGCTATCGTCATGGGCATCGTACTAACCCCCTCGACGTGGCTTGGAAGCTTTTCCGGGGCGGTTGAAAACGCCTTCGTGGGGCTGATCTTTGGGGGGCTTTTCAGTCTGCCAGCGGTCTATTGCGTCTATGTCTGCCCCGGGGAAAAGTGGACCCGTTATGTGGTGGCTGTCTCGCAGATGTGTTTTTCGATCCTGTTTATCCATTTGTCGGGGGGCCGGATCGAAAGCCACTTCCATGTCTTTGTTTCACTGGCCGCCCTGGCCTTTTATAAGGATGTCGGGCTGTTGGGGGTGGCGTCTTTTATCGTGATCTCGGATCACATCCTGCGCGGGTGTATGCTGCCGATCTCGCTGTATGGGGTGGCTGAAAGCAACCAGTGGCGGTGGTTGGAACATGCTGCGTGGATCCTGATTGAAGACATTATTCTGATCATCGGTATTGAGCGCATTCGCGGTGAACTTTACGAAATGGCCTATTCCAAGTACCAACTTGTGCAGGCGCGCGAAGAAGCTCTGCAGTTATCCTCCATCAAATCCACATTCTTAAGCAATATGAGCCATGAAATCCGAACACCATTAAACAGCATTATCGGTTTTGCCGATATTCTGCGCGACACTTCGCTGGACAAGGATCAGACGGACTATGTCCGGACGATTCAGCGCTGTTCGGATTCACTTTTGCATATCATCAATGATGTTCTGGATATTTCAAAAATTGAAAACGGACTTTTGCAGATTGATAGGCACAAGTTTGACGTCAAAGAACTGCACACGGACATTCTTAAAATCTTCGAAGCCAAGTGCCAGGAAAAAAATCTGCAGCTTGAATTCGACATCGATGAAAGTATTCCGGCTTTTGCGATGGGGGATTCCCATCGCTTGCGCCAGATTCTGATGAACCTGGTTGGTAATGCGGTGAAGTTCACGGACAAGGGCCGTGTCTGCATCAGTCTGCAAAGACAGCCCGGTTCAGGTCATTATGCGTGGAAGGTGTCTGACACCGGTCGCGGCATTCGTCTGGAAAACATGTCGAAGCTTTTCCGCAGCTTCTCGCAGGAAGACGTCACGATTTCCCGCACTTATGGCGGCTCGGGGCTGGGGTTGATGATTTGTAAAAATCTGATCGAGATGATGGGCGGGGATATCAAGGTGGAAAGCACGCCGGGTGAGGGAACCACGTTCCTCTTCACCCTGCCGCTGGACGAGGCTTAAAGAGCAGCCTCGGTCATGGATTCGGATTCATCGGATACTGATGGCATGTCGCTCGCTTCAACTTTGAAGCCCAAAGAAGCCACAATCATTTCAGCCTGCAAAAGAGCGCCGACCAGATTTTTCTGCTCGTGCACAGTTGCGGAAGCAATCCACAGATTTTCAAGTTCAGGCATCGTCATGTTGGCGCTCAGTTTGATGTCGCCGTTGCCCGCGATGATCGGAGTCACGAAGATTCTTTCAAGCTTCACGTTGTCCAGAGCTTCCGGATAAGCACGTTTGATCTGACGTTTGATTTTCTTCAAAGCCGTACCCACAACTTCGCTGTCTTCAGTCACTTCCTGTTCGATGAAAGTCATCCACTGAGACGCTTGCAAAGGCGCGCCTTCGACTTCAACCGGAGCATGGAACTTGCCCACGCACGGACCGATTTCGTCCTGGGTGGTGCCGTTTAAAACGTGCATCGCGGTGGATTCAGTCACGGGTTTAGCGTGGCAGATATCCAGGCACAAAGCAGTCCAGTAAGTGTTTTTCGCAAGCTTCGTGCGGGCGCGCACCGAGATCGCGTCTTCCGGCAGAAGCAACGCCAGGTCTTTCACAGTGCCGGCAAAGATAAAGTTCTGAGCGTGCACAGTTTTGGAACCGTTAACCGTGATGTGAGTCACGCGCTCGCCTTCCTGGTGGAACTTGGTCACATAGGAACGAGGCAGGAAAGTGCCGTTGAACTTTTCAAACAGCATCTGGGTCCACTGATAAGGCTCTACCGCCAGATCCAGGCGTTTGCTGGAAGTGAAGTAGCTGAACTCTTCATAGAACGCCGGCGGGTTTTCACCAAAACCCAGGAAGGTTTTGAAGTTTCCGCTTTCGTAGGTCACGGGAGCTTCTTCCGAAGCTTCCGGTGCCACATTCACGTCAATCAGGCTTCCCAAAAAGCGCAGGGCTTTTTCAGAAAGCACAGAGTCCGGAACAAAGCGCAGACCGTTGTTCATCGGGCCGGTCGGGAAGTTGACCTTTTTGTTGGAACCAAAAGGAAGATCCGCCGCTTCGATCAGGGCGATGTTTTTTGTTTCGCGGCTAAGTGCCGCTGCGATGCTAAGTCCGGTAAGTCCGCTGCCAATAATTGCGTAATCGTAGATATGAGCCATGCAAATACCTTCCCTCATAAGGAAGCCGCTTTGCAAGCCTCAAACGGACGAATTATCTGCTAACGCATTTAATCAAAACGCGGAGAGCGGCTCTGACTGAGGGTTTCAGCCAGGAGTGCTTATCGAGTAAGCAAGCAATGTGAGGGGAGTACCTGTAGTAAACAGCGATAAACTTTCTGCCCCAGATGTGTGTTCGCAGTTGAGTGTCGCGGAAGGCGCGAAGCTGCATCACCTCAAAGGCGGCCGGGTTTTCAAAGGCCGAAGTTGCGATAAAGCAGCGAGGGCGTTCTTTGTCGGACATCTTCAGGAACTGTTTTACGATTTGCGGGTTCTTCGCGGTTTTCTGGAAGGATTCAGCCTTGCGGATGATGTCCGGATAAATCGGTGTGAACTGAATGAACATGGAAAGCTGTTTGGCAGCATTCATCATGCGATCCTGATACTTTTCATGGGTGTCGTAGATGCGCAGCAGATCCCAGTACACCGAAGCCACGACGGTCAGCTCGGTGGTGCGTGCACTTTCTTTGAAAGCTTCGGGTTTCAGCTTTTCACCTTTTTTGATGTCAAAGACGATGTCCAGAATCTTCAGATATTTTTCGTAGGAAATGGCGGCTTCAGAATAAAGCTTCTGACTCATGCACATGCGCGCTTTTTTGATCAGCATCACGCGGCTTTTCCAAAGTTGCAGACGGTGCTGCTCGCGCGCGCGTTCTTGTTGCATCAATACGCCGCCACTGCTGGTGGCGACCGTGCGCTTCAGATCCGAAATGCATCCTGCACAAACCTGTGGAGGCAAATTGCCTTCACCAGCGGCCTGAAGCTTACTGATAAGCTCCGGATCCACCGGGTGCAATTCGGTCACTTGTATTCCACATCGAGGGCATTGAATCATTTCATTGGTCCTTAACCTTCTATTTTAGGTAAGGCCTGCGACTAAAGCAAACTCATTGGATCAATATCGATTAATATTTTAACCCCTGAAGGAACCCAATCCTGGTCGCCCAAGAGCTGTCTTGAAAAGGGATTGGCAGCTGCAGGCTGCGTAGTTTTAATTAGAAGATGATATCGGAATTGGCCTCGCAGTTTCGACAGCGGAGCTTCTGCCGGGCCCAAGACTTCAATCGAGCCATATTGCGGGAATTGGGTTTTTAAAGCCTGTGCTCTTCTGGCCAATAGTCTCGCGGTTTCTTCAACCTGTCCCAGTTTAGTTCCTTGAATGCGGAAGCTGACCAGACGGCCCATGGGTGGGTAATTCAGTGCGGAGCGGATTTCCAGTTCATGCGTGGCAAAGCCTTCAAAGTCATGGTTCTTTGCAAACGTGATGCTGTCATGTTCCGTGTTGAAGGTCTGAATGATCACAAGCCCCGGGCTTTCGCCGTCTTTGACGTGCCGGCCGCTGCGGCCGCTCATCTGTGTGATCAGTTGGAAACTTCTTTCGGTGGCGCGGAAATCAGGCAGATTGAAGCCCACATCCGCCAGCACCAATCCCACCAGTTTCAGCTTCGGGAAATCCAAACCTTTGGCGATCATCTGGGTGCCGACCAGAATGTCGATATCCCCGGATTCCATGTTGGCAATCAGGTCTTCCAGATCGGCCCGGCTTTGAATTTCATCGCGGTCTGCGCGGGCGATCTTTTTGCCCGGGAACAGGCGGGTCAAATCCGTTTCCAAAAGTTCGGTGCCAAGACCGATGGCTTCCAGTTGTCCCTCTTTGCAGTCCGGACATTTGGTTTTGAAATTTTCGTGATAGTCGCAGTAATGGCAAATCAGATGCGAGTGCGCATGCAGGGTCAGTGAAATATCACAGTTCGGACATTCACGGGTGTGACCACAGGCAGGACACACCACCATCTGGGCAATCCCGCGACGATTCAGGAACAAAGCGGCCTGATCACCGCGGTCCAGCACCTGATGCATTCGTTCATATAAATCGGGGCTTAGCCAGAATGGCAGATGCGAATATTTAGTGATGGCCTTTTGTTTTTCCTCGTCATCGGATTTCAATTTTCTTAAATCAATGACTTCAATATCCGGCAAAGCACGATTGGCCACGCGGCGGGTTAGGCGGTGCAGGTGATACTTTCCTTCGACCGCATTTTTCCAGGTTTCAAGGCTTGGTGTTGCGGATCCCAGCACCACTGGGCAGTTCATCTGTTTACCCAGCATGACGGCGGCATCGCGGCCGTTGTATTTTAATTTTTCATCCTGCTTGAAGCTGGGCTCGTGCTCTTCGTCGACGATGATCAGACCCAGATTGTCGATCGGACAGAACAAGGCGGAACGAGCGCCGATCAGAATGGATTTTCGTCCCTCGACAATGTCCCACCATTGGTTGGTGCGTTCGCGATCTGTCAGTTGTGAATGCAAAGCCGCGATCTTGTCGCCGAATCGGCGTGCAAAACGCTGAATCAGCTGGGGTGTCAGGGAAATTTCGGGCACCAGCACGATGCCGCGTTTGCCTTCGGAAAGAACCTTGTCCAAAAGACGCAGGTACACTTCAGTTTTACCAGAGCCCGTCACACCAAACAGTAAGTGGGTCGAAAAGCTGGAAAACTTCGCAATGCTTTCAAAGCACGTTTGCTGTTCGTCTGTTAGGTTTAGAGCCGAGTCTGCTTCCAGTTGCGGAATGACCGGCGGCCTTTTGGAAGCGCGCTGCTTTTCTGTTTTTCGCAGTGGCGGAAAAGCCGATTGCACAACCTGACCCACGGGATGCAGATAATACTGCGCCAGCCATTCCAGCCATTTCACATAGGGCTCTGGCAGGGGGGCGTATTCTTCCACAATGCTATCCACAGCCTTGACTTCAAAGTCGGGAACTTCCTGGGTCGGCCCCAGAATCAGGCCATGGACTTTTCGTCCACCGCGGCCCAAGGGCACAGTGACCAGCTGGCCTCTTTGCAGGGGCAGGTCTGAACTGTAAGTTAATGCCTCAGGAAGAGGAGCGTCGGCCGCAACTTTCCAAAGTTGCGTCGAACTCATCTAAACCTCGTGTAGAACTCCGTGATAACGTCTTTCGTTGCCAAAGAGTTGATGCCATCCCATTTCAGGTTCGTATCCAAAGAAGAAGGTTGGAACAGGGCCACGGCTGTTTGTGGGCGAGCCGAAGCGCTGATCAGACGGATGGTCACAGTGTTGTTGCCCCAGCGAATGGTGCGGGAGCGCGGATAAGAAAGGTTTCGGGCGAAGTTGTTATAGTTGTTCGCGCTCATCTCGACCTGGCTTGGCAGGCGCAGCTTGCGCACCACGAATTCATCCTGCTGGATCCAGATGCCCGGGGAACCTGCTTCCTGATCTACCGGGGTTGCCACACCCAGAGCGTAGTTTACGACTCCACCCGTGCGCGAAAAACGCACCCAGTTTTCTGGTTCGTGTTTGATGTCCGCGGCATTTTTCGCAAGAGGTTTTTTATTGAAAGCGCCCGCTGGAACAATTTTGAAATGCGCCAACGTGTTGGCGAAGATTTCAGGATTGCGCATGTTCAGGAATTTTTCCAAAAACTCTTCCGGCAGCTTTTCGCTTTTGCGGTTGCCGCCGGTCATGCTCCATTTTTGTCCGCCGTTATAGACAAACTGCAGACGGAAAGAGTTTTGCAGGTCCTTGCCGCCAGTCACCGTCAGGCGCAGTGTGCGGTCGCTGTCGACCAGCCAGGTTTCTTTCACCAAAGTCGTTTCTTCACCATTGGAAAACTGCACTTCCTGTTCGATGGCGTAAATACCAGAGCCTGCGTTTTCGCTGGTTTTTTGCAGGATCGTGCGAGTCGGAAGAATGTACGCTGTCGCCAAAGCGGGCAGCAGCAAAGTGGAAAGGGCGGCGGAGAAAATCATTTTCTTCATCGGGAACTCCTTACTTCAGTTTTTCGGCCAGGCTGAGGATGTAGGACTTCAATTCCTGATTCAGCTCCGGACTTTGCAGGGCCAGTTCGATATTGGCCTGCAGGTAACCCAGCTTGTCGCCGGCATCAAAACGTTGAGCAGTGAAAGTCATGGCGTTCAGGCCGTGCTGGGCGCAAAGAACCTTCATGCTGTCGGTCAGCTGGATTTCGCCATTCAGGGTTGGTTTTGCATTTTGCAGAATATCCATGATCGCATTGTCGAAAACATAACGACCCGGAAGAGCCCAGCGGCTGCTGGTTTCATTGGCTTTGGGTTTTTCCACCAAAGAAGTCACTTTGAAAAAGCCCGTGGATTTTTCCTCGATTTCAGCAATGCCGTACTTGGAAACGTCCTTGTCTTCCACTTTCATCACAGAAATGGTGGAAGTCCCGGTTTCTTCAAAAGAGCTGACCAGTTGGGATGTCACATTCGGTTCACCGTGAAAGCCCATGGTGATTTCATCGCCCAGCAAAACCGCAAACGGTTCTTTACCCACAATCGGAAGACCGCAAAGCACTGCGTGCCCCAGGCCCATGGCTTGTTTCTGGCGGATGCTGATGATGTTGGCGGAATCACGGATGCGGGTCACACGCTCAAGCAGTTTTTCTTTGCCGTCTTTAGCCAGCTTGTCTTCAAGCTCGTAAGAAGTATCAAAGAAATCCTCGATGGCGTGTTTGCCACGGCCGGCGATCAGGATGATGTCCTCGATCCCGGCTTTCACCGCTTCTTCCACCACATACAGAATGATCGGAGCGTCCACGATGGTCAGCATTTCTTTCGGGACAGTCTTGGTGGCAGGCAGGAAACGGGTTCCGAGGCCGGCAGCGGGAATAATGGCTTTTTTAACTCTTGGCATAGACTATAAAATCTCAAACGTTTCATTCTAAGACAAGCCTTAACGAGGCCTGTCTCAATATGAAAAAGACTGCTGTTTTTCGCCAATATGCCGAAAAGAGATATGATAGTCTAGGTACAGGGGAGTATTCCATGAAAGTGCGTTTTAAAAAGGCGACCTGGCGTGCAGCGGGCGGCATCTTTGCCTCCTTCGTGCTGATCGTGTCGTTCCAGAACTGCGGAAAGGCCGGATTTGATTCCGACCTGGGCAGTGAGGTGGAAGCCGGCCTGACAGATGCTGAACTTTCCGCGAAATACGGCTCCACAACCGGAGCCAAAGTATCCGCCATTCCATTTGCTTTCGATGCAGGGTTTGACACGATCACGTACAACTCCTGTGCGGACACCCATTTGCGCAACAATCCGGCTTTCTTTTCCATTAAGGCCGGCGCTTACAGCACGGGTGGCGTCAAGCTGACGAATGAATTCTTTGATTACGCTGACACGAACTTTAATCCCGTATATCCAGCCACCGAGCTGACTGAAAACCAATACAAGGAATACCTGTCAGATTCCCCGGCCAATAACGGTGCGGTGGCGACAATGGCCATTCGTGTGAAAAACAGTCTGACCGATGTTTACACGGCTACGAACAAACTGACTTTGTGGACGGATGTGATTCCACTGGTGGCGCCGTTGACGGATTCCCTGGTGATGGATTCTTTCGCGCAGAAAAACACGACGGCGAACTATTTCCCGTTTTCACCTGAATCCCGCGTGATGGAAGCTCAGATGAATTTCAATTCAAGTGAATCACTGGCGAACGAATACCGCAGTACTTTCATGACGGCGGCGATTTTAAGTCTGACTTTCATGCCGAACAACGGCGAACTTTATGAGGTTCGTGCGCCAGCGGCAACCGCGCCGGTGAAAACGGCGTATGGTAAAGGTTATTCCATGGTGTTTACGCCAGCTCCGGTAAGTGGTGCGGCGGTGAACAACCCGAACAATATTCTTTCAAGCATTACTGAATATGATTTGCAGAATCCGACGACGGTGACCAAGAACTGGAACTGTGGTCGCCGTTATGCGGTGATCAGAACTCAGGATGCGTCTTCTCTTTGTCCGGCGCAGTCTTACAGTGATATCTCTGGCAATGCGACTTACCGCTCTGAATTGGCGGTGATGCGCCGTCATCTGCGTTCAGATCAGTGGGATGTGAATGTGGCTTTGAAGTGTGTGGTTCCGAAGGGCGGGGTTTCCTGTTACAAGGAAGAATCCATCAATGGTGCCGCCGTTACCGAATATGATCTGACGAAAGAATGCTTCCGCGAAAACGGAAGCTATTCCACCACAGTTCCCAACAGCCGTTGCATGCATTGGGTGACCGTTTGCACGCGTGACTAGTTTGCAGCTACGCGCGCTTCCAACATCGCTTCCATGTGCGATGGATAAGATTTGATGTACTTGATAGGGTCGACCATTCGGCCCTTTTTCTTTACCGCAAAGTGCAGATGCGGACGGGTGCAGTAACCTGTGCAACCCACTTCACCGATTCTTTCCCCGGCCGAAACTCTCAAACCCTGACGGATTCTTTTATCAATGCGATGAAGGTGATTATAGGCCGTCTCCATCCCGTTGGAGTGCAGCAGGATGATATAGTTCCCGGCGGCGTGATTACGTCCGTAACGAACCACCGTGCCCTTGCGGGGGGCATACACCGGTTCGCCCACGGGAAGCTCAAAGTCGATCCCCAGGTGCGGTTGCAGGCGTTTGGTGATTGGGTGAACGCGGTTGGGTTTAAAGCGGCTGGCAATTTTCAGGTAATCCACCGGCGCATAGAACGGCTTGTTTTCAAGCAGGTCGCCAGCGGCAAAAAACACGCCGCCACCTTTGTTATTACGAACAAACTTTTTCTGAACTGGACGGCCATTGATATCCAGTGAAGTCTGCAAAACCTCTCCGTATTTTACGAACTGACCCTGTTCGAACTTTCTTTCCACCACCAGCCAGAAATCAGCGCCGCGGCTGACGGCTCGCGGGGCAATATCAAAGGCATAGGCATCCATAAATCGAGTTGCCACCCAGTTGCTGTTGATTTTGGAAAGGATGCTTCCCAGCAGGGATCCATACACTTTGCCTTCCACGCGGGTGTGGCTGATTTTGTACTGCGGATCGTAAGCAAAAGCCTGAACCTTGCCGGATTTTTTGACGATGCGAAAAGCATCCGAAGTTTGAGAATCAAACATGCGCAGCTCGGTTTCGCCCTTCACCTGACGAACCAGATAGCGTGTGTCGAGAGTAAGGAACAGGTTGCGAAGCTTGCTGTTTGAGCCTACAACTGTTTCACGTTCACTCTGAGAAAAGCCATGCTGGCGCAGAATTGAAATCAGATTGTCGCCAAGACGAACAGGTTTTGCGGTAAATGTGCTGGCTCCGGCCTGGGCCGATTGATAGGATGTGAATGCCAAAAGAAATGCACTCACTAGTGTTACGAGGTGAAGATTCATGATGCCCCATCCTTTGAGCTTGTTAAAAAAACTTTCTGTTTTTTTCTGCTTTTATCTTATCGTGAACGTGGCCCATGCCCAAGTTTATAATTCCTCGACATCCGCAGCCACAGGCGGAACTGGACGTGCGACGGTGGAACCTGGTGATGTGTCATTCATGAATCCGGGTACTATGGTGCACTTAAAAGGCCGTCACTTCTTTTCTTCATTCGCAGAAAATCAGTTCGCCGCCAGTTTGAGCGATAACACAAAAGACAGCGCGATGCCGGCGGCTTTTGCCTTCGTGAAAAAGACTTCTGATGTATCGCTTGGTAAATTGGAAGAAAGTGATATGGCTTTGACTCTGGCGGAATTCGCGACTGAAAAGTGGGCGATGGGTGTGACGGGTCACTATCGTGAACAAAAGCTTCCAAACACCTCATACCGTCAGACCAATGCGGATATCGGCTTTATCTACACACCTCGCCCGAATATCGGTGTGGCCTTGGTGGGTTACAATCTTTTCGGAGAAGACAAGGATGCGCCGGAAGAGCTTCGTCGTAAAACCTCGGCCGGGGCGGGATTTAACTATATCCATAATCGCATGGTCCGAATCCGCCTGGATGCCACGACCGAATCTGAAGTTATGGGGGGCCTGGAAACTTATATGAATAATTTTTTGGTCAGCCGCCTGGGGTACTATAACGACACCAACGACAATAGGGAGCTTCTGACGGCTGGATTGGGCTTTAATGGCCCTAGATTCGCTTTGAACTATGCCTATGAAGGAAATCCCAAGGAGTCTGGGGATTACAGGCATTCAGTTGACTTGGGGATTCCGTTTTGATAACTAACTCATTCCGTTAAAAACCTAGGGGATAAAATGGCTTCAAAAACAAAAAAGACTGAATATATTCGCGAAAGAAAAAAAGCGACTAGCGGCAAAAAGCGTAAAGCTGCAAACCGCACTAAGGGCACTACAAAGTCTGCAAAGACTCTTTTCAAAGACTAATTGTCTTCTGAATTAAAGCACTTAGCTCAAAGCCCCTGGAGACGTCCAAGGGCTTTTTTTTATGCTTAAAACGCTCCGGGAAGGGGCTGAAACGAAAAAAGGGCTCCGTCTGGAGCCCTTTTGTTTTTTGGTCTGTTCTTATCTCTGACCAACGCTGCGTCGCAACATGCCGCCATCTTCCACCGCGCCCCCTTTGAGGTCCCAGCGGAATGGCAGTTCCACCCAGCCTTCCTGACCCGGATAGAAGCGCCATTTCTTCAGCGCCGTCAGGGTTTTGGAATCCAAGTTACGGAAGCCTGTCGACTTCATCATTTTAAACTGCTGAGGATAACCCTCTTTCGTGATGTAGGCATAGAAAGCTACTGCACCCTGGTCTCCGCGAAGACGCTCTTCGCGAGAATACTGCGGGCGTGGGTTGCCCGGCATCTGACGAAGTTGATCCAGACTGCGAACGCCCGTCGGAGTTCCCGCCAGTTGCGTGCCCTGACCTGGAGAACCTGCGTTTCCAGCCCCAGCACCTTTACCCATGCCTCGGCCATTGCCTTCGCCGCCAAGACCGGCTTTTTTACTGCGAGCTTCACGTTCAGCAGCTTCGCGAGCGGCCGCGGCCATCGCAGCAGCACGTTCGTTTGCTAAAGCCGAAGCAATCGCTTTGGAGTTTCTTTGGCGCAGATCTGCCTGCTGGGCCGCCAGTTGGTCGGCTTCAGCTTTGTTGTCTTCATCCAAAGCCGCCAGGGATTCATCCTGTTCGGAAGCAAGTGCTGCCGCCAGTGCATCCATCGACTTCTTCTCATTTTCAAGCGCAGCACCTTGGGCGCGGTCCACGTTTGCGAAGTCTTCATTGAAGTCTTCATTCATGCTGGAGGCCACGGCGTGTTTGGCCAGTTGGCCTTCATCCAGTTCTGGAGCTTCAATGTCATCAATCGTCATTGGAACGGCTTTGAACGCTGTTTTCGGAGCCACACTGCGACCGCCCTTGGCTGCCGCCACGGAAGGTTTAGTCGCCGATTTAGTGGCCTTTACTGGAACCGCTTTCGGAGCTTTCGCCACATTCTTGGCTTTGGCCTGGGCTTTGGGTTTGGCGATGACCACATCGCCCGGACTGCCGGCGTCTTCCAGTTTTTCAACGACCGGAGTATCAGCCGCAACCGGAGTTCCGCCTTGAGTCGGAGGCACTTTTGCTCCGCGCGGAGTGATCAAGCGCTGAGGAACGTCTTCGATTTCAATCGTGATGGTTTCAGTTTTTACCTGTTCAACCAAGGGCACCGTGACCATCATCGCCAGCAGCAGTGCGGCGGCGTGGACGGTGGCAGAGATCGTCAGGAAGCGGGAGGTTTTGCTTTGTTCCGGCTCGCGGTGGGCCATCAGGAAAGCATCAAAATCAATGGCCGTGTTATCGGCATTGGACTTCTTTGCTGGTGCAAAGTCAGCACTAGGCAGCTTGTAGTCGAACAGACTCAGCTGATCTTTTGACTTGTCATTATCGAGGTTAAAACCCATAGGCACTCCTGTAGCTATCCAAGAGTGCATTATCAATTCCCGGGCCATCCCTGTTATGGCTGGATTGCAGCTCGGGGGTGGTGGGTCTGTACTTATTTCAGGGATGTTAGGGCGATTGTCAGTCTTTATAGGGCCGCTGTTGCGACATTCTGGATATAAAAAAGCCCGCCAAGCATCGCCTGACGGGCTTTGGAAGTTTTAAACTTCAGAACGGAAATTCAGCAGACTAGTTGTTTTCTTCTTTCAAAGAACCAGCTGGAACTTCTTTAACTTTCACGGACTTGTTCAGGAAAGCGATTACTTTCTCTTCAGTCAGCATGTAAGTCAGGCGGGAAGCCTGCTCTGGACGACCATAGAATTCCTTGATGCGGGATTCTTCGATACCAGTTTGTTGAGCGTACTCAGCAAATTTAGCATCCAGGTCTTCTTTTTTGCAGAACAAGTCATGTTTCTTGGCAATAGCATCAACCAGGAAAGAAGACTGAATCATTTCAGCAGCCGTCTTTTCGAAGTCGCCATCCCATTTTTCAACGTAAGAAGCGAAGTCATCCGGACCCATGCCTTGTTCAGACATGCGTTTTTTGAAGTCTTCAACCAAAGATGCTTTTTGTTCTTTCATCAAAGATTGTGGAACTTCAACTGGATTTTCTTTCACCAAAGCTTTCAAAAGACGGTTTTTGAAGGCGTCTTCGATGCGTTTGGTTTCAGTTTGCTCAAGGTCTTCCTGGATGGATTTTTTCAAAGTCTCAAGGTCAGTTGGACCGCCCAGAGTCGCCAGGAATTCGTTAGTCAGTTCAGGCAAAACTTTTGCTTTGATCTGGTTCAAAGTCACTTTGAACTCCACTGGTTTACCAGCAAGCTCTGCAGAGTGGTATGGATCCGGGAATTTCAAAGACAAAGTTTTAGTTTCGCCTTTTTTCATTCCTACGATGCCGTCTTCGAAACCTTCGATGAATTGTTTCGCGCCCAGTTCAAGATGGTGATCTGTGCCGGAACCGTTTTCAAGAGGCTGACCGCCCATGAAACCTTCGAAGTTGATAACAGCGATATCGCTCATGGTTACAGCGCGGTCTTCAGCAACAACTTCGAAAGTTGCGCGGGAAGCGCGGATGTTTTCAAGAACCTGATCGATTTTCTTTGCATCGAATTCAGCTTTTTCTTTTTCAACTTCCAGGCCTTCGTATTTTTTCAAAGCGATCTCTGGACGAACATCGAATGCTGCAGAGAAAGAGAAGTCTTTGTTCTCTGTTGGATCTGCGAACTCGAATTCTGGGTAGCTGATTGGTTCAAGCTTGTGCTCGTTCAGTGCTTCAGCGTAGTGCTTCTGGATCAGATCCTGAACCACGTCTTGTTTTACACGGTCGCCGTAAAGGCTTTTTACAGTCGCCAAAGGAGCTTTACCTTTGCGGAAGCCTTTGATGGTCACTTCTTTTTGGATGCCATTGAAGATTTTTTGGAAAGCTGTTTGAACTGCCGCAGCCGGAACTTCGATGTTCAACTTTCTGGAAAGGTTGGAAACCTTTTCTACATTTGATTTCATGTCTATTTCTCCTAGATTACGCCAACGCGTTATAAACTGGTGGATACTAAAAGACGGACCGACTTTAGGCAACTGTAATGCCATGCGTAATGCCTATAAATCAGAGGTCAGCCACACTCTTAGAACCTATGAAGCAAGAGATTCACTTTGTGACCGGAAAAGGGGGCGTGGGGAAGTCGGTTTTAGCCGCAGCCCTGGCGCTTAAAAAGAGCCAAGAGGGTAAAAAGACCCTTCTGGTCGAACTTGGAGATCAGAGTTTCTTTAAGGATTTCTTTAATTTACCCCAAGTTGGATTTCAGCCAGTTTCAATCAGACCCAATCTTTCCTTAGCCTTGTGGACCGGCGAAGCCTGTTTGCAGGAATACGCCCGTCATTTCATCAAGGTGGAAAGCCTGGCGAAGCTGTTCTTCGAAAATGCAGTGATGAAGGCCTTCATTAATGTGGCTCCTGCCCTGCCGGAACTGGCGATCCTGGGAAAAGTCACCAGCGGTCCCCGCAAACACGGCCCTGCGCTGCCGTTTGATTGTATTGTGGTGGATGCGTTCGCCACGGGTCACTTTATTGCTTTGCTGGAAGCTCCAAAAGGCATGGCCGAGGCCGTGCAGTTTGGTCCCATGGGTGAACAAAGCCGCAGTATCGATGCGCATATTCGCAATCCTGAAATCTGCAAATACCACGTGGTCACCTTGCCGGAAGAGCTTCCGCTGAAAGAAGCTTCAGAGTTGATCGCTCGCTTGAAAAACGAATTTGGTGTCACGGCTGAACTGATCATGAACAAGATGATCGCGGCGCCGGTGTCAGAACAGACTTTGCAGGAAGTGCAGTCTGAAAATTCCGACCTTTCAAAATTTGCCGAGTATCTGGACGGTCATATTCGCCGTCAGAATCAAATGTGGGCGCAAGCTCAAGGGTTAAGCCCCGAGGTCACCCGTGTGCCGTTGTATTTTGAATCCAGCGCCTGGGCGCTGGTGGAAAAAACGGCGGAGGTGTTGAAGTGAGCCTGTTTAAAGACACCAAAGTTTTAGTCTGTGTCGGAAGTGGTGGCGTGGGTAAGACCACGAT
The DNA here is from genome assembly GCF_056175685.1 of Bdellovibrio sp. MYbb2. Taxonomy (NCBI): domain Bacteria; kingdom Pseudomonadati; phylum Bdellovibrionota; class Bdellovibrionia; order Bdellovibrionales; family Pseudobdellovibrionaceae; genus Bdellovibrio; species Bdellovibrio sp. MYbb2. The sequence goes on from NZ_JBJKJI010000001.1 coordinate 794,815, forward strand.
TGCGGCTTCCTTGGCCGTGCTTGCCGCCAAAGAGGGCAAGCGTGTGTTGGTACTGACTATCGATCCGGCGAAGCGCCTGGCGCAGACCCTGGGTATTGAAGGCACCAAAGACATCACCAAAGTTCCGGGGCAGAATTTCAAGGGCGAGCTGTATGCCTCGGTGATTGATCATAAAAAAACCTTTGATGATTTTGTCGCTCGCGCGGCGAAGAAAACAGAATCAGCTCAAAAGATCTTTAATAACAGCCTGTACAAGCAGCTTTCCACGAACTTAAGTGGTTCGCAGGAATTCACCGCTTTGGAAAAACTGTATTCCTGCTATGAATCCGGCCAGTTTGATCTGATCGTTCTGGATACGCCACCGACGAAGCATGCAATTGATTTCCTGAATGCCCCGCAAAAGCTTGCCGCACTTTTCAACGAAGGTGTGGCGAAATGGTTCCGCGATCCCGAAGGAAAAAAAGGCGGCTTCTTTGGTCACCTGCTTCAGACCGGTACGCGCCAGGTTCTGAAAGTTTTGGAATCTTTGACGGGGTCAAACTTCATCCGCGAACTGGGTGATTTCTTCGTCAATATCGAACAGTGGCAGGGGAAGCTTCAGGCTCGCACCATTGATGTGCATCGTATGCTGGTGGCACCGACCACTCAGTTTTGTCTGGTGACGGCCTTTGATCAGGCGAAACTGAAGGAAGCTGAATACTTCTCAAGAGAAATCAAAAAAGGCGGTTACCATCTGGGCACGGTGGTTTTAAATCGCGTCTTCCCGTACTGGCTGGACCTCCGTTCGGCTCAGGACCTTGGAAAAGGCCATGAAGACCTTGTGAAGTTGTATTCACAGATGAGGTCCTACTACAATCAGAGGGATCAATTGTATCAGCAGTTTGAGTCGGGCATGAAGAATCAGGCCCGCGTCTTCCGCATCCCTGATCTGGTGAAGGATATTTCCGATCTGGGGGGACTTGAAGAACTCAGCGCCCTGATTGTCGAAGGAGAAAAGAAAGCATGAGACTGATTTTGTCCACCGCGCTGGTTCTGCTTTCGGGATGTTCCTTGCTGGGGCAAAGAAGTCAGCCGGATGAAACTCAGGCGGTCCGCGCCACAGAGCTTGCTCAGATATCCAATGCGGAAAAAGTTTTAAATACGGGAAGCTTTGATCAGTCCTTGATTCTGTATAAGGAATTCCAGGGTCTGCATCCGCAGTCCACTTTTGTGCAGGCCGCCCGTTTGGGTGAAGCACAATCTTTGGCGGGACTTGAGCGCTGGCAGGAATCGTTGGATCTTTACCGTGATGTTGCAGTAAAAACCCGCAACTATCAGCCCGAGATTGCCGCGCAGGCCTTGTATCAAATGTCCTTTGCCTATGAGGCACAAGGCGATGATCTGCGCACAGTTTCATCTTTGTTGGATGCAAAGAAACTGGGTCAGTATTTGCCACTTGAAACTGCGGCCGCCGAAATTCCTGCTCGCCTGGCTATCGTTTATGGACGTCAGGATCGTGAAGACGATGCCGTGGCTTACTTGAATGAAGCTGAGCGCGGAATTGAAAAAGTTCAGACCGAAAAAGGCACCGAGCTTCCCAAAGACTGGCAGGCAAAAACTTATGTGCAAATGGGCGGGGTTTCCACTAACCAGCTGGGTGTACAGAATTTTACAGCCTTCGTGCGCGGGCAGAAGCTGGTGCAGATTTATCTGTTCAGAGCCGTGCGCTTGAATGACGCCAACTGGTCGGTGCGCGCCAAAACACGCCTGCAGGAAACTTACCGAGATCTGTTCACCGTGGTGGAATCACAGCGCGAACAGCGCCGGTTGCAGTCTGCTTTGGGTGCCGAACTTTTGGGTTTGATTGATCAGGCTGAATTGTATCGTCCGCCGACGGGGCAAAAAATGAATTCTCACGAAACAGAATTCTTCACCTTCCTGGCTGACGTGCGCAAGAAAACCGAGAATATTGTATATACGAACGATGAAGTCATGGGACTGACCGAGGAATCCCAGCGACTGAACAGTCTGCGCAGGTCCGGACGAGTCAAAGCCGACTCGCTCTTGCCTGATGAAGAGAAAGCCACTATACCTCTTCCTCCCAAAGTGGTTCCCTCGGAAGATCCTAATCTGTAATTTCTGTCGCTTTGGCCTTAAGGAGATACTATGGCGAAACTGATTCTGCACAAACAAACCCTCGCCAATATGAACGAGATCTGTGCTTGGTTTGCTTCCAAAACCGCAAACATGTCCTATCCGATTTATTCCAGTTACGACATTCGTGATTCGGGCTACAAAATTTCCAACGTGGATGCGAATATCTTTCCGGCAGGCTTTAATAATATCTGCCCGACAGACAAAGAATCCGCTCCGGCCCTGGTCGACAAGTACATCACCAAACACTACGGCGCCGGCATCAAGAACATCTTGCTGGTGACTGAAGAGCACACCAACAATGCTTTCTATTGGGAAAACGTTCACACCATCCGCAAGCTGATTGAAGCCACCGGTCGCGTCGTGAAAATCGCAATCCCTCGTGAACTGCCAGAGCCTTTGAATCTGACCAGTTCCGCCGGTAACGAAGTGACAGTGCACTCGGCTTTGAAGGGCGGGGAGCTTTTGAAAAGCTTCACTCCGGATCTGATCATCAGCAACAATGACTTCTCTGAGGCCTACGAGGAATGGGCTCCGACAATGAGCGAATTCCCGATGAACCCGCCAAGAGAGCTTGGCTGGTATCAGCGCAAGAAAAGCACGTACTTCAAATACTACAACCAGCTTGCCAGTGAATTTGCCGAAGTGGCCAAGATTGATCCTTTCTTACTAAGAGTTGAAACCGAACTGTTTGAGCACTTCGACATTGGGGATGAAAGCAGCCGCAATGCTTTGGCGGAAAAAGTGGATCAGATGCTGGCTCGCCTGCGTGAAGACTATAAAAAACGCGGCATCAACCAAGAGCCGTTCGTGTTTGTGAAAAACAACGCCGGCACTTACGGTTTGGCAGTGATTCGTGTGGGTTCCGGCGAAGAAGTGAAAGCCTGGTCCTACAAGTCCCGCAAAAAAATGAAAGCGGCCAAGGGCGGTCGTGACGTTGAAGAAGTCATCATACAGGAAGGCATTCCGTCCATCGTGGAAGCGGACGGCGCCAGTGCAGAGCCGGTGATTTATATGCTGGGCTGCGAGCTTGCCGGGGGTTTCCTGCGCACGCACGCCGAGAAAAGCTCTACCGAAAGTCTGAACAGTCCGGGTGCGGTTTATAAGCGTTTGTGTGTGTCGGATCTGGCGATCAATACGCCGGGCTGCCCGCAGGAAAACGTGTACGGCTGGACAGCCAAGCTGGGCCTGTTGGCGATTGCCATGGAGGCTCAGGAAATGGGCGCGGTCTTTAAGGGCTACACGCCGGTGGGCTGCGGTAAGCAGTAATCAGTGATTAGAGTTTCTGAAAATAAAAAAGGCCCCTCTGAAAAGAGCGGGCCTTTTTCTTTTGTCGACAACGTCGAACTAGTGACAAGCCGGAACAGACTGCGGTGTTCCTGAGGCAGAAATAGTCACGCTGCCTTCGCCGTTAGCCAGATTCTGGATAAACTGAATTTTGCCTTCAGTTTTATTCAGGCAAGGCGTTCCGCCCAAGCCCACTTCAGTCAGGTTCATGTTTTTATCAAAAGTGAACGTGGTGTTGTACACGTCAGTTTTGAACAGATCCGGAACCAGTTCGTAAGTGGTGCCCTTGTAGGTCAGCTGAGTTTTCTTGCTCAGCGTGCCGTCCACACGAATCACATTTTTCGCACCATCAAAGAACCACAGGCTGCCAAAGATCGCAAAGCCATTGCTTTCCGGAATGATCAGCATTGGCAGGTTGCAAGCGCCGTCGCGGGCAAAGTCAGGGTTCACACGCAGGGTGCGGATGTTGCCATCCTCCAAAGTCACACGGCCCATTTCAGGCACGGTGCTGCCGACACAAGCGTACTCCATGCCGCCGTAACCGAAGTACTGGTTGGCTGCCAAAGATGCAGAAAGAATACGACCCATTAGATCCATGAACACGTCAGAATCCACCCAGAAACCCTCTGGCGTGGTGTAACCCAAAGACAGCTTCAGGCCGTTTTCCTCGTAAGTGGTCAAGTGCAGTTCACGCAGCATCTTCAGATAGTCTTTTTTCATAAGACTGCGCATGTGGTGTGCATGAATAATACCGTTGAACAGGCGCACGCGTTCAGAGAACAGCTCGTTAGCCGTGCTGTTGATCACTTCACGATAGATAACCTCGTGAAGAATCAGAGCCGCCTGATTGTCGGCATCCAGCTGATTCCACAAGTTGGCATTCACCACATAGCGGGCTTTGTTCAAAATGGACGGATTTCTTTGGAAGACCACCTGCTCAAGAGTGCAGTCCTTCGGCACGGTCACAAGTCCCAGATCCGGAGTCTGGCGAATGCCCAGATCATTCACGAATTGCGCAGAGGCCATAAAGTCTTTTGCGCCCTCGCGGTACTGGCGAGCGCGTGCGGGATCGACCTGTTCCAGGCGAGTCGCAAGATCCACGGCTTTATCCACAGGAGTGACAGCTTTTGAATAAAGGATGGAACCCAGATCACGTGTGCTGACTTCGTATAGATCCAGAACGATTGGCGCCTTGCCGGTGCAGAACAGGGCAAAGCCGGCGTTACCGCGGTCATACCAGTTGTTGGCGTGAGCGGACACCGCGATCAGCGAAAGCAGGGATGTGATGACTAGTTGGCTGATTCTCATTTTTGTACCTTCGTTACCGGGAACAGTTGCACGTTCAGATTGTAGACGTCCGTTTTAGGCCCTTGGGTCATCAAGGTGGCCATTTTGCGGCGGAAGTTTCTGATCAGGCGTTTTGCCTCAGGGATTTTTTTACGGTTCATGGGGAATGTGATGGAAGTCACATCACGCAGATCCAATGGCACACGGTCCATGTTGTCCAGAACCTGAACCAGGGACTGCTTGTGCGAGCGGCGCAAAGATTCAGATGGGATGTTGTGGCTGGTTTCCAGTTGCTTGTGAGTGACGATGAATTTTCCTTCTTCGATCTGCAACAGACCCAGACGGCACAGACGCTCGATGGCTGCCTGTGCGACTTCAAACGGAATGTTCAGGCGGTCGGCAATCCAGTTGGCATTGGGCTGGAATGTTTTTACCGGCACGAGCGCCAGAATCGCAAAGTGGTACCAGTCGCAGATGACGCCGAACTCGTCTTCTTTAAGCTGTACTTCCGGCAGCAGAGTTTTGACTTTGCGTTTGTCGAACTCAATCAGATTTTTCAGATGAACGAAGTCGGTTTCGCCCATACCCAGGCCTTTGATAACCTGTTTACCCACCGACATGGTCATGATCCGGCGACCATTGATATAGTCACTGAGGCGGCTGGACGGAATACCCAGAATCTTGGCGAATTGGGCATTGGTCAATTGAGGCGCTGAAGAGCGTCGTCTTTGATACTCGTTTAATAGAAATTCGGACGTCTTATTCATAAGGACTGGGTTTATTGCATGCTTTCCCAGAGACTAAAAGAGGAAAAAACCAGAGACAAAATAGAGGTAAAATCGGATTGGTAATTACCGCGTTTTAAGGGGATGACAGGTGTTCCAGTGCCGGAACATCGGAAAATATTTCAGGTATTCTTACGGGAATTTCACCTCGACCTTGGTAGGCAAAATCTGCGACCTACGGCCAGCCCGTCACAAAGTAGGATATGTCAGAAACACGCCGTGCTATTCTTCAATAAAAGAGGGATCGCAAATATGAGAAAATTCTACGGAGTGGTCGGTCTGTTCACCGTGTGTTTTGTGGCAGGCTTTGCTTTCTTAAAATCCAACACTGACGAATATCAAATCAATCGTGATCCCGCAGCGGTTAGAAATAATTTCGACTTCTCTCACTTGCGTGGGGAACAGCTGCAAGAGGCTGTACGTCAGCGTCTGCTGGCGGGTTTGGAAATCAGAAAGAACACCCAAGGGGCAGGTATCGGTCTTGGCCACTTTGTCTTTATCGATGAAAACGGCAGCAAGAAACTTGCTTGTCAGGAATTCCAGAAAGTATTTTTGAGCTTTGAGGCAGAAGGTGTTTCTGTCGGTGGCGACAAGCCACAGATGGAAGTGGAGGGGCGTTGTGATGTTTCTTCCGACATGTCCCGTATCAATGCCTTGTATGTTCCGGTGCAAAAGATTTTGGGCGAGCATCCGGGTGATGGTGAATTCCAGTTCAACGAAGGTCCGAAGGTGACCGTGCGCTTTACGAACCTGCCGGAAGAATGGCCGCGTACGTGGTTGTTGAAATCCGTGAAGCTGGTTAATGAAAGCGCGTCTGAAGCGCTGGTCGTGGAAAGTGATGAAGTGGCGAAAACCCTGGGTCACCCGGTTGTGTTCAGCTGGTAAGATTCTTTCAAAATTTGGACATAAAAAAACCCCTTCAGGAACACTGAAGGGGTTTTTGTTTTCAGAAGCTTATGTGTACTGCTTCGCGATTTCAACGAAGGTACGGATCATCGCGCCGGAAGCGCCTTTCTTAGGGCAATATGGCAAACGATTGCCTACAGCCCAGCCGGTACCCGCGATATCGAAGTGCGCCCAAGGGATGCCTTCGCCCACGAACTGCTCAAGGAAGGCTGCTGCTGTTGCAGAACCTGCACCTTTGCCGGAAGAGATGTTGGAAAGGTCAGCGTAAGTGCCTTTCATGTCTTTAACGTGGAAGTCCGTCAAAGGCATGTTCCAAACCCATTCACCGGATTCAACAGCCGCTTTTTCAACTTTTGTTTTCAAAGCAGAGTTACGAGTGAAGTAACCAGTGTGAGTGTTGCCCAAAGCGATAACCATCGCTCCAGTCAAAGTCGCTGCATCCACGATCATTTGTGGTTGAAGCTCTGTCGCGTAAGAAAGAGCGTCTGCAAGGATCAAACGACCTTCAGCATCTGTGTTGTTCACTTCGAATGTTTTACCATTGCGAGCTGTGTGAACATCACCTGGTTTTGTCGCAGAACCGTTGATCAGATTTTCAGTGGAAGCCACAAGGCCTACTGCATTTACCTTCAATTTCAATTTTGCGATCGCCAGCAATGTGCCGATAACGTTCGCGCCACCGCACATGTCGTATTTCATTTCTTCCATGCCAGCGCCTGGCTTAATGGAAATACCACCGCAGTCAAAAGTCAGGCCTTTACCAACGAAGCACACTGGCTTTTTGGAAGCGGCAGCACCTTTGTATTCCATGATGATGAAACGCGGCTCTTGGTCAGAACCGTTGGAAACGCCCAACAGGCCGCCCATTTTTTCTTTTTTGATGCGGGCTTTATCCCACACAGTCACTTTCAGGTTGGCAACGCCTTTAGCGCCTTCAACTGCGTGGTCTGCAAGGATGGTCGGAGTCATCAGGTTGCCTGGCAAATCGCCCAGACGGCGGGAGAAGTTCACAACAGAACCCAGGATCGCGCCTTCGTTGAAAGCAGCTTTCACAGCTTTGTCGTTACCCAATTTGGAAACAACGTGAACGTTGATTTCTTTTGCGTCTTTTTTACCGGACATCAATTCGTTGAATACGTATGAAGTCAGGATCAGACCTTCAGCAGCCGCTTTTGCGAAATCTGCAGCGTCTTTTTTGCCAGCAGTGATGCCGTCGAAGTGAATGGCTGCTTCAGGCACGTTCAAAGCTTTGATCGCCTCGTAAGCGGAAGCCATGGACTGACGAACAGATTCGTGAGTGATTTCGTTTTCTTTGCCAAGACCCACCACGATTACATGGCGGAAACCATTGAAGCTGAATTCACGGAAAACAACAGTTTCCTGATGTTTGCCGGAGATCGTTTTTTCTTCCAAAGATGGCAGCAAAGCTTTGTGAATTTCAGAATGAGTCACTTTTGCGAGCTTGTCTTTTTGAGAAGAAGACTTGGAAAACACGACCAAAGCCGGGCAAGTCAATGTGTCGATGTCTTTGTTAAGTAAGTTGAAAGCCATAAAAACCCCTTAATATTATTCGGTTTTGTTGTGCGTTAATAGATGTAGCACAGCAGTTTTGGGGGTCAAAGGCTTTTTGATAAAGTCCTGCCATAGTATTCCGATAGGTAGCACAGTATGACACCTCAATCACAACCACAGGAGACAGCAGTGGCCCTCATACCTTACGTCATCGAGCAGACCTCAAAGGGTGAAAGATCTTACGATATTTACTCCCGACTACTAAAAGACCGCATTATCATTCTTGGTACTGCCGTTACTGATGAGGTGGCGAACTCTATCATTGCCCAGATGTTGTTCCTTGAAGTGGACAATCCTGAAAAGCCGATTCATTTGTACATCAATTCTCCAGGGGGCAGCGTGTCTGCGGGCCTGGCGATCTACGACTTTATGCAGTTCGTAAAGTGCGACGTGGCGACCTATTGCATGGGTATGGCTGCGAGCATGGGTTCGTTGCTGCTGACCGCGGGTACAAAGGGCATGCGTTACAGCCTGCCGAACACCCGTATCATGATTCACCAGCCGCTTCTTTCCGGCGGGGGTCTATCCGGTCAGGTGACGGACATTGAAATCCACGCCAAAGAACTTGTGAAAACAAAAGAGAAATTGACTCGCATCTACGAGACACACACTGGCAGAGACTATGACACCTTGAGAGCGGCCATGGAACGCGATAACTTCATGGATCCTTATCAGGCGAAAGAGTTCGGTTTGCTTGATCATGTGGTTGAATCCCGTAAGGCAAAAAAAGGATAAGAGCCGATGACAACTAAAGATACCAACGGTGCTTTGAGATGCAGCTTCTGTGGCAAGGGCCAAAAAGAGGTCAAGAAATTGATCGCCGGTCCTGGCGTGTACATCTGCGATGAGTGTATCGATCTTTGCAATGACATCATTGACGAGGAAAAAGAGCGCGAGACGGCAGTCAAGGGCACGTTCAAAGTTCCCAAGCCTTCCGATATCAAAACTTATCTTGATGACTATGTGATCGGTCAGACGCAAGCCAAGAAAACTTTGGCAGTTGCGGTACACAATCACTACAAGCGTGTGAATGCGATGTCCGGCGGTAAAAAATCCGCTGACGTTGAAATGCAAAAATCCAACATCCTTCTGATCGGTCCGACAGGTTCCGGTAAGACCTTGTTGGCTCAGACAATTGCCAAGGTTCTGAATGTGCCGTTTGCGATGGCCGATGCGACGACTTTGACGGAAGCCGGTTATGTCGGTGAAGACGTTGAAAACGTGGTGTTGAACTTGCTGCAGGCTTCTGACTATGACGTGGAAAAAGCGCAAAAAGGCGTGATCTACGTGGACGAGATCGACAAGATCTCCCGTAAGTCTGAAAACCCGTCCATCACGCGTGACGTGAGCGGTGAGGGTGTGCAGCAGGCGTTGCTGAAAATCCTCGAGGGCACTGTGGCGAATCTGCCTCCTAAGGGCGGTCGTAAACATCCTCAGCAGGAATTCATCCAGGTTGATACGACGAATATCCTCTTCATCGTGGGTGGTGCGTTCGTGGGTCTGGACAAGATCATCGAACAAAGAACGACGAACAAAACCATGGGTATCGCGGCAGACATCCGCACATCCGAGGAAGTTGAAAAGAGCGCGAATCTGCTTTCCAAAGTGGAGCCGGACGATCTTTCCAAATTCGGTCTGATCCCGGAGTTCATCGGTCGTCTTCCGGCGATTGCGGTTCTGGCGCCATTGGATGAAGAAGCTTTGCTCGACATCCTGGTTCGTCCGAAGAACGCGATCACGAAGCAGTACCAGAAGCTGTTCAGCTTCGAGGGTGTGGAACTGAAGTTTACGGAAAAAGCCCTGCGTGCAGTTGCCCAGATGGCCTTGAAACGTAAAACCGGTGCCCGCGGCTTGCGTGGAGTTCTGGAAACAGCGATGTTGGATGTGATGTACGATATTCCTTCCAAAAACAATGTGAAGGAAGTTGTGATCGATGAAAACGTGATCAACGAAGGCGCTCAGCCGATGCTCGTCTATAAAACCGACGAAGAAATCCGCGCAGAGGAAGAAGAAGCGAAAAAGAAAAGCTCCGCCTAGTCAGGCCGGAGCTTCCTAAAAGCCGAAAACTAAAAGACCCGGGTTTCCCCGGGTCTTTTTTTATTTTTAGCTATTCAGATTATTCCGTCAGTTTCAGATCCAGGCGAACGGCGTCTCCCAGGCGGCTGAAATCCACCGGCTTGCTGAGGAAGCGGGTGGCCCCCAAGGATTCGGCCTTGTTGCGGAATTCAGAAGATTCATAGGCGCTGACCATATAGAACGGCACCTTGATATGAAGGCCCTTGACGGCCTGTAAAAGCTCAAATCCATCCATGCCAGGCATATTGATGTCTGAAAGAATCAGGTCGACCTTGGCCCCTTCCGGGCTTTTCAGAAAGTCCAGGCAGTCCGGTGCATTCAGGAAAGAGGTCAGATTGAGATCTCCCCAATGTGCAAACAGCTTTTTGAACTTTAATTTATAAAGCAGGTGTGTGTCTGCTTCATCATCGACTATCACAATGTGGATCATGAATTCGGTCTTTCGTGTGTAAGGGGCAGGGACATCGAAAACTCTGTCCATTGCCCGAACTCGCTGTTGTATTTTAATGTGCCACCGTGTTTCTGGGCAATATTAAATGCAACAGTCAGTCCGAGTCCAGCTCCTTCACCCGCTGACTTTGTCGTCAAGAAAGGATCAAAGATTTTTTCACCAAGAATTGTGGGGATGCCCACACCATTGTCGCGGATGGTGATTTCCACCATGTCCCCGCGCACGGCTGTGGACAAAATAAGTTCTGGTTCGAAGTTCTTATTGGCGCGCACTTTCTTTTCCAACGCATGGATCGCATTGTCCACGATATTGGAAAGAGCCCGCAGCAAAGACGTTGTGTACACCGGAGCTTTGACGGATTCACCCAAACGGTAAGTCACCTTCGGCGGCACATAGCTTGAACCCAAAGAGCGGGTTGAAACGGTGTCCTGATAGGATTTTTTAACGATCTCATTGATGTCAGTAACTTCCAGCACATCGCTGTCGTAACCGGATAGGATCTGCATGGAACGCACGATCTGATCAATGCGTTGACTGTGTTTCAGAATCACGCGGCTGATCTCTTTGATCTCTTCCAGATTTTCTGAATCAGTCAGCAGTTCAGAGAAATTCAGAACGAAGTTCAGCGGATTGCGGATTTCATGCGCCACGCTGGCGGTCAGACTTCCCAAAGACGCCAGACGTTCTTGCGCCACCAAAGTCGCCTGCATGCGTTTGATCTGCATCATCGCTTTTTCCAGGCTTTCGTTTTTCGTGGTCAGCTGGCGGGTGCGCTCGGCGACCTTTTGCTCCAAAGCCTGATTCAGGCTTTCCAGTTTCTGATTGGCTTCCAAAAGCTCGGACCGGAACTGATTGATGGATTCAACCAGAACATCCAGTTCATCCTGCCCTTTGTGGGCCCGGCGTTTCAGCTCCAGATCCTTGGCGTCGCGGCCGCGGTTTTCCGCCAGATAGCCGGCGATATGCTTGATATGAACCACCAGGATGCGGTTGAAGATGAAATACAGGAAGAACACCACGACTGCGGTTTTGGCCGCTTGGCGAATGAAGATCCAAATGGCTTCCTGGAAGTACTTTTCACGCAGGCTTTTGATATCCAGTTCGACATCCAAAGCGCCCAGGATTTCATTGGTGTTCTTGTGATAGATATCAAAGCGCTTGTGGCTTTCTTCGGTGGGGTCGGACTTTCCGGTCTCGTAGATGGTTTTATTGTCAGCCACCAGACGCAAATAGCTTACGCCTTGCAAACGACCCAGACCATCAAGCTGAATTTCCAGTAGTCTTGTGTCATATGACCACAGATGTTCGGCCATGGAATCAAGGTAAGAGTTCTTGATGATGGTAAAGTTGTTCTGCAACTTATCAAAATCTCTTTGATAGTCCATAATGAGTTGGAATGCGGTAAGAATCAGTGTCGCAAACGAGCTTACGGCCCAAGTCGCTATAAGCAGCTTGAGTGATAGCGAGTTGGTGCGGAACCATCTTTTGCTGTCTCTGGGTGTCACATAGCACTTATCGAACAAAATGGCTTAAAAGGGCATCAAAATGTTAGGACCTGGAATTACAATTAGGAAAGATTCTCAATTTCCGACACTTATTAGAATTATTTTCGGTTAGCATTAGGGCTGATTATGATGCCTAAAATTAGGGCAAATTGGACTCGCTTCTAGGACCAGAAGTCTTTTTCTCTGCAATATATTTACTTCCCAGCAATCATACACATAGTTAGACTGAGTATAAGAATTTGCTCAAGGTTGAGATGGATTTTTTAACCTAAGCAGATTTGGTTCGGTTCTAAGTAGGAACGAGCCTGCTCGTTAACCCACAGGGAGGGATAGGATTATGAGCGAGGGAAAAGTACAACAACTACCACTTTTGCCCCTAAGAGACCTCATCATTTTTCCGCATATGATGATGCCTTTGTTTGTCGGTCGTGAAAAGAGCATCAACGCTCTTGAAGAGGCGATGAGCAAACAAACCGACATCGTTTTGGCCGCTCAAAAGGACGCCAAAACCAACAATCCCGAACCTAAAGATATCTTTGCAATCGGTACAGTTGGAACAATCATCCAATTGCTTCGTTTGCCGGATGGAACTGTGAAGGTTCTGGTTGAGGGTAAACGTCGCGTAAAGATTAAGAATTTTGTAAACAACGATAATTTCTTCACGGTGGCGGTTGAAGCCCTGGATGAAGATCCTACAAATATCGTTGAAGCGCAGGCTTTGGTTCGCTCCGTAAAAGGAACGTTCGAGACCTACGTGAAACTGAACAAGCGTATCCCGCCAGAGATTCTGATGCGTGTTTCGACCATCGAAAATCCAGGGGAGCTTGCAGATATCATCGTGGCTCAGCTGAACCTGAAACTTGAAGACAAACAGACCGTTTTGGAGATCATTGATCCTTCCAAGCGTCTGGAACACCTTCTGAACCTGATGACCGGCGAGATCGAAATCCTTGAAGTGGAAAAGAAGATCCGCACACGCGTGAAGAAACAGATGGAGCGCTCTCAGAAAGAGTACTATCTGAATGAACAAATGCAGGCCATCCAGAAGGAGCTTGGTGAAAAAGACGATTACCAGGCAGAGCTTCAGGATCTTGAGATCAAGACCAAGAACAAAAAAATGAGTCAGGAAGCCAAAGACAAGGTCATGAAAGAGATTAAAAAACTCAAAATGATGTCACCTATGTCTGCGGAAGCGACAGTTGTTCGCAACTATATCGACTGGGTTCTGTCTTTGCCTTGGGCTGACTACACAGAAGAAAAACACGACATCAAAAATGCCCAGCGCATTCTTGATGACGATCACTGGGGTTTGGAAAAAGTCAAAGATCGTATCCTGGAGTACCTGGCAGTATTGTCTATCTCCAAAGATATGAAAGGGCCTATCCTTTGCCTGGCGGGTCCTCCAGGGGTGGGTAAAACTTCCTTGGCAAGATCCATCGCGGAATCTTTGAATCGTCCATTTGCGCGTATCTCTTTGGGTGGCGTGCGTGACGAGGCGGAAATTCGCGGTCACAGAAAAACATACGTAGGTGCGATGCCAGGTAAAATCCTGCAGGCGCTTCGTAAAGTGGACAAAGGTAATCCACTGGTTCTTCTGGATGAAATCGACAAAATGGCGAATGACTTCAGAGGTGACCCGGCGGCTGCGATGCTTGAGGTTTTGGACCCTGAGCAGAACAACAACTTCCAGGATCACTATCTGGAGCTTGAATACGACCTGTCCAAGGTGATGTTTATCGCGACAGCGAACTCCTTGCACACGATTCCAAGACCTCTTTTGGATCGTATGGAGATCATCAATCTTGAAGGTTATATCGAGCAGGAAAAATTCCACATTGCGAAGAACTATCTGGTTCCGAAGCAGCTGGAAAACCACGGCTTGAAAGACTACAAAGTCACCATCAAGGATGACACCATCCGCGATGTGATCCGCTACTACACTCGTGAAGCGGGCGTTCGTAACCTAGAAAGACAGTTTGCAAACGTGGCTCGTAAGGTCGCTAAAGATATCGTGATGAACGAAACTTTGGAAAACTTCAAAGCCGACACTAAAACAGAGAAAAAAGCTGTAGCGGCCAAAAAAGGCGCGAAAACAGCGAAGACTTCCACAAAGAAGAACGAAGGTTATGTGGTTACTCCGCAGAAACTGGTCGAGCTTCTGGGTCCGCACAAGTACAAGTTCGGTATGATCGAGACTGAAAACGAAATCGGTCTGACGAACGGTATGGCTTGGACGGAAGTGGGCGGTGACCTTCTGGCAGTCGAGGTGAGCGTGGTGCCTGGTAAAGGCAAGTTCACAGTGACCGGTCAGCTGGGTGATGTGATGAAAGAATCCTGTGCGGCGGCGATGAGCTATGTTCGATCCAGAGGTCCTTTGTTCGGTTTGGACAAAGAATACTTCTCTAACATCGACGTGCACATCCACTTGCCAGAGGGTGCAGTTCCTAAGGACGGTCCTTCTGCAGGTATCGCACTGACGACTTCCATCGTGTCAGCGATCATGAAAGTCCCTGTGAAGCGCACAGTGGCGATGACTGGTGAAGTTTCCCTTCGCGGTCGCGTGATGGCCATCGGTGGTCTGAAAGAGAAGATCCTTGCTGCTCACCGCGGTGGCATCAAGCTGATCATCTGCCCTAAGGAAAACGAAAAAGATCTTAAGGACATCCCTAAGGATGTAATGAAAGATCTGAAAGTGATCCTTGTGGACCATGTGGATCAGGTTCTGATCAATGCTCTGGACATCAAGTCTCCGAAAGAATTGTTCAAGATTCAGAAGGAGCGCGAGTTCGGAATCAAAGCTCAGTACACGGGTCAGTCAGTACACCACCACTAAGAGTGGTTGGAGATTAGAGACTTCAAATTTGACGAGAGTCGAATAAAAAAGGCCGGTAGAAATACCGGCCTTTTTGTTTTTTAAAATCAGTTCTAGTTCTGACGGTTGTTGCGCTGATCGCGTATGTCTTTGGCAGTCATTCCGCGTTTGCAGAAAGAGGCCTTGGCGTTTTTGTAGCCCTGATAGTCAACCGCATTGCGGCTGGTGTAAGGGACAGAGTCATAATCCAGCAGCTGCTTCATTCCGCGCTTGTAGTAAACTTTGTAAACATCGCGATCATTGCTATCCAGTACCTTCAGGATATAGCCGTCTCCATCGCGCTCCATATCCACCACCAGCCAGGCGTGAGCCATGATGCCCTCGATTTGCAGCATCTGATAAACCACGCGGCCTGTGCGCACTTCAAGGTAAAGATCATTCATCATATTCTCAAGCTTCTGAGGGGCCACTTCATGATTGCCAGTTACTCCGCGAACCCAACCAAACAAGATGCCGCCGTCCACGATCTGTGCGGCATTCAGCGAGGTCTGAATCTGATCACGATGAGCATAAGA
This sequence comes from Bdellovibrio sp. MYbb2, assembly GCF_056175685.1. Lineage (NCBI taxonomy): Bacteria > Pseudomonadati > Bdellovibrionota > Bdellovibrionia > Bdellovibrionales > Pseudobdellovibrionaceae > Bdellovibrio > Bdellovibrio sp. MYbb2. Next base: position 810,204 of record NZ_JBJKJI010000001.1, read on the forward strand.
AAATTCTTCCAGGTTTTTAAAGCCGGGAATTTCGACGACACCACGGTTGGCAGAAATGTCTTCAATGATCTGACGGGCTTCTGAACGCGTCGGGCGCGGCAGTTCCGGACGATAAATCGCCAGATAAGTCGCATTTCGCGTGAACATGGAGTGCCACCAGCACACGCCTTGATCGCCGATGCCGCCACGGTTTTCAAAGGCCAGGTGATTCTCCACTTTCATCAGGATGTCTTTGTAATCCTGAGAGGTCATCGCACAGAATTCCGCCTTGTTGGTAGGAGCTTGCTTGGCTTCGGCTTGAGAAATCCAAAGGCTCGATACGGTAAGAACCGCAGATGCGATACGTGCGATATTCTGTAATCTCATGGAACGCTCCTTCAATTGTTTATTCCGGCTTTGGAAGGAGCAAATCAGATGCCGCCCGAAAAACAGAAAAGCCCCCGCTCAATTTGAGGAGGGCTTTAAAATGCTGTCGATAATCTGGACAGGGACTATTTAGGCGTGGTCACACAGCGGAAACCGACGTTGTTCATTTTCAGATTCCACGATGCAGGGGCCTGCATTTCATCGGCGGTGATATCTCCGATATTGGCGGCAAATATCCCGGTCACGCCCTTGGAGTGCATGCAAAGCGCACCACCGCGGATGACTTTGCCCGAGCTTCCTCCGAATAGGTTCCCCATGGAGGTATCCTTTTTGCCAGCATCAGCAAGACCGGTGAAGTCAAACAGCGCTTTTGATCCCGGTTTCACATCCCAGTTGTTGTTGTGATACTGACGACCATAGAAACTTGAAAGATCCGGGTTGTACGAACTGCCATAGATGGTGTCGCTGACCCATTCCCACGCATTGCCACCGAAGTCCCAGATCACTTTGCCGCTTTCCAGAACAAAGGTGCGTCGTTCGCTGCCGCTGGTTTTGCCGGTGCTGTCATATGGATTTGTGACATCTTTGATTTCCACAGGCTCGCTCCATCCGGAATAGTATCCAGTGTACAAAGTGTCTTTCTTGTTTTTATCAATCCAGTTTTCCTGGTTGTTGTAAATTTCCAAAGCCGCCGCATTCCATTCAGAATTTGTCGGCAGACGGTAATCCGCACCCAGCGCGGCACACGCGTCGGTGGCGGCCGCTTTGGTCGCCAGCCAAGGTTTGTTCGTCGCTGTGGAAACGGCTTTTCCGCTGACTTTTTTTATTTCAAATTTCGCGATACAGAACGCTTCAGTTTTCACCGTGCTGTTGGCTGCGACAAGTTCGTAGTTCTCCGGACAACCACTGACTGGAGTCGGCACCGGCACTGGTTCAGGAACTGGTGCTGGTTCAGGTTCTGGCACAGGTGTTGGAGTTGGTGCCGGAGTCGGCTCAGGTGTTGGTTCCGGAGCTGGCGTAGGTGCAGGAACAGGTTCTGGCGCCGGAGTAGGAGCAGGAGTCGGTGCCGGAGTTGGCTCTGGAGTCGGTTGTGGCGCTGGGCTTGGTTCAGGCGCAGGGGTTGGCGAAGGCTCCGGAGTTGGAGCTGGAATTGGTGCTGGTGTTGGTTCTGGCGCAGGCGCTGGATCCGGCGTTGGTGCCGGAGCAGGAGCGGGTTCTGGTGCCGGCTGCGGTGCTGGCACTGGTGCTGGGGTCGGCTCTTCTGGAGTGGGGGCTGGAGTTGGTTCAGGAGTCGGAGCCGGTTCTTCCGGCACGGGCGCAGGCACTGGAGCTGGCTCTGGGCTTGGCTCAGGGGATGGCGTTGGTGTCGGCGCAGGCGTCGGAGTCTGCTGACTTGGCGGCTGCGTAGGATCTGATTGTGGGGGGTTTTCCGCCGTCTGATCTTCCTGTCCTGATTTTTTGCCGCTGAAACTTCCTGAGCACGCAGAAAGAGTTGTCGTCAGACTTAAACACAAAATTATCAGGGGCAGGTTCTTCATTCAGAATCCTTCGTTAGGGGGCTGAACTTATTTTCACTGATTTTTAACGAACTTCGGAAAATTACTTATGTTAGCAGTCAAAACTCGCCTTAAGCCTTTCGCCTGAAAGGGTTACTCATTTTTTCTGCCAGCCCTTGGGTGGGTCGTGGTAAAGGATGTGTTATGAGCGACAACAGTCCGGAAAACGCCGCCCCTATTGAAATCCCCAAAGAAGCCTTAAGCGAACAGGCCCTGCGGGGAGTGATTGATAACTTTATTCAGCGCGAAGGCACCGACTATGGTGTGAATGAAATATCTTACGAAACCAAGATGCAGCAGGTGCAAAAGCAGATCGACAAAGGGCACGTGCGCATCGTGTTTGATCCCAACACCGAAAGCGTCAGCTTGATGTCAGAGCAGGAGTGGAAGAAGTTCCAGAAGCGCTGAAAAGCGCTCTCCTAGCGATTTCTTCACCTCACACGCCGCAATAATGTAGCTGGTTTCATTACCGGCGCATTACATTCCTGAAATCAATTCTCACTATGCTCAAATTTTCAGCAACTGTCCGCGTCTTACATTGACGTATTCCTGACAATCTGTAAAAACCTGTCCCTCGCGAGTAATTTGTTTTTTGTTTTGGAGTTTTAAGACCTTATGAGCCCTACTGATCGTGCTTTCGAGCTCGGCAAGCTTTACTACGACCGGGGAGAGTTCACGCCTGCCGTGGACAATCTTCAGGAAGCGACGAAAGCTTTCTTTGCCGAGAAGAATTTCTCTCAATACTTGAAGTGCATCAATTTGCTTCTGCGTATCTTTGCAGAGCGTGAGCAATTTGAAGAAGTAAATCTGACAAAAGAAAAACTGCAGGATTTGGTTCTGAAAGAGGGCTTCGAACTGAATTCCAAGACGTACTACACGCTCGCGGTGTGCGCGTCTTACAAGGGTCAAATCGACACAGCCATGGACTATCTCCAAAAGGCCCTGGCTATCGCACTTGCTTCTGACAACAAGGAAGACATCTGTCACGCCATCTTCGGTCTTGCGATGGTGTACTCTCATCCGTCTTCGGCTCGCTATTCTGATGCGTTGAAAGAGATCTACAATCTTCAGGTCTTCTTCCAGGTTTATCAGATGCCGGATCTTCAGGCGTCTTCTCTTTTCCTGAATGCGGATATCCTGAAGCAGATGAAAAAATACGACGAGGCGATCGAGGTTCTGTGGAAGGCCTACGATATCGTTCGTGAAACCCGCAACGTGGTTATGTCCAACTATCTGATGGGCGCCCTGGCGGACACGTATTTCGAAATCGGCGACAAGGACATGGCCCGCACTTACATCACTTTGGCGCAAAGATCTGTGGACACTGAAAACCACAAACGTCTGGCGCGCATGGTGAAAAACCTTGCCGAAAAAATCGGTGGCGAAACTCAGAGCAATTTCGACCTTATCTTTGATGAGGCAAATCACTCTGTGATCGAAAAGAAACTGGGCCGCATTGATTTCAAAAACCAGTTTATATTATTGGATCTTCTGCGCCTGTTCGTTCAGAACCAGGGTCAGATTTATTCCAAAGAATTCCTGGTTGAGAATGTATGGAAGCAGCCTTATGATCCTGCCATCCACGACAATAAGATTTACGTGACCATCAAACGTCTGCGTAAACTGATTGAACCGGATTACGAAAAACCTAAATATATCTTTAGAGCCAAAAACGGATATTACATGAATAAAGCGGCTCGAGTTCATTTCGAGCACTAAGGGGGATTCATGTTGAGCAAAATTTTGATCGCAACTTTGGTGACTCTATCGGGACTGACATTCTCTGCAACAGCGTTTGCAAAGGACGAAGAACACATCATGCCAGCCAGCGATGACCGCTGGGTACCATGGCCAATGCACCTGGCGCAGCCATTCCCATGGCAGGACATCCAGGGTCTTTGGAAAGCCCAGCAGGGTGAATTCACATCTTACTTCGCACTGAAAGTGGTTCGTCAAAAATCCACCGGTGTGCGCCAGCTTCAGGTGAAGCAGTTTGATGGTGAAACTTGCCGTGTGATCGCGACGGGTGTGGGTATTGAAAGAAACAAAAAGGTTCTTTCTCAGATGACCAGCAAGGGCGGAACAACCTTCCGTGTTCAGCTGACGGCATTTGATCAGAAAGACTCTCCACTTCCACCGTTGCGCGGGAACCTGCCGACGGAGGCTGTGATGCTTCTTTCCTTCGGAGCGCTGGAGCAGCGTGGGACTGAGGAACTGATTCATATGCAAATTATGAAGATTTCAGCGACTTTGACCCAGAAAACCTGCATGGATGACCTGAAGACCCTAAAAAAATAGGGATTATTAAAAAAAGATATTGATTAAGGGACGGACCGTTGCTAGAAATGGTCCTCTCGATACCAATAGGGAGTTAGCTCAGTTGGTAGAGCGCCACCCTTACAAGGTGGATGTCGCAGGTTCGAATCCTGTACTCCCTACCAAACTTCTTCCAAGAAGTTTAAATCAACCACCGCCAAGGTGGTTTTTTTATGCCCAAAATCTGCCGCAATTTATTTAGCACTCCTTTGCTTGAACAAAATTCTTGAATACACAATTGTTACACAATGCACAATTTTTGTACGGGCTGTGTAATCTTTCTGCTAGATAGCTCTCCATCTTGAAACGACGAATTTTGTCCTTGGGGCGGAATTATTTTCTAAGAGGAGTGATCATGAATCGTCTGCTGACTGTCTTTGGTGTTCTGCTGGTTGCGACTTTGGCATCCTTTAATACATTTGCTCAATCCCGTTCTGAACTAGAGCGCCGTATGATGGTAGAGGACTCTTACGAAGCTCCTCGTGGTCGTCTGTTCAATGAGCAGGCTTACCTGCGCGGCGAAACTTACCTGAACCAGTACACAAACGTGATTGTGATCAATAAAGCCGCTTCCGGTTCCCAGGCCCAGACTTTGCGCCTGTACACGAACCGTCAGTTGATGCTTTCCACATACGTTTCCACGGGCCGTGAAGACCTTGAATACATCAGCGCAGTTCGTGGTGTTGTGAACAAGATCTTCAAAGGGGCGACGTCCTCTCACTGGAGACACACCACTCGTGGTTTCTACACCATCAAACGTGTTCACGGTTACAACTACCGTTCTGGTGAATCCAAATTCCACATGCCATTTGCGATGTTCTTCAATGAAACCCGCGGTCTGGCAGTTCACCAGGTGCCACCGGATCTTTCCGGCGGTGAAGCGGCGGGCGAGGCGATGTTGGGTAAACGCGCTTCCTCTGGCTGTGTTCGCGTTCATAAAAACCAGATTCAAACCATCCATCGTGCTGTGACTGCAGCGGACCGTGGCATTGTTCCAGTGCTGGATACTCGCACTGGTCAGCCTAAGTACGACCAGAACGGCAAAGTTCGCTATGAAAGCGGTTATAAAACAATCGTGATCGTGGAAGAGTACTAGAACGCCCCTCGCAATAGGGCGGCGTCTTGACCTCGCCCCGAAAGGGGCATAAAAAGGCTGGGTTTCCCCGGCCTTTTTGTATTTTAGGAGCAAGCTATGAACCTGATTGAAATCGTAAACACCCCCGATGAACAACGTGACCATCAGTGGGAGATCGACTTTTTCATGGCGGTCACTCAAGGCAACGTTAAGCTGATCCACGAAGTCCCTCAACAAGGACCGGACGGCTGGCCTTATCTGCTGGTTGAAACCGGTGCGGAAGCGAAAGAGCCCGCAAACAAAATCATGCAATGGGCCGCCACCAAAGGTGTGGGCCTGGTTGTGAATCCGATGAAGTCTTATCCTGACTATGTTTTCACTTACGGCATGCTTTGGAGCTTCAAAGAAACCGGCCGTTTCTATCAAGAGGCTGCTCAGTCTCCGGTAGGCACCGTGGAAATGGAAAAAGGTCAGGGTCTGCACGCAGGTCCGCCGGCACCACACTATCTGCCTCAGTACGTTCGCAATATTCTGAAAGAATTCTTCCGCGATCAGGGTGTTCTGCGCCCACGCATTCTGGTGATGAGCCAGGACCGCAAACACTACGATCTGGCTTTCTCTTTGGAAGCGTTGGGTAATCCCCCAACCAAAGAGCACCAGGGCATCGCCGAAGCCCTGAGCTGGTTCCTGCCTCCACACTATTCAGTAGTGCTGGTTTCAGAAATCGGATTGCCACAATTCTCAGATCTATAAAAAGAAAAACCCCGCCAACAAAGCGGGGTTTTTTATTTCATTCCTAAATCAATTTCTAATTTCCAATAACCACTTAGTATTCAACCACCACGGTCTTCACTTCAATGGTCTTGGTGCTTAAAGTTCCATCGTCGTTGGTGACCTGCACCTGGCGCTGATACGCTTGGGTCGACATCTTCGGAACCATCGTCGTGCTTGGGGTGATATAGGCAGTCTGCAACGGCTCAAGCACCTTGCCGCCGGATCGCAGTTCCAGATTCATTTTGTCTTCGGATGTCCAATTCAGCTCAAAGTTCACGACACCTTTTTGTGAGCGCACGGAAGTGATCAGTTGGCGATTGATGTACACATCCACCACCGCGCCATCTTTGGCTTCCGTCAGAATGCTGAGGGCTTTGATATCACGAAGCTGGGAAGATTCGCTGGTGACGTCTGAGGAAAGACGGCCGGCCTCCACGATGGTCAGGCTTACCCCGATGGTCCCGCTGGTCATGCCCGCCGAGGCGGAAAGGGCACTTAGAAGCAAAGAGCAAAACAGCAGGGATGTGGCGGCGATCTTCATGGAACAGACTCCTTGGTTGATTCGAGTTCTTCTCTAAAGCAAGGCCTGTACCTGTTTAAAATAATCCTGCTTCGATCTGAAGAAACGGAGCTGTCAAAATATAAGACACCTGATGCCTTAAAGAGGGCGGTACCAGCAAGACGGGCGTTCTTGCAGCAAAGCGCTGGCGCGGAAAGTATCCAAGCGGCATTGCGGGCTTGGATATCCCAGCAAGGTGGTCGCCGGAACATTGCTGTCTTCGGCATCCAGAGCGGGAACGGGCTGATTGTTGGGAAAGACATTCCACTGCAATTTCGCCATCAGGGCGCCGGACTGCAAGGCGCGACGGCACACGGTGGGCTTTGCGGAATTAGCACAGGTTTGTTCCAGCAAGGCTTCATCGCGTTCCGACAGGCGCGCTGCCGGGGTCTTCATCATCGAGGCAATGCGCGTGAAGCAGCCACGAATGGAATAATAATCCGCAGCGCCCTCAGCCGAAGCCCAGGTGTCCCGGCCATCGGCATCTCTGAAATAAGGCGCGCCCCCCTTGTGGTGACCGACCTCATGGCAGATCATCAACGCCAAGCTGTCAGGCGTGGTGGTGGATTCACGCACCAAACCGCCATAGACGATGATCAGTTTTGACTCGTCAAAACGCAAAGCCTGGGCATTGATGGTGTCGTTGTACCAGCTGGATTGAAAATCGATATCGGGATAAGACTTTTGGAAAAGCGCCAGCAGCTGATTCAGCTGATCTTCGGAAAGTCCTTCGCTGACAGAGGCGCTGGCATTGACCGGCAAAAGAGCCGGGCACAACACGCGCTGAACCGCCACGTGGGACGGAGCCAGCACTGCCAGGAATGTCAGGGTGAACAGCCAAAGTTTCATGGGCGGGATCTTAAAGGGCGTTTAAGGGACCGGCCAATCAAATGGCATTTGGCTGAAAAGATTGCAAAAAAATCGCGGGATCTTTCGACCCCGCGACTGGTGGTTTTCGTGGTGTTTTAATCAAGCTCGCCCGGACGGGGCAAGAGATCCATCAGGCACTCACGCCAGTATTCCGGAGCCTCGTCGCTGTAGTCCACAGCCACATAGAAACCCTTCTTGCCCAGAAGCTGCGTGCGCGTAATTACGCCCGAGATTTCAAGATTCATTTCTTCCAGATGCATGAACACCCGGTCGCCAATCAGGCAATCCAGCGTCAGCGTCTTGCGCAGGGCTGATGGAATCAGATCCTCGCGCTTCACCAGAAGCAAAAGTCCGGTGGAAGAGGCTTCGACAATCTCACTGTTCTTTGCGATCTTTGCAAAGTCATCCAGTGAAGTGAGATACGAAATATGAATGGGAGAGACTTCGGTCCTTGGAGCCACTCTGCGGTTGTATTTTGAACTTCCCATTTTTCACCTACCTTAAAAACAAACTGCATTAGCGTCGGTTAATAAACTCTTCGGCAGGACTCGACCAAAGTTAAGAGGGAAAAATAAAAAAGGCCAAACTCCAGGTGGAAATTTTCATCATCACACCCCTGTTTTCAGAGGAGGAATTAAACGTTTCAGGGTTTGAAAGACGGAATGTCTCAGTCTGAGAATCTATATTTTCCCACGACCCTATAGAAATTTTAGAGATCACCGACGGCTGATCATACGAACGAAGCGCCTTAAAACACGCCTCTTTCGCACACCACAAGGCCGCAGCACTTGGCGCCTCGGTCAGTTCTTCTTGTGACGACACGCGGGACACGGTTTTGTCAGTCACACGCACGGTGACTTCGACATCCACACCAATTGGCGAAGCCGAAAGCATGATGACACCCAAGCCTTCCGTGTGGGAAGTGGAAGAGTGCCAGTTTTCAGGAAGCAGCTTTTGAATTTCCGCACGGATCAGTTCGCGATGTGCGGGATTGTGGCTTCCCCATTCCGGGCGGGCATGAATTTGCAAACCCGGAGACTGAAGAAGCTTTCGCGCGGACTCTGTCAGTTGTTCGGAAAGAACCAAAGAGTCCATAAAGGATTAAACCGTGAATTCCGCAGGCCAGCTGACAGGTTTGCCGCTGGTGATGTCCATCATGCGATCCAAAGACACCTTGGCTTTCAGGCGCAATGCCTCATCCAGGCCCACTTGCGGCTGGAATGTTTCCAAAGCGTGTTTGATTTTTTCCATGTTGTTCATCTTCATGTATGGGCAGTTGTTGCAAGAACAGCCGGCATCCAGAACCGGCGCTTGAATCAGCGTCACGTCCGGACGAAGTTTTTGCATCTGGTGGAAAATACCAGTTTCAGTGGCCACGATGAATTTCTTCGCCGGGTTTTTCTGAACCTCTTCCAGCAAACGGGAAGTGGAGCCTGCCACAGAAGCATACTGCAACACGGATTCATCGCACTCAGGGTGCGCAATCACCACCGCATCCGGGTGTTGGGCGATCAGTTCGTGAAGTTTGCGGGCATTGAACAGCACGTGCACTTCGCACGCCCCTGGCCACAGCACAAACTCACGATTTAGTTTTTTCATCAACCAGCGACCCAGGTGCTGATCCGGTCCGAACAAAATCTTGCGGTCTTTCGGAATGGATTCAACGATCTGCTGAGCATTGGAAGAAGTGATGATCACATCAGAAATGGATTTCACTTCCGCGCTGGAATTAATGTAGGTCACCGCAATCCCGTCCGGGTGCTGACGGCGCCACGCCAGGTACTGATCGTAAGGCGCGCCTTTAACAAGAGAACAGCTGGCTTCCATGTCCGGAACCAGAACTGTCTTGGTGGGATTTAGGATCTTCACGCTTTCGGCCATGAACACAACGCCGGCAAGCAGGATGGTGTCTTGCTGTACCTGTTGGCCCATCTTGGCCAGATAGAAGCTGTCACCGACATAGTCGGCGATGTCCTGGATATCACCATCTTCATAATAGTGAGCCAGAATGACGGCGTTTTTTTCTTTTTTCAGGCGCTGAATATCAGCAGCAATATCATAAGACATATCTACCTCGGGCCTATTGTAACCCAAATGAATACAGATGGGCCTCATATAGCACGAAGAGAACGAAATGCAACCCCACAAAAGCCCAGCTGCGCCTGACGGATGTGAAGAAAATAGCAGAAGAGGATTCAGGGAGATTTGACCAAGTTCCGCAGCGAAGCGAGGACTGTTCGAAGGGCAAAGCGCCCTGAATCCTCTTCTGCGGTCTTGTTTTACAGAGTCGTTCCACCCTTTAATACGTTGATAATGGATTTGGAAACGGTTTTAAGCGATTCAAAAACGCCACGGCCTTCAGAAGCGCAGCCTTCGATTTCAGGGGCGTTATAAGGGTTCAGAGCACTTCTAAGCTCTGCCAGGGACGCCACGTTCGGCAAATCACGCTTGTTGTACTGCATGATCAGCGGGATTTCGCGGATGTCGTAGCCTTGTTGCTCCAGATTGCGTTCCAGATTGCGCAGGGACTCTAAGTTTTCGTCCATACGTTCAATCTGGGAGTCCGCCACGAAGATCACGCCATCCAATCCTTTCAGGATCAGCTTGCGGGAAGCATCGTAAACCACCTGACCTGGAACAGTGTAAAGGTGGAAACGGGTTTTAAATCCACGGATGTCGCCAACATTTAATGGGAGGAAGTCAAAGAACAGGGTGCGCTCGATGTCCGTATTCAATGCCACCAGCTTGGATTTTTGATCCTCGGCTGTTTTCTGGTAAACCCACTGGATGTTCGTGGTTTTACCGCCCAGGGATGGGCCGTAGTACACGACTTTGCAGTGAATTTCTTTGGCATTGTAGTTAATAAAGGACATTACAGCTCCACGCGGTTTTGCAGGGCGCGACCCATCGTTCTATCATCTACGAAATCGATGTCGCTGCCAATAGGAACTCCATGGGCAATGCGAGAAAGTTTCAAGCCTTTGCCCTGCAGCTGCTTTGCCAGGTACAAAATGGTGGTGTCGCCCTCAAGGTCCGCATCCAATGCAAGGATGATTTCCTTGATAACCGGGCTGGTGCCGTTCAAACCGTCATCAACACGGTCGATCAGCTCTTTGATTTTCAATTCTTTAGGGCCGATGCCTTCCAGCGGAGAAATCGCTCCATGCAAAACATGGTAGCGGCCACGGAACGCGCCTGAAGATTCAATTCTCATGATGTCGGAGGGCTCTTCAACCACACAGATGGATTCATCCGAACGGTGAGAATCCTCACAATAGCGGCAGATATCCGTGTCAGTGTAGTTGAAGCAGGTTGGGCAGTCGTGAACTTCAGCCTTGACGCGCAAAAGCGCCTCACTCAAACGTTCCGGGTATTCGTTCCCGGTACGCAGAATGTAATAAGCCAGACGCTGAGCAGTCTTCGGCCCGATACCAGGCAGACGGCTCAACTCGTGGACTAATTTTTCAAGGGCAGAAATATGTAACACTTACTACTCCAGCTTCGGACGCCTGTGGCGCCCTCAGCACTGTGGGCTGTTGCCCCTAGAACATTCCTGGGATATTTAGACCGCCAGTGATTTTTTCCATTTCTTTAGCGGAAGTATCACGGGCTGTTTTAACTGCTTCGTTGGTTGCAGACAGGATCATGTCCTGAAGCATCTCAACATCGCCAGCTTTCAAAACTTCAGGGTCGATGGTCAATGCAGTGATCAAGTGGTCGCCGTTCACTTTTACTTTTACAGCGCCGCCACCGGAAGAAGCTTCGTACTCAACTTTTGCAAGTTCTTCCTGGGCTTTCTTCATTTTCATCTGCATTTGGTTGGCTTGCTTCATCAGCTGGGCCATTCCGCCGGGCATACCCTTCATAAAATCTCCTTTTTTAGTGGCCGCGCTTGTTCAGTTCAACGATGGACTTGATCTGTCCCTTGAACACGGTTTGAGCGGCTTTAACCATGGGGTTTTCGATGATCTTGTTGCGCAGATCCTCTTCGGCCATCTGCACTTTTTTCTGCTGGATGGCTTGGGCGGATTCGCCGACCTGATCACGACTCATCAATACCTCAAAAGAATACCCAGCACCCCAGTACGAATCAATAAATCCCTGTAGTTTTTTGCGCACTTGGGCGTCAGCCATTTGGTCTTTCAGGAAGGCCAATTTCACAGGAACGCCAAGGCTGATCAGCTTTCCCTCTTCCTTAACAAACAGTAAATTTTCCACTTTTGCGGCGAACAAAGCGTCGTCCTGACGAAGCAGTTCAACAAAGTTCACCCAGCGCTCTTTGGAATTCGAACCAGAGGCAATTTTCGGTTTGTTTTCAACAACCGGAGCTGCTTGAGTCGCAGGCGCAGCTGCTGCCACCGGAGCCTGAGTCTGTGCCTGAGCGGTCGCTGCCGGCTTTGCCGCAGGAGCTGGGTTGGATTTCAAAGAAGATGCGGCAGAAGAAGCTTTATTCAATGCAGCCTTCATCGCCTCAAGACCTGTCGGGCCATCAAGAACCTTCTGGGATTCTTCGATGCGATCATGTCCTTTGACTGGAAGGCTTACCGGCGGAACGTAGGGCCTGGCCCCACCTGCGCTGTGAGTGGGAACAGATCCGCCTTGCAACAACGTCTTCAGGTCCACAAGTTTTGGAGCCGAAGCCATGCGCAGCAAAGTCACTTCAAGCACAATGCGAGGATCCTGAGCACGCGGAATATCCGAACCACCCTTCAAAGCCATGTCGAAGAGCATGTGAATGTCCTCTTCCGGCAGACGTTGAGCCATTTCGCTCAAAGCCTGCAGTTCAGAATCCGGCATTTCCAGAATCTGACTGGCTTGCGCTTCAGACACCTTGATCAGAAGCAGGTTGCGGATCATTTCCAAAAGATCCTGAGAATACAAGTGCGGCTCAAAACCGGCCGCAGCGATTTTCTCAATCACTTTCAAAATCGCCTGAGAGTTGCGATCAATCAGGGCATTCAAAGTTTCAAAAAGCAAAGCCCGGTCCGTCAGACCCAGGATTTCAACCACACTGGCGCGGGTCAAAGGACCGTTTGCAAAAGTGATCACCTGATCCAGCAAACTTTGCGAGTCACGCATGGACCCGTCACCCTGACGAGCCACCACCCACAGGGCTTCGTCATCCGCGGTCACGCCTTCGCGATCACAGATCAGCTGCAGGCGCTCGGTGATCGAGCGGGTGGAGATACGGCGGAAATCAAAACGCTGACAGCGCGACAGAATCGTCTGCGGGATTTTGTGCACTTCGGTGGTCGCCATGATGAAAACCACGTGGGACGGCGGCTCTTCCAAAGTCTTCAACAGGGCGTTGAAGGCGCTGGTGGAAAGCATGTGCACTTCGTCGATGATATAGATTTTGTATTTTCCACTGGAAGGCATGAAAGCCACAGTGTCACGAAGTTCACGGATGGCATCCACACCGTTGTTGGAAGCTCCATCGATTTCGATCACGTCGATGCTGGAACCGCCCGCGATTTCGTTGCACGAATAACAGTCGTTACATGGAACGAAGTTCTGGGCATTCGGGCAGCGAAGGGCTTTAGCAAGAATACGAGCGGAAGAGGTTTTTCCTGTGCCACGCGGACCTGTGAAAAGCAGGGCGTGAGGCAAGCGACCGTTTTTAAGGGCATTGGAAAGCGTTTGGGTAATATGATTTTGCCCGACAACGTCGGTAAATGATTGGGGACGCCATTTGCGTGCAATCACCTGATAAGACAAAATCCACCCCTCAAGATCATGAAACAGGAAAAAAAGTGGCCGAGCACCCCATATCACATAGTCCCTCGAGTGCCGTTGCTTCCTTCCGGACCTAGCGGGATTCGTCAAGAAAGCTATTGTATGGGACCCGGCCACCGCTGGATGTATCCCATTGGTGGGGGGATTACATTCGATAACTCGCCGCGCATTTCAGTTAGTTTGGGAGGGGAACCCCGCTTCGTCGGGCACGCCGTCCGGGCTCTGCTGGCGCCGGGGCTTTGCCCCGGTTCGGGCCATCGTGGCCCCGCCAGAGGCCCTCCTTCGGGGGTTCCCCTCCCAAACTAACTGAAATACCCGAAGCTATCGAAAATACTGGGGAATGGGATAACTGGGCGGTGGTGCTTGGGGGACTTCTGGCTGGCCCTGCGGGCGCCGCGGTTTTTCTGGCTGGCCTTTGGCGCCGCCTTCTGGGGCGGCTGCCCCTTGTCCCGGCTGGGGCTTTTGCCCCTTTCCCCCGGGGATGGGGACCGGGGGAGAGGGTTAACTGGGAATTGTTGGGGTGGGTCGTTGCTTGCTGTTCCTCATTCCTTGCGCGAGGATTATTCAACTTACCTGAGGTGAATCCTATGATGAAATTGATCCTTTCCCTGTCCCTGATCAGCTCCTTTGCTTTTGCTCAATCTGTCGGCGTGAAAGACATCCCGGCTGATGGCGACACCACTATTGAAATCAAAAAAGGCTCTAAAACCCAAAACGAATTCGAAGTCATCCAAAGCGAAGACGAAATCGAGGGCGATGCGGCTCCACTTCTGAAAGAAGCCCGCGTGAACTGGAAAAGAGCCTGCGCTGACTGGAAAGCAGAAACCAAAGACCTGAATAAAGAAAACCGTGTCCTTACCTTGAGCTGCGGAAAAATGGAATGCTCCACCGTTGCTATGGAGTCCACTTGTCGTTCCAAAACCAACGCCAAGATTAAAGTTAAGGTAAAATAGGGTAATTCTTTCCACACCTATTTCGAACCAAGCTCAACGTGTCTATATTCTCGGGGCATGTTGAGCTTTTTTGTTTCCGTTCTTCTTTCTTTCGTCACTCCGGCGCAAGCGGCCACCGTGGGTTCCTGCAAAGGTGTCAGTGGTGTCGTTCGTGAAGTGATCTTTCTTGAGCACCAGGACTGTGAACTGGCGGCGAATCTTTCGGACATCTTCAATGAAATGGCGCAGACCTTTCAATCCACCGCTGCTGTGAACATTGTGATTGGCGGCCCTTCAGACAATGCCAGTTTCGACAATGGGTTCATCGTACAGGTGCCCTATCGTATGGTCTTCTATGGCAAGTACGGGCGCACGTATGAAGTCCCGCTTTCAAATTTGTACGTCAGTGCCGCGCATGAATATGGGCATGCGATTTTTCATCAGGCTCTTCGTAAAGCTTCCGGGGATGAATACAGAAATCTTTTTGCGAAACTGGATGATCTCTCGGCGCGCAAGTTGGCGATCTTGAAGGGGGCTTCAGATGTTCACTTTGTTGGTGATTCCACGGCGCTTTACTATTCGCCCGAGTTTTCACATATCAGTTCGCGTATGGGGGCTTATTCTGAATTCTTCGCTGATGTGCTGGCCGTGTATCACTTCAATGATCGTCGGGCGATGGTGAAGGCGCTTTATCATGACGGGCTTGATGACTTTCAATACAACTATATCCGCATGCGCGACTTTTCTGCCGATCCTGATTTGAAATGGCAGCATCTGATGACGGAAGATCACGCGAAACTGGCGCCCACCAGGGCGTTCGTGGGGCGGCATTTGTGGCCGGAAACTTCGGTTCAGGCCGGTGAAATGGCGGATTGGATTTTGTTTTCTGTGCTTCGCATGCTAGCTGAAGATTTGATGGATGAAGAAGAGCCCGAGTGGGAGCTCGCCAACCAGAATCTGATTCGCGAGCTTGAAAGCCTGCTGCCTACAACTGGCAAAGGGACTTTTGTTCGGTAAGGCCTCCGTCTTGAGGTGTTGTCAGGAACTTGCACGGATCATAACCCTTGTCCTGCAGAAATATCGTCAGATCCTTCAGTGTCGCTGCCGGCAGATCCGGAGTGCGTGACAGAATCCAGCCGTAATCGCGACTGGGGTGTCCCACGATGGCGAATTGATAATTTTCATCCAGACGGATGATCCAATATTTGCCTCCGAAAATATAAATCCAGCGGTCGCCAATTTTTACGAACGTCACCTTCAGTTTGGCGTTCGTCGTGGGATCCACAACTTTGCCACGGCCTTCGGATTGGCTGCGATCGCCATTAATGGTCTGACATGAATTCAGAACTTTTACTTCGTTGGTGTCGGTCAGCAATTCATATTCGGCGGTGGTGTTGCTGACACATTGTTTTTGAAAAGATTGAGGGATCGAGGCGATCTCGTGCCACTTTCCCATATAGCGGGGGATGTCCACTTGCTCCACCACCGGCAGATCCTCGGCGAAGGCAAAACTCGTGGAAGAAAACAACAGCAAGCACAACAGCAGTGGCTTCATGAAAACTCCTTGGTGTTTGAATCTTCTTTTATACTTTATTCGTCGGGCGATGACCTGATCCGGTGTTAAAAGACATGTGTATCAAATTGAGAGGAACCCCCAAAAGAAGCCTGTTTTCCGCATAAACGAGGTAATGAACATTTTCTTAAAGAAATCCTCTGGTTTTGACTTCGTTGATCGTTCGGGCCAGCCGATAGGTATTTAGAACACTATTTCAAGGTGCTGGAATGTTTTTGAATGTCTTGATAGTTCTTACTGCCTGGATTTTGGCGGGGTGCTCGTTGGATGCGACCCTTACCGAAATGCCATTCTCAGTGACGGAGCCAGCTCCGGGGACTTCTATTCCCACAACGCCGGTACCACTTGGATCTATCGATGCGGGATTCATTCAGCAAAATCTTCCTTCCAGTTTAAGTAAAATCACTGGCCACTTTGGCAGCATTTCTCCTGAACGCTATTATTTCATTCAGCCGTCAAGCACAGATAATATGCGACGTAAAGTTGTGAAGATTTCTGGTGCAATGAAAAGTGAGCTGGCTTTGGGGTTGAATGTTATCAGTCACTATCATCTGGCCTCCACTCCCACTCACGTTCTGATTATGACCGACGAAGAGATTTCGGCGGGCACAGTGCGTTCTTATATCCGTTCGATTAATAAAAGCACGTTCAGTCTGGATACTTTGCAATGTGCTGGAATGAATATCGACGTGCAAAACAAACTTGAATTCCGCATTTATCCGGATGGCAATCAAGGGGCCTACTTTGTTATGAACTCCGGCGTGGCGCCGCTGAATGCCCAGAATGGCCGACTCTACTATGTGGACGGTGCAAACTGCGTGGACACGGGGCAGACGGCTCTTAGAATATACAACGCTTCGGGAAAATCCTATATCGTCGACAGTTCAGGATCTCTTCGTCAGGTCATTGCCGGTGTTGTTCAGGCGCCGACGGTGGATGGGTCCGTGACCCGTCTTTTATCAGGGGCGATCAGTTACAATGGGGACCTTTACTTCCGTGCCAATGTGAACCCGAGTGGGATTGCAACTCATCAAATCGTCAAAGTGGCAACATCCACCAATAATGCGGTGACAAGTCTGGGTTTCGATTTTGATCCCTGGCCTGAGTTTGGTGCCGACGTGCAGAGCATCAATGGCAGCACCTTCTTTTATTGCCCACCCACCACATGCTTCACTGACGGACGTATCGTGAAAGTGGACATGGCCACTCAGACGGCGACACTTGAGGCGAATCTTTCCAGTATTGGAAATGCAAATGTGCTTGCCGGTCAGAATGCTGCGCTGATTTCAAGCACTGATGGCGGCCGCTATCTTTATAACATTACGGGGCCCACTACCAAGGGCACTTTGGTGGACACGTTCATTGATCGTGAGTACGGTGGTAATATTGCTGGCAAAATTCAGCGTCTGGACTGGGTTCAGCATGCTTATGTGAACAATAACTATTTTCTGCCGGTGTTTGATCAGGTGACAGGCCTGACGTCGCTGAAAAGAGTCAACGCTAACACGCTGGCTGTCGATGATCCCGGCATCAATGTCTTTCAGCCGCACTCGATCCGTGAAAGCGGAGGAGAAATGTTCTTCCTTGGTGTGGGTACTGACGGCAAAGTTCAATTGTATCGAAGTGACGGTACAGACGGTGGAACCTCTGCTATCAGTGGTGTCTCATCCGATGATTATATCTTTGAAGGCGACTATAATATGCCTTCGCGCACGATACGTCGCACTTTGGATGTGAACAAAGAGGGCTCAGACATCTACATTCATACGGCCAGCCTCGCAAAGCCTTACTTGGTTGAATATAACAACGGAAACTTGAAATACATCCAGATTCCCGGAGCATTCTTTGATGAAAACTCCACACGTATTATCGAGGTTCGTAATTCTCGAATCCTTATTGCGACATCGGCCCATCTTCATGTCAGAATCGCCGGGGGGCTGTGGGAACATCCAGGCACCTCTTCATTTGCCGTGCAGTTGATATCCTATAATGGCAGTCAGTTTGAACCGCTGCTGAAGCGTGAATGGGGCTTGGTCGGAGACAGTGTTCGGGGTTATATGTTCAGCGGTATTGGCGCGGCACTGACTGGAACTCAGGATTTTATTTTCACCGGGCGTTCACCCTCAAGACTTGGCGGTATGTTCACCGATCGACCGATTATGCTTTCTGGTGGAACCGCCACCGTGCTGAATAACGAGGATTCGGGTGTGATGGGAACAGTCCGAGAGGACAAGTTTCTTTATCACATCAGTTCAATGTCGTTGAAAAACCTTTATCTGCGCCGAGCTGGGACAACCACGCTTGTGGCATCGAACTTACAGAACGCCGGCAGCTTCCGTTGGGTCGGGAACACGGTTTACTTCCGCGGTTTGGATGTTGATATGAAAGTGTATCTTTGGAAGGTAGATACAACCGCTATTGTGCCGACACTTGAGAAAGTCTCTGCAGAAGTGCAGGTGGGTGAGCAACGTGATTCTCCGTTTGTCACCCGCGTTTATAGCCTGAATGGTGACAAATACATGTTGTTCCCGATATCCACCTCTACGACTTGGGATTATATGACTTGGTCGTGGAATCTTTGGAAGCTGGAAGGCCCGATGAGCAAGATTTCAGACGAAAAGATTCACGAAGTTCTTCAGGGAGCTTCCGGGATCTATTTTATTTCCCAGGCAACCAGTGGTCCCGATCAGGGACGATTCCGAATCGGGGCCATTCAGTCCGATGGCATCACTTATTCCGAATATCAGGACTATTTGATAAATCTTAAGGCTTCTCCCCGTGGCCTGCTGGTTATTCGTGGGGGACAGCTCTCAGAGGTTAAAAAAGATCTGAGTTTTGTGGACTTCTCAGCCGTTTACGGCTCTGCAGTCAGTCCGGTGAATTTTTCTGATATTCAAAATAATATTCTGCAAATCTACCCTCCTTATACTTTAAATTTTGTGTACGGCTATCTTTGTGCGGGGACGAAAGTCATCAATGCCGGATTCGTTGATGCCACTAATCTGCTGGCTGGAATTTTGTATCGAGATCTGGACGGCGGGCACTTCACAGAAGTGATGCTTCCGACACAGGCTGAACAGCAGCCAAGTCTTGATGGCATGTTGCAGGCGCCTCTATGGGATAAGGAGTCCATGCATCCCTTTGGCAATGCTCATATCCCTCGAACAAATTCTTTGTTATTGAAAGTATTTGACGACAACCAGCAGGTGAAATTCTACATCATCGGGGCTTCAGGCCCGCTGGATGCCTCCACTCCATAAACAGTTTTTCCGCAAATGTTTGCCTTTAGTCCTGTCTTTAATAAAAGATCCCTCGTGTTGTCCTGTCCTTTGTTCTGGATCTCGCCCGGTCGTGTAGATGAAAAAAATGTAAGCATTGTAGGCTGACACTTCCTTGCGAAAACGCAATGAAGGAGATCAGATGAAATTGAAAAACCACGCTATCACGATGATCGTCGCTCTGGGCCTGCCTCTTATCGGATGTCAGGGTGGATCGGAAGACTTCCAAAACTACTCCAGCACTTCTTCAGAACAAAACGATTCCCAGAATACCACGGACACTGCCGACACTACGGCCGAAGACAGTCACGATATCGCCGACCACATTCACAATGATATTAGCGAAGCCATCAGTGAAGACATTCAGGCTTTGGGGTGTGTGAAAGCCTCCACTTCACAGAAGAAACAAGTGAACCTGGGTCTTTCTAAAAAAGAAGAGTTCCTGGCGAAATGCTCGAAGGAAACCAATGGATCTTCCTGGTGTGATGAGCTGGTTCGTCCGAACCCGCGCAGTGTGAACACATTCCGTTGCACCTACGGTTCGTCTCAAGCGCACAATCTGATTCACCCGGATGAAGGCACGTGGAAGTACCCTATCGAAGGCGTTCGTATCCTTCAGGATCTTTCTGCGAAAGGCCTTAAAATCAGCCAGATCTACAACTGGTGGAGACCTGAGCCCTACAACAAAAACGTCGGCGGGGCCGCCGGTCGCCATCCGTACGGAACTTCCATCGACGTTCGCTTCTCCAGCAACAGCGAAGCGGACCGCGCTTTCCGTGAGCTTTGCAAAATGCGTAAAGCCAAACGCCTGCGTGCGATTGGTCACTATGGCAGCGCCTCTTTGCATATCGGTGTGGGTGACAAAACCGCCAACACTTGGGGTAAAAGCTGCAACTGATTTTAATCTAATATCCAAGATTGTCCGTCCAGATTCAGGGACGGACCGGACGCCGGGGCCTGTCTTCGGCGTGTTTATTTGATCTGACGGGTTTCTGCGCTTGGCGCGGCTCTTGATATCTCCTTCTTCCGAAAATAGGAGATACCATGAAAACACTTTTTATCGTCCTTCCCTTGGTCCTCACATTGGCCGCTTGTCAGCCCGGTTCTGACTCTGACAAACAAGCGGCCCCCAAGCAGGTTGTCCCAAACGAAAACCCCATTGATGATCAGGTCTCGGGTCCCAAGGCTTCTTCCGAGGCTTCGGTGACAGTGTCGGTGGACCGCGACTCAGAGCCATCTGCAATTACCGTTCGCATTACCAAAGACAACAGCTCTTTCGGTATCGAGTCTGTTGAAAGACTGGATGTGATCACCGGCTATTCTGTGAATGTTCCCGTCAGCGGTGTCGATGTCGTGGACCACGTGAACAGTCCTCGCAGCGACCTGCGCCCTTGGCACTATAAGTACATCATTCAAACTAACCGCGGCCAACTGGTTAAAGAGGTCCGTGTCTTAAAAGACTGGGTTCTTGCTGAGACAGCTCGCATCTCTGATTTCAAAATCGAATCAAATCGTATCGAAGTTCGCTTTCTGGTCCTTAAAGAAGGGGCTGTGCTTATCACTGAAGGCCGAGATCTGCAGATTGATGCCGCCGAACTTCGCAGTGGATCCATCGCGCACATCCAGACATTCAGTGACAAGGATTTGGAACTGTCCAATACAGTTAAAGTTCCAGGTCAGGGCGGTGGTCGTTTGATCCTGAATCTGAAATACGCCACGGGCGTCGTAAAAATTCAAATGCGCGGGCATCGTGGCTCTCGTGGTGAAAAAGGTGTTGATGCGACTCAAGAGCGCCCGGCACAAGCTGCCGCTGGCACGGCGGGCGAATATTTCGCGGGTTTTCCCCGTGGACCTGATTATGGCGGCGAACGCCCAAGTTGCAGCAAACATCCCACCGACGGTCAGCGCGGCACAAACGGTGTTGCCGGTGCCGACGGCTTCAATGGCTTCCAAGGAGGATCTTCCGGTTCACTTTATCTGACGCTGCAATCAGCAAGGTTCTTTGACTACGAAGTCGTCTTTGTTCCTGGTGAAGGAGGCGAGGGTGGTGAGGGCGGCAAAGGCCAGCCGGGAGGTTTGGGTGGTCAGGCAGGAGCCTCTGCGCCTCTTTGCAGAAAAGCGAAGGCTGGTGCAGATGGTGCGAACGGAGCCGTCGGCTCTAAAGGTCAACAAGGAGGTGTGGGTACCTTGGGTGAATTCTGTCTTACTATGGGCGATAAGGGGACATCCTGCATCACCCGCGATCAATTTTCTGGAGGTGTAAAGTGAAAAACAAATTCATTCCAATGACAATAAGTGCGGTGCTGGCCTTGTCGGCATGTGCTCCTCAGAAAGAAACGGTTCGGGAAATCGTCCGAACAGAAAAACCGCAGGGTGATGTTAGCGACGCTTCGTTCTTGCCATTCTGGGAACAGATCGCCGCAGGAAACAGTCCCAATCCTGCATTGGCGGGATTGCTGATTCCCTATCTGTCAGAGCAGGACCGCGCAGCTTACTTGAAGCGTGTTGCGGTAGACGACAGTGTCCTTTCGGCGCTTGAAAGCGACCGTCAGATGGCCAAGAACATTTACCTGTTGCAGACTTTGGGATTCCGAAATGATCCAGCAGTGCTGAATTTCACTTTGAATTACAGATACAACCAGATGTCTTTTAGTGCGAAGGGTATTCGTGATGACTTCAATCTGAATCTGCAAATACAAAAACAGAATCAGGCTATGGACAGTCTTTTGAAAACTTATTCTGAAAGAGCTCAGAAAGTGGCAATTGAACTGATGCCTGCCTACATTCAGCAGCTAAGTCCCGAAGATCAGAAAAAGCTTTCTGCTGCAGTTAAGGGCCCTCGTGCTGAAGCTATTGAAAACACAGTTGAGATCCTGAAGCGTTACGACAAAATTCTTGCCGCTTACAATTTCCATAATGATGACAATACCAAGCTGATCGTCATCGGACTGGTTGCCGGGGCCGTGGTGGATCATCTGGCAAAGCAACCCAGCATCCAAGAGCTGATCAAGAAAGCCCGTGAGGTTGGCGATGTGGTCGCGAAGGTGCGTGAAGCCGCGTCTCTGGTTCAGCTGATCCAGGACAGCCGTCAGAAGATGGGTGAAGACTGGCAGTCGGCCAAGGGCGCCATGGAAGCAATTCTTCAGGAAATCAAAAAAGGAAAATGGGAGCTTGAATTTCGCTATGAGACCCGTGTGGAGTCTTTGCGTTTGATGAGCGACGCTTTGACCGGGAATCTGCAGTCCGCAGAAGGCCAGGGTCCATTGAGTGAGCCACAGGCCATCAATAAGAATATTGAAACTTTTGTAAACAGCGCTGCTTCAGCGGCCGGTCGTCTGGACACGATATTGAATGCGACTGAAAAATTAGCGGTCACTCTGGGAATTAAAATTGATCCGGGCGTTCAGCAGGCTATCGATACAGCCCGCACTGTGGCGTCGGTGGTGAATCTGACTCAGTCGGTGATGAGCGCTTATGCCTCTGGCGGATTGATTGGTGCAATGGGTATGATGGCCGGTGGTCCGGGGCCGGCACTGATGGGGGCGGTTTCCGGTGCAGCGATGCAGGCGGAAATGGCGGCTGATCTAAAGGCTATCCGTCGTGAGCTTGCCGAAATCAAACAACTGCAAAAGCAGATGATCGAAATTCAGCTTGAAACCATGAAAATGATCCGGGAACTTGCAGTCGTTGTTGAATCTTATCACAAGATAGAGATGCGAAAGATTGAAGAGATCAAATCCGTCCTCGTTCAGAATATTGAGGCACAAAGACTGCTTACTCACGCGGAAATCAACTCTTGCGAAAAGATGATTCAATACGGAGTCAGCATGAACGCAGAACAGTCCCAGCTTTATCGCCTGGGCAGTGTTCGTACATTTGAAGCGACAAGGCAGCTTCTGAAAGCCTCTTTGCAGGAAAAGGGAGCACTGGTGCGATTTGCCCGTTCTTCTGGTGAATCCAACTATGAAACTTGCCAGCGAAGCATGACCAAAGCTTTTGGCAGTAAAAATGCCAATGAAAATCCGGTTCAGTTCGTGGCAAATTTCCGCAATGACGAGCTGGCGACTTTCCATAAAGATGTTTATCAGCCGTTGGTGGAGGCCCTTCAAAGTACCAAGATTATTCCATATTCTGTGATGCTCACGGGTTTGCATCTTCCGGCAGTCAATGCGGATTCATTAAGACGCAAAGTTGAATATGCAGTTCGCGGTGAGGGAGCCGTTCATGGTGTTGAACAGTATGACCTGATCAATCTGATTTCAACAGAGGGGCTTGAGCGCTATGTGGAAAATCTGCTGGTGCTTCATCCGATTCTTTCTTATGACAAAGCGGATTGGCTGGCGGCCGAAAAAGACGCCAACACTCTGAAAGAGCGCTATAACATCAGCTGGGCAAGGTCCCACTATTGGCTTGAAAATGCGCTGTCACTGGTTCAGTCCGCGATTGCTCAGGAAAGCCTGATGGTTGGAGAACCTTTGATGCTGGGCCTGGCGGATCAGTTTGGTGCCTTGAGCGAAGTGACTGAATGCGCGGAAGCCAATGTTCCCAATCAGAGCTTAGCATGCGCTGTTCGTCGTAATAAAATTTTAAACAAAAACCTTCTTACTTTCGTGATCAGACAGCGTATTCCGGTCGAGGGTTTAAGAACCCACTATCAGAAGGCACTTTCCGGTTTAAATGCCCAGGCGCTGGAGCTGACCTTGGGGTTGGACTTTGCTGGCAAAATCAAAGTGAAAGAACCTAAAACAAAGGAAGAGGGCAAAGAAAAGTATCTGGTGCTTTCGTGGCCGGACAAAGGCGGGATTTATGATACCCGATTGCCATCCCCTGATGAAGTCATACGTGGGGAGATCGTATATACCGATAACATGAAACGTCTGTTGGTGCTTCAGGACAAGTTGATCGAAGCTTATCTTGAAGTAACCCCGATGGCGGTGGACGAAAGCGTGCAAAGACAAGTGCGCCGAATGACGCTGCAGAAATAAAAAAAGAGGAGCCCTGTGGGGCTCCTCTTTCATTTTATCTTTAAGACAAATCAATTACATGGAAAGAGCTTTTTTCAAGTTCTCGTCCAACTTCGCCAGGAACGGCTCAGTGTTCATGTACTTGTCAGCTGGAACTTTGTCGCCATAGATGCAAACTGCAAGGTCTTTGGTCATGAAGCCAGCTTCAACAGTTTCTACGCAGACTTTTTCCAAAGTCTGGGCGAATTTCACCAACTCTGGATTGTTATCCAGGTTACCACGGTGCTCAAGACCGCGAGTCCATGCAAAGATGGAAGCGATCGGGTTCGTGGAAGTTGGCTTGCCTTGCTGGTGCTGACGGTAGTGACGAGTCACAGTACCGTGTGCCGCTTCTGATTCCATTGTCTTGCCGTCTGGAGTTACCAGTACGGAAGTCATCAGACCCAAAGAACCGAAACCTTGAGCTACTGTATCGGACTGAACGTCGCCGTCGTAGTTCTTACATGCCCATACGAAGTTACCATTCCATTTCAATGCGGAAGCAACCATGTCGTCGATCAGGCGGTGCTCGTAAGTGATGCCAGCAGCATCGAACTTCGCTTTGAATTCTTTTTGGTAGATCTCTTCGAAGATGTCTTTGAAGCGACCATCGTATTTTTTAAGGATGGTGTTTTTAGTGGAAAGGTACAACGGCCATTTCTTGGTCAACGCCTGGTTGAAGCAAGAACGTGCGAAACCAGTGATGGATTCGTCAGTGTTGTACATAGTCAAAGCAACGCCATCGCCTTTGAAGTTGTAAACTTCGTGAGTGATCGTTTCGCCACCGTTTTCAGGTTGGAAAGTCACAGTCAGCTTGCCTTTGCCTTTGGTTACGAAGTCAGTTGCACGGTATTGGTCACCGAAAGCGTGACGACCGATGCAGATAGGTGCTGTCCAGTTAGGAACCAGGCGAGGAACGTTTTTGCAGATGATGGGTTCACGGAATACAGTGCCATCCAAAATGTTACGGATAGTGCCGTTCGGGGACTTCCACATTTGTTTCAGGTTGAATTCAGTCACGCGAGCTTCGTCCGGAGTGATCGTCGCGCATTTGATACCCACGTTGTATTTTTTGATCGCTTCAGCAGCGTCAACAGTCACTTGGTCGTTGGTAGCATCACGATGCTCCATGCCCAAGTCGTAGTACTTAATGTCGATATCAAGGTAAGGAAGGATCAATTGTTGTTTGATGAATTTCCAGATGATTCTTGTCATTTCATCGCCGTCGAGCTCAACGACGGGATTGGCAACTTTGATTTTTTTCATAAGTCGGTGTCCTTTGTGATTGGATTATTGAAGCCCTGAAAATATAGAATGCCCCTGCCGCGATGACAAAGAAAAACAGGGCATCAAAACCTTGGGACAGCGTCTGAAAGTCTGTTTAAGCCAGAAAACTGAAGCGAAAGCGCTATTAACGCAAAGTATTGAAATCTCAAAAGAGTTCAAAAACTAAAACAAGGGATTAAAGCCTGACTGTGAGGCGCCTTTCTATTTCAAAAGAGCTCGCTCCAAAAAGGCCAGATGGCCGTCGATAGCTTCGTTTAAAGCGGTTTTGTTGGTCAGGCTTTGAAACTGTCCGTCGATCATCAATACCGAAAAACCATGAATGCCTGACCAAACCGACCGGCCGGCCTCTTCGGGATTGGATTTTTTAAATACTTGGCTCTTCATTCCGTCGTGCAGGCACTCTGCCAACATGGCAAAGGCTTTGTAGCCCGCGGACTCAAGTTCGGCCCGCTGGTCCTTGGCGCAACGAAGTTCCTGATGAAACATCGCCCGGTAGTGGCCGGAATGGCTTAAGGCAAATTCAATATAGGTTCTTCCTAAAGCCGTTAGACGTTGACGGGGGCTGCGAAGCCCCAGGGTGGACTTTTCAAAGGCGGTGATAAGGTTGTTGAAGCCCTCTTCGGCAATATGCGAAAGCAGATCCTGCTTGGATTTAAAATGGCGATAAACGGCGGTGTGGCTCACTTTGAGGCTTTCGGCAATTTCACGCAATGTAAAATCGGCTTCGCCCTTTTTTTGAATGATTTCAACCGTCTTTTTAATGGCGGCCGTTTTAAGGTCACCATGGTGATATGTCTTAGCCATGAAATAAAGACTAGCACTCCTTTTCTATGTTTACAATGGTCACATTAATGTTAACATTGTAAACATGAAAAAGCTCAATGCCTTTTACCGTATGTTGATCGTGTTTTCTTTGTTGGCGCTGACAGCCAGGGCTGTTGGATTGCTGGCCACCTGGAATGAGGTCGCGCTGTGGATCATGATTCAGGTCTTTTTCTTTGCCGGGGTCAGCCACTTTACGCCGCTTCGCCATGAATTTGTGAAAATGATCCCGCCGGTGTTCCCGGCCAAAATGCTATTGGTCTATGTGACCGGGGCGCTGGAAATTCTGGGCGCTGTGGATCTGGCAGATCCCGTCACGCGCCCGTTTGCCGCAAAAGCATTGATCGTGTTTTTGATTCTGGTCTTCCCGGCTAACTATTACGCCGCCAAACACGACATCCGCTTCAGGGGCGCCAAACAATTGTCCGTGCTGCAGCGGGGCCTGGTGCAAGTCGCATTCATTGCCGCTTTGTATGTGGGAGGTATTGCATGAAAAAGATTCTTATTCTGAATGGTCACCCGAACGAGACGGCCCTTTGCGGATCTTTGGCGCAGAAATACTTTGATGGAGCAAAAGAATCAGGCTTTGACGTGAAGCTTGTGCATCTGTCGCGTTTGCAGTTTGATCCGATCTTGCACAAAGGCTATTTGCAGATTCAGGAACTAGAACCAGATCTTGTGCAAATTCAAAAAGACATCCTGTGTTCTGAACACATCGTGATCGTTTACCCCATCTGGTGGGGAACGGTGCCAGCTTTATTAAAAGGCCTCCTGGATCGCGTGCTGCTTCCGGGTTTTGCATTTAAATATCATAAGAACGATCCGTTCTGGGATCGTTTGTTGAAAGGTCGCACGGGCAGATTGATCATTACGACGGATGCCCCGTGGTGGTGGAATAAATTTGTGAACCGCAATCCGGCGATTCATATGATGAAAACCACCGTGTTGGAATTTTGCGGTGTGAAACCGGTCAAGGTCACACAGTTTGATGAAGTGAAAAACAGAAAGGCCCCACAGATTGAGGCCTTCCTTAAAAAAGCTTACGAATTGGGCAAGAAGGGCGTTTAAGCCCTTCCCCCAATTACCTTTGCAGGCTGAATGGATTTTGTAAGCGGGTTTCCAGCAGCTTGATTTCTGTTTCCAAGGTCTCGAAAGACTTTTCTGGATTTGAATAGCGCACGAGTTTCGGTCCATTGATCGTCCAAGACGCCAATGCAAGCATCATCCTTGTGGATTTGTACGCGAGGTACAGAAGGAAGCTTGTTACTTGACCGGCCTTTTTCACGCTTTCAACAGAAACATCAGCTGAGGTTTCGACGAGACTCATAAAGTATCGTTCGTTTTGGAATTCCCATTCTTTCTTTTTACGCATTAGAGCGTTCATAGCTTCCTCCTCAGGATTAATGATGCTTGCAAAGCGCGGTGGCAAAAGGCCGTTTTGACCGTGCGAATGCAAGAGTTGAAATTTCAGACCGTCAGACGAAATCGCCCCATGCGAACGCGCCTGAGGGACTGAAAAAATAAAATTGTTTTGGGTTAAGAACCAAGAATCAGACGCAGCAAAGCGCTTTAATTCTTAGAATAGCAGTTCAATTGTCGTGGGATTGAATCTGAGTACCTATGATTGGATATCAGAGGCCATCCCGATGACTGCGGATCCTTGGTGATTGGATTTTTTAATGTTCATCAAATTCATTGATGGCCTCCTTTCAATAGAGTGAAGCCAATATCTCCAATGTTGCTTAAAAAGTAAACTGAAATTTATGAAATAATTCAGTTCGTCTACTTAGGCGCACCAGAAGTGCGCCTACCCAGTTCCAACTTGGAACTTAAGTCGCGAATGATTTTGTTTTTCTAAATTTTCTTTGTCAAAGATTCGACGAGTTGTTTGAAGTACGGTGGCATTTCGGTGCGCGGATACCATGCCAATGCAACGGAATAATCCAAATGCAAATCATTGGCCAAAAGACAAAGACTGCCATCTTTAATATAAGGCCGTGCGAATTCTTCTGTCAGGGTCGAATAACCCAGTCCCTGTTGCAGCATATACGTCAGCGCATCGATGTTGTTGGCATAGTTACGCAGTTTCTGCGCTTTGCCGGCAAGTTTGTATTTCTTTAAAAGATCCAAGGTCACAGTGTCCTGCGGATCAAAATCAATAATCGGCTCGTTGGCTAAAATATCATCGAGCTTTCTTTTCTTCCACGCGGAAGTCCCGACGAGAACATATCGTTCCGGCGCGAGCGTCTTGGAATCCAGTTCCAGCCCCACTTGACTGGCAGGCAAAGCCCCAATCTGCGCAAAACCGGTTTTTAGTTTTCCCAAAACACTGTCGGTGTCGGTGATATCAAAACGCACGCGCAGTTTCGGATTCTTTTTCATCACCAAGCTGGCTTTAGGAATAATCCGCGAACGCATCAGCGTGGAGGTGCCACTGATGCAGACCTCAAAGAAGCTGGATTCTTTTTTGCCGGAAATTTTAGACAGGGTGTCCCCTTCGAGATCGCGGGCCGCTTGGACATAGCGCAGAAGGGATTCCCCTTCCTGGGTCAGACGCATGCCTTTACGGGAGCGGGTGAACAGCGTCACGGCCAGTTGCTTTTCCAAGCTCCGGATTCGTTGGGTCACCCCTGTCTGGGTGAGATTTACCATTTTAGCAGCTTCCAGGACCGTGCCCTTTTGGACGACGGCCCAGAAAGCTTCAAGGGAAGGGCTCAGTAAACTCATTTAAAATCATAGTAAAATGAAATATATGAATTATACAAATACTTTGTTTGAAAATAATTTCGCCTCCAACAACGTAGGAGGTTGTAATGAAATTAAAGTCTTTGATGGTTCTTTCCGGTTTGATTCTTTCCACCACAGCGGCGCAGGCGGATTGCTTCCTTGATCGCGCCAGCAGCTATCAGTGTTCATTTCCGAAGCAGATCACCTGCACGAATGAAGCGGACTCTGCCACGGGCAGCAAAGCGCAGAAACTGTCTGTAACTTTCGATGATCAGGGAAAAGTGACTTACGATCTTTCAACCTGGATTGCCGGCAAATGCCCTAGCCGTAACTGCGGCAGCGAAGTCCAATACACGAACGAAGGGTCCAGCGACGAGCCAGGAAAAACCGGCAGCGTGAACAACTACAATGATCAACAGCTGGTTTTGAATGTTGCCAACAGCAACGGCCTTGAGTTCCTGATGATTTTGGAACAAAAGCCGCCACAGGCATTGCAATCCTTTGTAGCCATGACTTTGAAGACTTTGCAGGTTCAAGGCACAGAACTGACAGGAAAAGGCACAAAGTGGTTCTGCCACTAGTCTGCTGAAGGAAATATCCTACGACAAAGTGGTATTTCGGGGCTTCTGAGTCGCGGCTGAAAGGGTCTTTTTGACAAAAGACTTGGAAAACCGTCAACTGATTCAGGGGACAAACTAAGGCCGGTGCCTTTATAGTGGCCTCGGGTTTGAGTTTGGACAAAGGAGTCCCGGATGAAAAAACTTTTAGCAGGTGTCTTTGGTGCTGTGGCGATGAGTCTGTCGGCTCAAGCGGCAAAGAAGGTATCCAACTGTGAAGTCACGGGACTTGTGGATCGCCTGACGTGCCCTTATTTGGAAAAGCTTGTTTCCGGTCCTCATTTAACCCGTCACGTGAAGTACTCCCTGCCCAAAGGAAAGACACCGAAAGCGGGATGGCCAACGGTCATTTTGTATCAGGGCAGTCTTTTTCCGGTGGAGTTTTCCCGCAGCAGTCTGATGATTGCTGGCGGATATAACGAAATTCGTCTGATCCAGACGCTGCTTGATTCCGGCTTTGCGGTGATTGCTCCGCCGGCGATTGAAGGTGTGGCCTGGATGACGAATATCGTGGGAATTGATTATGACACTTCTGAAGATCGCTATTTCGTGGAAGAGCTTTTAGCAGCCATGGGGAATGGGGAATTCGGGAAGCTGAACATGGATCGTCTGTATGCCACAGGGATCTCCAGCGGTGGATATCATTCCAGCCGTATGGCGGTGGCCTTCCCAGGGGTGTTTAAAGCCCTTGCGGTTCACTCGGCGTCTTATGCTGATTGTGGAGGGCCGATGTGTTTTGTTCCGGCGCAGGTTCCGGAGAATCATCCGCCAACAATTTTCCTGCACGGCCGATTGGATCCGGTGGTTCCGGTGCGCACGATGTATCCGTATCACGAGGTTTTAAAGAGTCAGGGTGTGGAAACCGAGATGTTCGTCAGCCCTTGGGCCCGGCACGAGTGGCTGGAAGAAGCTCCCGAGCTGATCACCAACTGGTTCATCAACCATAAATAGTAGAAAACAGATATCGTTCAATTAACAAAAGCCAGGCGTCACGACCTGGCTTTTTTCATTTCTTAACTGATCAATCACATGCAGATTGCCTTCCTCTTGTGGGTTGCGGGTCTTGGTGGGTGTAAGGTTGCAGCTATCCCAGAAAAAAGACGACCGAACTTTTTCTTCAGTTCAACCTAGGCTTCCAAATTCAAACCAAACCAAGACGAGGAGGTCTTTATGAAAGCAAGAAACATTCTTGCCGGTATCGTGTTCCTGGCAGCAAACTATGCGATCGCTTACCCAATGGTCGGGGATAAGGTCGAATGGACGGGCACCGTGGTGGGCACAGACGGCACATCCACTGACGCCAAAGGATCCAAAGAGATTCTGGAACAGGATCCGACCACAATGAAGTGGCTGGTAAAATCGTGGTTTATGGTGGGCAAGTGGGAAAAGATGGAAACCAAGTACACCAAAAAAATGTACACTCCAGCCAAGTGGACTGAAATCAGCACCACGTGCGTGGCTCGTGGTGGGGTGATGGAGGATGTGACTGTACCAGCGGGCACATACAGCACTTGTAAGTTCACGAAAACACATGACGTTCTTGATAAAGATGATGACGACGGAACTACAACAATGTGGTGGGGGGATGTACCATTTGGCGTGGTGAAGGTCGTGCATACGGGTGAAAAGGGAACAAAAACTATCGAGCTGAGCACAGTTACTTTGGGCCAGTAAGACAGCCGAATCCCCGTTACAAGAGCCGCCTAGAGCGGCTCTTGTTTTATAACAGCACTGACCTGTTTTTTAAGGTCACTCGGAAAGAGTTCTCTAAACTAGAGTCAACAACATGAACCAACCGAGGAGCCAATCATGAGACACGAACAAGTAAGAGAAAGTTCACGTGGAAAAAAAGCCGTTCGCGCTAGTTCTGTCGGCAGCTCAAAAAAAACGCGCAGAAAGTCCGCCAGCGCAAAAAAAGCAGTGAGTGGAACTAAAGTTCGCAGTGTGCGCAAAAAAGCCGCCGCCAGCAAAACCGCCAAACCTAAATCCGCAGCAAAAACCCGCACGCTTAAAGCGAAAAGAACCGCCAGTGCGAAAATGAAAGCGGATAAGCCAAAACTTCGCACTCGTCGCGCCGGGGCGTCTAAAGCCATCGGTGGCACTGCCAAAAGAAAATCCGCCAGCAGCAAGGCCACTCCTCATGCACGCAATGAAGCCACTATTGATGAAATGAGCTTTGCCCGCGGCAGTGAGGAAAAATACTCCCGTGCGACGGCTCAGCCTAAAATGCGGTTGCCACGCAAGGGACTGCAAAAGGGAGTTACAAACTTGAGCGCGCGTCCTGAAAAAGACATTCTGCCGTCAAATTCCATCAACCCGGCACTTCGTCGTCGTTGATTCTTCCGCTATATGAATGGCTGAAATGAAAAGACCCGCTGTGACGCGGGTCTTTTTTTTATCCGATTTTCCAGGCGATTTTTTCCAGGGCTTCAACTTCTTCCGCCCAATAGGTGTATTTGTTAAATTCGGGGAACAGGCGCGGGAAGCTTGGATCCGTCCAGCGTTTTGCAATCCATCCGGCATAGGAAATAATCCGCAAACCTCGCAGCATCGGAATCCAGGACCACTGATGATCCGGGAATTCACGCAGTTCTTCATAGCCTTGAATGATCTGCGTGCGCTCGTCATCCAGACTGTCTTCGTCACCTGATAACAGCATCCAGAAATCCTGAATAACCGGGCCATTGACGAAATCGTCAAAGTCGACCAGGAAGAATTCTTTGCCGTTATTCAGTAAATTGCCTTTATGGCAGTCGCCGTGAATGCGGATAAATTCAGACGTATCAAAGCTATCATCAATCGCGTACAGAATATCTTCAGCCGCGATATTGTAGCGTTCCCGCAGTTCCGGGGTGATCCAGTCCTGCAAATGGTCCAACGTATCCCAGCCACCATAATAGCTGGTGTCCAATGTCGGGCGGTGGGGGGCGGGCTTTCTGGCGCCCACGTTGTGAACTTGTGCCATCAGGCGGCCGACTTTATGAAGTTCGCCGGATAAAAATTCCTGCGGCATACGGCCCAGAACCTTTGGGAAGAAAGCGACGTACATGCCGTCGACTTCCTGAATGGTCGAATCATGGCCCTGTAAAAGGGGTGCCACGGCCGGGATGCCTTCGGCTTTCAGGGACAGCAGAAATTCATGTTCTTCCAGGATGGCGTCTTTGCTCCAGCGCTGGGGGCGATAGAATTTGGCAATGACGTTGTTGCTTTGGGCCCCGGGAAAGCTTGGCTGTTCCAGCTTGATATCAAAAACGCGGTTTTCATAGGAATTCAGCTGTGTGAATTCGCCCGTAGGATAAAAGCCCGCGTGTTCTGCTGCCAGCAGCACTTTTTCGGGGTCCAGACTGTAAAAAGAAGAGCTTTTATCCATTATCAGATCTTGCCAGTTTTTAAGGCTTAAGTCATTCTCTGACTGATGAGCGGCAAAGAAACTTTTCTCTTCGCAAAATGGCCTGTAGAGGTGCATCGACGGAATTTTCGTCGCTCGGTTTCCATTTATCTTTATCCGAACAAGCCGATCAAAGTGGTTGCGGCGAAAAGCACAACTCAGAAGGTCATCGTTGATTTTCTGATGGCAAAAAAAGACTGGATTGAAAAGAACTTTGAAAAGTTCCAGGAAATCGCCGAAAAATTCCCCGATAAAAAGATCAAAGCCTATGAAAACTTCCCCTTCAAAGGCAAAGAACGAAAGCTAAAAGTGGTCATCACCCTTCACAAGAAGACTTTCGTGTCGATCACCGATGAACACCTGCTGCTTCACATTCCAAGAAATGACTGGAGTGCCAATTCGCTGATTGAAGAGCATCCGACAGCTTTGAAAGAAATCCGCCACTTCTATAAACGCGAAGCCGTGGAATTCCTCAGTGAACGTGTGAAGTTCTGGGCGGGTGAAATGAACCTGCACCCGTCACAGGTGAAGTTCCGCGAACAAAAGACCCGCTGGGGCAGTTGTTCTTCGCGCAAGGTGATTAACTTAAACTGGCGACTGATTGTGTTCACCCAGGAAATCATCGATTACGTGATTGTGCATGAGCTGGCACACTTGCAGCACATGAATCATTCCAGTCATTTCTGGGGCCTGGTCGAAAAGTACGTTGAAAATTATAAGGACATCGTCAAAACGATGAAGGAATCCCAGTATCTGGTGGAATTCCTTTCTGAAACTTAGCTAGTAAATGCCGTTGCTGGTTTTCTTGCGCATCAATTGCAGGGCCAGCAAAGTGCCGACATAACCCACACACGCGCCAAAGATAATATCGCTGACAAAGTGGTCATGCACCACCACGCGGGTCAGACAAATCAGCATCGCAAACGGAATCCAGAACCACTTAAAGCGCGGGAAGGCCACACTTAGCATGGTTGCTACAGTGAAGATCACCTGCGAATGGCCGGAAGAAAATGAATGCCAGTGCCAGTGAGTCGTGAAATGGTCAAACACGTAGGGATCGAAATCCGGTGTTTTATGCGGACGCTGACGGCCAACGTTGAATTTGATGATATGGGTGATAGCACCGGAAACCAGCAAGGCCACAAAGAAATTCAAAGCCCAGCGGCGATAGTAATCCACGCGGTCCAGATGTGTTTGCAGGAAGCTTAAACGGGGTCCAATCCATTTGCAGAAGATCCACACCAGCAACGAACCCACGAAATAGTACTCGGACAAAGCGATGTCCGTCAGAATGCGGGCCGGGGCGCGGATCAGGCCTTTGACTTCTTGTTCAGCAAAATACAAAGAAGCCTGTTGATCCACGAACACCAAGGCCAAACCAGCCAGGGCCAGGGCAATCAGGGTGACTTTAAGAATATGTCGAATCAGTTTTTTTGGGTCGCTCAGAAGCTCGCCGAATTGTTGTACAGGCATGTAATTCCTTCTCAAAGCCAGTCTAAAACCTATCTGTATTGAAATACAAGGCCTGATGAGGGGTGACGAAATCTGGCCCGAGCCTTGCTAAAGGTCCTTTCTGAATTGGTTTATTGATAGAATTCTTGGAGGTTTCTCATGTTACCAATGCTTCACAAGCATACAATCATCACGGCAGCGTTGCTGGCTTCTTTGTCTCTTACTGCGTGCGGTAAGAAAAAAGACGTATTCAGTGAGCCTAAAAAAGAGGCGACTCAAACTGACTCTAATAAGACAAGCGACACCAACGACAAATTAGGTGGCGGTCTTCCTGATCCTGCAGATCCTAATGCGGGCAGCAAGCCTCAACCGCTTCCGGGTAAACAGCCGTCGACTCCGACGCCTCCTCCTCCACCAAAAACTCCCGAGGCGCCGCAGACTTCCAATCCGACACCTCCACCGGCTCCGGTTCCAACAACTCCTCCGCCAGTGGTGGGGACTCGTCCAGCTCCGGCTCCGGGCACGAATGTGATTCCTGGTGATTATAACGAGAAAGATCCAAACAGTCTTAATCGTGACAACCTGACAAAACGTATGACCGGTGGCGTGACTGAAGACGGTCTGGTTTATACTTCTTCTTCCACTGATGAGCTTTTGAACTATCTAAGAGCTCGTAACGAAAAAGTAAGTTATGAGACTCGTCGTTTGAACAATGAAGCAGCAGCTTCTGTTCAGTCTGCGAAAATGTCTGTTGATGGCATGTCTGGCGATGTGATCATCACTTTGAAAATCAAAGAAGGTAATGACGTTAAGGTTTACAACGTGGCGGGTTCTTCCGGCGAAGGTTCTGCTGCTCCGGTCAGATCGGTGCGCGCTGGTAACGGCGAACGTTCCACAGGCGCTCGCGCTTTGGAAGGCACTGTGAAATGTTTGGATCTGGATGGTGCTTGTGAAACGACTTTCGCGCGCTTGAAAATCGGTACAAGCCCTTCTTCTGCGATCATCAATATCGTGTTCAGAAATTCTTCTGCTGACTTGTTCTTTAAACTTCCAGGAAACTATTCTGACAACCCGGAATATCTGGTTCTGCGCGAGTACATGAGAAATACTTATCTGGGTGAAAACACTCAAGACAAAGTGAAGTCCGTGAAAATGTCCTCTTTCGAAGTTGTGAACGGTCGTTCCGGATTCACAGTTTTGATGAAAGGTGGCAACAGCGAATTGCTGGCTTTCGCAGGTCCATTGCTGGCTCCAGAAGCGGGGACAGGTGTGAATATTCCTCTTTCCCGTATCGCGAAAGATCAGGAAGACACTTTGGATTTGATCTCTTTGAACAACACCAAACTGACTTATGCAAACTGGATTGGCGAAGCACGCTTGGTTGCTAACAACGGTTTGGGTCAGATTCGTCTGGCTTTGAAAATGAGAAAACGCGCAACTTATGCTCAAGATCAGTTCGCGATTACGTTCATGCGTAAGATCAAACCTATCGTTGATCTTACTGATGACAACTTGAAATAGTCCCTAAAAGAACCCTTCGGGGTGGTTAATGTGTTGAGGGTCACTGATACTCCAAGGTCAGTGGCCCTTTTTTCGTTTTTCAGGGTCATTTTGGCCCGCGAAGCGTTGGTACGCTGGTTGCTTTAAGGGTCGGTGGGGGAACTTTCTAACCACTTGGGGGACATAATGACTCTAAAAAACAGCCTTTTATTCTCTTTTGCCGCGATCACTCTTTTCACAGCTGCTGCTGAAGCCTATATCGTGCCGGGTGGTTCTCGTCCGGGCCCAGCGCCAATCCCAGATGTCGGCCCTGGCTTTCCAGGTGACTTCGGACCGGCTCCGATTCCAGCTCCGGGTTATCCAGGGGATGATTTTGGCAATGGTGGCGGTCAAGGTCGTCAGGAACGTAAAGTCATCTATTTGAAC
The DNA here is from genome assembly GCF_056175685.1 of Bdellovibrio sp. MYbb2. NCBI lineage: Bacteria > Pseudomonadati > Bdellovibrionota > Bdellovibrionia > Bdellovibrionales > Pseudobdellovibrionaceae > Bdellovibrio > Bdellovibrio sp. MYbb2. The sequence continues at coordinate 846,461 of NZ_JBJKJI010000001.1, forward strand.
CGTCGTGTGAACAACGAAACTTTGCAGCTTCGCCAGTTGGCGGGCATCGGTGAAAACTATCGTGGTTATGTTGTTGAATCTGTTGAAGCAGAATTCCGCAGCAGCGGTTACAACACCGAAGTTTCTTTGCTGACCGATGGCCGTCGCGAGGAAAGTGTTTATTCTCCGCAAGGGTCTGTTCTGCTTCGCCCGCAGTATCGCGCAGTTTTGGGTGAAGACATCCGCACTTTGCAACTTGAAATCCGTGGCAATGCCCAGCTTGAATCCGTCACCGTAAACTTGCGTGATCAGGATTCATACAATCCTCCAGGTCGTCCTGAGCGCACCATCGACGTGCCGTTGTATGTGAACCGTCGCCTGTACGGGAATGACCGTTTGGATCTGGGCATGTACCTGGATATGAACCGCTACCGTGGTTACAGAATCCAGGCGATCGAGCTTGATGCTTCTGCGGTTTACAATGTGGCGTTGCTTGATCTTCTGATCAACGGCTTCAACCAGGGTCAAACAATCCAGGTGGATCGTTATGGTCGCCGCCAAACTGTGTACCCGCAAAATGCTGTGATCGGTCAGACGGCTTCCAGCATCGTGCTTTACACTCGTGGGGACTTGGATGTTCGCGGGGTGACTTTGAAGTTGTCCCGTCGCTAGTTATTTCAGCGTTTTAAAACTTAGACTAAAAAAAGGGGCTCCAATAGGGGTCCCTTTTTTTATGCCTTGCAATAAGTTAAGGATCTTTGCGCCAAATCCGCTTGTTTTGAGGATTCAAATCAGGTGAACTAGTTGAGTGCAAAGGAGAACCATTTCTATGCAAAACCGCCAGCCAGAGTTTAGCAAAGGCAAAGAAATTTCAATGGGTTCGCTCGTTCCGCCCGTATTATCTGATTACATGAACTATCGCCAGTTCTTGGCGGACTTCTATCTTTATAAACGTAAGGCTTCCAAAGGCTCTTTGCGTGCATACACGTATGCTGTGTTCTCTGCCGCTGCGAATATCAAATCCCCGAATTACCTGAAAATGATCATCGAAGGAAAAAGAAATCTTTCCGACGACATGATCGGTAAATTCGGTAAAGCCCTGGGCTTTATGAAAGATCAGACCGAAGAATTCCGCCTGTTGGTTCAATTCACGCAAGCGATGGATCCGGCTGAACGCAACATGTACCTCAAGAAATTGAGCGAACACCGTGTGGCGGGGAAGCTGAAATCCGGCGAAATCGATCGCAAGACCTGGGAAAAAGTTCCGAACTGGGTGGCGTGGATCATTTACGCCATGATCGATCAGGACGGTGTGTCCTTCGATACCGCGACGCTGAAAAACCTTCTGCGTGGCAAAGCTTCTGAAGATGAAATCGACAATGCTCTTTCCACTCTGATTTCTTCCGGCGATCTTCGCCGTGACGAAGTGACGGGTGAACTGAAAAAAGCCCGCAGTCTGACGGATTCCCCGGAAGAAATCCCGGTGGCGTTGGTTCGTAAGCTGCAATCCCAATTGATGTACCTGGGTCTTGAATCCCTGTACCAGGATCAGCCGACCGAGCGTGAATTCGGCACACTGACCCTTTCTTTGACCAAGTCTGAGTTTGAAGAGATCAAATTCAAACTGCGCCAGATGAGAAAAGCCCTGCACAAGGACAACTCGATCGCGCGCATGAAGGACAAGGGCGAAAGAGTTTACCAGTTGAACATCCAATTGTTCCCGGTGACCAACGCGGTTGAATCTGCGGTGAAAGCACCAGCGATGAAGTCCGCTTTGGACATCCAGGTGGAAACTCCGATCGTTGAGACGACCCCGGTGGAAGCTCCTGTGATGATGGCTGAGGTTCCAGCAGTTCCTCAAGCAGCCGCTCCGGCTGCCCCTGTCAGCGCTAAAGAACAGAAGAATGAACGCTCCAATGTGAGCTCTCTAGCCGCAACTGCAGCGTCCGCTGCCGACCTTTTCCGTTAATTCTGAACAATCTAAGGGCTGTCATTGAACGTGACAGCCCCTCGGATAAATTTAAGATTCTTAAATTTTGGTGTCAGTTTTGCCCCATTTTTCAGCCAACAATGTGGATAACTCTGTGGAATAGCCCCATAAATGGTGGATATCTCAATCATTTGGCGTAAATTGTCCCTTGCTAACGTTAGGATCTGGTTAGGATGACACCACCTAAGCAAGACAAAAGTCCTGCGTCACGAAAAATTTAATCGTTGAAAACAGGGGTGCAAATGGGAAGGATAACCGGTTTTCATTTGCCCGAAACTAAGGGACAATGAAGACGATGTGTTCACACACTATGGGGGCGTACTGGCTTCGACGTGGGTGCTGAAGCATAAGGAGCATACCGGGGCGGATGAGGACCTCGTTAAAAACGTCCACTTTGTAATTGGCAACGATTACGCACTTGCAGCTTAATTAAGCAGCACGATCAACCTTGTGGTGGTTCCGCACTTGGATTGATCGTCATTTAGGGACCTCGGCGTGTTGGGTTTTCTCCAGCAGACATGCTTAAATTTACTGGGGGAGAGGTCTTAGGGATTTTGTCTGTGGAAGCCCGAGGACCAATCTAAAACACTGACTAAGTATGTAGCGCCTTATCGTGGATCATTTGCGGACGGGGGTTCAATTCCCCCCGCCTCCACCATCCTTCGCCCTCCGGGCTACGGCTTGGCGGGCCTATGGCTTTTAAGTTAGCAGTGTAGAATCGTGGAACGCACGCGAAGGATGTCACGCCGAAGCTTTAGCGTAGGCGGGCCGTCTCTCCAAATTTTAATGGACCTGACGTAAGCACAAAACATGCAAGCGACAGCGAGCATGTACGTCTATTCAATTAAAAGCATAAATCATCCAAAGTTCTATATCGGCATCACCGCAGATCCAAAACAACGCCTCGCCGACCACAATAACGGGAAATCCCCGCATACCAGCAAATACAAACCCTGGAAGATGGCAGTCTGCGTCTGGTTCGCTGATGAGCAAAAAGCAAAGGACTTCGAGAAGTATCTTAAATCTGGCTCCGGTCGCGCATTCAGCGCAAGACACTTCTAACTATACCTTGGAAGCAACATTGTGGGTTTTGGAAATCTCTTATTCTAAAGCCTCTATCTTCACTTCAAAAGATCCACCCACATGGAAGAACTCTTTTCCGGATTCAAACTGTCCTAGAATAAGCAAGTCGGCAGTTGCGGAAGCTTCTTCTTTATAGAAAACGGCAATATTTCCCCAAGGGGCGTAGTAGGCAAAGTCACCTTCCGAGTTCTGCTTGCTCTTGCCGGATAGCTTTCGCGGCGGATATGCGATCTTTTCTTTTGATGCGAAATCCTTAAATGTCAAAGTCAGTGGTAACTGCGCTGCGAATTCCCTCGCAGCCTGAGTGTTATAAAGAACTGCGATGGCACTGTTCTTTCCAATAGTGAATCGGATTCTTTTCATACTTTCTGCCTTTGCTATGCTTCCGGTAAGAATAACGACGATAACGAAAATCAATGACCTTGCCATTGCTCCCCCTTTGCGCCTCTTATTTGCTCCAGGGCGCTACCAATAAAAAGAAAAACCACCAAGGCAGATAGCCCCCAAGAAAGACCGCTCATCCAAAAAACTCCTTTGGATCCGATACTGTCAAATGCGACACCGCCAAGCATGGCGCCAACCGCGGCTGACAGCTGAACAGATGCGACATAAAGACCACCGGCAGTTTCAGTGCTTTCTGGTGCGGTGTTAGCAGTCCATGTGGACCATGCTACAGGAATGGGTGCGAAGGCGGCACCGAAAATGATAAGAAGCAGAACGGTCGGTACGACTTGGGACCCGAATGCAATAAGTCCCAACGATGAAGCCGCAAGAACGAGTGGCGCGAAAGTCAGACCATAGCGAAGGCTTCTTGTAATAAGCCGACCGGCGATAAGGGTTCCTAAAAAGAAAGCCAAATCAAAGATCAGAAACGACAAAGAAACCCCTGATGACTTTAGCATGGTGATTTGTTCCAGGAAGGGTTTCATGTAAGTCAGTGAAGCAAAGCGGCCACCGAAGGCAAGATTGATAGCAACTAGACCCACAAGCATATTGGGGATTTTTAAAACATCCCAAGTGGTGCGCAGTTTGACTTCGCCTGTCGGTGATAGGGATGGCAAAGCCACGTATTGCCAAATAAATGCGACAGCCCCCATAAGGGCGGCCAAAGTAAAAACGTTCCTCCAGCCGATGAAATCTCCAAGAAAGCTTCCTAGGGGCGCGGCAAGCAGGGCGGCAAAAGAGGCTCCGCCAAATATAATGGAAAGGGCTTTGGGAACGGACTCAGCAGGGACCAGTCGAATAGCGATGGCGGTGGACATAGACCAGAATCCTCCTAGAGCGATTCCCAAAAGGGCTCTCCCGGCAAGAAGTACCGGCAGATTTGGTGCGGCGGCCACGACCAGACTGGAAATAGCCATGCAGCTCGATAGCCATAGCAGAACGGTTCGGCGATTGTATTTGCGGGTCAAGTAGGCAACCAATAAACTTGCGATTACGGCAAAGATCGACGTTGCGGTGACAGCTTGTCCGGCGGCCCCTTCAGAAATTTTTAAGTCGCTTGCCAAAGATGTCAAAAGACCTGCTGGAAGGAATTCGGCGATCATAAGCCCTGACACTCCAAGCGTCAGGGCCCAGATGCCGCTCCATGAAGAAGCGGCTTTCATTTTTACCTCTTACTTTAGATTCGTTTTGAAAAACAGTGCGATTTTTTCAAACGGAATCAATCCGACTCTGTCGTATAGATCCACGTGTCCGGCCCCAGGGATAATCACCAGTTCCTTTGGTTCTGCGGCACGCTTGTAAGCATCCTCGCTAAACTCTCTGGAGTGGGCGTTTTCGCCAGTGACGAACATCATGGGACGAGGAGAAATGGTTTCGATGTCATTGAAAGGATAGAGGTTCATGAACTTCGTGTTGCTGGAGAGTGTTGGATGGGTCGTCAGATCTCGAGAGGAATTTTTCGGTGTAAACTCGCCACGAGGAGTGCGATAGAAGTCGTAGAATTCACGCTCAATGGCGGTGGAGCTTTCTGAGACTTTATGAACAGTTCCACCGGTGTATTTTGTTTTTCCGCCAGCAAATTCGATTTCCCGTTGTTCGACAGCTGCTTTGATGAGTTCCTTTCGTTGTTCCAAGGACAAGCCTTTCTTCAGACCGTTTCGGCTTGCGGCGCCCATGTCATACATGCTCACTGTGGCAATTGCCTTCATTCGTGGATCGATCTTTGCTGCACTGATGGCAAAACTGCCACTACCACAAATGCCGAGGACGCCGATTCGATTTTTATCTACGAAGTTTTGGCTTCCAAGATAATCCACGGCGGCACTGAAAGCTTCGGCATAAATGTCCGGTCCGACCGTGTTGCGAGGCTTACCTTCACTTTCTCCCCAAAATGGCAAATCAATAGCAAGAGTTACAAAACCTTGTTCGGCCAGCTTTGTCGCGTACAGGTTTGAACTTTGTTCTTTAACAGCTCCCATCGGGTGCCCGACGATGATTGCTGGGATCTTGCTGTCTTTGCTGACTTCCTTAGGGATAAAGAGGTTTCCTGCAACTTTGATGTTGTACTGACTGTTAAAAGTTACTTTTTTAACAGTCACTTTATCGCTCTTATAGAAATTGGCAGCACCATTAGACATGTCCTGCGCATGGGAAAGATTGGTATGCACAGTTAATGCCCCTGCAATGGCTGTTACCAAGCTGATCATTTTTAGATTTTTCATAAGTGACTCCTTTAAATTTGCGCTCTTTGTACTCCATCATGATACGGTGGTTTAATATTATGAAAAATGGCATAATGGTTTATGTGGTATTAACTAGAGGTTAATAATGGATAAGAATCAATTAGATGGACTGTTGGCCTTGAAACTGGTGGCAGAGAAGCGCAACTTCACAGCTGCCGCGGAAGAGTTGGGAATTTCTCCACCTGCGATCAGTAAAATGATCAAACAGTTGGAGAAACGTTTGGGAGTAGCATTGCTAACCCGCACAACAAGAAGCACCAGTTTAACCGAGGCCGGAATCAGGTTTTTAGGTCAAGCAGGTCCGGGTCTTGAGCAGATTCTTTCTGCAATTACCAGTGTTGGATCATATGCGGATAAACCCTCGGGTGTTCTGAGGATTAATCTTCCAAGGGCCACATATCAACCGTATATCGAACCTCTTCTGGCGAGCTTCGCGAAAAAGTATCCGGATATTACCGTGGATCTCTATTTTTCTGATCAGACCGAAGACGTTGTGCAAAGTGGTTTTGATGCTGGGATCAGGCATTCCGACATCCTGGCGCAGGATATGGTGGCCGTGAGGATATCCGGGCCCATTCGTTTTGTGGTGGTAGGTTCAAAGAAGTATCTGGATAAGATGGGTCGTCCCAAAACACCAAAGGATCTACTGTTACACAACTGCTTAAAGTTTCGTTTCGGAAGCTCTAGTGTTTATGACCGATGGGAATTCGAGCACAACGGCCGGGATTTTCAGGTACATGTAAAAGGTTCGGTGATTATGAATGATCCATTGCTATTGGTTGATGCGGCCGTAGGGGGAATGGGGCTGACCTACGTCCTTGAAGATACCGTCAAGGACTATCTGAAGTCCGGAAAGCTAGAGGTGGTCTTAAATCAGTTTGCTCCGTCTAGTGCGGGGTACTTTCTATATTATCCGAAGCGCTCCCAAGTTCAGCCAAAGCTCAGGGCTTTTATTGGTCATATCAAAGAGCACTTGAATGTTCGTTAGGAACATTTTGCCGGATAGTACTTGCAATAATCCTTTATCTCTTCTAAGGAAATCCCATGGAACTACCATTCTCCGCTGCTGCCGATCGTAATAAAGAACCCATTCTGGAAGTTCTTAAGAAAGTGATTCGTCCCGAAGACCGCAACCTGCTCGAGGTTGGTGCCGGTACGGGACAACACGCTGTTTACCTGGCGCCCTTCTTCCCAAGGATGGAGTGGACTCCGACCGAAGTGGCAGAGAACCTGCCGATGCTTCGTGAGCGCATCCAACAAAGCGGGATTCCGAATATCAAAACCCCCTTCCGTATGGTTGTCGGGGAGGATGATTTCCCGATTCGCACTTTCGACGTGATTCTGACGATCAATACATTCCACATCATGTCCTGGAAAGAGTGTAAGACCTTTATCAAGCTGATCGCGGGTCGCTTGGAAGAAGGCGGGAAGGTTTTGATTTACGGGCCGTTCAACTATAACGGTAAGTTCACGACCCCTAGCAATGAAGAATTTGATAAGTCCTTGCGTGAAAGAGATCCGCAAAGTGGCATCCGCAATTTTGAAGATGTGCTGGCGGCGATGTTTAAGAATGGTTTTGAGTTCGTGAAAGATTTCGAAATGCCAGCGAACAATCGCATGCTTCTTTTCCGTAGGCTTAAATTCGTAAGAAAGAAGTGAGCCTTTTTCTAAGGCCTCGATGGTCATTTTCAGAAAATGCCAAGAAGCTTTGAGCGCATCTGTTTCTTTCGATCAAGTGTCCTGCCATCGACGACAAAGGTGCCGTCACCCACGGCATGCAGGGTGCGCTTTTCCTTTCGGGAGGTGTCGAAGTAAGCGGCAACTCCCTCAAGCACGACGATGTCGTGCTTCTTGATGATGTCGACGACTTTGCATTCAATGTTGGCAACACATTCTTTGATCAGGGGAGCTTCAACATACTTTCCTTTGATGGGCGTGAGTCGAAATGTATCAAACTTGTCAGTGTCTTTTCCAGAACAAGTGCCCACGCCAACCACTTTATCCAGCAAATCAACAGTCGGTATGGCAATGACACACTCGCGGCTCTTTGTGAGCGCTTTATAGGAAAAGTTCCACGGACCTGTGGTGATAGCAAATTTAGGTGTGAAATCCACCGCCATCGTCCATGAAATGGTCATGACATTATTGGTGCCTCCGGCATTTGTGGTCACGAGCGTCACCGGGCCGGGCTCGATAAGAGTGAATGCTTTGCGAAGATCCATTTTCTTCATAGCAAAATCACACGACCTGGCAACTGGAGCGTCAAGATTTGAACTGGTGTTTTTGAGCAAAGCGCAATAGAGTTTTCTAGATACAAAAATTCAGATATCGGCCACGGGGGATCTATGCCTTACGTTAACGTTCAGATTACAAAGGGCGCAACAAAAGAGCAGAAAGCGCAAATTATCGCTGATATTACTCAGTCTCTTGTAAAAGTACTGGGTAAGAAGCCAGAACACACTCATATCGTTATCCAGGAAATTGCGGACGAGGATTGGGGTTTTGAAGGTCTGCCGACGGATGAATGGAAGAAAAAGCAGAAATAGCTTTTTTAAATACAAATACCCGTCGTCAGCTGACACTGCATCTTCATTGTCTGTTCTGCAAAATGACGATGGCTTGTCCTGAGCCTTTGATGGTTAGTGTTCCGCTTTGGGCAAGAAGGCCGTCACCATCTTGGAGCTCGCTGCCGTTCCAGCTAAGATTTCCAATGGAAACCGCATAGGCGAACTTGTCTTCTGGAATATCAAAGACCTGTTCGTCCCCTTCAATCTTTGCAGCATACAACCACACATCCTGTCGGATATTCAGTGGGGCAGCGCTAGGTCCCGCCAACAGGTTGAAGCCTTTCTGGGTAAGACCTGCTTGCTGCACCACCGGCGTTCCCGATTTGGCATTCGGATGGATCCAGATCTGAAGCAGACGCAAAGGTTGGTCACTGAGATTCCCTTCCGCATGAAAGATGCCGTCTCGCGCACTCATCAGTTGCAGATGCTCTGCCGGAACTTCCTGATTCGTTCCTTTGTCATCCAGATGTTGAAGCTTGCCATGAACCACCCAGGTCAGGATTTCCATGTCATTGTGGGGATGATCGGGAAAGCGGGATTTGGGTTGGATTTTCGCATCCGCCAAAACCAGCAGATTCTTCAGTTGTTCGCCACGACCAGAATACGGGCCGACAGTGGCGATAAAATGATCTTTCAAAGACAGCCAGCCCAGGTTCATTTCCGGCAGCTGGGAATAAGGCCTTACTTGAATTTCAGAAAGTTTTGAATTCATAGAATCGCTCCTTATGGTATTCTGGGGCAGGTGGTATATTTAGTAAAGTAGGGGTATTTTGGAAACTAGTTTCCTGGAGTGAACTAATGGCAAAAAGTAAATCATTGGAAGCCTGCCCGGTATACAAAACGGCGATGATCCTGGACGGAAAGTGGACGATTCTCATTTTTAGAGACTTACTGGCGAATAAAGTCGTCCGGTTCAATGAGCTTCGCCGGTCGTTGGGATCCATCAGCCCCAAAACCCTGACCGAGCGCCTGACGGAGCTTGAAGATCAAGGTCTGGTGAACAGAAAAGTCTACGCCGAGGTCCCGCCAAGGGTGGAATACTCTCTGACTGAAAAAGGCAAAGGTCTTTCTGCCGTGTTTGATTCCATGGCAAAATTCGGAGACAAGTGGCTGCGCTAGATCAAGCCACCTTCCTGAAGCAGCAGTCTGCCGGAAATTTCCGGCAGCTCTGTTGCCAGGCTTTTTAGCAAGAATTCAAAACGTGCGATAGCGGCTTCTTTTCGTTCTTGATCAGTCCCTTCAAGGCCGTCGGCCAGTTCGCGCCATTCCGGTGATCTTAAAAGGACCTCTTGCAATGACTTGGTGAATACATCAGCCCACGTCGGTTGGCTAAATGTAAAGTTCAGTGAAAGGGATTCTTCCTCGGTGGTAGTTTCATGCCAATATCCGCGGGGAACAAACAAAACACAGCCCGGTTTCATCACAACTTTCATGCTGTCTTCATCCAAAGAGTCGATCAGGTGAGCATGACATTGCTTTTCCAGAGCCGCCGGCATTTCTTCTGAGCCGGTGGTAAAGCGCTCCGTGGGGAACTCTACGGACTCGTTCGGTGCAAGTCGCCATGTCTTGGTGCCTTTGATCTGAATGATGAAGTTTGCGTTGGCATCAAAGTGCAAACGAGTGCCGCAACCAGCCGGTGTGGCATAGGCAATCGAACGCGCTTTGCACAGATCGTTTTCAGCTCCACCAGTTACTAACCCCAAGTCCGCGCGGACATTCCCCAATATGTCAGCAATCGTTGAATCCTGACTTTGCATGGAATCAAAAACCAGGGTCATGTTGTTGCGATAGGCTTTCAGCGCATCGTTAGGCTCAAGATGAATCGAGCTGTATTCGTCGTCAAAATCAGGCAGGCAGGCGCGAACTTTGCGCTGTCGGGCAGAGATCAGGTTTTTAAGATCTTGCATTTGCTCTAAGGAAAAGATGTCCTGCAGTTTCCCCGGGGTCGCCGGAATAAACAAAGGCTCTACAGGCCAGTGGGAATTAAAGAATTCAGGAAGTGTGACAGGAGCCAATAGCTCAGCAAGACCAAGTTTTTTCATGTCTTGATTTAACCCCGAGAAACCGATCAGGGCTATCTATTCTTTAAGGTGTCAGCTCTTCAGCAAAGACTTTTTCGGTCACGCGCCAGAACTTGTCCTGTTTTCTGGCGATGACAAAGATCGGGGAGCGGAAAAGCTTCTGGAATCGGATGACTTCCTGAGGACTTGTCAGATCCACGGCCAGTTCCGGCAGTCTTAGGTGGGATCTTAAGAAGTTGATATTGAACTTCTTCACAGCTGTTGTGTTGTTGAAGAAGTGGACTTCGCTGAGGTAATTGGACTCCAGATCGTAATAACGGATTTCGAGGTAAGGATTTGAGTTCTTGTCCTTGCGCTCTTCAAATGAAATCCGGTCCGGAGTCATCACATGGGCGTTCTTGGAAAGCTTCGCCTGCTTCAGTTTGGCTTCAGCATCAATTAAGACGGCATCGCACTTTTCACAAGCCTTGGCCGTGATGTCGTTTTCACAGGAACAGTTGTGGCAAAGCTTAAATCGGAATCGGAATCCGCAGGGCTTGATTTCCAATGTGTTCGGATCTTGAGAGGCCCCTTTGCATTTTCTGCCGAAATGTTCAAAGACCACGCCATCATCATCGGCATAACCCCAGAAATCATTTTCAAAAGCACATTTTGGGCAGGCCACTTTGACCGGGACGGTGTCCTTGGCCGGGCGCTTGTCGCTGATCTCCGGAGCATAGATGTCGTGACCGACCCCGGTGTAATCCAGAACGTAACAATCTTTTTTGTCTTCAGATAAACGAAGTCCGCGACCCACAATCTGCTGATACAGACTGTTGGATTCCGTGGGGCGCAAGATCGCAATAACATCGACATGAGGCGCATCAAATCCTGTGGTCAGGACTGACACGTTCACCAGGTACTTGAATTTCTTCTGTTTAAAGTCGTGGATGATTTGCGCGCGCTCTTTGATATCCGTGTCACCAAAGACGACGCGGGCCTGATCCGTGGGCAGATAGGTCATGATTTCTTCAGCATGTTTAATGGTGCTGGCAAAAATCATCACACCTTGACGGTCGTACTTTTCCGTGATGTCGATGATGTTATTGATAATCAACGGGGTCAGGCGCTTTTGATTCTTAAGAACTTCTTCAACCTCGGCGGTGGTGAAGGCGCGGTCTTTTCCCAGCAGGTCTGAAAAGTCATAGCATGTGACGGGAATATCAACCTTGACCGGGATGGTCAGATAGCCGTGGCGAATCATGTAGGACAGTGGCAGTTCGTACACGCACTGCTTGAAGAATCGGCTTTGTTCGGTTTTAAGCTCGCCACCTTGGTTGTATTCATAAATCCAGCCCAGCCCCATGCGGTAAGGCGTGGCCGTCAGGCCCAAGACACACAAAGTCGGGTTGCGATCCTGCAGCTTTTTAACGACTTCCTGATATTGTGTTGCGCCCTCTTCGGCGACACGATGGCATTCATCGATGATCAGCAAAGAAAAGTTGTTGAAAAATTCATCCGGGGCGCGGGCCACGGACTGGACGCTTCCAAAAATGGCCTTCTGATCGTGATCTTTCTTTCCCAGGCTGGCAGAAAAGATGCCGGCTTCCAGGCCATAGCTTCTGTACTTGTCATGGTTTTGTTCGACCAGCTCTTTGACGTGTGCCAGTACCAGGATACGACCACGGGCGATGCGGGCCAATTCGGCAATAACCAAACTTTTTCCCGCACCTGTCGGCAGTACAATGACAGCCGGTTCCCGTTTCTTCTGGAAATACCGGATCGTATTTGTAACCGCCTGCTGTTGATAGTCACGTAACCTGTACATGGGCCCACCTTACAGGATTAGGCTGAAAATCTCACTTCTTAAGTTTCTCTGGACACAAGCTTATTTACAGCTGATAGCGCCATGACTAAACTGATTCTACAGGGGGTCAATATGGATGAAAGTGATTTTGAGGGAACCTTGGTTCTTGAGAAAATTGCAGAGATCAATAAGATTGACGAGTTCTTTGAGGCTTTGGATTCCGACGACTTTGACCAGGCCCGAGCCCTGATGAGACGCGCCGGGGTGGATGGCGAGACCATTATGATGGTTTTGAGAAAAATGCGTGCGGCGGACGGCGAACACTAAAATTGTCCTCGTTCGCAGATTACTTGAATGATCCAATCCGGTTGGATATGATCCCATGCACTGCTAGAGGGACGTGGATTTGGCGTTAAACGACAAAAAAAAGACAATTGAGTATTTTAGTTCATGGCATGTCCAGAACAAGATCACTCTGATTTGCCTGATTACCATCTTGCTGCTTTCAGCCCTGTTTGTCGCCGCGGCGATCCTCCTTCCGGCCATCACCACTACACAGATCATTGCTTTTATTATTCTGCTTCCAGCCATCGCCTGCTTCGGGATTGCGACCTGCCATTCTTCCGGTCTGGAGTTAGAGAAGGCCCGCCGTGACTACGACAAAATGGCGCAGCGTTTGTCCGAAACGGAAGATTCGCAAATCACCCTGGATAGATTCTTTACCATTTCCAATGACTTGATGGCGGTGGCCGGGAAAGACGGGCGTCTTAAAAAAGTCAGCAAGTCCCTGGTGAACACTCTGGGATACAGTGAAGAGACTTTGCTCAGCACTCCGTTTTTTGAATTCATTCATCCGGATGACCGTGTATCCACCCGCGAAAACATCAAGGCTTTAAGTTTGGGCTTGCGCTCTGTCGACTTTGTGAATCGCTATCGCACGGCCGAGGGGTCTTATCGCACCCTCAGCTGGAGTGCCGCCGCCGACGACGAACTGGGTGTTCGCTTTGCTTCGGCCCGCGATGTGACCGATGAAAGAAACTTCAGAACCCGCATGCAGCAGATTCTGGATTCGGCTCCGTTCCTGCTGATTGTGAAAGACACCGAAGGCACTATCACCAATTGCAATGACGCCTTTGCCGGGGTGGTGGGTTTCACCCGCGAATCCCTTTTGGGAAAAAATATCCGACTTCTAAAATCTCCATTCCACTCGGCTCCTTATGAAAAAGAGCAGGAAGTTCTAAGATCTCAGATCCCGGTCACCTATGATGAAGTGTTGATGACAAATGGGACCGAAGAAAAGTATCTTTCCACGGTGTTTCCGATTGTGGATCAGACGGGCAAAGCGATTTCGATCGGTAAAGTTTCAGTAAAGGTTTTACAGTAACCTTGGGAGGCCTTCATGGCTGCTAACGACAAAAAGATTTTGATCTATCTTCCGGATGAATACGCGGACTGGGAAGGCGCTTACCTGATGAGCGAACTTTCCCAGAACAAGATTCCTTTCACCGTCGTGTCCGAGACGAAGAACACCATCACCTCCATCGGGACTTTGAAGGTGCAGCCTCAGGCGGCTGTCTCGGATTTTACTGCAGATCAGGTGTCAGCTTTGATTCTGATCGGCGGGGAAAACTGGCCGAATATGGATCGCAATAAAGATGTGCGCGCCCTGGCAGCCCAGGTTCTGAAGCAAAACTCTGTGCTGGCGGCAATCTGTGGGGCGACCTTTGCGCTGGCGCAAGAGGGTCTGCTGAAAGACCGTAAACACACCAGCAATGATCTGAACATGTTAAAGGCCTTTGTGCCGACTTATACTGAAGACGCCAATTACCAGAACCAGCTTGCTGTTGCCGATGGAAATCTGATCACGGCTTCAGGAGCCGGTCCGGTGGACTTTACGCTTGAGCTTTTACGAGCTTTGGATGTTTACACCGAAGAAAAGCGTCAGCACTGGTACAACTTGTTCAAAAACGGAACTCCGCCGCCAGCGGAATTTTGGACCTAGTCACGGGTACGAACTTGTACAATCCACAAAAATTCAAGTCCGCAGATCTGGAAGAAGCTTTTGAACTGATGGATTATCATCCGTTTGCGACCGTCATTACGGTTGCCGATGGGGAGCCCTTTGTGTCACATCTTCCACTGACCCCAAAGAAGGTCGATGGCGGGATGGAGCTGATCGGTCACATGGCCAAAGCCAATCCCCAGTGGAAGCAGTTTGCTGAATCCGATATCACGGCGATCTTTCATGGCCCGCATACCTACATCACTCCGGTTTGGTATGCGAAAGATGATGTGCCCACTTGGAACTATTCCGTGGTTCACGTCAAAGGCAAAGCCGAGCTTCTGCATGGTGAAGACCTGGTGGATTGTCTTAAGGATCTTTCCGCCCAATCGGAGCGCCATTGGCCCAGTGGCTGGCAGTTTTCAATCCCGGAAGATCTTCTGGGTGAAAGCCTTGAAAAGCATATCGTTGGATTCAGAATAAAAATTACTGATATCAGCTTTAAAAAGAAGCTCAGCCAAAACCGCAAGCCCGAAGACCGTGCCGGGGTGTTAAAAGGTCTCGCGGGCCGTCCAGACGAAGCCAGCCATGAGGTGTTGACCGCCATGGAAAAGATGTATTCCGCCGACGGGAATCTGAAGGGGAGCCATGATTAAGTCTCACAGCAATAATTTCCAGGCCGAACATTCCTTTTCGATCAGCTCTGAAGATGAACTGGTGAAGTCGTTCCGTGTTCGTGATCAGAAAAAATTGGTTCTGCCGGGAAATTTGAAGTTCCCCCTGAACATTCGTTCTTACTTTACCTGGAAAGAATCTTCCGGCGTTTACACCTATCTGGTGATGAAGATGCCGAACTGGGATCTTCCCAAGGGTGTGGCCTTTAAAAGAACTGCTTCCAGCGGTGAGCCCACGGGTGGTCTTTGCAACTGGTGCAATGCTTATGGTTCGTCAGAAGAAATCGGCCTGCTGTCGGTCGCGATGAGCGCCAACGTCAGTAACTCCTATATGATCTGTCAGGATTTGCGCTGTATTGAAAAGATTGAAGAAGCGGCAATGCTGGCGGGGAAAGATCCCGAGAAAAATATCACGGAGCTTTACTATAAGATGTCCAAGCTCTTTGAAAATATCAGCAACTATCGTCCGGACTAAGCTTTTAGAATTTCAAAATATCTTTTCAAAGAATCATAAAGAGCATTAAAGGCTTTTGGATCTTCAAGGCCTTTTAACATCCCGTAAAAACCCTC
Organism: Bdellovibrio sp. MYbb2; assembly: GCF_056175685.1. Lineage (NCBI taxonomy): Bacteria > Pseudomonadati > Bdellovibrionota > Bdellovibrionia > Bdellovibrionales > Pseudobdellovibrionaceae > Bdellovibrio > Bdellovibrio sp. MYbb2. The sequence goes on from NZ_JBJKJI010000001.1 coordinate 861,820, forward strand.
ATGGGCCATCACCACGAAATGCGCCACCTGACGGGTGTTGATGTCGTCACGCAGATAACCTGCTTTTTTGGCGCGCTTTAGTTCCTGATCCATACCATCAATCCAGTAGTTCAGCGCATCTTGCAGACGCTCTTTAAAGCCAGCATCCACTGGAGCCATTTCCTGCACCAGATTATTTAACGGACAACCATAGCGAAGCTCTTGAGGATCGGCTTTGCCGATCAGGTTCTTTAACTGAAGCAAAATCCCTTCAAGGGGGTTTTCATAGGTTTTCAGTGGATCAATCCAGCGGGCATAGGTCATCGGCTGGATGACTTCGTCGACCAGGGCATAGCCCAGATCTAATTTTGTCGGGAACTGATGGTAAAAGGCCCCTTTGGTCATCGACGTCTTTTTGACAATGTCATCGATGCTAACCCCTTGAAATCCGCGGGTAAAGACCTCCCAAAAAGCCGCATCCAAAATCTCTTTGCGGGACTTTTCCAGGTTTCGGGTCTTTCTAATAGGTGCTTTTCGCGCCTTTTTTCCTTTTTCCATGTAAAGAGTCTAGCAAAAAAGACCGATCTTTACAACATACTAAATAGTATGTTAAGGTTTCTCATATAGGAGGTCTTTATGTTGATCAAAGTGGTCGTGGGTGTTCTGGTTGTCGTGGCATTGTTCCTGGCCTTTATCGCCACTCGCAAGGGTGAATTTCGCTATGAAGCAAGCGAAGTGATTGCGGCTCCGCCGGAAAAGATCTTTCCCTATATTAGTGATTTGAAGCTGGGCGGGGAGTGGTCTCCATTTGAAAAAGTGGATCCGAACATGAAAAAAGAATTTATCGGTGAACCGAATCAAGTGGGCAGCAAGCTGATCTTTGCTGGCAATAAAGAGGCTGGTGCCGGATCAATTGAGATCATCCGAATTGTTCCCAATGAACTGGTGCAGCTTCGTCTGCTGATGACGGAGCCTTTGGCCGCTGACAATATTGTGGAATATCGCCTGACACCCGAAGGACAAGGAACTCGTTTCAGCTGGTCCATGTCCGGTGATGGTGGCTATGTTGGAAAACTTGTTACATTCTTTATCGATTGCGAAAAAATGATCACGGATCAATTCCGCAAAGGCTTTGAAAACCTAAAAGCCATCGTGGAAGTAAAGTAAGGAGCAGCAGATGAAAGGCGAATTTTGGATCAATCTTCCTTCCAAGGATATTGAAAAAAGCCGTAAATTTTATACCGAGCTTGGTTTTGAAATGAACACCGCTCACGCGGCCCCGCACATGGTGGGAATGTTTTTGGGAAGCAAGAAGGTTGTGTTGAATATTTTCCCTGATGTGATGTTCAAAGAATTTATCGGTGGTTCTGCCGTGACAGAAAGCCATGAATCCGGAGAAGTGCTTTTTTCATTGGGTGCTGACTCTGTCGCGGAAGTGGATGATTGGGCCAGTCGAGCCGAAAAAGCCGGGGCCAAATCCTTTGGTGAACCCGGAGACAAAGACGGTTGGATGTACGGGTGTGGCTTTGCCGATCCCGACGGCCACCGTTGGAATATTTTATTTATGAACATGAGCAAGATGCCGAAATAGGAGGCCGTTATGAATATTGATCCAAAGCTTGATCTGGTGCTTGAGAGAGTTATTGATTTGACCCCTGAACAGGTATGGAAGGGCTGGACGACTCCAGAGATTCTGACCAAGTGGTTCTGCCCAGAACCGTGGAAAACCATTGAGGCCGAAGTGGATCTGAAACCCGGTGGGATCTTCCGCACGGTGATGCAATCTCCGGAAGGTGACAAATTCCCGAACGTGGGCTGTTTCCTGGAAGTGGAAAAAAACAAGAAGCTTGTGTGGACTGATGTATTGGCTCCAGGATTTCGTCCGGTTCCGACCGTCGAATCTGGTGCGGGCTTCCCGATGACCGCTTTCATCATCCTTGAAGAGCATCAGGGAAAAACCAAGTACACGGCCGTGGCTCGCCATCGCAGTGAAGAAGACTTGAAAAAACACGAAGCCATGGGCTTCCATGAAGGCTGGGGCATTTGTGCTGATCAGCTTGTGAAAGTGATGAAGAGTCTTTAAAAAGAAAAAGCGGCTTGTAACAAAGCCGCTTTTTTTATTTCTTCAGGGTCAGGCGCACCGGGCAGTGATCTGAACCCATCACGTCCGGGCAGTGGGCCGCCGCCTTCAAGCGGTCAGAAGCCTCTTTGTTCACCAGGAAATAATCCAAGCGCCATCCGATGTTCTTTTCGCGAACTCCGGGGCGGTAGCTCCACCAGGTGTAATGATCAGGCCCTTGTTCAAACTTTCTGAAGCTGTCGACCCATTCAAGCTTGTCCAGGAACTTGGTCATCCATGCGCGCTCTTCCGGAAGGAAGCCCGCGTTCTTCATGTTGGTTTTGGGATTTCTAAGATCAATCTCTTTATGAGCGATATTAAAGTCCCCGCAAATGATGACTTCGCGGCCTTTCTTGCGAAGGGCTTGCAGGCGCTTTTCCGCCGCCGCACAGAATTCCAGCTTGAACGGCAAGCGGGTGTGTTCGCGCTGACTGTTGGGCCAGTAGCTGTTCACAACTGTGATCGGGCCAAAATCCGCTTCCAGCCAGCGGCCTTCGATATCAAACTTCGGGATGCCCAATCCGATGCGCACGTCGTCGGGTTCTTTCTTGGAATAAAGTGCCAGGCCGGAATAACCAGCTTTTTCGGCAAAAGCCCAAGAAGAATGGTATTTCGCGGGATGATAGAATTCTTCATCCTTTTTGATGGCTTCGTCGGTGATTTTAATTTCCTGCAGGCAGATGATGTCGGCTTTTTCTTTTTCAAACCATTCGCGGAAATTTTTGCGGTGGACCGAACGCAACCCATTAACATTCCAAGAGATCATTTTCATAAGCCCTACAATAGGGGATTTTGCCGATGGAGGTCAAGGCCGGTCGAGGGTTGCCGCCGCCCGGGTTTTGATACTATAAAAGGCTCAGCTTTCAGGAGCATTTAAAGATGAATATGAACGAATTTAACATCGCCGCTCAGGACTTTCTGCAGAGGGTATTCAATAAGTTGGATGCTCAGAATATCCAACTGGATAAGCACTGGTTCATTGATCATCTTTGTTATCGCGTTTCTTCTTTGGAAAACTATAACGTCTTCAAAACGCAGTTCGCATCCTTTGCCGAACTTTTGATTGAAAGCGACGTGAATGGTCGACCTATTGCCACTTACAAATTTGCAGAACCTATTCGTTTTAGAGACTGGTCGATTCAGGTGGTCGAACTTCCTGCGCCCAAGCCGGGTAAAGTCACTGTTGAAGGTTTCGAGCACTTTGAAGTGGTCCCGGATATCGGCTTTGATGAAATCAAGGCTCGTTATCCAAAAGCAGTTTTCAGTGAATCGGGTTTAAAAAAAGATTTTAATCCCGAGCTTGAAATTTCATTGGATGAACTGGCGATCAAATTTCATCCGCTGTCTTTGGAATCTGTTATCCGACTTGAAAAGAGCGAAGCCGTTTATGCAGCTGTGAAAAGTTCAGGTGTTCTGAAATCCCTGAAGGAACATCAGCCCCTGTTGGTGGGAACCTACCCGCTGGGTATGAATATTTCTGGATCTGATGTGGATGTTCTGATCAACGTTCCAGATCTGGCGGCAGCGGAAGCTTTGTTTAGAGAGAACTTCTCTGGCTTTGAAAACTTTAAGATCGAAACCCACGCGCAGTATGCTGCGGTGACAGCTTCTTTTGATTTTCAAGGCGTGCCCTTTGAGGTCTTTGCTCAAGCGAAAGATACAGCCAAACAAAATGCAAATCTGCACTTCCTGGTCGAAGAGCGTCTGTTGCATGTGGGTGGATCGTCATTGGCTGAAAAGATTCTGGCTTTACGTAAAGCCGGAGATAAGACCGAGCCGGCATTTGCCAGGGCTTTGGGGCTGTCCGGGAATCCTTATGACGAGCTTTTGCGATTACAAACGCTCAGCGAGTCTGAGCTTCGTCAGCTTCTGAAATAAAAAAAAAGGCCGTGCTTTCCACGGCCTTTTTCATTCTTACTCTTTCGCCAGTAAATCTTCCAGTTTGTCGAAGGATCCAGTCCATCCTTGCGTCATTCCGGCGCGGCCCTGAACAAAGGTTGCCAGTTCCTCTTTCGTCCAAGTCCCGTGAGCTTCCCAGGTGATTGTGACTCGGGTTTCATCCGGAGCTTCCTCGGTCAAAAGCACCGTGGTTTTCATGGATTCGGGCCATGTTGGTGCCAGTGGGTGACGGGATGGTTTTTCATCCTTGTCGCAGAACTGTTGCGTGTACACGATGCGATCCGGGCGATTGATTTCCAGATAGTGAGCGCGACTATAGAATTCGACGCCCTGTCCGTTAGTCATCATGCAAAGCGTGCTACCGCCAGCTTTAATATCCGCACGCAGGAATTTCATGGTGAACCCCGTCGGTGGAATCCATTTGGCAAAGTGTTCTGGATTCGTCCACATTTCAAATACCGTGTTGATCGGTGCTTCAAACGAACGGTTGATCACAAATGTCTCGTGGCCTGAAGATTCTTTTTCCAGATATTCCGCCAGACGGTCCCAAGTGGAATTGCCGCCAGCAGCTTTGATAAACTTTTTGGTTTCCTGTGCCGCTTCCGGAGTTGGCAAAGTCATGGTCATTTCAAGCTTGGTTTTGCCTTTAACATCCTGGAATGTGGCCGTCACACGGAACAGAGGAGGCCTGTCATCGTTGCCTCCGTGATCGTACACCAGTCGCGAACGTTCTACGACTTCGTGATAAATGGTTTTATTTTCCCAGTTGGTTCCATCGGGTCCATGCATGGTGTATGCCCAATGGCCGCCGGGGCGCAGGTCTTTGCTGTGAGTGGTGATTGTGAATCCGCGTGGACCCCACCATTTGGCAACTTGGGCGGGATCCGTCCAGGCATCCCATACGGCTTTCACCGGGGCATCGTAAATTCGGGTGATTTTGATTTCGTTGGATTTACTTTTTGCGGCCATGTTTTTTCCCTTTCGGTTTTTCTTTCACAGTGACGGTTTTTAAGTAGGCATCTAAGCGATCAAGACTTTCTTCCCAGAAGATGCGGTATTGCTCCATCCAGTCGGCGACATCTTTCAAGCCATCGCCGTTCAGTTTGCAGGGGCGCCACTGCGCTTCTTTGGATTTCGTAATCAGGCCCGCTTTTTCCAGCACCTTCAGATGTTTGGTGACAGCAGGCAGGCTCATTTCTTTTAGAAACGGCTTGGCCAGATCCGACACATTGGCTTCACCTTTTGAAAGCTGAGCCAGCATCGCCCGGCGGGTGGGGTCTGCTAAAGCGGCAAAGGTCAGGCTAAGATGGTCTTGCATAATACACCTATCGGTTAATTAACTAATAAGTTAAATATAAACCTCTTAGGTGAATCTGTCAAATTTGCGATTAAATTAAGCAATTTCAATAAGTTATAAATATCACAAAAACGCGTGGCAAAGGCCCGGGTCTGTAATAGAACACTGCCATGGTGAAAGTTTCCCGAATCCTTCATGCCGGTTACGTCTTTGAGTGCGAGGGCACGCGCTTAGCCTTTGATACGATCTTTGAAAATCCCTTCAGTCGTAACTGCCATGCTTTTCCTGCTGTCGAGTTTGACCAAGAGCAGATTCGCGAGCTGAAGTTTTCCGCTGTTTTTATTTCCCATTACCATGATGATCATTGTTCCTTGGACAGTTTGAATCTGCTGGATCGAACCACTCCGATTTACATGTACTGTGTTTTTGACGAAATCTTTGATTGGATTCGTCAGCTGGGATTTACCAATGTGAATTCTTTGGCGTTGAATACGCCAGTTAGAATAGGTGAATTTGAAGTCATTCCGCGCCGGGCTTTGGATGCGGATGTGGATTCCTTGTTTCAGATCAAGGCCAAGGGTTTAAACATTCTGAATGTCGTGGATTCCTGGATTGACTATGACACCTTGGATTTGTTGCGTGATCAGGCCCCGTGGGATCTGGTGATGTGGCCTTTTCAGACGATGCGTGAAATTGAAGTGATCGCTCCAAGAAATGCCGTCCCTTCCGATGGCTTGATCCCAGAAGAGTGGGCCGAACAGATAAAGGCGCTCAATCCCCGTTTCGTGATCCCAAGTTCCTGCCAGTTTTCCATGGAAAGCTGGTCTTGGTACAATCACGCCTTTTTTCCCGTGTCCTATGCGGGTTTTCAAACTCAGATCAAAGCATTATTGCCTCAAGCGCAAGTGGTGCGCCTGAATCCGTCATGCAGCATTGTGCTGGATCATGGCGGGGTTCAATCCTCGGAATCGCTTCCGTGGATAACGCCTGTGGGTCCGCAGGATGTCGATTATGACTATCAGCCGAACCTGGTTCCGCCAAAAACCTCTGAAATGGCTAAGCACTTTCCGGCATTAACGCCCGAACAAACCCGCAGTGTCTTTGAATACTGCCAACGAGGACTTTTGGAAAAGTACCGCTCGATGGCGGCCCCTGAAGATGTCTACTTTGAAAAGCCTCGTCTGTGGCGGCTTTCCGTCTTTGATCATGAAGGTCAAGGACAGGAATTCTTTTATCAGGTCCACGGGTCCGAGATCGAAAGGCTGACGGAAGCCAGAGGCAACATTGCATGGGCAACCGAAGTGTCCCTTTACAAGCTGCACGCGGCTTTGCAGGCAGGCGAGACATTAACATCCATGTATATGCGGATTAATGATTTTGATTTTGTCGCCGAACTAAGTTCTGCCGTGGCTGAAGTGGATGTGGTCGAAGATCCGCTGATTCGCTGTCTGTTCAACGGAGTCTTCGGAGCTTACCAGCTGGCGCAACTTCGCCGTCTGACATCCTGTCAGAGAGCAGTGTTTTAATCTGTTCTATCCATTGACTGATGTTTACAGCAACTCTAAAACTAATATGTGCTTAAACGTCTGATACCCCTTTTAACGATGCTGGCACTGCAACCATGTTGGGGCGCTCCTTTGGGAAATATCCCTACGATTGAAGAAGACAATCTGCGATTGATCTTTGATTTCCGTTCGGATCTTTGGTCTTCGCCATACACGTACAAGGATTCGCCCGTGCGAATTTTCAGTGGTGATATTCTGATTCCCATTTATAAAAGAGAAACCTGGAGTGCTTCGGCCCGGATCTTTGATGAAAATCTTCAGCTGGGACGCGCGCAGTTCAATCTTGGCGGGGAAAACATCTTCATCGGAACCGCTTTGCAGAACCAGGGCGCGGGTTTTGGGGTGCGCAAAGTTTTCGCCAGCGGCAGTATGATGAGTGTATTTGCCTCTTACGCCACCGCCAGTGACGTTCCCTGGGGGGCGCCACGCAATGACTATTTCGACGGGACGATCTCTTACCGAATGGTGACGGGCAATGATTATCACTGGATCTTTGCGGTGAATCAGTCGGACAATCGTGGGATTTACAACGGCCTGCCGTATCCGTTCATCGGGGTGATTCAGGATATCTGGCCCGGTTTTCGTTTCAGTGTCGGTTTGCCATTCCTGATGCTGGAATGGGGTGCTACAGAAGAGTGGGTGACGAATTTCAGTCTGACTCCATTCGGGGTGAAGTTGGCAACAAGCAAGAATATGGATCACGGTTTCGTCTTCCAGGCCAGAACCGCGCTGACCGTACGGTCTTACATGTTTGACACGCGCAAAGACGACGCGGACCGGTTGTACTATCAAGAGATCTTCGCGGAAGGGGCTTTGAAGAAATTTGTAACCCCGGAAACGGGAGTGTCTTTCGCTCTGGGAGCGGCCGTGGATCGTCGATTGTATGAATCTGAGCGCATTTATGTTCCAAACTCAAAAGTGACCACAATCAAAAACGACTTCTATGGCCGTTTGGGCGTGGAGTTCAGACTATGATGAAGTGGGCCTTCTATCTTTCGGCATTTGTACTGACCAGTTCCTGCGCGCCATTTGTGGATTCGCCGTTTTCAGACAACTTGCTGCGACCCGAACGCAATTTGAACGAAATCGCCATCAGTCGTCTGGGGGACATTGAAGGCGACGGTGTGATTCGTATTGGGGTGTTCTCTGATCCCCATCAAAACTACAAGGCCACGGACAAGATGGCTTATCAGATGACTCAGGCCACCGATCTTGATTTTGTTGCGGGTTTGGGGGATTTCACCAATTCGGCCTACAATCTGGAATACGATGAATTTATCGAAGCCATCGGCCGTCTGGATCAGATCAACATCAATGCGGTGGGAAATCACGATTCCATCGGAGCGGGGCCAAAGCTTTATCGCAAGGCTTTCGGGAAATCGAATTTCTATTTCGAGTCGGCGACCTATAGATACATTTTCTTTAATTCGAACAATCTTGAAAATCCCGGTGAATTTGATCCGCAGTGGTTGAAGGACCGCGTGGATGAAACCGGCAAAAACATCATGATCTTTTCGCACGTGCAGTTGCGCGATAACGAGCGCTATTTCAATGACGATGCCACGATCCTGGGCTATGTGATCGAACATCCAAGGGTGAAGGTGATCTTTAACGGTCACAACCACGTTTATGATCTTTCGAAGGATCATGACACCATCATGATGCAATGTGGACGGGTGGCGGGTGATGACGGCACTCATTGGCTGACGATCACGGTGCAAGCCGGGCAGTTCTGTGTGAAACGTATGGATACAGGAGTAACCACATGCGAAAACATCAAATAGGTCTTTTCGTCGTGATGTTGCTGTTGGGTCTTTCGGCGCAGGCCGGGGACTGGCGTGCACTTGTTGAGCGTGCCGGTTTCATGGGAACGGTCGCCGCGGGTGTCAGTTACGAATGGGAACCAGAGCATGCCGTGGATTTTTCAGTGGGGGCTTACCCACTGGATGATCAAACCTATTATCAAACAAACTTCGTCTATCGCTATTCCCGCTGGAATAGTCCGGTCGGTGAAGACATGTGGCGGCCCTTGCAGTTTGGCTTTTTCACGGCGTACTCTTTGGATCAGGACCACTACTTTATGAAGTCTCCGGATAAATATCCTTACCCGGAATACTATGACTGGACCGCGCTTCGTTATGGTTTGGAATTTGGAACAACGTACACCTTTATGCCCAGCCGGATTGGCCTGGCTTATCGCATCCGTATCTTTGATAACGGGGTGATCGCGCTGTTTAACAATTCCAATCGCGATCTGCAATACTATGTGTCTTCCGGATTCTCGCTTCAGTATTTATTTTAAAGATAGTGGCTGAAAGGTCGACAGATTCATTGTCTTTCCTGCTGGACGGCCTGTTTTAAAACGAGATTCGGATCAGGGATCTCGACAAGCCAGAGAATTAATCCTTTTCCTGCAGAAAATTTGTCAGAATGGATTCAGGAGATTTCTCATGGATCAAAGAGCAGCGCCAGTTCTGGGCGCCATTGACGACTGCATTGAAAAGTTCGCCGCGGACAGAAAGCAGCATATCGCCCCCTTCATTGAAAAGCATTTCTCAGTGTCTGAATCCATTCAGATTCAGAAAAGGCACTTGCCGTTGGATCTGCTGTTAAGTCCGGTGAATGCGCTTTGGTCGATCCCTTACTTGATGTTAAAAAAGGCGGTAGAGACGTCTGATAAAATGGGCTGGCCCGCGCTGAATCCCATTATCGATATTCTTCCGGCAAGTTTTAAGACGGGCTATCAGAAAGACATTGAAAAGCTGATTGCAACAGAGCTTGTGGGCGAAGGTATCCTGATGGACTACGTTCGCAAAGATCCCGTCTTGGGTCCCATGGTGGCCTCGGGTGCTGTGGAGTTGAATCAGCGCAAGATTCGCAGTGAAGTGCTGAAAGAAATTGAAAAGTATACGTCCAGTCAGGCTATGATCAATGACATCTGCAGCTCCCTGTTAACCTTGGCTGCGGGTTGGACCTATTTCGGGGATAAGTCCCTGGGAATCATGGGGTTGGGCAGCCGCATCGCCGGTAAGATGGCCCGGGAAAAAGCTTCTTCGAATTTCTTCCTGGGTGAAAAAGTGGGCTCGGTTTTTTACGGAGTGTTTCCACCGGCCCCGACAAATACGCAGGTGGTGATGGCGACCTTGGCGGTCGGTACCTTACTGACCGTGTGCAGTCTGTTAGTCAGTGTTCTAAGTGATCCGGCCCGCAAGCGGTTTGGACTGCACGATAAAAAGCTTCATGCCTTGGTGGACAATCTTGAAGAAAAGCTTTTTATCGCCTTGAAGAAAGATCTGAAAAATCACCTTCGTCAGCCTGCTTCGGTGAAGCAGGTGGCCTAATCAGAAGTATTTCTTGTGTTCGATGATCAGGCAGCGGTTGGAAACAACTTTGATCCCGGCCTTTTCGGCGCGGGCTTCAGCTTGGGGATTGGCAATTCCCAGTTGCAGCCATAGCACTTCCACTCCACCCACGGCCAGGGCTTCATCCACGACTTCGTCAATGCGGTCAGAGCTGCGAAACACATCCACAAACTTGCGATATTCAGCGGGAACGTCAGCAAGACTGCCATATATTCTGAATCCACCAGCTTCATGCTTTTTTGGGTAAGTGCCCACCATATCCCAGCCGTGATCTCGCATATACGCGGGCACATAGTGACTGGCTTTGGTGGCGTCGGGGCTTAGCCCGTACACAGAGAATTTTTTGTACTTTTCCAGCAGGGCTTTGAATTCGCTGTCTTTGACATTCATAAGGGCACCTCAGTTTGAATTTCCATGTTCAACGAGGGACGGGTTAAGTTCAAGCTTTCAGCGGGAATTTAGTACAATGACAGCATGAAATCCCTGCATAGACTTTGTTTTAAGCAAACATCTTGATTAAGTTTATCGATTTTTAAAATGAACTGCCCTGAGCTACATTGAATTCATCAGGAGGCAGAAAATATGAAATGTCCAAACTGCAAAGAACCAAATCTTGTGATCTCTGAACGCAAAGGGATCGAAATTGACTATTGCCCTGAATGCCGCGGCATCTGGCTGGATCGCGGAGAGCTTGATAAGATCATCGAAAGATCCGCAGAATACGATGCGGCTCCAAAACGCGAAGAGGTTGTTCAACATCAACAACCCCCTCAGTATCAGCAGCAGCCATATCAGTATCAGAAGCCGTACAAGCGCAGAAAATCATTCCTGGAAGAACTGTTCGACTAGGACTTCTTTTCAGTAAGGAAGTAAGCAAAGGCGAGGGCTGGCATCAGGAACCCCACCCACGATGTCAGCTCCCAGCCGCCACGGGCATAAGCCCATGCACCTAATGTAGAGCCTATTGCTCCTCCCACAAAAATTGTTGCGATAAAGAGTCCGTTCAAGCGGCTGCGGTATTCCGCCTTTAAGGAAAAGATCGCCCTTTGGCCCATCACCAGATTTGCGGTGATTCCGGCATCCAGCAAGATGGCTGAAGCCACCAGTGCCGCCAAAGCTGCAGTAGAGCCACCTTCAAAGAAATGACTTAGCAGGAATGAAAAGGCCGAGATGATCATAGCAATCATGGTGGCAATACGGCTGTGACCTTTGTCGGCGGCTTTCCCCGCAATTGGTGCAATCACGGCGCCGGAAACTCCGACCAGGGCAAAGATCGCAATCGCTGATTGGGACAGATTGAATTTCGGCCCTGCCAGCAACAGGGGACTCGCCGTCCAGAACAGACAGAATGCTCCGAACATACAGGCCTGATAAGCCCCGCGCCGACGAACCACTGGTGTTTCTACAAACAGTCGCCCCATGGATTTTAGCAAATCAAAATAGTGCAGATTCTTGTTTTCGGGATGACGCTCGGGCATGACTTTGTAAAGAACGAGAGCCAGCACGGTCATTAGCGCCGCGGAAAGAACAAACACTGCATGCCAGGAAAACAAATCCGTTAACAGACTTGAAATCGGACGCGACAGCATAATCCCGATCATCAACCCGCTCATCAGACTACCGACGACCTGACCGCGTTTTATCTCTGGAGCAAAGTGCGCCGTGTAGGGCACAAGGATCTGAACAGTTGAAGCACCAAGGCCCGTGGCAAAAGCCGCGATAAAGTAGGGTGTCAGTTGCGAGGCAAAGGCCAATCCCAAAACACCCAGGACTGCAATCCCCATCATGGTCAGAACCAGGCGGCGATTTTCGATGATGTCACCCAAAGGCACAATCAGCAAAACTCCCAGTCCATATCCGATTTGAGTAAGGGTCACGACAAGACCCGCAGCGCTGGGATCCAGTCCCAGTGCCTGACTGATCATGGCGGTGATGGGTTGAGCATAATATAAGTTGGCAACGATGATTCCGACGGCAGCCATCAGAAGCAGGACCAAGCCGCGAGTTAAGGTAGGGTGTGCAGTGTCCGTGTTCATAATCCCGAAGCTACGCCTGCTGGTGAGTTTGCGCAAGCACAGTGATGAAAGCTGACCTGGGCTCGGTATTCGCTAAGGATTCCTAAAGGGATTATTGATCTGCAGTCAAAGATCAATTGCGGTTTTAGGTCTGAATCAGCAACAGTGAAAGTGCTAAATTAGTCTTATCAAAACGTATCTTTGAACAGGAGAACCTTATGAAAATACCACAAATCGGACTGGGAACCTTTCGCCTTAAGGGAGCTGACGCCGAAAATTCCGTAAGAATGGGACTTGAGCTGGGCTATCGCCATATCGACACCGCTCAGATCTATGATAATGAAGCCGAAGTGGGAAAGGTACTGGCTGAAAGTAAGATTTCTCGCGCAGATGTTTTTCTGACCACTAAAATCTGGACAGAGAATTTGTCCAAAGAACGTCTGATTCCCAGCCTGAAAGAAAGTCTTCAGAAGCTGCAAACCGATTATGTGGATTTGGTATTGATTCACTGGCCTTCCCCGGAAGGAAAGGTGCCGCTGGCGGAGACTCTCGAAGCTTTGATGCAGGCCAAATCCCAGGGGCTGACCAAAGACATCGGGGTTTCCAATTTCCCGGTCAGTGAAATGAAGAAAGCCGTAGAAATTGTGGGCGCAAAAAACATCTTTACCAATCAGATCGAGGTTCACCCGTATTTACAAAACCGCAGGCTGGTGGATTATTTGAAGTCAGTAGGGGTGACGGTCACAGCCTATATGCCTCTGGCTTATGGAAAGGTCATGAAAGATGAAGTGCTGCTGAAGATCGCAGACCGTCATGGTGTGACAGCGGCCGACGTGGTTTTATCCTGGCTGATGGATCAGGATATGGTGGTGATTCCGTCGTCTACCAAAAGACAGAACCTGCAAAAGAATCTGCAGGCTCGTCGGGGTCTTTTAAGTGCGGAAGAAAAAGAACTTATTGCCAGACTGGATTCCGCGGAGCGACTGGCCAATCCGCCGTTTGCACCCGAGTGGGATTGATTCAGGATAGGTTTGCTTACATGATCCGCAGAAGGTCTTCCAGGCGATTGTAGCTTTCGCTGAGTCCGCGATGCATGCCGGATTGTAATACCATGTCGCGCGCTGTTTTGGATTCATAGCGCAAGACCACGGTGTGCAAAGTGGTGGTGCCGTCCTCGGTCAGCGACAGATCATTCACGCCTTCGCCCGGATACCACGGTTCATCGAAAAGTTCTGTGGTCTGCAGGTGATCGGGACGATGGATTTCTTTGACCACTCCGTGCATGCCCATTTCTCGGCCGTCCTCATGGCGCCACATATAGTGATATTCGCCGCCCGGTTTGGGATCCAGTGTGCATACTGGCAGCGTCCAGCCTTTGGGCCCCAAGAGCCAGCGCTTCAGATGTTCTGGCTTGGTATAGGCATCAAAGATCTTTTCTTTTGAGGCTTTGAAGGTGCGGGTGATAACAATGTTTCGATCCCCGGCGGATACGACTTTTAAATCGTTCATACGTCCTCCTGCTTTGGTGGCTCTTCGCCAGAATAGCTGACAACTTCCCAAACATGCCCGTCCAGATCCTCAAAACTGCGGCTGTACATAAAACCATAGTCTGTGGGCGGCCGTGCGGACGAGCCTCCGGCTTTTTTAGCCTTGTCGATCAGCGCATCGACCTGCTCTTTTGAATCCACCGAAAAGCAGGTGATGACTTCGATGTTTTTTCCGGCATCGATGATGTTTTTGTCGGTGAAGGTCTGAAAGAAATTTTCATCCAGCAGCATGGCAAAGATATCTTTACCCATGACCATGCAGGCGGCGCTGTCGTTGGTGAACTTCATGTTGTATTCAAAACCCAGATTGCTGAAGAACTCCATGGATCTTTTCAGATTCTTGACAGGAAGATTCACGTAGATTTGGTTTACCATGCATTTCTCCTTCCAGAAGTGGGCAGATTCCATATATTGTTAATAATGTGGCAATAAGTCTCAAGTGAGTGCGAAGGAATACATAAAAACACAAGCAGGAGGAATCACATGGCAAAATACGTTGACGGATTTGTACTGACTGTTCCCAAAAAGAACATGGCCCAGTATCGCAAGATGGCGATGCAGGCTTCCAAAATCTTTCTGAAGCACGGGGCCTTGGAATACAAAGAGTGTGTCGGGGATGACATGAATATTGAATGGGCCCTGCCATTTCCGAAGTTGACCAAAGCGAAATCCGATGAAGTGATCGTGTTTTCCTGGATCACCTATAAATCCCGTGCGGCCCGTGATCGTGCCAACAAAGCGATGATGAATGATCCAAAAATGAAGGAAATGACCCCGGACAAGATGCCATTCAATATGAAACGCATGGCTTATGGCGGCTTCAAGACGATCGTGGATAAGTAGGATTCAGGACGGTTTATGAAAACATTTGGAATTATAGTTGGCTCTTTGGTGGCTTTGTTTTTGGTGTTGGGTCTGATTGCACCCAAAGATTTCAAGGTTAGTCGTGATATCATCATCGACCGGCCTCAAGCGGATGTTTATGCTTATGTGAAGCAGTTAAAGCACCAAAATCTTTGGAATGCGTGGTTTCTGAAAGATCCCAAAGTCAAAATGGACTACAAGGGCGAAGACGGGACTGTGGGCTTTATCGTGACCTGGGAAAGTGCCGTCAAAGACGTGGGTGTGGGCGAGCAAGAGATTAAAAATCTTGTCGACAACAGCCGCGTGGACACCGAAATTCGCTTTAAGGTGCCGATGGAAGCCAGCTTTGATTCCTACGTGATCACGGAATCAGTGGACGCTGCTCAGACCAAAGTGACAATGGGCATGCACGATGAAATGTCCATTCCGATGAACGTGATGAGCTTCCTTTTTAACAAGATCTTTGGTGGCGAAGATCATATCATCCGGGATATGGATCAGAGCCTGATAAATTTGAAAACACAGCTTGAGCAGAAATAAGGAGAGAGTTTATGCAATCTAAATTGGCAACAGGTTCCCGTTATTTACTGGGTTTGATTTACTTTGTTTTTGGTTTGAATGGCTTTTTGCAATTCATCCCGGCACCACCGACTATGCCCGAAGGGGCGATGGCCTTCATGGGGGGGATGATGGCAGCGCCTTATTTCTTTCCGGTTCTTAAAGGGACTGAAGTCATCTGCGGGGCTTTGTTGTTGAGCGGCTTTGCAGCACCTCTGGCTTTGGTGGTTCTGGCGCCGATCACACTGCAGATCTTCCTTTTCCATTCGTTCCTGACACCAGGTCTTGAAAACGTCATTATGCCTGTGGTGATGATTGCTTTGCATGTAATGGCGGCCACAGGATACTGGCATCTTTACAAGCCATTGTTTAAAAGAGGCTGAGGTCGTGGCGGGGTTTTCCCCGTCAGCCGCAAGACTTCTTTGACAATGTTTTTGATCGGACTGGGTTTGCTTAAGTGCTGCTGGAATCCGGACTCCAGCGCCTTTCTGATATCTTCAGTGCTGGTATAAGCCGACAAGGCTATTGCCGGCAGGTGGCGATTCCGCGGGCCTTCCCAGTCCCGTAAAGCACGAATCAGTTCATAGCCGTCCATCTCGGGCATGCCGATGTCCGAAATCAGAATATCAAACTTGCCCTCTTTCAAAAGTGACAAAGCCTGCTTGGGTAAAGAAGTATCCGTGACTAAAGCACCCTCTCTTTGCAGCAGGCGCTTGATCAGAACAAGTGTATCTTCAGAATCATCCACCAAAAACACATGCAAACCTGAAAGGGAGCCCTGGGTTTCGGTTTCGACAAACTGAAGATTTTCACTTTGTCCGCTTAAGGTCAGGGCCGCTCCCTGTGTGGTTTCAACTGACACCAATGGCAACTGGAAACGGAAGGTGGCGCCCTGATTTTTACCGGGGCTGCTGACTTCGATGTTGCCACCGTGAAGTTCAGTCAGGTGTTTGGCGATGGAAAGCCCCAAACCCAGTCCCATGCGTTTGCGGTTTATGCCCGAATCCTCCTGCCAGAATTTTTCAAACATATACGGCAAGTTTTCGCTTTCAATCCCCTGGCCGGAATCCTGAACCGATACGCTAAACTGCGAAGCGTGCCGTTCACAACGGACCTGGATACGGCCGCCGTTGGAGGTGAACTTGATTGCGTTGGACAAAAGATTCCAAAGAATCTGGCGGAAGCGATCCGGATCCACCACTGCTGGCGTGGCCACTTCGCTGCAAGTCAGTTGAACTGAAATATTCTTGGCATACGCCGCACTTTCCAAGGACTCCGTAACCGATTGAATTAGTTCCTGCACGATGATCTTTTTCAGATTCAGTCTTGTTTTGCCGGTGGTGATGCGGGAAATCTCAAGGGTGTCTGACACCAGACGGATTTCATGATTCAGGTTTCGTTCAATGGCGTCCAGCGCATCATGATATTCGCGCGAGTTGGGATCAGAACCCTTTAAAAGATCCAGGCCTCCTTTGATGATATTCAACGGAGTACGCAGCTCATGGGACAATGTCGCCAGAAAGTCGTCTTTTTTCCTGTGGGCGGCATGAAGCTCCTGAATGCGCTCTTCAAGCTCTTTGTGAAGGGCGTTACGGCTCATGGCGATGGAAAGAGTGTTCACCAAAGACTGAATAAAGCGGACTTCTTCCTCAGAGAAATGACGGATGGCCTTGTTCATCAGAAGTAACAAACCAAACAGCTGATTTTTTTCAAGTCCCTGTACGGGCACGAGCAGGCAAGTGTTGAAACCCTCTTCCCGCAAGTCCCGGAAAGAGGAAAGCTTCATCGCCAAATCACCATCCAGCAGCAGTTTCGGAGTCTGCAGACCCCAGAAGCTGGATTTTGCGAATTCTTCTGACATTTTTTCAGAGTCCCTGCGGATCAGTTCGACGGCGGAAAGCTTCAGGCACTTCAAAGCGCTTTGGCGCAGATGTTCGATCATTTGCTCTGGATAAGGTTCGGTCATGACGAATTTGGAAAAATCAAATAGCGTCTGCATTTGTTCAAACTGCTGGCGCATCAGAACTTCGGCGGATTTTCTTTCGATGGCGGCATAAATTCCCCGAACCAGGGTTTCAGAGGACAGTTCGGACTTGCACAGGTAGTCCTGGGCACCCTCATGCACTTTTCTCAGGGCGAACTCACGATCCTCCAAGGCGGAAAGAATAATGATCGGGGCGTCGGGGAGTATCGACTGCATGCGTGGCAGAGTTTCATCCAGGTCGCTGTCCGGCAGGCGCAGATCCAGCAGCACCAGATCATATTTTTTGCCGTCGATCAGCTGCAGGGCGGTCTTCAGCATCGCGGCCCGGTCCAGAGTGATCTCAGGCACGTCCTTTATGCGGCGAAGATAGCGCGAAATGATGAAGGCGTGTTCGTCGTTGTCCTCCACCAGCAGAATATTCAGTGGCTTCAGCGGTGACATCAGTGCTCCTTTTCAGGGGAGGCTTCCGGCTTGCTGATATTGCGATTCCAGATACCCCAGTAGGTCGCCATGCTTTCGACCATTTTTTTTAATTCTTCGGCCTGCAACGGCTTTACCAGATAGCTGTTGGCGTGCAGGTCGTAGGCCTTCAGTTTGTCGACTTCCGCGTCTGAGGTGGTCAGTACAATGATGGGGATCTTGCGAAGTTTGGCGTCATCTTTGACTTCCGAAAGAACTTCGTGCCCGTCAAGGCGGGGCAGTTTCAGGTCCAGCAGAATGATGTCCGGCTTTTCCCGGCTTTCATAGGGAGTCAGTCCTCGCAGATACTGCAGGGCCTGAACTCCGTCGCTCACCCGGTCCACTTTGTGAACAAAGGATTCTTTTTTGAGGTTCCTCATGACGATCAGGGCGTGATCGTCATTGTCTTCAACCAGCAGAATTCTTAATGGATGTTCTTCATCATGACTTGGTTGCATCGAAGGCTCCTCGCTCGGTGAAAAATTTTGGGAAGGCCAGCCAGAACGTGGCGCCTTCGTTTTCACGGGATTCAACCCAGGCACGCCCTCCGTGCAGTTGCATGATTCTTTGCACGATCGCCAGCCCCACTCCGGTTCCTTCTTTGGTGTTGTCCAAGCGCTGGAACAAACCAAAGATTTTTCGGTGATAAGCAGGTGCAATGCCCGGGCCGTTGTCCTTCACGCCCACCAGCATTTCAGTGGGGGCGTCTTTGGTCAGGATCTGGATTTGCGGCTGGGGCATGTCCGTTCCGTACTTCAGGGCATTGGTCACCAGATTTTCCAAAACCTGGTAAAGGCGGCGCCGGTCGCCGATGACTTTGGGCAGATCTGCCGGCACTTGCACGTCGATGTTGCGGTCTTTAAAGCGATTGGAGAAGTTTTCCAGAATCTCGTTGATGATGTCGCTCATGCTGACATCGCTAAGGTTTAATTCCATGCGGCCGGCGCGACTTAACTGCAGCAGATCATTGATAAGTTCCTGCATGCGCTTGTGCGCCTTTTCCAGGCGGTCGATGGAATCGGCGACATCATCCATGTTGCCGCTTTTGATGTCCTCTTTGATAAACTCAATAAAAGATGAACTCGTCACCAGTGGGGACTTCAGATCGTGGGAAACGGTGTAAACGAACTGTTCCATTTCCTGATTCTTTTGCTGAAGTTCATCATAGGCGTGCTTCAGCCGTGTTTCGATGGTTTTTCTTTCAGTGATATCGACGATGGAAGCAATGGCATAGCTGCTGTTGTCGATGACAATGTGATTCAGGCCGATCTCGACCGGGATTTCTTTGCCGTCTTTGCAAAGACCGGACAGATCGCGGCCGGCACCCATTTGGCGCTTGGTCGGATTTTGCATGAAGCTTTCGCGGTGTTGGGGATGGTGCGGGCGTGACCCCATGGGAACAAGTCGTTCTATCGGAGAACCTTTCAGTTCGCCGGGATTGTATCCAAACATCTTTTCCATTTCACCATTGCACAGGACCACGAAGCCGGCTTTGTTCACCATGACGATTCCTGTTGGCAAAGACTCGATAATGGTTTTGAACCGGTTCTCATGCTCGAAGGCTACAGTTTCCACAGATCCCCCTTTATTCCTACGCACAATTTTAGTTTGTTTACGCAAAATTCCGGACGCAATATGTTTGATCACAGGTGTGTCTTCACAACCGGATTTTCTTTAGCACCACTTAGCAGTTCATTTTGGCAAAGCACGCGAATCAACTTTCTCTTTCCTTTAATTTCGCTACCTTCTGGCTGTGAAAGAATTTTCACCAACGCAGGAATCAAGGAGGATGGTATGCGTTTCTCGAAATTAGTTCTGATTTTGTTTTTAGTCACAGCCACATCGCTGACAGCAAAAGGCTTTGTGATGACAGATGCGCCCTACGGGCCACTGCATGATGATCCACAACCCCCTGGATGGTCCGCCTGGACCAGCGTTGGCGGAGTTGGCACTTCAGATCCGGCCACCTGTTCACGCAGCAACTTCCGCACAGATTTGTTCGTTCGCGGAACTGACAATGCTCTTTGGTATCGTCACTGGAATGGATCAAGCTGGGGTTCTTGGACTTCGCTGGGCGGATTCCTGACCTCTTCACCCGCGGCCGCTTGTTGGGGCCCTAATCGCATCGATGTCTTCGTGCGAGGCGGAGACAACGCTCTCTGGCAGCGTACCTTCCGTCACGGTGTGTGGCAGCCTTGGGTGTCACTGGGTGGCTTCCTGACATCAGGTCCGGCGGCAGCATCTTGGACGGGGGGACGTCTTGATGTCTTTGTTCGCGGTGGCGACAATGCCCTCTGGCACAAGTGGTTCACTGGAGGAGCTTGGTCCGGCTGGGAATCGCTCGGAGGAGTGCTGACTTCAGATCCTGCGGCAGTGTCCTGGTCAAGTGGTCGCATCGATGTGTTCGTGCGAGGAACCGACAACGCTCTTTGGCACATCTGGTATTGGGGAGGCTGGTCCGGTTGGGAATCACTGGGTGGAGTTCTAACGTCATCGCCGGGGGTGTCTTCCTGGGGCAATGGACGTCTTGATGTCTATGTGCGAGGCACTGACAATGCCCTCTGGCACAAGTGGTACAGCGGCGGCTGGTCCGCGTGGGAATCGTTGGGCGGTGGTTTAAGCTCCGGCCCGGATGCCACGTCGTCTGCGCGCGGTCGAACGCTGGTGTTCGTGAAAGGCAACGACAATGCGATTTGGTATCGGTCCTGGAAACAGTAAAAATAAAAAAGCCGGGTTTTGCGACCCGGCTTTTTTATTTATTGTCCTGGCATCAAATAGAGCAAATTTGCCCCCGGTCCCAGAGGCAGACCCAGCCAGATCCATACAAACAGCAACAGCGACCAGAAGATCGTGAAGGCAATTGAATATGGCAGCATCAGGGCGATCAACGTTCCCAGGCGGGCTTTCGGATCATATTTATTCGCAAACGCCAGAATCAGCGGGAAGTACGGCATCAATGGCGAAATAATATTCACCACGGAATCCGCCACGCGATAAGAAGCTTGTGTCAGTTCCGGCGCAATTCCCAAAAGCATGAACATCGGCACAAACACCGGGGCCATCAATGCCCACTTTGCCGAAGCACTTCCTAAGAACAGATCCACCACACAAGTCAGAATGATAAAACCGATCATCAGCGGGATGGCGCTCAGGTGCATGTCCTTCAGAAGCTCAGAACCCTTCACTGCCAGAATTAATCCGACGTTAGAGGAATTGAATAAAGAAATAAACTGCGCCGCAAAGAAAACCATGACCAGGTACGGTGCCATTGTCACCATGGCGTCTTGCATGGCATTGGTCACATCACTTTGGGATTTGAAAGTCTTTGCCGCAAATCCATAAGCCACACCGGTGAAGGCCGCCAGGAAGAACACCATCGGGATGATGCCCTTCAAGAATGGGGAATCCAGCAAAGAACCATTGGCAGGATTTCTGAGGAATCCTGAGTCAGGAACTGTGCCCCACAAAACCAGCAGAACGAAGATCGCAAAGACCACACCGGCCCACAGCAGACCTTTTTTTTCATAAGCATTCAGTGGTTCAGGCGCGGTGCGCTCGGCAGAACCTTTGTATTCGCCCAAAAATGGCAGGGTGATCTTTTTTGCCACCAAAGTTCCGATAGCAATAATCAAAACAGATGAAACCGACATGAAGTACCAGTTCACCACCGGGGTGACCGTGTAAGCCGGATCAATAATGCGAGCAGCCTCTTGGGAAAGACCGGACAAAACAGGGTCGGCCACGCTGAGCATGAAGTTGGCGGCAAAGCCCCCGGACACACCGGCAAAACAGATGGCCAGACCCGCCAATGGATTCAAACCGGCGCTATGGAAGGCCATCGCGGAAAGAGGAATCAGTAACACGTAACCGATATCACCCGCGGTGTGGGACATGATTCCCGCCAATAACACAGCCGGAACCAGAAGCTGACGCGGGGACTTGATCACCAGCAATCGCAGCAGGGCGCCAAGAAGTCCACTTTTTTCCGTCAGACTGAAACCCAGCATCGCCACCAGAACCGTTCCCAGGGGAGCAAAGCCGGTGAAGTTTTTCAGCATGTCGGTCAAAACCATGTGCAAACCCGTCACCGACAGCAGATTCACCGCCGTGATGGTTTCTTTTTTGACCGGATGAACGGCCTCAACACCCAAACCACTGATGACCGCAGACAGCAGAACCACCAAAATGGTTAACAACAAGAACATCAGAGCCGGTTGTGGCAGGGCATTCCCCGCGCGTTCCACCTTTAGCAGAAAGCGATACAACGGTCCGGACTCTACAGAATTATCAGTGCTCGACATGTGGAAATTCCCCCTCAAGCGAATATCTTTTAATATTTGTAAGTACTTGTCACATATTAAAGACAAAGTAAGATGAGTTATGAGCGAAGTATTTTCCGAGAAGGTTCTTAAGCTGATCAAAAAGATCCCGGAAGGGAAAGTGGCCACCTATGGGCAGATCGCGGCCTTGGCGGGGAAGCCTCAAGGATCCCGCGGGGTGGCGTGGCTGCTGCATTCCTGTTCTGAAAGTCATAAGCTTCCGTGGCAGCGGGTTTTGAATTCGAAAGGAAAGATTTCTTTTCCGCCCGGGACGAAATCCTATCGTCAGCAAAAGAAGCTTTTAATTTCTGAAGGTGTGCAGTTCGGTGAAGGCGATGTGATTGATATGTCAGTTTTTCAGTGGAAGAAAAAAGTGGCGCCGTTGAAACGCGCTTCGCAAAAGCCACGCATGTTTTCTTAACCGGTTCTGAGTATCCTCGTAAAACCTGCTGCAGTAGCGGGTTTTAAGTTTGTTTGTTTGCGCTTCTTTGGTCTTAAATAGGTCTGGAAACTGGTCTAAGGGTCTTTTCAGTTACAGAGTTGTTAAAGAAGACTCAGGCAATGGCAAAACACACAAACTTAAAAAGTGTCTTAGAGTCCTCGAATAAAAATAAAATTTCAGTTCGGTTTTTGCTGGTCTTGGCAGGTCTGTCCCTAGTGGTAGGATGTGCTGGTGCCAGTGGAGACGGCGAGTGGGCTTCAGGGAATCCGGACAGCGCTCAAGGCGGTGTAACCCCTGATCCTGAAGTTCCGACCACACCGAGTGTCCCGGAAGAGGAAGAAGAGGTGGAAACAACAACGCCACCTTTGGCGGGTCTGTTTTTCTCTTTCAAGCCTGGCACCCAGACGCTGGCATATGGCTTGGGTAAAACCTGGGATGGCTGTGACAAAGAGGCCATCGTGCGCGGCGGTTATGACAGTGATACCAAGTGCGGTAACGGCACGGTGCTGCCGGCCTATGCTGAGCACTTGAACAAGCACTTCTTTGGCTGCGTGGAAAAGGGTTCGTTGGCGGCAGGGTATTCGCAACCAGAGCGGGTCTTTATCCGTCACTGGGGAACTTACGTGAACCGCAATGCCCGAAATTCTTCAAGCTTGAGCATGCATGCTTACGCCCGCGCGATTGATATTGTGAAGTTCATTATTTACGACCGCACCGGCAAGGCGACTTCGGTCAGCACCCATGTGCGGGACTTTAAGGGCACGACGGCCAAGTTTTACAATGCCTTCCGCCAGTGCTGGAAGGACACGATGCCATCGAAATGCCGGCCGGGTCAGCGGGAATACAGCGGCTCGATTGGTATTCCGGGTTCAGAGCTTGGCGGAAACAGTTTGCATAACGATCATATTCATCTCTCATTTCCATTCTGTGCGGGGTAACTTATGAAAAGAATTATTTTTACTTTGATGATTTTGACGGGGACTTCTTTGTCTGCGGTGGCAGCGACTGACGTGGTGGGTGAAAAAACCCTGGATTTAAAAGGCGGCGGTCAGGCCATGATCACCACCCGAAAAGTGGGCGACAAGCTGGGGCGTCCTTATACAATGGAGCTTCGCGTGAATTGTCAGGGTGGGCGCATGGCGTGGCAGGAACTGCCGGTGCTGGATCAAGAGTCTGTTTGTGACGTAAAACCCCAGTCCGCCAAGCTGTCTGAAGACGGCAAAAGCATTGTGGTTTTGATTCGTGAGACCGATTCTGATGAATTCAACCGTCTTTCCAAACAGACTCCGGCGGGAATCCTGGGCGAGATCCAGCCTCAGTGTAAAAAAGAGGCGGCCGAGTTCAAATTCCCGGTGGAAAGTTATTGTTTGCGATAGTTCCAGTCGAATCTGCTCTGAAGCTGTGATAGCTTTGGGGCATGAGTTCAACTTGTTGTGTATGCCAAAAACCCAAAGCCACGCTTCAGTGTGGCTGTTGCAAAGAAGCGGTCTGTAAGAACTGTGCGCAGTTTCTGGAAGAGGGCCGCTTTTCCTTTATGACGAAGGTTCCGGAATTGCTTTCCCACGGGGCTTATTGCACGCCGTGCTTTGATTTCAAAGTCATGCCGGAAGTCGAAGCTTATGATGCCGATCTGGAAGCAGCTCGCAACATCGCGGTCTTTTTCAAGGATCAAAGCAAGGAAACCCGCAATTTCAAACGCACGGAAAAAGCTTTCAAGGTTGTTGATTGCGAGGATCGTGAAGAGACTCTGCTGCGTCTGGCTTTCTTTGCCGTCCAGGCTAAATTCAATGCCATCATTGATGTTGAGATCACTTCCAGGAAAGTTCGCACCGGGGCCTATCAGACTCATCTTTGGAGTGGCAGCGCCATTCCCACGAACTATATCGGCCGCCGTTAAGTAAATGCATAGCCCCGTCCTGGTTTGAACGGGGCCCTTGCCCGGAACGCTCCATCACAACGTGCTCTATTGAACCGTAATCCACACATTTGATTTTCCGTAGCTGCGCACCAGCCGGTTGAAGACATATCCGTTATCAGGGTGCATGCGAATGCAACCGTGGGATGCGCGGGTGCCTAACTTAGACCAGTTGCCTTGAGGTGTGCCGTGCAGGGCAAATCCTCCACTGATAAAGACAGCATAAGGCATGTTGCCCAAGCCATTATAGTCGCCACCGGGGAATTTGCTGGAGCTGTAGCGATCATAGATACGGCCGTTGGGATGTTTGTCAAAGTTAGGGGTGCCGTATCCCGACATGCCGGTGGATACCAGCCATGAACCGCGCAGGGATCCATTCACATACAGATACATGCGTTGACTTGATTTCACCACTTGGGCCCACACCGCGCAGCTGTTGCGAGTGCAACCGCCAAAGATATTCACGATGTCATCCAGATAAGTCTCTGGAAGGTGAGCGGACTGTCCGGTTTCTTCTTCGTAAATTTTATCGAATTGTTCCAGTACTTGCTCGATGTTCGGGTCAAAGGGGTTGATCTCGTCGATCACGGTAGGACTGCGTTTTTGCATTGTTTCGGTGGGCTCTGCCTGGGCAGTATTCACTGTCAAAAACAGCAGAGCGGCTATTGCTCCTGTTATTTGTTGTAGAGTTCTCATGCCACACCTCATTGGTTAGAGAGTTGGGATTTGTCCTCATTGTACTTTGTGGGGGCAAAAATTTGGTAATTTCCGTACAAGCTTGGACGGATGACAGAGAATTTTTCAGATAGGAAGACCGACGAAGGGAACCTTCATGCAAGTTCAGAAAGGGAACGACACGGAAGTCTGGTGTGAGGATTGGGGACAGAATGTGAGCATGTCGAATTTCTCTTCAACATGCTCACTAGCAGCAGACTAGGACTTAAATGGCAGGGCGCCCAGGAAATCTTTTTTGCCAACTTCCACGCCGTTGTGGCGAAGGATGGAATAAGCCGTTGTGACATGGAAATAGATGTTCGGAATCGCGTGATGCAAAACGTAGTCTTCTCCAGTCAGGTACTTTCCTTCCCAGCGGGGCTGAGAGATGTGCTTCTTTTCAGAGCCAGCAAAATCATTGGCAGAAACTGATTCCAGGAAAGCAATCGTGCTTTCGATACGCGCTTTTAGTTCCGGCAAAGTTTTTTCGGTGTCTGGATGGGAAGGAGCTTCTTTGTCTGTCAAACGTGCCACACCCAGTTTCGCTGTATCGCAGGCGATCTGAATCTGACGAGTCAGCGGGAACTGATCCGGTGCCAGTCGGGAGTTCAACAGAACCTCGACATCAAACTTTTTTGTCTCGGCCAGGTGAGCACCCTTGTCCAGAAGTGCGGAAAGATTTTTAAGAGTTTTGATAAATGGGGGAACAGTCATTTCGTAAAGCATGGAAACCTCCGGTGAACAGTGCAGAAGAATTAGAGCAGAGGCTTTTCCCAGTGACAAGTTCTGTGTTGCGGTTAGACTCATTGCCTGCAGCGGGAGTCAGGCCATTGGATTTAAAAAAATATCAGGAGCGCAAAACACAACAGCAGGGCTTTCAGTTGGGCCGGCCGCTGTGTTATTCCTGCATGCAGCCGGGAAAAGCCTGTTATTGCCACGCCATCCAAAGATTTGATCCCCAAATCAGTTTCGCTCTTTTGATTCATCCCATTGAGGTGCGCCGGCGCATCGCCACCGGGCGCATGACGTCTTTGTGTCTGGAAAAGTCTTATTTAATCTCTGGACAGAATTTCAGCGAGAACCCGCAGGTCAATGCCTTGATCAGGGATCCGGCGAATCACTGCGTGATTCTTTATCCGGGGCGGGATTCCAGTGACCTGTCGTTGATGAACCCGCTGGCGCGCCAAAGTCTGGTGCCCGCCGGGAAAAGACTGACCGTGTTTGTGGTTGATGGCACGTGGGCCACAGCAAAAAAGATGATGCGTGAAAGCCATAACCTTCACGCCCTTCCCAAGATCTGTTTTTCTCCTGAAAAACCGTCAGCGTTTCGAGTTCGCAAACAGCCGAAGGAATTCTGCTATTCCACCATCGAAGCGGTTCATCAGACGATTGAATTGTTGGGTGGGGATCTGGGGCTGAATCTGAAACAGCGCCCGCATGACAACCTTCTGGAGGTCTTTGATCTGATGGTGGAGCGTCAGCTGCTTCACCTGCGCCATGCAGAGGAAATTCACGGGCCTTTTAATTCACGTGATCTTAAGGCCCGTGACAGTCGTTAGTGAGTCACTTGCTTGGAAGCAAGGTACTCTTCGTAAGTGATGTGATTGTCGTAAACCACACCCTGATCAATTTCGATAATTCTGTTGGCCACGGTTTGAATCAGTTCATGGTCGTGGGACGTGAAGATCACAGTGCCCTTAAAGCGGCTTAAGCCTTCATTCACGGCCGTGATGCTTTCCAGATCCAAGTGACTCGTTGGTCCGTCCAGAATCAGAATGTTCGCACCTGACAACATCAGTTTAGAGAACATGCAGCGAACCTTTTCGCCTCCGGAAAGAACCTTGGGCTGTTTCAGAGCATCAGTGCCGCCGAAAAGCATTTTACCCAGGAATCCACGCAGGAAGGTTTCGTCTTTTTCTGTGGAGTAAGGGCGCAGCCAGTCCACCAGAGTTTCTTCTTCGCCATTGAAGTAACGGGAGTTGTCCGTCGGGAAATAGCCGACAGAAGTGGTAATACCCCAGTTGTAAGTTCCGGAATCAGCCTGCATTTCGCCAGAGATGATTTCCAAAAGAAGTGTCTTTGCCAGGTCATTGCGACCCAGAAGAGCGACTTTGTCGCCTTTTTTCAGGGTGAAGCTCAGGTTTTTCAGCAGAGTTTCGCCTTCCCAGGTTTTGGTCAGCTTATCAACGACCAGGACATCGTTCCCCAGTTCGCGTTTGATATCAAAGCCGATGAACGGCTTTTTGCGGGAAGATGCCGGCAGATCCACGAACTCCAGTTTTTCCAGTTGTTTTTGACGGGAAGAGGCCTGACGGGATTTCGAGGCATTGGCGCTAAAGCGGGCAATGAAGGCCTTCAGTTCTTCGGCCTTGTCAGAGCTTTTCTTGTTCTGATCTTCGCGCAGGCGCTGATTCAGTTCGCTGGCCTGTCTCCAGAAATCATAGTTCCCGGTGTAAGTGGTCACTTTGCCAAAGTCGATGTCAGCAATGTGCGAGCAGACTTTGTTCAGGAAGTGACGATCGTGCGAAATCACGATGACGGTGTTTTCAAAGTTCAGCAGGAATTCTTCCAGCCACTGGATCGCATAGATGTCCAAGTGATTCGTCGGCTCATCCAGCAGCAGAATGTCCGGGCGGCCAAACAGGGCCTGCGCCAGAAGCACTTTTACTTTTTCGCCGCCGGTAAGCTCTTTCATCAGTTTGCCGTGCAGTTCTTCCGGGATTGCCAGGCCAGCCAGCATCACGGCCGCTTCGGATTCTGCTTCCCAGCCGTTCAGTTCCGCAAATTCGGTTTCCAGGTCAGAAGCACGAACGCCGTCCGCTTCCGAAAAGTCCGCCTTTGCATAAAGAGCGTCTTTTTCTTCCATCACCTTGTACAGGCGGTCATTCCCCATCAGAACGGTCTTCAGTACCGGGAATTCGTCATAGGCATAGTGATCCTGCTTCAGGATAGACAGACGCTGATCAGAGCCGATGATCACTTCGCCGGTGTTGGGCTCGATTTCTTTGGAAAGAACTTTCAGGAACGTGGACTTGCCAGCCCCGTTGGCGCCAATCAGGCCATAGCAGTTGCCTGGGGTGAACTTTACATTCACTTCTTCGAAGAGTTTTTTGCCGCCAAAACGCAAACTTACATTGTTCGTGCTGATCATCGGAAGGGTCCTTTTGAAAGCTGTTTTTTTACGTGTTTCAGGCGGGAAACGCAACCCTTTCCCCATCTGAAAGGGGGCCTTGGAAAAAACTCCCGGTGAAAAGGCCTGGCCGTGTGCTCTTGGCTTGAAAATAGGGGGGCTTGGCGGCTTAATAAATGAATTATGTTTGTAGGAGGACTTATGAAATTTACAGTACTACTGGCCCTGTTTATCAGTCCCTTGGCTTTGGCGGCCGAGACGGAAGTAAAAGAGTTTGATGCGAAAACCATTCATAGTTTCGATATCGAAAATCTGAACGGAAACATCAAAATTGAAGGGGGTCATGAGGATAAAATCGTGATCACGGCTGAAAAAACCGACTTCACCAAGTCCTGCCGCCTGGAATTCAAACAAAAGGGCACGGATCTGGATGTGGAAGTGTCCCGCAAAGGTGTCTTTAAAAAATCAGACTGCACCACCCATTTCACCGTGCTTCTGCCCAAAGTGGTCGAGCTGGATGTGAAAACGGGCTCTGGGAACATCGCTGTCACCGGAACCAAAGGGGACATTGACTTTAAAATCGGCAATGGCCAAGTGACGATCGACGCTGACGTGCACGAACTGGATGGTTCTGCTGGAAATGCGGAAATCAGCGTGAAATCCCTGACGGGCAAATCCGAGCTGAAAATGGGTTCCGGCACGGTGAAGGCCGCATATACCGCCTTGCCAGCCACGGGTGAATTCGAGATCAAATCCGGCAGCGGCAACGTAGAACTGACCCTGCCGGCCGATGCGAAAATTCAGACCAGCTTTATTTCTGTCGGTGGAAAAATGACCAATGAACTGGGCGATACGAAAAATGCCGGATTCAAAGTGAAATTGCAGTCTGGTGCCGCGAACCTGCATATTAAGAAAGCTCCGTAATTGCGCATGACCAAAAAAGCACCTGTCGTCATTGAGGTTTTAAACAGGGTCACTGCAGTTTCCGTGGAAAAACACACGGGCAAGAACTGGGATCAGTGGGTCAGAATTCTGAATGACCAAGGGGCAAAAAATCTTTCCCACAAAGAGATCGTGGCTTTGCTGGGAAAGAAACCTTTCAAGTTGAAGGAATGGTGGCGTCAGATTGTGACTTCAGGTTATGAGGTTCACATCGGCCGCCGTCAGGAAGGCCGCAATCAAAAAGGCGAGCTTTCCGCCACGGTGACACGAACCTTCTATATCAGCGCGGATAAACTTTGGAAGCTGCTGGAATCCCCGGAAGGTCAGGCCGTGTGGCTGAAGCCTTTGTCTCGTTTCAAGTTTAAGCCCAAGAATGTTTTTGAAACCGAAGATGGCTACTTCGGAGAAATCCGCACCATGAAAGAAGGCGAGCGCCTGCGCATGAGCTGGCAGGATCCGGAATGGCACAAGCCCACGATTGTGCAGATTTATGTAATGGGCCGGGTTCCGGGCAAATCCATGCTGGCATTCATGCACGATGGAATCAAAGACACCCGTTCAAAAGCGGCGATTCGCGACCGCTGGACCGAAGCCATCAACGCCCTTGTGGAAATGACTCCGGCGGCTCCGGTACGAAAGAAAAAATCCTAACGACCGCCGACGTTCGTGCGATCAATAATAAATTTCAAAAGAGTTTCACGACTGATGCCGCGTTCTTTCAAAGGACCCTGTGTGCCGATGTGACCGGTTTCTTTGATCCAGCTTTTCACAGTTGAAAGTGTCGACTTTGATGTCGGAACAAATCCGGCGGCCAGATCCAGACAGATGCCGCGAGCAGCACCGGCCTTCGGTGAATAGTCGTGGGAAACAAAGATCCCCTTGTAGCGCCATTTATTATCACGATCGATGTCCGGATAGACCTTGCGATTCAGCTGCGCCCATACTTCGCAGTATTCGGCATTAGTCATGTCCGAACGCAGTTGGTAAGCGAAGGTTTGTACGGAATCCAGAATCCAATCCGCCACTTCGGGCTGCAGAGTCGTGGCCAGTTCGGATCTTAGCTTTGTGAATTTCAGCGTACTGACGCGAAGTTTCGGATCGAACAGGGCCTGAGGCAGCAAATCCGGATAGCGTTCGCCATTTTGTGTGGCCCAGATCTGAGTTGCTTCATAGTTCACGCAGGAATCAAAGAACGACACCGGCATATGACCCAGCAGCGTTTGATAGAACGGCTGACGGCAGGCCTTCAGCACACGGTCTTTCTCGGTGCTGGTCAGGCTGTCGTCGCGGTCGATCTCTTTTTGGAATTTCTTTGAAACGCCAGTGTCATTGCAGTTTTTGCTGGAGGTGTATTCCAGCCCGTCGTGCACCAGGTATTTGATCAGATTGTATTTTTCGGCGGATTTTTTCTTAAGCAGATTTGGATTAAAGCGGTAAGCAGTCACACTTTCTGCAAAATCCTCAAAGGGATTGGATTGACCATAGCGGGACACGAAAGGATGCCCTTGCAGGGCTTTTTTCTTTTCAACTTCAAATCCACCGGCTTTGGCTTCTTTCCAGTTGCTTAGCTGCAGCCACGCTGCCGAGCGGTCATAGTCCGAAAATTGATTGTCAGAATGGTTGTGGGCGATTTCGTGATAAAGCGTGTATTGGCGCATGATCGAGGATTGCTCTGACCACGAATCAAAAAGTTCAATGGCGGCATTGGCCAGAACTTTTCCGCCGTCGTCACCGTAAGAGGCGCGGGTGTAGCCGCGTTTGAATTTGATCAGCTGTTTGTTAAATCCAAAAGGCAGCTGCCCGGGTTTAACCAGTTCAAAGGTCCGAATGACATCGGCGATTTCGCTGGCGGTGAAAAGCGAAGCGCTGGAAAAAGAATAAGGTGATGTGTTCACATCAAACTGATCCATCAGATAAAGCATCTGAGGTCCGACATCGGAACCGAAGATCTTTTGCGCCGCACACAGAGCTTTGTCGCAGGCGGGGCCGATTTTAAATTCTTTCTGGAAATCCTTGATAACTTTTTCTGGCGCCGCACCTTCGCGTCCTAAAGTCAGCAGGCGGCTGAGCGCCAGCACCAGACGGGGGCGTTCATTGGTCATAACCACGCCAAGAACTTCATGAGTTCCCGCTTCATAGCCGTTTTCAATCGGAAGATTTTTATAGTGGCGCTGGATTTCTTCGGTGGTGACCGGCAGTCGCAAACGACAGACGGCAGATTTAACCTGGCGTTCGTTGGCGGCCCACCAGTCAAGTTCCTCTGCGGCCGGGGTGCGCTTGTTGGGCGGAAGAGGCACCACGTGATCGGTTACGTGCGGGCTTTCATTCACCGTTGTTTTGGGCAGATGAGTGCAGGCGGAAAGTACAAAAACAGCTGCCAGAATAAAACGGGATAAAAACAAGCGTAACTCCTCAGAAATAGATCCAATATTGTCTTTTCGGAGAAGGCTCAAAGGGCTTAATGGCGCCGTTGGGAAATCTCAAATTAACACAGGACTTTCAGAGAGGAATTCGCGATTAAAAACTTTCGAAGGTGCCTTTTTCGCGGTTCTTGCGCACTTGAGGCACGTTGAACACCTGGTTGTGGAAGGAAATATAGAACCCCGGTTGCAGAAGCTTCGCAGACAACAAAGCTTCGGTAACATTCTGGGCGGCATCGCTGTCATCAAAACCCATAGGGATCATCGCGCCGGTGAACACCACTGGAACTTTAGGTGTGCCGATGTCCTTAAAGCAGTGTTCGGCAGAAATGTGCATGGTGTCGGTTCCGTGCAGAACAACGATCGGGCTTCCACGCTGCATTTGATCTTTGACGGTGGCAGAAATCAGGGCACGGTCTTCGTCTGTCATATACAGCGAGTCTTTGCTTAACAGCGGGTACACCATGATATTGGTGTACGGCAATCGCATCTTGGAAAGAATGCGGTTTTTAATGCTGGTGCCTCTGTTTTCCAGGGATCCATCGAACTCATTGTAAGTTTTTTCGATGGTACCACCGGTGGTGATAATGATGACGTCTTGAATAGCTGTGCCCATGGTTCGAGATCCTATGTCAACTTTCGGAAGCTGGCAAGAAAAGCAAGAAAGCGGATGCTCGTGGAAAAGCCCCCGTGGTAGCATATGTTGGCAAGTGAGGTGAGTATGGAAGCACGACTGACGATGATCACGCTGGGCGTTCAAAATCTGGCAGTATCCAGAGAATTCTATGAAAAAGGTCTGAAGTGGCCTGTGTCGCCCGCAAGCAATGAAAACGTGGTCTTCCTGCGAACTGGCGGGGTGGCTTTGTCGTTGTTTCCTTCAGAGGAACTGGCGAAAGATGCCGGCGTGGACCCGCAGGGCAGTGGTTTCAGAGATTTTACCATCGCGCACAATGTGAACAGCAAAGAAGAAGTGGCCCAAGTTCTGGCGCAGGCCGAAAAAGCCGGAGGCCGCATCATTAAGCCTGCCCAGGATGTTTTCTGGGGAGGCCACAGCGGGTACTTTGAAGATCCGGATAGATTTTTGTGGGAAGTGGCGTGGAACCCCATGGCGCCACTGAATGAAAAAGGCGAAATGCAGCTGCCTTAGGCCGCAGCGTTTTTACCAGATATTGATAATGTCGTATTCGCGAACCTGAGGGCCATTTTCGACAACGGCGACGCCGCCGACTTTCTGATCCAAAAGCGCTTCGCCCAAAGGACTGTTGGGCGTGACCACCTGAATGCTTTTTCCTTCAAACGGCACACTGACGCCGCCGCCTTTGGCGAGAATAAAGAAGAAGCTGGTTTTTCCGTTGTGTTCCACTTCAATAACAGCGGAAGAAGAAATCCCGTCATTCGGGCCGAAGTCTCGGACACTCAGGTGTTTTAGCAAAAGCAGAACTTCCTCGATATCAGCAATGCGCTTGGCCTGACCGCGTGCCAGGTAAGACGCTTCCAGCCCACGGGTGTCGTATTCGTTTTCAGCTTTGCTTTCCTCGTTGGTGGCCGCATCGATAGTGGCTTTGACGGCTTCTTTAAGAGCCGTCATGTCTGCGACAAGTTGCGTGCGAATAGCTTCAATCAGTTTCTTTTTATCCAAGGGACACCTCGGCCGTCAGTATCGCCGTTTGTGTGAACTCAGGCAATCGATTATGCCCAGTGGCTGACAGACTTCACATGTGAAGAAAATAGAAGAGGGCTTGACGGGGAATCAAGCCCTCTGAGGGAAGGGACAAGGAAAGGTGGAGGGAAGGAATGTAGATTAGTTGCCTTCGGTGCCGGTGCCTTGAGTGGCATTCAGCTTTTCGAAGAAACCCCCTTTTTGAGTTTGAATTTCAATTTTTTGTGCTTTTGCTATCGGAGCTTTCGGCAAATAAATGCTGAGCACTCCGTCTTCGTGGTGGGCTTCAACTTTTGAACCATCCACAGTGTCTGGAACGGTGAAGCTGCGGGTGAAGGTGCTTAACACCTTTTCGTCGCGCTTGCGTTCGCCCGAGATGGTCAGAAGTTTTCCGTTTACCTCGATTTTAATACCTTCTTTTTTGAATCCCGGAACATCCATGCTTAGCAGGTAATGTTCTGCGGATTCAGCCACTTCGCAGGCGGGCGTGAACAGTTGTTCCCGTTTTTCCTGAGCCGGGGTCGCAGCGAAACTTTCGAATATGCGATCCATCTCTTCAAAGAAATTGGAGTTCATTCTGCGAGCGGGCCAATAAGGTGTTGTAGTCAGTCTCATTAAAAACCTCCTTTGCAGGTTTCGTTCTTACACTCTAACGATGTGGTTGCTTGTGCGACTGTCAAGTTGGGTGGATTAAAAATTTTTGCGCCAACCAAAATCAAAGCCGTTAAATAAAGTGCAAGAAGCAGTTCTTTAATAAGATGTTTGATGGAAAAAGAATCTGTTCGTCTCATGACCGACAACCTCCTTTCGTGGGTCAAAAAGAGGAACCAAAAAATCAGTTTGTTGCCTTAAGTCTGTGTACGATATTTTTGTTGTCAAGCTGCGTGCAAGTGCTTGTTATTTACCAATAATTTTAGGACTCTGGATGAACGTGTTAGGATGGGTCTATCTGCGAGGTCGAATGTGAAGGTGGCAATTGCCGGAGCCAGCGGTTTTGTTGGCAAGGCACTGATCAGGGAACTGCAAGGACATCATGAAATCGTTGCGCTCAGTCGGTCCGGTAAAAAGGATTCGGCAGACGGCGTCGAATGGCGTTCCTGTGATTTATTCAGTCTGCTGGATTCTGAAAAGGCTTTGCGGGGCTGTGATGTCGCCGTTTATCTGGTGCATTCCATGCGACCTTCAGCGCAACTGACCCAGGGGACTTTTGAAGATTTTGATCTGATCGTGGCCGATAACTTTGTTCGCGCGGCGGAAAAATGCGGAGTAAAAAGAATTTTCTATCTGGGAGGCATGTGCCCTGAAAATTCCCAAGGGATGTCCCGCCATCTGCACAGCCGTCACGAGGTCGAAGGTGTTTTTAAAACCAGTCGTATTCCTGCAACCATCCTGCGCGCGGCAGTGATTCTGGGGTCTGAGGGTTCATCCTTTCATATTATGACTCGGTTGGTGGATCGCCTGCCGGTGATGGTCTGCCCAAAGTGGACGAGTACGCAGAGTCAGCCCGTGGCTTTAAAAGATGTGGTGCGCAGTCTGCGCTATTGCATTGAG
This sequence comes from Bdellovibrio sp. MYbb2, assembly GCF_056175685.1. Taxonomy (NCBI): domain Bacteria; kingdom Pseudomonadati; phylum Bdellovibrionota; class Bdellovibrionia; order Bdellovibrionales; family Pseudobdellovibrionaceae; genus Bdellovibrio; species Bdellovibrio sp. MYbb2. The sequence goes on from NZ_JBJKJI010000001.1 coordinate 896,561, forward strand.
ACCGCTGAAACTCAGAATCATATTTATGATATCGGTGGGCCGGATGTGATCAGCTATCTGGACATGATGAAGATGATTGCCCGCATGCAGGGGCTGGAGCGCACGTTGTTGCCGGTGCCCTTTTTAACGCCAGGACTTTCTACCTTATGGGTGTGCATGGTTACGGGGGCCCCAAAGGCTTTGGTTGCACCTTTGGTGGAAGGCCTAAGATCTACATTGCTGGTCAGTGACAAGCGCCGACTGGATATACCTGGATACAAGTTCATGCCGGTGGAGCAAGCGCTGAAAGAAGCCCTGGCCGATTTCACGGAAAAGAAAACTCCGCTGGCCTTTCAAAAAAGTCCCCTGGGCAGCTATGAAGTGCGCTCGGTGCAGCGCCTGTTGATCCCCGAAGGTGTTACCGCAGATGAAGTGGCCCACGCTTACATGGAATTCTTACCCAGCATGCGTCCGGGTCTGATGAAGGTGGAAGTCAGTGGACGCTGGGTGAACTTCTGCTGGAGCTTTCCGTATGTGCGTCTGTTGATTCTGGAATATTCTCCGGAAAGAAGCTGGTCCCATCGTCAGTTGTTTTACGTGCGTGGTGGTCTGCTGGCGCAAAAAACCGTGCGGGGGCGCCTTGAGTTTCGCGAAACTCTGGGTGGCAAGGCGGTCATTGCCGCTATTCACGAGTTCAAACCCCGCATGCCGTGGTTCTTGTATCGCTGGACTCAGGCGTTGTTTCATATCTGGGTTATGCGTCAGTTCGGACTTTACTTGAATCGGCCCAAGTCTGCGCGGTAGTCTTTTAGTGCAAGGAGGCCCGCATGGCCAAGTCAGATCATTCCAGCTTTATCGGTTATATTCTTTGGATTTTTGGTTTCATGGGGGCGCACCGCTTTTATTTCGGGAAGTCCATCACCGGGACCATCTGGTTTTTCACGTTTGGTCTGGCGGGCATTGGCTGGCTGATTGATATCTTCCTTATTCCGAGCATGAATCGCAGCGCCCAGCGCAGCTATCGCAGTGGGCGTGTGGACTACAACGTCAGCTGGATTCTGCTGACGTTCTTGGGGATCTTTGGTGTGCACCGGTTCTATATGGGAAAATGGCTGTCAGGTTTGATCTGGCTTTGTACCGGCGGTCTTTTCCTGATCGGTTACCTGTATGACTATTGGACTTTGAATGAGCAGATTTCCGACGTGAACCGCGAGACGGCTTAACCACGCGGCCCCCAGCGACCCCCAGCTGATCAAAAGCGCATCAAAGGGAACGCGGAAACGGTTTTCCGACTTAAAGAACCACACGGTCAAAAACAGCGAAAGCATCAGAAGAATCGTCGCCTTGTTAAAAGGTTCTTCTGACTTTCGCAGCACCAGCAGACCCAGCAGGGTCAGTGGCAGCATGGCATAATAAAAGAAACTTTCCCAAGGATAATAAAGTTCCTTGGTGGGGTTTGAAATGATCGGCCACAGTGGATTTCCCCACGCCAGATAATAAATATATCTCAGACTTGAAATCAGCACGGCTGGATTTTCGGCGACACACTTCAGACCTTCTTTCCAGAAATAGGCCTGGTTGGTGAAAGGCTGATCCCACTGTTTGAATGTTCGTTCGTTGGTAAAGTGAAACAGCGGGGACATCCAGCGTGCACCCGATGAATCGGCGTTGTCTTTGGACGGACATTTGCCTTCGATAAAGTTTAAAGCTCCGGCCGTGGGTCCCAGCTGAGGCTTGCCATAGTGTTTCCACGTCCACGTCATATGAGGAACGGCGATCAGCAGGCAGCCGATAGCCATGACCGTCACTTTTAAGACTGCACGTGTGAAGTGATGGCGTTCACGATAAAGCAGCCACAGCCCCAGAATCGGGATGAAGAACGCGTGATTGCCTTTAAAGTAAAATGCCAGGGCCAGCAAAATTCCCATCGCGAAATAGCCTGACAGCTTTTCGTGCTTGAGCGTTTTCATCATCAGCCACAAGAACAGTGTGATCAAAAAAGCATAAGCATTTTCAGCCATGTGGAACGTCGCAAATCCCGCCAGCGGAATATAACTTGCGGATATCAGCGCGGAAAAAGCCCCTGCCAGCGCACCGAAACGTTCGCGCACCATCAGATAGATCAACACGACCGTACCCCATGACAAGAACACCTGGGACCAGTTGAAAAGCTCAAAGCCTCCCAGTTGGCGCAGCCAAAGACTCCATAAAGTAAATCCCGCGGGCTGGAAAAGCTGACTTAAGGTGTATTCTCCGCGCATGATTTCTTCACCGCGGTGGAAGTATCCGGCCATGTCAGAAAAAAGACTGAACTCGGGCGGAGCTTTGATAAACACCAGCCAGAAGCGGAACAAGAAGGCTCCACCCAGAACAGCGACGACAAAAGTGCGTTCGGGTAACGGCATGGCCGGCAGCTTCGCAAAAAGCATCATCATCAGGGAGCCTGCAACCAGCAAAAGTCCCAGTGCAACGGGAAGATCTTTCCAGTCCTTTTCAAGCAGGACACCGTAGCTGTCCCCCTTGGTGCTGCCAGCAAAATGCCAGGTGGTTTCCTTGGCAAGGCTGGGGGCGGTGTTGTTCAGTTTGAATCCTGCAAAGTTGTCGCAGCGGGTGTTCAGATTCGTGGGCAGATTCCAGTCACCGTGCTGGGTGCTCATCTCATGCACGCAGTTCATCGTGCGCAGGTTCAGATATTTCAAAGGATAGATCATCGGGGAGGTGGTGAACTTCACCCAATAAAGGCCCTCCCGTTCCGGATTCATGTCCTGAAACTGAAAGGTCGCCAGGGAATCCTGAACGGTATTTAGATCCGGTTTGATGATTTCAATATTGTGGGCACGAGGAGTCAGCAGAAACAGCCAGCACATTGCCAGAGTGAAAAGGACAAGGCCCAGGCCGAAGAATACGTTCGATTTCAGAGAGTTTTTCATGGCTGGGGACTATCTACTTAAAAGAAGTCCCTGCCCTCAAGTTACGAAACCCTTAGTGAACAAGTCGTAATAGAGACATGTTATGGAAGAACACCAAAAGCAGATAAGGCACGGTGGTCGTCACCAAAACGCCCCAGGGCTTTGGGTTGTGAAGGATGTGCAGGCCTGAAATGACAAAAATAAGCGGCGCAAAGACCACCAGGGTCGCGGGCACCGCGAAATTCAGCAAAAGAACGGCGCCTCCGATGATTTCCATCAATTTAACTGTGGGCATGATAAAGCGCGTTTCAAAGCAGGCGTTCACAAAGGCATCGATCTTGGGATCAGAGGGTGGAATCTTCACCCAATGGAAGAAGCCGTTCAGGCCCCAGAAAAACATTTGCAGTCCAAAAATCCACCGGCAGACAATCTCGATGTATTCAATCATGCCGTCAGTGTAGCGGAAGGACCAGGTCAGATCAATGCGGGATTCGTGCATGATTCTTACCACTGGACTTCGCCAAACCTCCAATTGCCCTGAACCCCTTGATAGCTTTGGGAAAGACAGGGAGGTCGATGTGGATATGGAATTGGCGAAGGTGGATCGCGAGATTGTGAACAATGAAGCTTATGATCATCTCGCGGATCGATGGTATGAAGCGCAGGATGATCCTATTGCTCTTTTGCGCAACCAACACAAAGTTGAAATGCCGTGGATTCTGGAAGCCATCCGACGCAATATTGGTTACAAAGCCGAAATTCTGGATATGGGTTGTGGTGCGGGCTTTCTGTCGAATGATCTTGCGGCTGCAGGTCACAAGGTGACGGGGATTGATCTTTCCACATCCAGTTTGAAAGTCGCGGAATCCCGTGATCTCACCCATTCAGTGCACTATAGCCAGGGGGATGTCTATCAAGTGCCGTTCCCGAATGAAAGTTTCGATGTCGTTGCCGCGATGGATCTGTTGGAACATGTTTCTGATCCTCAACGGGTGATTGCGGAAGCTTCGCGGGTGCTGCGTCCGGGGGGACTTTTCTTTTTCAACACCTTCAATAAAAATCCTTTAGCCTGGCTTGTGGTCATTAAAGGCATGGAATGGTTCGTAAAGAACACACCCAATGACTATCATGTGTATTCTTTATTCATTGAACCGAAAAAACTGAAGTTGTGGCTGGAGGATTTTGGCCTGGAAACCAATGAAATACGTGGTATTCGTCCGGTGTTCGCCCAAAAAGCACTGTGGCAGCTGATTCGCACGGGTGAAGTGCCAAAAGATTTTAAATTCACATTTTCGCGAGCCCCTTTAATTGCGTACACAGGCTTTGCAAAGAAGTCGCGGGGATTCAATTAATTAACAAAAAGCAACTTGAGGAGTGGTAAACAAAGGAATATAGATTTCGACATGAATGTTTCCACTCTTCTTAGATATTGCGGCTTGCTCTTGGTGGGCATGATGGCGGGGAGCTCTTTCGCCTTCGTTCTGGGTATGGGCCCTGCGATGGAGCAACTGTCCATCACTTCCTACATGGAATTTCACCGCTCTATGGAGACTCCGTTTAATATCTTCAGTCCCTTGATTTATTTGCTGGCTATCGCGACTTTGGTGGCCAGTCTTTATCAGATTCGTCAGTCGTGGAAGTCGATGGAATTTCTATTGATCGCTTTTGCCCTGCTGTGTGTGGTGGACGAATTGTTGATGACTCGCTTTGGAAATTTGCCTTTGAATCACGTGATCAGCCAGTGGGATTTGATTGCGCCGCCACCGGATTGGATGGAGATCCGTTCACAGTGGCTTAGATTCATGTACATCCGCAGCGCTTTGCTGGTGTCAGGATTTGCGCTGCTGTTGGCGTCAACGTTCTTTATGAAACGGTCTCCGGCTTCCCCGCAAGATGTCTTTGCTGTCGCTTAGGCAGATTGATTTTGTTTGAATTATCTCCGGATAACTTCTGATTTTTGTCTTCGCCCTTTTTCAGGAAGCGAGGAACTTCTTTTTTCCCCGTAGCCAAATAGTCTTCAGCCAAAAGGTCTTTGGCTTGCTCTTCCGGCCACTGCTGACTTTCAGTCAGATACACCAGGGCTGATTCAAACAGATTCAGCTGGGAAATCCCGTGGGACTGAGTATGGCGTTTGGACATAAAATCATTGAAGTCATAGAACTGCCAGAAGAAGGACTTGTGTTCCTGATCCTGGGCTTTTTCTTTCATGCTTTCCACGAACTTTTTAAAAGTTCCGCTGTTGGCGTAAAGGTCCCAGTACTTGGCGAAACGATTCATCACCTGCAGGGTCGCAAAGTCCATGGATTTGGTGCGCAGGATCTGGAACGGAGGGTGATTGGAATAAACCATCTCCCATTCCTTGTCGTGACGGGCGATCGGGGCGCCTTTCAGGCGTTTCAAAATACCGACCTGAATTTCGTCCGGGCGAAGTTCCGCCAAAGTATCAAACCCACGCGCAAAGCTATGGATGTCTTCACCCGGCAGACCCACGATCAGATCGGCATGAGTGTGCACGCCGGTTTCTGAAGCCAGGAAACGGAAGTTGTCTTTTACTTTTTCCAGATCATTTCTGCGGCTGACCAGACGAGCCACATCGGTGTTCCAGGTCTGAATGCCGATTTCAAACTGCAGGGCTCCGGCTGGGAATTTTTTGATTAATTCTCTGATTTCGGTCGGCAGACGGTCGGGCACCATTTCAAAGTGCAGGAAAAGCCCCAGATGCACACGCTCCAGGAAGAATTCCAGAATCTGGGTGCAGGTGGTGGGGCTTAAATTGAAAGTGCGATCGATGAATTTAAACTGACGGGCCCCGCGGTCCATCAGCTTTTGCATGTCGGCCAAAAATGCCGGGACGTCAAAGTTTCGAACGGCTTTATCCAAAGACGACAGGCAGTATTCGCAGCGATAAGGACAGCCGCGGGAAACCTCGACATACAAAACCCGGTTCTGAATGTCTTCGTCAGAGTAAAACTCGTACGGGGTTCTGATGGTTTTAATATCCGGCAGGATGTTGGTGACAAACTTTTGGGCCGGCAGTGTTCCGTCAGTCAGGAAGTTTTTGCAGAAGTCGCGGAACAGGAAGTCCGCCTCGCCCTTAATGGTGAAATCTGCGATCTGACAAATCGGATTGCTTTCGGCTTCGTGGCTGACCTCGGGCCCGCCCAGAACCACCAGGGTTTCGGGGCTGATTCGTTTTAGCAGGGACATCAGTTCCAAAGACTCCTGGGCATTCCAGATATACACACCCAAACCAATAATTTTTGGTTTCTGACGCAGAAGGGTTTCGGCGATATCGCGGGGATCCCTTGCAATGGTGAACTCCATGATTTGAGCGCGGTTTTGCAACTCTTCAAGATTGGCGTACAGATAACGCAGTCCGAACGAACTGTGTTGATAGGTGGAGTTCAGGGTTACAAGCAAAATGTCAGTCGTCATAGGGGGCTATCCTAATGCATGTTGAAAAAATAAGCGAATTGTCTTTGCCAACATGAGGACAATTTAGCTACCATTACTTTGCGGTAATGCTTTTTTCAAAGGATTGAAAATGATGAAAACTGCCACGATGGCTTTTGTGACGTTGGTTGCTGTGACGGCAACTGCGCATGTGCCTACGCTAGAGAATTTCGAGACTAAACCTATTCTGGCGGATCTTAAGGACTTGCGTGCCCTGAACATCCCGGTATTGGCAAAAGATGAACGCATCGAAGTCGGTTACGCAATCGTGACCCCGTTGATGCAACAAAGAATTCAGGAACGTTCTCACGCCGTCGGTAAATGCGGCGGCTTTGAAGATCTGACTTTGGATATGCATATCCAGGGCACAGGCTTTAACGGCATTTTGGATAGTCTTGCGGCTATTCAGGAAAAGAACGCCCTTTATGAGCGTGCTCCATTTGCAGCGTTGGCTTTGGAAAAAAACGGAATCATCGAATCTGCGATGACCGAAGTCAGTGAAGACAACCTGCGCAGTTATGTGACCTGGCTTTCTTCTTTCCCAAGCCGCAGCAACCGTGATGCGGATCCAAACCGTCACGTGGTGGAAATGAAAACCCGCCTGGAAGCGATGCTGGCTGAATCCACAATCCCTTACGAGATTTCCGAGATCAACCACACCTCGACCAAGCAAAGAACTTTGAAAGTTCGTCTGGTCGGCAGCGAGCGCCCTGGCGAGATCGTGGTCCTTGGTGGTCACCTTGATTCCATCAATCAAAGCTGGGGCGGTGGCAAGACGGCGCCGGGCGCTGACGACAATGCTTCAGGCTCTGCGAATCTGATTGAAGCTTTGCGTATCATGATGACCAAAGCTCAGCCAAAACGCACGGTGGAGTTCTTCTGGTACGCCGGTGAAGAGTCCGGTCTTTTGGGTTCAGCTGAAATTGCCAAACAATACAAAGCTGAGAAAAAAGACGTGGTCGCAGTTCTGCAACTGGATATGACTTTGTTCGCGGGGTCCGGCGAGCTGGTTATTGGCAGCATGACGGATTTCACCAGCTCTTGGTTGCGTGACTATCTGAAGGCCGCGAATGAAACCTACATCCACGCACGCATCGTTGATGACAAGTGCGGATACGGCTGCAGTGACCATGCTTCATGGAATCGTCAGGGTTATCCAGCGGTGATGCCGTTTGAAGCGACCTTCAGCAAAAGCAACAAGAACATCCACACCACGCGTGATGTGATTTCTCCAGAATCCAACTTCAAGCACTCGGCAGCTTACACGAAAATTGCCCTGGTGATGGGAATGGATCTGGCCAACTCCACAGCCCGCCAGCCTTACTAGGGTAGGGCTCGATGAAAAAGGCCCAACTGACTGCGTTGTCGGGCCTTTTCCTTCTCTTCGACGTGCTTGGAGCACGCCTCCGTTTCGGAAAAAACCCTCCGCCTTGCATTTGGACCTTTTTGATCGACCCTGTTTTGATTCGATCTGCTAAATTTTCTCCAGGCGTTTGACGGTTTTTCTTAGATCTTGAATTGTTTCGTCTTCTTTTTCGTCTTTTCTTCCTAACAAATACAACGTGTGTTTCCAGTAGCCGGCTTTGGGGCCCAGCAGGGTCAGGATGCCGGATTGGACTTCGTCCATCACGTAAGGCACTGGCAGGAAGCCCACACCGGCGCCATCAACGATGGCTCGTCCTACGACAGACATGATGTCGGATTCAAAGACCACTTTTTTGCGCGCGCGGATTTCCTGAAAGAACAAGTCCGTTTCATGGCGCAGCTTCATCTTGTAAGACGGAATAATCAGGCCCCATGGAACGGCATTCAGAAATTCCAGGGCCGAGGTGTTTCGTGAAGTGCGGATCTTTCTTTCCTTCAGGTTCTTCGTGGACACCATCAGATTCACCGGCATTTCGGCGGTGGCAAGTTCGGTCACGTCGTCGGCATAGATCGGCTTGTTCGTCAGCAATAAATCAATTTCACGGCTTCGCAGTTGCGTAACCAGAACATCGGAAGGGGCTGAACTGACGAAGAAGATCTTTTCCACTCCACGCTTTTGTTCGCGAATCAACGGTGCCAGCAAGTCGGCGATGAAAGGACGTTCCACCTGATCGCTGACTCCGATGCGGATGCGCTGACTTTGTTTTTCTGTCGGGCTTTTCAGTGATTCAGCAAAGTCCGCCGCAACATCAAACATCTTTTTGCAGTAGGCAAACGTGCGTTCACCTTCCGGAGTCAGATGAAGATTTCTTCCGCGCTTTTCAAAGAGCTTCTGATCGATGCTGGATTCAAGCACTTTGATCTGAGAGCTCAGCGACGGCTGACTGATATGCAGGTATTTGGCAGCGTTACTGACTCCACCCAGCCGGGCGGTCACATAAAAATAGTACAGGTGATTGTAGTTAAACATGATACTAGACCTCCTAATAACATGGCTTTTTTGGAGCCCTTTTGGAACTGGTCTTTCGCTGCGACTCTGTAAGTGATGACCTTTACAGCGAATTTCTAAACAGGACCCTCTTAATATATAATTTTAACCTAATTATGTCTTCTAAATTATATATTTAACGAAATTGTCGATATGAACGATAATAGACTCAAGAAGGAGGTAGATATGCAAACAGACATCTACTACAGAGACATCACTAAAACTGAAAATCTCGAATCTTACTTGTTGGAAACAGTCGAAGGGGCTGTTGGAGAATTCTTCAAGTATGACAGTGGTGCTCACCTCACAGTGCGTGTGGAAACCGATCGACATCGATCGCAGACTCGCAAACCCAGTTATGTGTGTGAGGTCATCTTGAAGCCATCTCGCTCGAAAACCGTGATCAAAGTGGTCAAACGAGACGAGAACTTCAAGCGATGTGTAGCTAAAACGGTATCTGCTTTGAAGGGCGTTCTAAGTAAACGTTCCTCTCGCAAATCCCAGCACCGTCGTAATGACCCTATGCTGGAATTCCAACCTATGCCACTCGAAGGGGTGGCATAACCCAAAAGACAAAGACCCGTCAAAGGCAAGGAGCAGCTTTATGAAAACTCATCTTCTGAAAAACCAAAGTGACGGCGAACTGGGTCGCAAGATCCGGGACCGCATTAAATGGGACAAAAGAGTGAGCTTGGCTGATCTGGATATCGTCATTCGTGACGGCGTGATTGTGGTCAGTGGATTCGTCGACACTTGTTATAAAAAAAATGCCGCTTTGGAGGTCATCTCTGAAACGGAGGGTGTTTGGACGATCGAAGATCGCATCGTTGTGCCGGCGGACTATTACCGCTCGGATGAAGAAATCCAGAATATCCTGCAGGCTCAGATCGAAGACATGATCAAAATCGGCGGAGAGCATATTGAGGTGGTCGTCAAAGACGCCGTCGTCAGACTGGAAGGGGAGGTATTCCGTCCACGTCTGAAAGCGACAGCAGTTGGTGCTGCCTGGGAGCTTTCTGGAGTTCATGACGTCGTTAACGCCATTGAAATCAAAGAGCCGCCAAGACGGGTTCCCATGACTGTAGGTTTTCAATTTGAAGTTCTGTCCCCTTTGAACAAGGGGACAGAGATCCTCGAAGACAAACTAAAGGAGGTCTCTTGATGAAAGTAGACACAACATAATGTGCGGTCCTTTTCCCATCCCTCCATGTGCAGGCGTCTGATTCAGACGCCTGTCATTTTTTTAGGAATGCCTGTTAGAACAGGTAGCGCAGCTGGGCTGCTGCTGTGAACATGTTATATTTTTCCAGATTGCGATCGCTTTGATTCATCACCGTGGCAAGTCCTGCGGTCGGGATGAATTCCAGTCTTTCAGCCACCGGCATGCGCGCGCTGAAATTTGCATAGAACATTTCAAGGTCCTCGTCGATCGTGCCGGAAACAGTGTCCGAGCTGAAGCTGCGGCTGTACGTGCGGGCATAAGTCAGGCTGAAGTTGGGATGGTTTTCCCCTTCAACTTCACCAAAGAACGAGAATCGCACCTGGCTGCCACCTTTGACTTTGCCCGAGTCAGAAAAAACACCCACGTCAATATCGGCATCCCCTTCCATGGCAATGTCATAAGCGGCGATACCGCCCAGAGTGAAGTCGACAAGTTTTTGCACGTACCCCGCTGCCAAAGTCACAGTTGTCTGTCCGGTGCTGGCGCTGAATTGGGCATCGTTGGAATTGAACTCATACTTTTCGCTGGGGAATGAAACGCCGGCTTCCAGGTAAACTGTTCCGCTTTCGGTATCCAGATTTCCTTTATAGGTGATGTCGATATTGCCGAAGTCTTGAGTTTCACCGCTGCCGGAAAGGCCGGCTTTGGAAAAGTTGGAATCATTTTTAAGATAGTAAGTTTCAACACCCACCGCATGATGCGTGGTGATGCCGTAGAAATAAGAAACTGGAACAACAAACTGATTGGAAGTGGCGGATCCGCCCAGATCAGCCTCGGCCGACACGTGAGAGTAGGCGATGCCACCTTTGAATTCATTCTGACCCGCTTTGGGTGCCAGAGTTTGCAGGGTTTCGGTGACCGCAAAGGCGGAGCAAGGCAGCAGTGAAAGCAGAAGAATCAGGTGTTTCATGAACGTCCTTTCATTTGCCTTCATTGTGGCCCTCGGCGGACCTCAGTGTACAGACAAATGTTTATGGGCGTTCGCATTCACCGCGTTGCTGGCATTGCATCAGCTGTTCACGCAGGACCATCATTTCTTCCAGAGAATAACCCAGAGTCATGTCAAAACCGCGCTTCTCGCCACCATCCTGAGAGATGGACACAAACTTTTCCACAGCCTTGAAGTTCTTTTTACTGAAGCTGCATCCCGTTTGTTGAGAAGTGCAGCCCATGATCAGGCCACCGCCGTTTGACAAAGCGGCCTTGAATCTTTGGCGCTGATCCATGGCTTTGGAGCGGGCACTGGAAAGATTTGTCCAGCATTTCACTTCGCCCACCAGTACGGCCTTGTTGTCGCTGGACTTGAACACCACGACATCCAGTTCGCCGATGACGTGTTTCTTGTTTCCATAATAGATGCCGGTCACCACATAATAGTCCGGGGCTGGATAGTCCTGTTCCAGATTCAGCTTGGCCACCTGTTCGCAAACGGTACCGACAATTTCATAGCGGGCGCCGGAATCCGCCAAAGCATCAAAAAGTGGACGGATGTCCTTGGCCTGAGCCGCGGAAACAGACAATAATGTGGAAAGCAGGAATTGAACCATGAAAAGCCCCTCGCGCCACAGAGGTAACACCACCATGGGCACGGGGCAAAGAAATCCTGCTTTCGAGTGAAACAGGGAAGTGGAAGCATGAAAAAAGTTTTGATCTTAAATGGCAGTCCCACGGGGGACAAAGGCAACTGTGCTCAGTGGATCAAGGGGCTGGTGAAAATATTTGGTAAGCAAGCCGAAGTGGAAGTTGTGCATTTGGCAAAGACCTCTTACGGGCCGGTACTGCGCAAGAAACTTGAATCTGCTTCAGGCCTGTTCTTTGTGACGGGAACTTACTGGGATTCATGGGGAAGCCCGCTGCAGAAGTTGATGGAAGATATGACGGAACTTGAGGGCTCGGCCGCCTTTATGGGAAAACCTGCGGCGGTCTTTGTGCTGATGCATTCGGTGGGTGGTAAAGGGGTGCTGTCCCGACTTCAGGGGGCTCTGTCCACTATGGGCTTTTTGATTCCTCCGATGAGCGGCATGGTCTATTCACTGGTCTCGGATATCGCCCTGAAAAACCCGAGCTCCCACGCCAAGGACTTCTGGCAAAAAGAGGACGCCGAGCTGATTGTGGAAAATTTCCTGAAAGCCTGTGATCTGCAGGTGACGTGGACCACGTGGCCCGTCGACAAAAAAGACCCCCGTCGCAAATGGTTGAAATAATCTGATCAGCTTTTGGTCGCCGTGAACTATTTACCCGGTCAGCGGGGGATGGCGGCGCTCAGAGGGAAATGAGGGGCTTTCGGGCCCCTTTGTATTGGCACTTATCTTGTATCGCGTGCGGGTATGCGTGCGTTGATTTCACTCATCATTTTGGCTTTCAGTGTTCAATCCCTGGCGGGGTTTGACGACGTCATTCCTGAAAAACGGGTGGTGTTCAATCCGGTGGTCAGTACTTCTGCTCGCACTTTGCCGCAGTGGCAGTTCGGCTATCAGCGTGCTGGCGGCGCCAATGTCAATTCCCACATGCTGACGAATGCTTTAAGTATGGGTGTGTTGCCTCGTCTGGAGATCGGAACGGTTCCGATGTTCTATGCAACAGCTTCCGGCAGCCGCAACTACACCCTCAAGGGAAATTTCTATCGTGGGGAAAACTTTGACTGGGCTGCTTCATTCACCGAAACACGTTTTAGATCTGAAGTGAAAAAAGAGGGCAAGGTTGTCGAAAGACCGGATTTGGTTTTGCGTTCAACCCAGTTGGGTTTTAACTATCGTCCCGACTGGAATGAAAACGTGACGATGTCGCCGTTCGTGACCCAGGTGTGTGGGCACATTGATTCCACCAACGGTTTGGTCTTTGTCTATTCTTTGAAGTGTGAAGCTGAGTACGGTCTGGATATTCAGTATCAGATCAAGGATCGTGAATGGGTGACTTTGGCTTATGGTCACCTGCGAGAAGCGGGTCTTTCCCCTTACGAGCAGATGAACACCGGTGTGGGTGTGGCCTGGTCCCAGCTTCGTCCGAAAGAAATGTTCTCGCGCCCCTCCGTCGGCGTGTACTACACCCCAGACACACAAGACACCCTGTTCCTTCTTTCCACAACCTTCTTCGAACTCTAAAAAAAAAAGGAACTGCTGATGAAGGCAGTTCCTTTTTATTTTTCAGGTACTTTTTTGTTACGTCATGGACTTTGTCAGGTCGCGGACTTTTTTGGAAGCGAAGTTTTCGGAAACGAAGTTCCAGTTTACCTGCGCCCAGAAAGTCTCAAGATACTTTGCACGAAGATTTCTGTAATCAACGTAGTAAGCGTGTTCCCAAACGTCAGCAACCAACAATGGAGTCGGGCCGTTGTTAGTGAAAGGAACCGCTGCGTTGGAAGTGGAAACCAAAGACAATTTGCCAGCAGCGTCCATGCACAACCAGATCCAGCCGGAACCGAAGGTTTTTACACCACCGTCAACGAACTTCGCTTTCAATTCATCCATAGAACCGAAATCGCGAGTGATCGCAGCAGTGAGTTCTGCAGATGGTTGGCCACCTTGACCAGCAGGGCTCATGCCGAACCAGAAGAATGTGTGGTTCCAGGCCTGAGCGGCGTTGTTGAAGATGCCACCCGTGGAAGTCAAAGTGATCTCTTCAAGGGATTTACCTTTCAGGGATGCATCTGTTTCCATGAACTTGTTCAGATTGTCGATGTAAGCTTTGTGGTGCTTGTCGTAGTGGTAAGTCATTTGTTCTTCGTTGAACAAGGGAGCAATACCGGTTTTTGCGTAGGGAAGATTTGGAAGTTTGAACATTACGCCTCCTGTTTTGTTTAGTTTTCTAAATGAAACTATAATGAAAACAGGAGGCGGTCTATCAATTAAGCATTATCGCCAAGCATTGTTTTGACGAAAGTAGGAAGGCTGAAGGCCGCAGTGTGCAGGTCTTCATTGTAGTACTTAAGACCTTTGTCCTGAGCGAACTTGGCCGCTTGGTCTTTATTGAAGTCCTTCGCCGGATGTTTGGATCCTTTGACTGCAACCTGCAAGCTCCACATGCCAGACGGGTAAGTCGTTGCGTGGAACAGCATGGTGTGAACACTTTGTTTGCCGAAGATGCCTTTTAGGCAATGGTTCAATTCAACGAAAGTGCCTTCATGGAACATTGGGGATTCACCTTGAGTGATCACCAAGCCGCCGTCTTTCAATGCGTTTTTACAGTTGTTATAGAATTCCGCAGTGAAAAGGCCTTTTGCCGGACCTACAGGATCAGATCCGTCCACGATGATCACGTCGTAAGAGTTCGCAGGCGCGTCTTTAACAAACTGGATGCCGTCACCGATAATAAGATTCAATTTCGGGTTGTTGAATTCGCTGGCGATTTTTGGAAGGTGCTCTTTGGAAGCACGAACTACTGCCTCGTCGATTTCAACCATGGTCACATTGTCCACGTTATATTTGAACAATTCACGGATGGTGCCGCCATCGCCGCCACCGATAACCAGTACGTTTTTCGCACTGCCATGAGTCTGCATCACCGGGTGAGTGATCATTTCGTGATAATGGTATTCATCACGCTCGGTGCACATAACCATGTTGTTGATCGCCAGGAATTTGCCGTGAGAATAAGAATCCAAAACGCGCACGCGCTGGAACTGATTTGTTTCATCAAACAAAACATCGCCCGTATAGCGTAAAGATAGCGCCTGGTTTTCGTCTTTGTCAGTGAACCATACGTTGCGGTCGATCTGGTGACCTTTGGAAAGATCGAAAGACGGCTTTTCACGCATGATTTTAGGCTGGAAGTCGGATTTTTGGATGACGTGCAAAGAACCACGGTTCATCTCAATCGCCGAATAGTTCGCCTGGAAAGCTTTTTTCAGGTGCTCGAAAGAAACCCAAGGATCCACTGAATCACCGCAGGTGAACAGATCCACGGCCGCATAACGGTATTCAGGCCAAGTATGAATAGCCAAATGGCTTTCCTGAATAACAACCACACCGCTTACGCCCCATGGGGAGAAGTGGTGGAAAGTGGAGTTGATGACTGTCGCACCAGCAATCTGCGCCGCTTCGACCATGCTTCTTTCGATGATGGAAACGTCGTTCAGAACTTCTGCGTTACATCCACTGAACTCAACCAAAATATGACGACCTAAAGCTTTCAATTCCCTGTCCTCCAACGGCCCATGCAAAGTGGCCTTAATAAGTAAAATTTAGGGGGTTCTAGGGCGTTTTTACCTGTGGGGCAAGGTATTTTTGTCCCCAAAAGGGAAAAGGGGCTGGTTGGGCCCCTAGTTGCTTCTGATCTCGAAACAGTTGTGTATTTTTTTGTCGTGGAAGTCCTGGGGGATGCTCTCGGTGGTAATTTCTTTCACCTTGTATTTGGACAGCACCGCCGGAGACATTTTAAACTTTCGTTTATTATTCGAGAAATAGAGTATTCCCTCTGGTCGCAGCATGTTCATGCAGCTTTCCACCAGGAACTCCTGGTCCCTTTCAACCTCGAAGCTTTCGTCCATTTTTTTGGAGTTCGAAAACGTCGGCGGATCCAGGAAGATCACGTCGAAAGTGTTCGGTAATTTTGTGATGCGCATCCATTCCAGAACGTCGGCGTTGATAAAGTTGTGTTTGGCCGGATCCAGATTGTTCAGTTGGAAGTTTTCCTGAGCCCAGCGCAGGTACGTCTGGGACATGTCCACGCTGGTTGTGGTGGCGCCACCCAGGGCCGCAAACACGCTGACCGAACCGGTATAGCAGAACAAATTCAGGAACTTCTTGTCTTTGACAGATTTAAACACTTTCTGGCGCATCGGGCGGTGATCCAGGAACAGGCCGGTGTCCAGATAGTCGTAAAGGTTCACCTTCAACA
Organism: Bdellovibrio sp. MYbb2; assembly: GCF_056175685.1. Lineage (NCBI taxonomy): Bacteria > Pseudomonadati > Bdellovibrionota > Bdellovibrionia > Bdellovibrionales > Pseudobdellovibrionaceae > Bdellovibrio > Bdellovibrio sp. MYbb2. The sequence goes on from NZ_JBJKJI010000001.1 coordinate 912,372, forward strand.
GAGCCTGGGATTCACGCACGACAAAGGTTTCTTCTTTGGCGTCGAGCTTTTCGTATTGCTTCAGACCTTCCTGGCGCTCACGTTTTTTGACCACGATCTTGCTGTCATCGCATTTGAAAAGGGCCTTCAGGGCCTCTTGCACATGGGGCAGGTGGTTTTTCTCAAGATCGCGCAGGTCGCTCTTGTCGTAGATCAGGAAGTGATCCTTGTAGATGTCGACGATGTACGGGTATTCAGGGATATCCCGGTCATACAGACGGTACGCCTCGATCTGGGCGCGTTCAGCCCAGCTTTTCAGTTTTTTGTAGTTTTTCTCAAGGCGGTTTTTGATCATGTCCATGGGGGCTTTTTAGACAATTTAGCCGGGATATGGTACCAATTCCTCGATGTTGGCAGAAAAAAGGGCAGAACATATAGCATTTTTACTCGCCTTGGACGGTGCAGAGGTCGCCTTTGTCGAAGACAAGGGGACCGTTTATTTCGCCCGCTTTCCGTCAGGAGTAAAGGCACCTTCATCGGCAGTGGTAAAGCTGCTGCAGGGGCTTTTTGACCGCTTTGTCGATCACAGCTTTTTTATTCTGCGTCAGCGTATTTACACAACAGCGGTACTGACTGAAATGTGCCGGGGTATGGTGAAAGTCGTCGCCAAACGCATCACTGAAGATATCAAACCGCACGATCATGGCGAAGACCCCGGCGTTCAGTTGGTGGAAATCAGCGACGCCGGACAGGTTGTTATGTCGGTCGCGCATCTGAATCAGGAAAATCAAAAGCCTTTGCCTGAAGTTTTCAGCTGGTTGCAGGCCCATCCGGCGAAAACCCCTGAAAAACAGCTGGAGCTGGCTTCGGGCTTGGCGCGTTTAGTTCCCCGAGGGGATGTGCTGCATGACTATGACCGCGATATCGCAGCCTTCCTGCTGAATGATCAGGGGCAGCTTCTAAGTTACGGCGTGAATTCAAATTCTAAAAACAAAACCCTGCATGCTGAAGTGAATTTGGTGCAGCGTCTGTACCGTGAAACCGGAAAGAAAATTCCGCCGGGGGCGGTTCTATATTCGACCCACAAGCCGTGCAAGATGTGCGCAGGCATGATCTATCACTGGTGTGAAGATCCTTCACAAATGAAGGTTTACTATTCGGTGGAGGAAAAAGGCGGGCTGTCACGGCAGACCGTACTGGATCAGCACGGTCTGAATCATCACGTTAAAACGTAGCTTCGGGTGCTTCGCTAAAATAAGAAGAAATCGCTTTTAGCATGGTGTCTTTGCGCACGGGCTTGGACAGATGCAGATCGCAACCTGCGGAAATGCTTTTTTTGACGTCTTCCTGGAAGGCGTTTGCGGTGCAGGCAAAGATTTTCGCCGGAGTGCGATTTAACTGGCGCTCCATTTCGCGGATGCGCTGGGTGGCTTCATATCCGTCCATGCCCGGCATCTGCACGTCCATAAAGATGATGTCGTAGTGTTCTTTGGCGACCATTTCCACGGCTTCGGCCCCGCCGCTGGCGTAACTGACGGCGTGAGCGGTTTTTTGCAGATAAATTCCAAATAGATGGCGGTTGTCCTCGACATCATCCACAACCAGAATGCGCAGACGGCTTTGAGAAATATTGTGTTTGATGTCGCTGAGCTGGTAGCGGCCCTGCCAAGGATTGTGCATGGTCGTTTTCCTTTCAGTTGTGGAAGGTACGGAAATCGTGAAGAAGAACGAGGTGCCCTGACCCGGTTGGGATTCAAACCAGATGTGACCGTTCATCATCTGCACGATATTTTTGGTGATGGAAAGACCCAGTCCCGTGCCGCCGTATTTGCGGGTTGTTGTGGCATCAGCCTGAGTGAACGGCTGAAAGATGTCTTTGAATTTTTGTTTGGAAATTCCAATGCCCGTGTCGGTCACGCTGAACAGCAGATTGCCTTTGTGAGATGTCCGATTCACAGAAACCTGCAGCGAAACCTCGCCCGTATCCGTGAACTTGATCGAGTTGTTCACCAGATTCATCAAAACCTGGCGCAGGCGATCTGAGTCTCCCACGAAGTATTCTTCAACATCAGGATCAATCGCCAGCGACAGCTTCAGACTTTTTTCTTTGGCGCGGAATCCCAGCACGGCATTCAGTTCATCCAGCAGACGTGGCAAATTAAACGGCAGCGGGCGCAGTTCCATTTCGCCGGCTTCCACTTTGGAAAGATCCAGAATGTCGTTGATGATGGTCATCAGCTGATGATTGGCGCGCTGAAGGATTTCCACGAAGGAAGACTGCTGATCATCCAGCGGAGTTTCTGCCAGTGTGTCAGTGATGCCGATGATTGAGTTAAGCGGCGTGCGGATTTCGTGGCTCATGTTGGCCAGGAACACGGTCTTGGCGTCCGTGGCCGCTTTGGCTTTGATGGCTGCGCCCAGAAGCTCTTTGTTTTTCTTTTCAAGATTGTCGGAAAGACTTTTCTTTTCGGTGATATCGACGGCCATTTTTACGATCTTGGAAACTTCACCCTGCAGATTTCTTACTGGAGTGTAAGATCCCTGAATCCAAACTTCGCGATTTTTTTTGGTAAGTCGCTTGAACTCTCCTGCTTGGGCTTGTCCTTCAGCAAGTTGGCTCCACATTTCTTGATATTCCAGCTCGTGTTGGTGAAACTCCGGCAGGAATATTGAGTGATGACGTCCTTCGATCTCTTCGAGTTCATACTCCATGAGATTCAGGAAATTCGGGTTGGCCCAGAGAATGTATCCCTGGTTGTCGAACTCGATCACCGCATTTGAATTTAATAGAGCCTCATAAACCGAATGAGTCATGACATAAGTGTATCTACAGTCATGTTTATTAATAAAATTACAAAACTCCCTGGGGATTAAAGTTTTGTAATTACGCTATGAGTCCTGCACTTCGACAGACATAATTTTCATAATGTGGATGAATCATTGAACTTCACTGCGGCTTAACAATCAGTTTTTTTCTAAATTTTACGGCCACTGATTTTCCAGCAAAGCTTTGCGCGCTTCCATGGCGTTGCGAATCCCCACTGTGCATGAATTGGAAAGCTGACGACTGTTGTCCTTCAGACAACGCAGGATGCGGCCTTCGCCGGGTTTAAGCATATCGCAAAACTGCAGCAAGTCGTTGTTGCACGCACGACGAAGTTCCATCATCAGCTGATGCACCTTCTGACTGCGGATGCGGCAGTCGCTGGTCAGTTTGTCTTTGTGATCATCCAGACACTTCAAAAAATTTCCAGCGCCGGGTTCGATATCCTGACAATAGCGGCCTAGATCCGCACGACAGGGATCCAGCGCGGTTTTTTCCGTCTGAGCCAGGGCTTCAATAGAGAATATAAAAATCAGCGTAAAGATCAATGTCAGCACGCCGACGATGAAACGATTTTCCATAGGCGAAACCTCCGGAGTGATCAAGCCATCCAGTGAAGTTGTATTCAGTTTTGAAAGGGAAGATTTTTTTAGAAGAGCCCTCTCTGAAAGAAAGTATGGAGGGCTCTTGAAGAACTTAGAACGAGAAAGCTAAGGACGTGTTACTTTGCAGCCGGTGTTTCGAACATGGACATTGCAAAGAAGCTCTTACGGAATGTGCTCCAGTTTGTGGATTTCACAGCCGCGACTCTCCAGAAGTAATGTTTGCCAGCTTCCAAACCAGTTGCTTCGAAAGTCGTGCCTTTAACAGAGTATTCGTTTGCCACCAGCCATTTGAAGTTAGCATCTGTAGCCACTTGAACGTGGTACTCGTCCGCGCCAGTAACGGATTTCCAAGTCAAAGTTGTTTTGTCAGCTTTGATGGAAGTGTAATAAGCCGGGCTTACAAGCTCTGGTTTTGCAGGAACTTCGTTTTTCGCAGGATCGGCTTTTGGCTTAGGGAACAGGGAGTTCATCTTTTCAGTCAAACCACCGTGGCCGCCGCCGTGACCACCACCACCATGAGCCTCTTCAGCCAAAGAAGCAGAAGCAAGAGTCAAAGTCATAGCGAACGCGAATAGAGATACCAAGATCTTCATGATTTAATCCTTTTGTAAACGATGCTTAGAAAGTAAAATAAAACCGGGATTAAGAAAACCTTCTTGCGCTAAATGCTGGACGGTGTTAGAAATCCCCACGGTTTTGCGGATGATTGCTCTAATAATACTCTAAATTCCTGAAATTAGAGAGGAAAGTCCGGACTCCATATGGCAGCGCAAGGGGTAACGCCCCTCTACAGTAATGTAAGGAACAGTGGAACAGAGAGAATGTCCAGGGCATTGAGCCAGACACCGGGAACGGGAGGGTCTGGGGAGCTGCTGGAGTGAAAACAGCCAAACTCTGCGCGGAGCAAGATCAAATAGGGTGACACTAGTAGGGCGGCCAGCCCGTAGTCACCGGGTAAGATCGCTTGAGGGTGTCAGTAATGCCACTCCCAGAGGAATGATCATCCACGATTATCGGGGCAAATTATGGGACCTGGTAGTTTGGACAGAATCCGGCTTATAGCAAAACCGAGATCCCGCCTTCTTTTTCGACGACTCTGCAAGTTTTGCAAAACTTGAGAGTTTTCGTGCCCTTAGGATATCTCTTTGGGCTAAATTCCCGCACATGAAAACACTGTTGTTTGTCCTGATCATGGCTGCGGGCGTGGCTTCGCAGGCCCAAATTTCTTTGAATATCCCTTCTGAATCGACATATGAATCAGGCAAATCCCTTTGTCAGAAAACCTACGCCTCTTTGATCGCCCACGAAAAAGGGTTCTATGTCCAGGTCCCTGTCGACTATGCCCGTCCGGAACGGGGCATGACCGAGGTTTACTCTTATTTCCACCGCGGGTTTGATGCCAGCAAAGAAACCATGATTTATTTCACGGGCGGACCCGGCCAAACCTCGCATTGGGGATTGTTCCGCAACCCGATGCCTTACAATGTTTTGATCATGGAGCATCGGGGGATTGGTTGTTCGCGTCCGGACACCCGCGCGATGTTTCTGGATCCGTCTTATTATTCCTCTGAAAATGTCGCGCGTGACGCTGAAGTGGTTCGTCAGCATTTGATGATCAATCAGTGGACCGTGTACGGAATTTCTTACGGCACAGTGCCGGCGACGATGTATGCATCACTGTTTCCGCAAAACACCCGTGCTGCCATTTTGGAAGGTGTCGTCTATGACGGGGGCTTGCAGTTGTGGGATGCGCCTCACCGACGCAAACTGGTGCAGAAAATGCTGAACTCTTTGTCGCCTTCCCTGATGGCAAGACTTGAAAGTGTGTCGACAGTTCATGGCATCCCGGACACCTGGCTGTCCCGTCAGGCGCGCACGCAGTTAATGTACAATGACGGCGTGAAAAAACTGAAAGAGCGTCTGGAGCTTTTAGCTGACGACAAGGTGTTTAAGGAATTTCTTACTGAAGTTCGCAAAAGCTATGAGCCCATCACATATACTCCGCACATTTTGTTTGCATCCAACGACATCGCTTACATGATGATTTCCTGCCAGGAGCTGGGAATGGCGGCACCCGATCTTAGCATCGAGGATTCATTCATCAAGGGTCAGCTGGTGCGCAAGGTGGACACGGATTCGATCAAACAGTGTGCGCGCCTTCGCGCCAAGGGTGACAGAATTTATCGAGCGGAAAATTATCCGGTGAAAGTTCCGGTCACTTACTTCCAGGGATCTGATGATGGGGCAACCGCGGCACCGGAAGGTGTTCGTCATTATAAAAAAGTTCCGGTGGGCTTCAAGCAGATGGCGATTTTAGTTCGTGGTGGCCACAATCCCAATTTGGAATTGATCCTGTACGAAAATCCACATCAGTTGCAGATCTTTGATTACGCCGTGAAAGGTCTGCCAATTCCCAAGGTTCTTTATTCTGAAATGAAAAAGAACACCGGACATTTCTGGGCTTACACCTCCAACTGAAGTCGGGGCTGAATGTTTGTCGGCACCAGCCTTTGAATGAATCTGATTTCATGTTTAGTCAGGGCTAACATAAAGATCGTTCCTTAAAAGACAAGGAGGTCTTTATGTGGCAGTGGTCAAAGGGTGTTGTTGCTTCCGTGATGACGGTTTTGCTGCTGGCGGGTTCTGCAGCGGGGGCCGCTGAAAAAACCGAACGCATCAGTGACAAGGACGTGGTGGATGCCTACGCTTACTATTTGGGTCGTCTGCTGGTTCTGCGCCAGGAGCACCTGGATTTCCGGGATGAAGGTTTTCGCTGGAATAAAATCATACATCGTTCTGTCGGCGGAGTGAAATGGGCCAATCCCAATCTGGATGTGGCATACAGTGAGGCGTGGGTGGGGCTTGATAAAAATTCCTGCACCATGCTGGAAGTTCCTAAGATCACGGGCCGCTATTATACCATTCAGACTTTGAATGGCTGGGGCGAAACCACATCGAACGTGAATGAAAGAACTTTTCCGCGTCATGCTTCAGGGAAATTTGCCTATTGTTTGAAAGACAGTACAGTGGCGTTGGGTCCTGATGTCCAAAAAGTGATCTTGCCAAGTGTGAAGTCGCGAATTCTGGCGCGAATCGAGCTGGGGGCCGACCCGTCGCAGGCGGTGGCTTTGCAAAAGCAAATCAAACTGTATTCAACCGGCACACCTGTCATTGCCAAGCCCGTTGCGATTCAGATTTTCACCAATAAAAATCTGCCGGGAATTACCGCTTTTGACAATGCCTCGGCTGTTCTGGCCAGCGAAGCGGATATCAATCCCGGAATGGAAGAAATGCAGGCCAAAGTGCGGGGCATTCAAAGCGCCGCCAAGGGGTCTGAAAGAACCCGTCTGAACGAGCTGATTCGCACGCGGGCGATTCCTGATTTTGGTGCGCAGTTTTTGAAACTGGGAACCGCGGGCAATGGTTGGCATCATCCGACAACCGTGGGTAACTATGGTTCAGATTATCGCGCCCGTTCATCGGTGAATCTGGGTGGGATCTGGGCCAATAACAGTAAAGAGGCTGTCTATTATAAAACCAACACTGACGGGCAGGGAGCTGATCTGAATGGGACAAACGTATACACGATGACCTTCCCTAAAGATCGTCAGCCGCAGTCATTGGTGCGCTATTTCTGGTCCGTCATTGTGGTGGATGGTGAAAAGTTCCAGGTGGTCCCGAATTCTTTGAAACGCTACAACCTGAATAATCAGTCCGGTCTGAAGACCAACGCCGATGGGTCGCTGACCGTGGTCTTTGCGAACAAGCTGCCGTCGGGTTATCCGCAAAGCAACTGGTTGCCGACACCCGCCGGTAAAAACTATCACCTGACCATGCGTTTCTATGGTCCTTCTGCGGATCTTGAAAATGGAAAATACTTTCCGCCACCTCTGGTGAAAGCCAGCGGTTCACTGGCGAAATCAGATCGCAGTGGCAGTTTGAAATAAAAAGAAAGTCCGCCTTCATTCTGAGGGCGGACTTTCAACTCACAGAATCTTCATTCCTAAAGATCCACGTTCGTTTTTAATGTCTGGTGATGGGGAACTGGAGATTCAGACCCACAAAAGTCTGATAGTTCGGAACTCCGACGCCTTCGTGAGCGACGGTCCACTGGGGTTCGGCGAACAGATTCATGGTGGTGCCGCTTTCAAGCTTCCACACTTTGCCGATGCCCAGGCCGATGGGGATGTAGTAGTCGCCGGTTTCCCAGTTGAAGTACCAAATCCCGGTAGAGCGCAGGTAAACAGATGACGGAAGATTATAGATCACAAACGGCTGCAAAGTGGCGATGTTCTGGGTCGGACGGTCTTCGTCGCCGGCGACGTCATGTTGATACGTCAGCAGACCTCCTAAAAGCCCCCAAGGGTGTGGACTCATCGCCATGACGGAGGCGCCGACTTGCCATTTGCCTGCTCCGGTTTCATCTTCGCTTGCCGTGGGGAAAACAAAATAGGGCCCAACACCAAATTCGACACTTTCAATACCCTTTACCAGAAAGATATCAAAAAGATTGATGTCACCCAGGCCCGAAACCTGATCGCCGTCGGGTCCCGGCATTGTCTGATAGGGTACGGTCATGCGGGCAAGCTGCGGCATTCCGCCCAGCAAATGGGGTAAAGCCCCGCGCAGATTGAAGCTGTTGGAAGTTTCATCCGTGCCAAAGATGGATGAGGTTATATAGTCATGCAGATTCAAAGCGACCATCGGAGTCAGGGGATTGTTGGATTTGTTCATGTCATCGGATGACACTTCTGCATTTGCGTTCCAGGCTGTCGTTGCAAATGCCAGAGCAGTAAGAACATTTCTGAATCTGAAATTCATGGATCCTCCATCAAGCATGAAGGTTCATTATTCCCTGACTGACAGGATCAAGATACTGAAGTGAAGAAAGACAGGAAAAAAACAAAATTCCTTTATTCTGTGTAATTCGCCCTTAAGAGTTCTTGTGTCGTGATGAGTGTCATAAAATAAATGTGATGAAATCAGCGGGCTGGATATTGCTTCTAATATTCCTTGTGACTGGCGGGGCCGAGGCCTCTTTGTTTCTTTCACCAGTTGGTCACCGCGAGGCTTTTTTGGGAAATACCGGGGCGGGACTGGCGCAGTCACCAGGGGCTGTGCTTTTTAATCCGGCCGGCATAGCTTACTTCACGGATCACCCGGCTTTGTCCCTTTCCGGATCGGCTGTTAGTTATCAGGAATTTTCGGGAACGACTTTGACCCGCGAAACCGGGCAGCTGAAGTCCGAGACTTTGCTGGGCACGGCCATATTTCCGATTGAAGCAGGTTTGCGGATGGGAGTCTTTTATTCCGACCCCGGCAATATTCAGGATTACCTGCGCTCAACCTCTGGCGATAGTGGATCAGAAATCATCGACACTTCTGAACTGCAACGCCAGTCCGCAGTGGCTGGGATTGCCTATGCCGGACTGATCAACGCGGAACAGAGTTGGGGCGTGGGTATCAATATTGTCTATCGGGAGCTGGACGGCCTTGTTCTGCGCCAGTCGCTTTCTTCCGGATCATCCACCGTGCGCACACAACGAAACGTTGAACAACAGACATCGCTGGTGCTGACGCCGGGATATATGTGGCAGGTTCATGGGACTTATTCGTTTGGTATTAGTGCACAGTGGAAAGCCCTGAATGTTTATTCGGAAGGGGATCAGTACATCAACGAATTCAGCACCGGGGACACACGCCCGCGCGAGGATTTTTCCAGGTACACTCCAGCCTCTGAGTCTTTGTTGGGTTTTACTTTTGGGCAGGTGTGGAATATTGGCGGACACCGGCTTTTGATGGATCTTTCCTATGCGCCTTATTCCGGTTATCGCCAGATGGCGGGGCGTGCAGATCCGACGGTTTCAAAAAATATTTCCTTGGGATGGCAGGCACCGGTATTGCCCCGGGCGGATATTTTAAGTGGTCTTTCGCTGACCGAGGTGGGGGCTCAGAATTTTTATTTATTAACCGGGGGATTGGGATTTAAAAACCGCAACTATGATGGAAGCGTGGGTGGATTTTATAAATACACCACCGATTCTCGCGATGGTGGTTTGTCGTCAAGCACACTGGGCTTTCTGTTTTCGTCGTATATCGAATACTGAATTAGAACCAGGCTGATCCGGCCTGGATATAGAAGACAGTTTCCTCTGGTCCGCGGGCGACATCAAATCCCATCTGAAAGCCCACCAGCCGGGCCATTAAATAGCGCAGACCTGCGCCATAAGTCCCAGCGGATTCTGAACTTTCAAAAAGGTCTGTGTCGGTGCTGGCTTTGCCCCCGCCGCCAAAGACACTGTATTGCCACCGTGGTTGAGGGCGCCAGCGCAGTTCCAGTTCTGCAGATCCGGCGACGTCACCCTGATAACGTTGTTTTGCAATACCACGCAGATCGATATAGGGCTTTGCATAGAAAGGGGCGCTGCCGTCAGTCCATCGGGTCAACAGACGGGCGGCCCCGCCCCAGTTTTCGTTCCACTTCCAAAATCCCTGAATGTCGGCCGCAGAAAGGTTATAGTTCAGATTTCCACCCAGATTTTCCGAAAACATGTAATAGCGCAGCTCGCCCTGCAGGCCGGTCAAAGGCGACAGGGTGTTGTCGCGACTGTCGTAATTGATCAGAACCGCCAAGCCCCCATTGCGATTTTCGGTTTCGGGCAAAGGCAGGTTGCCGCCTTCAAAGGTCGCTTTCAGATCTGAATACATGTAGCGCGCGCCCAGAAACCAGTTGCTTTCACCAAGTCGGTGACGCAGATCCTGCAACAGAAAAAAACCATCCAGACTGTATTCCATTTTTAAGTCTTCCGATCCTGGAAATCCTCCGGAACCATAAAAGTTCAAATTCATTCCGGCCGTGCCAAGCGCGCCCATGTATCTCCAGCGGTCTTTGTCCCAGTTTCGCACATAGAAGCCAGCGCCCCCGGCGCTGCCGTTGTCTGTGGCAAAAGCGGCGACCCCTTTGATCGTGGGTGGAGCAAAATGACCCGGTCGTGCGGCTTCGGAACTTTTATCCATGAAAATCAAAGCCAGCCCACCGCCAAAACCCACGGCTGGTTCAGTGATGATAATCGGCACCGGCAAAAATCCACTGTGTTCTAGCAGCCAACGGCTGGCATCCAGATAGCCGTCCTCGGGATCAACGAACACATTTCCCCAGGAACAGGGCCCGGCGAAAACAATCAACGTCGCGGCAATGAAGAGCAGGTTTTTTTTCATTTCTGTCCTCCGTCTAGTAGCTGGCAATAAGATTCAAGGTTGTCAGGGAACTCGTGTTTTCAAGACCGGCAAAAGGCTGGCGCTGGTACTGCAAAAGATAACCCAGCTTTACAAAAAGCTGCGGACTTAAAGACGAACCCAATCCGATCTCGGCATTGGCAAGATCCATTCCTGCATCAGTAAAATTGGGAATATATTCGGCCCAGACTTCGGCGCTCAGCCGGGCTGTCAGTTTTCTTTGGTAAAAGGAATGCAGACGCGCGGCGGTCTGAAATCGGTTGGATGTATTCAAGGGATTGACCTTCATATACCGGATTCCGGCTTCCACCAGCCACAGGTTCTGTCCGTTTTCGACAAGTCTTTGCTGAACGCCGACTTCGTCACTGTCACGTTGAATGATGCCAGCATAAGGATCAGATTCCATCTGGTGAAAATAATAGCCCCGGGTTTCAGTCAGGTTCAAATTTCTTTCCAGACGAAAACCACCCAGCCAGTTTCTGTTGTTTTCGATGCCATTGTCTTTGGTGCGCAGAAAATGTCCGTACAATGAGATCTTTCCTGCATCCAGGTCGTAGCCGGCATCAAGGCTGGCGGCGTAAGAATCCGAATCACTGCCCCCGCGCATTTCCAGCAGGCTCATTTCCAGTGTCACATGAAAGGGACTGGGCGTATGCAGAGTATCCTTTGAGGACGCGCCAAACAAAGAAGCGATGGCCAGAAAAAGAATCAGCATTTTATTTCCTTAAAAGCGATAGTTGACGTTCAGGGTCTGATTCTCTTTGTTGTCTGAAAAGCCCAGCTCCAGAACTGCGGACCATTCAGTGCTGAGTTCCCAGTTGACTCCGGCCAGGGCATTCCCTTTGTCCAAAGGCTGCTGGCTCATACGATAGCGGACGGTCACGTCTTCTCCCACGTTCGGATCCCCGGCCAAGGGCAGTGAATAGTGGCCGGTCAGATTCACTTTCGTATTCAGATAATTTGCGCCGACATAGAAACCGAATTTGCCACTGCGGGGTGTGCGATAGTTGTAACCAACCCGCGGGATAAAGCTGAACGCTGTGATGTCATCATCGGAAACGTTCACGTTGGTGATGACATAGGTCATGGGGGCTGCAAAGAACCAGTCCTGATATCCACCAGCCAGTAAAAGACCCACACCATAGTTGAAGCCGTTATAGTCAATGGGTGCGGTCGCCGAAAAATAACCTTCACAAAAGGCGGGCGGGGACCCGCCAGAACAAAGGTTCGGGGTGAAAAAGTCATACAGATCTGCTTTGGCAATTGAAATGGGAACCGTTCCGGTTCCTTTGACGGAACCCAAAGTGACAAAAGCATTCAAAAAAGGAAAGATCCACGCATCCAATTTGGTTTGCCAGCTGGTGTTGTCGACTTTTGATCCTGAAAAGTCGATGAAATCGATATTTTTATAAGGAACATCCGGTCGAAATGCGACTTCCATGGATTCAATGCTGAACCCCTGGTTTTGATGAAAGAAGATCAGACTGACCCCGTAAGGCAAAGGCAGGCTGAAGCCTTTGTCGATAACCCGTTGGCCTAAAAAAGGCAGCGCATGGTCCCAGGTTTTTTCACGGTTGTTGTCGGGGTGATAGGCGGGATAGGGTTTCCCCTGAATGGTGTTGCCAGGCTCCAGAACGCGCGGACTTTCTTCGGTTGGCGGTTCTGCCTGACTGCGAACGCAGATCAGAAGTGATGCAATGGCCATGATCCAGATGATGTAATTCACGTCAAGCCTCCGGAAGTTTACTAAAATGATTGTCCGACACTGAAGTAATAACTGATTTTTTGGTCGCCATAGGCCGTGTCAAAACGGAAGTCGACCGGGTTTTTCTGAGCAATGCGAAATCGCAAACCCAGTCCACCGCTGCCTAGAAAAGCCGCGCCGTCAAATTCGGAAACTTTGGGTGCAAGTTGTCCGGCGCCGGCAAAGGCGACACCGCCCCAGCGGTCGGTAAAGCGATAACGATATTCGGTTTGTGCCGCCCACATCATTTTGTCACGGTATTTGCCGGTTTCATATCCCCGCAGGTCACCGCCCTGACCGAACATACTCAGACTGTAAAAGGGGACATCCCCATAGGCAAAGCGGGCCATCAGGCGATAGGCCAGTACGGAAAAAGGTGCCAGATCCAAATACTGGTTCCATGAAATTTTATATGTTTGGTAAGTCGTGTTGTCGTGAAGTTCCTCGCTGTGAAATTCGGCCTGCAGATCAAACAGCGATCCTTGCGTGGGGTAAAAGCTGTCATTGCGGGTGTCGCGCTCGGCTTTCAGGTTGGGGGCAATGAAATCGGTCTTGGCAACGATTTCGTTGGCAAGGTTTCCGGGAATGCTTTCGGTTTCGATGTTGGTGGTAATTTCGGCGCCAATCAGCTCTAAACCCAGAAACAATTTGTTTGTGACCTGTTTCATTAATCTCAGTCCGGCAAATTCGACCTGTTGTTTCAGAGGAATGGAAATGTCCTCTTTATTCTGGTCATAGCCAATGCCGTAAAAGTCATAGAAAACTGTGGCCTTGCCCACGGCCAGGCCCACGCGCCACTGATCGTTTGCAAGCTTTCCTGAATAGGCCAGGCCTCCGCCATAGGAATGCTTTTCGGTGTAAAACGCCCCGCCCCCGACAATGGACGGCGGGCTTTCATCGTCTTTCAATGTGAAGATGTATTGTCCCACCAGCGCCAGACCCCAGCCCTGACTGGGATTCAGAAATGGAATCGGGGCGATGACGAATTCGTTTTTGTCCTTTTTATGAATGGCGGTGAAAGGTGTGGGCTGGGCGGCGTTCACCGGCAGTGCTTTTTCGTCGTCCAGCAGATCTGAACTTTCATTCCATTGAATAGCGGGTTCCTGTTCGGTGGCAGGCTCTTGTCCCCGCACCGAACAGGAAAAAAGAATCGTCAGCATAGCGAATCCGATTCTGCTGATCATAAGGAATCAGTCCATCGAATAGGTCAGATTAAGACCCACGGCTTTATAGTTGCCAAGACCCTTGGCCATGGCACCATTCGCACCGTCGATATAGAAATTGAATCCGAACTTAGGCGTGGCTTTAAACAGCACACCAAAGATAATCGGAAAAGTTGGCGTGTCCACATCCTGCACCTGGCAGGAATCATTGCCGGAACAGGATTTGGAAATGTTGATGCTGGTATGAAAGCCCATGTACATACCAAAGTTTTCACCGGACTTGATCAGAATATCCACGGGGATATCCAGATAATCCAGGTGATAGTCAATGGTTTGCCCGGTGATATCACTTTCCGATTGCAGCGGTCTTTGGGTGTATAAAAGACCCGTGCGGAAATGAACCGGGCCCTGTTCCATCGGCACATGGACAAAGACACCGCCCTGGAATCCGACCTGGGAGTTGGCCGAAAAATTCAAGCCACCCACATCGCCCGCCTGTTGACGGGCACCCAGTTCAATACCCCAGTCCATGGCCGCCATCGAGTTGGAAGCAAACAGAGTCAAAGCCAGATAACAGAAAATCCTTTTCATATTCATGGTGCACTCCTTTTTATTATTTTATTTATCTGCGGAAACCACCGCCATGGAAACCACCTGCGCGGAAGCCTCCTCCTCCTTGCAGTTGGGAGCGTCCTGAAAAGTCACGTCCTGTGGGTGGTCGGGCCACATCTCGGTTGATATCCCGGGAACCGTGCATGTGATCCAGATCCGCGGTGTTCTTGCGATCGACATTTTCCCAGGATCCCGGGCCGATATTTTTTTGCCAGCCGGAATCCGTGCGGCGATAGACCTGACCATCATGTGTGGCATAGATGTTGGAACTGTCGTTGCCGCGGATGAATTTTGTTTGTCCTATGGTGTTGGTGGTGATTCCGTGGCCAGCCGGTCCAGAGATGACGGTGTGGCGACCCCAGTTGGTGTAGGTGTTGTTGATATTGATGTTAACAAAGGTGGGGCCGTAGCAGCAGTATCCCCAACCCCAGGGATACATCAGCGAACCCATTGAAAACCCCATAAAGAATCCGGCCTCATAGCCCCAGCCATAGCCGACACCAAAGCCATATGTGCTTGGGGCGGGATACCACTGATTGCCTGAGGTGTAAGAGTCATAGTTGTAGCCGGTTCCATAAACGATTGTGCCATCGGCAGATACAAAGGTTCCGTGATAGCCCGGCGTATATCCCACTGTGACCATGTCTGATGTGGAGCCATAGACGTGAACATAAGTGACATAGTAAAGCGGGGATGATGCGGGAATTTTATAGATTTCTTCCGGGACTGCCAAAGCCACTTGCCAAGGGCCTTTTGCCGAGGTCGCCGTGAACCACACGCCATCCTGAACCAGATAGAATGATTCCGCAGTGACTTCAATCAGCGGACTGTTGCAGTTTTGCGCGAACTTCAAATTAGTTCCGGGGATGGATTGCCACTTTACCTTGCCGTCACAGGATATGTCTTTGGGTTTAAGGTCTCTTTTTACTTGTGCGGTCTGGGGAATCTGGCTGACAACAACTGCTTCTTTTGCCTGAGGGGTGCCGGGAACAGAGACCAGCACCTCGGCCACGGGGCTTTTCACCGGGATCTTTGCAAAGTCTTTTGGCAGTTGTTTGCCGCTGACATAGCTCCACGTTCCCTGAAGGCTGGCAGAACGGAACCATCGCCCGGATACAAGAGTATAGTAATTCTGATCTTTGGAATCTATGAAGATGGAATTGGGCGAATTCGACATATAAAGCAAAGCCGTGCCCTCGACTGCCGAGTACTTGGGTTCACCGGTGGATTGCAAAAGTTCGGTGGGTTTTGTTGCGACGATGATTTTTGGAGTGACTCCGGGCTGGTACAAAGGTTTACCGTCAGGGCCTTTACCCTCCAGCGGATCAATTTTTTTATCTTTGACCAGTTTATCCTTAATCATCACAAATTTTGATGTCGGACCGGATTTCGACACCTGCCAGGGACCTTTAAGGTCGGCAGATTGGAACCATTTTCCCAGGGCCCAAAGATAGAAGTCCTTTGAATCCTTTTGATGCAGGAAAAGCGCACTGGAATTCAGGATACGTTTCACTTCCTTGGCGCCGGATGAATCAGTCCATTGTGGTTCGCCAGAGATCATAATCAAGATCGAGGGTTCCGATGCAAATACGAAGTCAGGCGGTGCATTGTGCAGATCGGGTTGTTTGATGTGGGAACCGGCAGCCAGCGAAAGGTTATCGACCAAAGCTCTGTAAGAAAAGGACACGGTTTTCCCATCCAGTTGCTTTTCGATTTCGGTTTGCAAGTCGTTATTGGTGATATTCGCGGTGGGTGCCTGAAGGTTCTTGATACGGATCCGGCTTAATTCAACAAGGTCGGATTCTTTGTTGATTTCGGCTTTGGCTTCTATTTTACAGCTGCCGTAATAGTCCTTGCCGTCGCGGGTCAGTTTAAACGCGGCCCGTGCCTTGATGTCGTTTTGGGCGAGCGATTCAACTTGGGGTTGGTACAATTCGACGGTTTGATTGCCGGTTATCTTAAGTTCTTGGGGCCACACTCGAGTCTTTGTGGGTTTGGTTTGGGCCAAAGCCAAAGGTGAAAGAGCCAGAACAAGAAGGGCCGCGGTCCAGGACTTCATGGGATGTCTCCTCTGATTGATAAATCAAAGTTTATCAATCGAAAGAGCGTGGACAATTCAGTCGCGGAAATTACAGTGGTCTAGGTTTACCAACTCACCTTTGTTACCTGGTCCAGCGACATGAATATCGGTATCCTTTCGCACTGGGCCTCTGGACCAGATTTACTGTCGCTAAACATGTTTAAAGCGAGAAGTTAGCCCAGCTCAGATAATCTGATCGTATGGAGGGAAAACCCATGCGTTTCGCTATTGTTCTGTTGTGTGCACTCACAGCATTTGTTGGCGCTTGTTCTTCGTTCAAATCTTCTACGGAAAGAACGCCAGCGGCTACCTATTATGTAGATCCTCAATATTATGACCTGCAGGTTTTGATGGCGGAAGCTTTGGATTTCCGCGCAACAGCCTTGCGCTTTGCTGATGAAAAGAAGCTGGGCCAGACGGGTGATGTGTCTTTAAGCCGTTCTGAGGGTGAATGGGTTCGTGATATGGGTGCGAAGTACCTGGAAACACGCAAAAAACTCTTGGATCTGGCGATTGCTGAAGGTGAATACTTCTCTGGCAAAAATCAGGTGAAGCTTGCCCCTTACAAAGGCACCAGGACTGAAAAGAAAGATCGCCATGTTCGTAAGGACACGTACGAAACTTATAATGTTTTGAATGTGGATCCAAAAGACGCGCAAGGTGAAAAGCAGATCTTCCGCATGCAGATGGCTTTGGCTTCAGCGTTGCTTTTGATGGACAACTATCTGGTGGCGATCCAGCCATTCAATGACAACGATTCTTTGCGCTATGTTCTGAATTATGATGTTCCTCAGAAGCGTGCATTGCAGGCAATTGCCGATTCCTATTCCTCCACACACCGTCGTGATCAGATCGAGGACGCCATCAAGTTCATCGACTCTGTGATGGCTTGGCGTCGCGCTAATGGTGAAAAAACCAGTCCGGAAGAAGCTCAGCTTTATACTCTGACTCAATCCAGTATCTGGTATCTGGCTGTTAAAAACGACAAGACGGGTACAGGCTTCAAAGACGCCATTGCCAATTTGTGGAATCGCCTGACTTTGCGTGGTAAGCGCGGTGTTCGTGCGGTGTCTTACGGTGTGAGCATGGGCTTTGGTAACATGGTCGGCCTGGTGGAAACCCGTAAAGGTTTTCTTTACAACATGTCTGAATCTGAAAAAGCCAACCTGATTGGGGAAATGAAACCTTTGGACATTCTGATGGAGAAAACTCCATTCCGTCTGACTGACAAGATGATCCCGGGCCACTATGGTCACGTGGCCATCTGGTTGGGAACCGAAGAGCAATTGAAAGAGCTGCAGGTTTGGGATCAGATCCCAGCCAAAATTCAGGCGAAAATCCGTGCTGGTCACCGCATCGTGGAAGCTTTGCGTCCGGGTGTGGAATTGAACACTTTGGAGCACTTCCTGAATATCGACGACTTCCTGGTGGTGCGTGACACTCGTTCCAACATCACGGATGAATATCGTCGCAAGGCCGTTTTGCAGGCGATTGCCCAGATCGGCAAAGAGTATGACTTCAACTTCGATGTTCACACGCACACGCGTATCGTTTGTTCCGAGATTGCTTACGTGGTCTTTGGTGACGTGAAATGGCCTTTGGAGGAAACTTTGCGCCGTTACACCATCAGCCCGGACAACGTGGCTCAGCTGGCGATCGGCAACCAAAGAACTTTTGAGCCGGTGATCATGTATTACGACGGTAAACGCGTTTACAAGGATCTGCCTTATTCCTTGGGCCTTCTGTTGAAAGCCGACGATCAACATTACTCTGAATTCAAAAAATTCCAGAATCTGTAGGAAGTAATCATGAAGATGACGATGAAATCCGCTTTGATTGCCTGGGCAGCCCTGATGGCTGTGCATTGCACCCACAAAGAGATGCGCGAGCCAGCCAGTGAAAAGAAATACACGATCTCAGATGGTCAGACGCAGGCGCTGGCCGATCTGATCGGAGGCGATTCTCCGCTAAAACCTTATCGTCATCCAATGAAAATCTCGTTCCATACAAACGGTGATCAAAAGTATTTGTCTGAAACAGCCCGCAAGGCACTGAATCAGGCGATCATTGAAACTCTGGGTGTGGAAAATCCGGAACAGGGCCTTGCTAAACTGGCTGCCGGAAATCTGAAAGACGCGATGATTGAAAACTTTGTAAAGACCATGCGTGTTTACAAGATCATCAACACCGGCTTGCAGGTGGACCTGACGTTCCTGCCACAGCCGAACCAAAGAAACGATTATGCGGCAGAGCTTAACAGCAACCAACTGGTGCGCTTTAATGAAACCGGGGCGTTAAGCTCTAAATGGGAACAACTTGAAAAAGCCACGGACACCGGCACTGTTTATAATAACTCGGTATTGATCCCGGCCACTCAAGGCCAGGCCGATTATATCGGTGGCACTGTGACCTTCTATGTCGAGATTCTGGATACCCGCCCTAAATTCGGTCTGCCAAGCATTAAAAAGAACGGTGTGAAGGGCTTTGCCCGTTATCGCCGCTATTATCGCCTGAACCGCGAAGTGCAAAAATCCGTGTCCTGTGAAGGTTACACGCTGTCGGCTAAAAAGTCCGGCCCGGGTGTGCCGTTGTTCTACACCGTGGATTTGTACAAGAATTTCAGCTTGAAAAACATCATCCCGACGGAAGAAACCATCGAAGTTTTCCCGGGCCTTGTGGCTTCAAACAATGAAGGCCGCAACGAGCTGATGCCGGATAAATATGAAAAAACCGGAAAATCCATTCCGACGGGTCAGTTCCTGGTGGAAAGTAAAAAGTCCTTTACTGAGGAAATCAGCTTCAACCTTGAAAAGATCGTTTATGATTTGAAAGAGAAAAAGCTCGACCGTGACCGTTCCCGCGTGAAGCTTGTGAATTACTATTCCTCGCGCGATCAGGACAGTACGGCCAACGAAACGCAGGCGCTTTATTCCGCCCGTATCCAATATTTGAAAAAGTGTGAGTCCTCAATGGAGAAGTTCCTGAATCTGGATGCTCTGGTGAACGGAGGTGTCCTGTGAAAAAGACGCTGATGATTTTGAGTTCCGTAGTGATGGCTTCAACGGCGATGGCGCAAACCGCGCAGGTGTCCCTGAAGGAACGTCTGGCCGCCATGGACTATTATAAGAATAATCACGACATGATGTTTGCGGCCGAAGCCTGCCGTCGTCCGGAGGCTTTGCTTCAGGAAATCAAAAAATTGCCTGCCGCAGAACAGACCAAAGCGCGTGCCTTTGTAAAGACAAACGATGCAGTGGTTCCGGAAAAGATTCTGTTGCCACTGGTATACTGGAAGTTTGTTAAAAAGAATTCTGCTAACGAAGCCAAGGTGATGCAGTACTGGTTGCAGATGCGTTTACAGTCCTTGCGTGATTATGCTGACAATCCGCTGATAAAGGACAAAGCTTCTCAGAATGAAGCCCGTTCTTTGATGAATTCCTGGGCGACAGCGGGAAATCTGTCCCTGACCAGCCGCGAACTGACGGAAGATCTTAAAAAGCGCTTCCCACAAATCGATTCGTATTCTCTTTCTGCCGGCGGTTTTGTTCCAGGAAATGTCGTCGAACTGGTCAGCCATAATGAAATCTCTCCGGAAAGAATCCAGTGGTTCAATGACCGTGTGATCTTTGCCGGTGGGGTGCTTGATTTCAATCAGCCGTATATGAAGATGCCTTTGCACAAGGACGATGAGGGACATCCGTCTTTCAAAGATCCGATGTTTGCCAAGATCCGTGACATGATTCTTTCTGCTAAAGATTCCGTTTTCATTGATATCTTCCTGTTCGGTGGAACCATGGGGGGAACTTTGAGCAAGTTCCTTCTGGATCAGGCCGTGGAAAAGAAAAAAGCCAATCCGAACTTCAAAGTGCTTTTGTTGCATGACTATGCAACGAACTACAACATGAAGGACGAGATGATGCCGATCTTTAAATACATTAAAGACCGTGCGGCGACGGATCCGGGCCTGAAAGGTTCTGTGTATCTGCTTCAGGCCAATATTCAGCGCCATCCTCCGGGAATTCCTTTTGGTATCACCAATCTGGTGCCTAAAACGGAAGAAACTTTCAAGGCCTTGGAAAAGCGCAATACCTACTACGAATCCAAGATCGACCACAGTAAGGTGATTGTGGTGGACCCGGAATCGGACGCGCCTCAGGCTTACTTTGGTTCCAAGAACTGGTCGGATCACAGTGGTGGCTACTACTATGATAATGCTCTTTACGTGAAAGGCCCGGCGGCGGCGCTGGTGCAGGCGGCTTACTACGATGACGTGGAAGCGGCTTTGACGACGGACCCGAATGAAAAGAAGTGGTTTTTCTATAAGGAAGAAGGTTACGGCAACGAGGCTTACCTGAAAAACCGCGAGCAGATTCTGGCGTGGTTCCGTGTGGAAAGATCCTCTTTCCCTGCGGTGGGGAACCAGGCTGTGCGTCTGGCTGAAGCCAACGTCGATGGAAAAATCAAAGACACTCGCAACATGCTTGTGGATATGATTTCCAAAGCAGAAAGCCATATTTATATGGAGCATCTGTTCATCTATGACAAATACATCAACGATGCATTGATGAAACGTAAAGCCCAGGTTCCGGGTTTGAAAATTCGCATTCTGGCTGACCACAATGGCAATTTCAGCCTGGGTGGATTGCCAAATACGTTGTACTTGGATCAGCTGCTGCGCCATGGGGTTGAAGTTCGTGCCCGCCGTACACTGGGTATTGAAGCGAAGTTCCCTAATGGAAAAACACAAGGCTATCACCAGGAAAATCACAGAAAGATCACTTCTGTGGATGGCAAAGTGATGCTGGTGGGTTCTTCGAACTTGAATCCGGATACTCTGCAGGGAAGCTTCCGTGAATTTGGTGCTCAGCTGTTTGATCAAAAAGTCATCGGTGGCTTTGAAGATGAATTCGTGCAAGCTTGGAATGACGACAAGCTGGTTGGGCCATTCTATGAGGGCGAGCATCTGCAACTGCAGGTGATGGGAAAAACCCTGTCGCCGGAACTGAGCAAGATCATCAATGATCTGGGCTCTACGGTGCTAAGAGCCAAAGACGACATCGAAAAGCGTTAAAATCTTAAAGGGCCGAAAGGCCCTTTAAGATTTTCAGCCTATGCGGTAAGATCTGTTCCATGGAAAAAATGGCCTGGAATCTAGAATCTGAATATCCGTCTTATAACTCTCCTGAATTTCAGGCTGAATTTGATCTGGTGAAATCCCAGGTGGATCAGCTGGAAAAGGACGTCAAATCCCTGAAGACTCCGTTTGAAAACGAAGTGGAAAAGATCCAAAAAATCTGGATCGACGTGGAAGCGACCCAAGTTTTGGTTGGTAATATGTCGACCTTCTTGAATTGTCATCTGTCGGTGGACAGCACTTTGAACGAGGCTCAAGCCAAAAAATCAGAGGTGATGGCGCTTAATTCCCGTATGTGGCAGATCCTGATCCCGGTGGATAACTTTATGAAACGCTGCTCAGAGGAAACTCTGAACAAGATTCTTTCCCACCCGGAACTGACTCCGGCGAAATTCGACTGGAGCCAGGAACGCACACAAAAACCATTCATGCTTTCGGATGAAGAAGAAACTTTGTTGCAGGCACTTTCAATGCCGGGCTTGCATGCGTGGGGCGAGCTTTATACTAACTTAAGCGGAACCATGCGCTGTGAAATGAAATTCAAAGACCGCACGGAAACTGTGGGTCTGGCGAAAGCATCGGCATTGATTCGCAGTCAGGATGAAGAAACCCGTCGTGTGGCGTGGACGTCCATTCAAAACGCATGGACCACGCACAAAGAAACAGCTTCTTCGATCTTGAATGCCTTGGCTGGCTGGCGCCACGAGGTGATCAAGAAACGTTCGCAAGTGAAACCGGCCCACTATCTAGATCAGTCCCTGTTTTATAGCCGTATCACCCAAGAAACTTTGGATGCGATGCTGACGGCTTGTTATGAAAATGTCGATATGTCCCGCCGTGCGAATCTGGCGATGGCAAAGCTGATGGGTAAAAAGTCTTTGGACCCTTGGGACTTGCTGGCACAAAGCCCGATTTCGGCTTCCAAATCAGAGCGCAGCTATGAAGAAGGCTTGAAAATGATCAAGGATGCCTTTGCTCAGGCTTCACCGGACATGGCGCAGTTTGTGGATATGATGGCTGATAAGCACTGGATTGAAGCGCGAGTTCTTCCGAATAAACGCAACGGCGCTTATTGCACCGGTTTCCGTAAAAAACGTGAACCCCGTGTGTTCATGACCTACATGGGTTCTAACAGTGATATTTCAACACTCGCGCACGAACTGGGCCATGCCTATCATTCCTGGGTGATGCGCGACATGCCCATCGCTGAATGTGGTTATCCGATGACGTTGGCTGAAACGGCCAGCATTTTCTCGGAAACCCTTTTGCACGACGTGCTTTTGACCAATGCCAAATCCCGTGAAGAAAAAATCGAATTTGCGTGGGGCGAGATGGACCGAGCAACGGCGTTCCTGCTGAATATCCCGGCTCGTTATGACTTTGAAAAAAGCTTCTATGAGATGCGTGAAAAGCGCACTGTCAGCGCCGATGAGCTAAGCAAGCTGACCGACGAGGCGTGGAGCAAATGGTACGGCAGCACCTTGAGCGAAAATGATAAAATGTACTGGGCAACCAAACTGCATTTCTCGATGTCCGGAATCAGCTTCTATAACTATCCGTACACCTTCGGTTATCTGTTCAGCATCAGTGTGTACGCCCGTCGTGAAGAATTGGGTAAGAACTTCATGAAGACTTACGTCAACATCCTGCGCGACACCGGCCGCATGACCGCGGAAGATCTGGTGCAAAAGCACCTGGGCGAAGACATTCGCAAGCCAGAGTTCTGGAGAAAATCCATCGCGGTCATTAATCGCAAGATTGAAGAATTCGAAAAACTCGCCCTTAGCTAGGGCGAGCTCTTAGATCCAGTGACATGGAAATGTCATCGGTGAAAACCCCATCGGGTTGGCGATAAGCTTCGCGCAAATAACCAACCTGCTGGAATCCCAGTTTTTCATACAGTTTGAACGCCGGTTGATTCGCGCTCATCACGTTCAGTTCCAGAAAGCTCAGGCCTTCAATGTTTTGTGCGACTTCAATCAGACGACGCAATAAAGCCTCGCCCAATCCCTGTCCGCGATAATCGTGATGCACTGACATTCCCAAGCCCGCGCGGTGGCTGCGTTTGCTGTCTTTGAACGGCACCATGTTGGTGATGCCGATGATGCGACCTTGGTGTTCAGCGATGATCAAAGCACCCTTAGGGTCTTCGTTGGCATCGGTGATCCACCTCACTTGAGTTTCCACGGTTTTCTTGGCCGCGGATTCCGCGGTGCTCAGGATATAGGGGGAAGTGGGCAGAATTTCCAGAAAGGCGTTCAGTAAGGCTTCGGCTTCACTGACCAAAGCAGGCCTCATAATGATGGAATCGCCGTTTTTCAGTTGAATGGTGCGGGTTTCATGCAATGCCATTTGGACCTCCTTTGGTGATCTTTAAGATCGGCGAAAAGAGGCGTTAAAACAAATCAATAAAACTAATGGGGCCTCAAAGAAAAATGCATCTCTTTAAGGCCTCCCGCATTTTTAGTGCGCCTGAGCAGTTGCGCGCAGTTTGTCCAGCTTTTGAGCCGCCGGACGGCTGGTACAAAGTCCCATCCACTTGTTAATTTCCGGATACGGGGACATGTCGAATTTCAGAGCGTAAAGCAAACCTGCCACGGAAGCCACGTTCAGATCCGCCACGGTGAAACGGTTGCCGACAAGGTAAGTCTTGCCTTTAAGGCCGGCTTCCAAAGTGTTCAGATAATTTGGCAGAACTTTTTTCGCGTCTTCGATGACTTTAGGATTTTTGAATTCATCCGGAACAAACAAAGCCTGAATCAACCAGTTCACTGCCGGAGTTTGCAAATCCACCAGGGCCCAGAAGCTCCATTGCATGATGTGGCCTTCTTCGTCCAAGTTCTGTGGTGCCAGAGGGCTGTTGTGCTTTTTAGCCAGATAGTTGGTGATCGCCATGGATTCCCACAGCACGTATTCACCGTCGATGATGGCCGGGATCTTGCCGTTCGGGTTGATCTTCAAAAAGTCAGCGGACTTGTGCTGCTTTTCGCGCATGTTCATCGGCATCTGCTCGTAAGGCAGACCCAGTTCTTCAAGCATCCAGTAGCAGCGGCCGGCGCTGGACATCGGGGATCCGTAAATTTTGATCATGTGAGTATCTCCTTAGGAACTTGCGCTGGAATAAAATCTCAGGGCAAATTTCCAAAACTTGTTTGTTAGATAAATCAAAATACCTGAAAGCAGCACCACCCACGTAAACAGGGTGAAATCCGGTGGCTCAAGCAGGGCGCGGGCCGGCACGCTGGCAATCACCCCCACGGGCAGGGCAGTTAGCAGCATCCATTTAAACCACGGCACATAGATTGAATCCGGGCGCATGCCCAGACGATAGATCTGATACCAGATAAACTGCAAATTTTCGGAACGGGCAAAGATCACCGCCGTGGAGGCCATAAAGAATCTCATGGCATACAAGGCCACCAGTCCGCACGGAATCAGCAGTAGCAGCCAGAACAGACGCAGCCATTCGAAGTTTGATAGCTGCAAAATGCTATAGATAAACCAACTGGAAGCGATGATCAGATTCCCGATCATTGCCGTGGACGCCTTTTGCAATGAAATCATGAACTGCGAATTAATGGGTTTTGCCAGCAGCAGATCCAGATCGCCTTTGCGCACTTTTTCAGAAAACTGATCCAGGTTTTCGGACAGAATGATCATGTAAAGACCATCAACGACAAAAACCACGCCCAGGAACACGCGCATCTGTTCCAGGTTCCAGTCGCCAATTTTCGGCGTATGGCGGAACAAAACCTCAAAGGTCATGATCTGCGCCAGATACCAGAAGATATCTGTTGCAATACGGGTGATGAAGTTCACACGGTATTCAAGATCCGCGATAAAGCTGGTGCGGAAAAGGGCGGCGTACAAAGACAGGTACTTTTTCAACGTCTGAAACATTTAAGCCCCCGTCCCGGTGTATACGTTAACACCTTTTCGCCAGATCCAAGCGCCGATCAAATTCACCACGACGATGCCGACAGTGACCGAGGCAAAGGATTGCCAAACGGTGCCGATTTCAAGACGCCCGGTCAGATAACCCACTGGAACATAAACCCCGGCACTGAAAGGCAGGGCGATCATGATGGACCTTACCGGTTCCGGCATCAGATCCAGCGGGAACAATTCCCCGGTCATCAGCCACAGGGCCAGATTTTTTGCTCCGGTCACGGCATAGACCTTGTTCAGGTAAAATGCGCAGGCTGCGATCACAAAGCTGATCGAATGCACCAGAATCAGGTAATAAAATTCCAAAGCAAAAGCCAAAGGCAGGCGTTCAAACTTGGTCGGCAGGTCAAAAATAAAGATCGCGATGAACGGGATCAGCATCGACACCAAGGTGGTGATGAACTTATATCCCATCAACTGCGAAAAATAGTATTCATAGAAGCTCATCGGGCGCACCAGCAGGCTGTTGATGCTTCCGGAATCGATTTCCTGAATCATGCGGTATTCATACATCCAGCTGGTGCAGATGCGCGCAAAGAACGCGCCCCACATGGCATAGGCCAGATAGTATTCACGACCGAAGCCGGCGATTTCTGTGGCGCCAGCCCCTTTAAAGACAGCAAACCACAAAAGGACTTCAATCCCCGTGGTCAGTGTCGGCTGAAGAATCGCATCAACGAAGTAGTTCAGCCGGTATTCAAGATTGGACAGAATCGCGAGTTTAGCGAACGCGAGATTCCGCTTCCAAAAAGCGGCGGATGACATCTTCAAAATCGACCTCTTCGTTTTCAGCCAGTTCAGTGTTGGATTTGGTTACGAAATCAGGAACCGTGCCCTGATAGACGATGTTGCCTTTGCTGATAAGAAGCAACTTGTCAGCAAGCTTGGCGATATCGTCCATATAGTGACTGGTCAGAATGACCGTGGGTTCTTTTTCTTTCACGTATTGATCCAGGAACTCACGGATGGTTTCCTGGGCCACGATGTCCAGACCGATGGTCGGTTCATCCAGAAACAGAACTTTGGGTTCATGCAAAAGGGCGCCGATGATTTCCATTTTCATGCGCTCGCCAAGGCTGAGGCGGCGAAGCTGCGTGTGCAGGACGTGCGTGCACTGAAGCATCTCGGCTAAATGGTCCACGCGCTTTCTTGCTTGAGCGGGATCCAGATCATAGATACGCGCCAGTAAAGAATAAGAATCCGCCGGGGAAATATCCCACCACAGCTGATTCTTCTGACCCAGCAGAATGCTGATCTGGCGCAAGAATTCGTTTTTTCTTTCCCAGGGTCTGAAGCCCAGCACACGGGCATCGCCACTGGTCGGCGTGACCAGGCCGGAAAGCATTTTCAGCAAAGTGGTTTTGCGGGGGGCGGGGGGGCCCCCCCCCCCCCCCGACTGGCGGGGTTGAATTTTTTATTTTTTTTTTTTAAAAACAAAAATTGTTAAGAGGATTCTGATTAAGAAACCCCTAA